>NZ_NRRL01000008.1 GCF_016583645.1 Rhodovibrio sodomensis | reverse complement strand
CTCTCTCTGGAGGGCGCCATCCCCTCTCCCTCGAGGGGAGAGGGCGGGGCCCGCGACCCGCAGGGTCGTGGGAGGGTGAGGGTGGGACTGCCCGGCATCCACCGGCAAACCCACCCTCACCTGTCCTCTCCCCTCAAGGGAGAGGGACCCGCCGCAACGGCCGTTCGACGGGCAAGCGCGGCGCCCATGGGCGCCGCGCTTTAGGTACACGCACATATCCAAGGAGGACGAACCTTGGCCGATAAGAGCTACAAGGTTGTCGGGATCGGCAACGCCGTCGTCGACGTGCTGGTCAACGTCGAGGACAGCTTCCTGGAGAAGCACGGCCTGACCAAGGGCGGCATGCAGCTGGGCGACGAGCAGACCGCCGATCAGCTGTATCAGGACATGCCCGCGGGGCTGGAGTGCTCCGGCGGATCGGTCGGCAACACCGTCGCCGCGCTGGGCGCGCTCGGCGCCAAGGCCGGCTACATCGGCAAGGTCGCCGACGACGAGCTGGGCCTGGTCTACGCCCACGACATGAAGGCCAACGGCGTCACCTTCGCCACCGACCGCGCGGACGGGCAAATGACCACCGCGCGCTCGCTGGTCGCGGTCACCCCGGACGCCCAGCGCACCATGTACACCTCGCTCGGCGCGGCGATCACGCTGTCCAAGGACGACGTCGACACCGACCTGATCGCGGAGGCCGAGGTGCTGCTGCTGGAGGGCTATCTGTTCGACAGCCCGCAGGCCAACGAAGCCTGCCACATCGCCCTGCCGGCGGCGCGCAGGCACGGCACCAAGACGGCGATCAGCCTGTCGGACGCCGGCTGCGTCGAGCGCCATCTCGAGGAATTCCGCAAGATCCTCGACGACGGGCTCGACATCCTGTTCGCCAACGAGGAGGAGGCCAAGACGCTGTCCGGCGCCGGCGACGTCTGGTCGGCGGTCGAGTGGCTGAAGCGCGACGGCCTGATCGCGGTCGTCACCCGCAGCGAACGGGGCTCGATCGTGGTCGATGGCGGCGCGCAGACCGAGGTCGCAGCGGTCAAGCCGGCGCAGCTGGAGGACACCACCGGGGCGGGCGACATGTACGCCGCCGGCTTCCTCTATGGCCTGACCCACGGCTGGTCGCATGCCGACAGCGGTGCGCTCGGCGCCCGTCTGGCGGCGGAAGCGATCGCCCACCTGGGAGCCCGCCCGCGCAAGGACATCAAGCCGCTGCTGAAGCAGGCGGCGTAACCCCCCGCCCCAACAGCCTTCGGCGGCCTTCGCCGGCGGCCGCAAGCCCGGTACCGGACGCTTCCGGTGCCGGGCTTTCTTGTACCCGCGCGCCTGAAGTGCGCCCGGTTGTCGCAGATTGTCTGCGCACGAACGCGAGGCAAACGCGCTCATCGGCGGTTCACCGACAGACGAACGCGGTCGAAATAGTTTTGTGCAATGCAACAACGGAAAAAGTGAATCGGCATTTTTCTATCGGTTCGGCAGTCTGCGCCGTGTCGAAAGGCCGGGGTCGCCGGATCGCCGGATGCGAATACCCGAGCCGACGTTCAAGGCCCCCGTCCAAGGCGACCGATGCGGGCCAAGCGGAAGGGAGCGCGTGCCGCCATGCAAAACCTCAACCTGTGGCTCGCCGTGGACCGCCTGCGCGCCGTCGCCGGAGAGGATCCGGAAAGCGCGCGCGAGCTGTCCGAGCTGATCGACCTGATCCGCGCGCTCGACGGCACGCACGACACCGGCGACGCCGCGCATATCTGAGTTCGTGCGGCGCCGGGCTCCCTCGGGCCCGGCCGAGCTCCACCGACCCGACGTTGTTCCAAAGGGGACCCGACCGGCATGACCGATCCGACGACGACCGCCAGCAAGACCGAACGGCTCGACGAGGCGCTCGCCTGTGTGCGTAAGTACGGTCGGCAGACCGCGGCCGACACGCGCGCGATCGAATCTGCCATTCGCGACCTGCGCACCCGGATCGACAGCCGCGCGCGCGAGCTGGAGCCCGCGGAGGCCTAGAGGCGCCTGGCGTCGAACTCCTCCTGGCTTTCACGGATCGCCTCGTCCAGTGGGAGGAGGGGCGAGGGGAGGAGGGACCACGCGCATCCGTGCCGCGGGCAACCTCCTCTCTCCTCCCAGGGGAGGAGAAGGAACCGTTACGCTTCCACCGTCAGTCCCTGCACCGCCGCCACCGCGGCGCGCGCGTCGTCCACGCTCGCGTCCAGGTGAGTCAGCAGGCGCAGTTTGCGTCTGCCGATCCGGCCCACCTTGACGCCGCGCTCGCGTAGGCGCGCGCAGACGGTGTCCGCGTCCGGGGCACTGTCGGCCAGTTCCGCCACGACAATATTGGTCTCCACCGGCAGGACGCGCTTGACGATCGGCGCCGCGGCCAGGTCGGCACCCAGGTCGCGGGCCATCGCGTGGTCGTCGGCCAGCCGGTCGACGTGGTGGTCGAGGGCGTGCAGGCACATCGCCGTCAGCACACCGGTCTGGCGCATCGCCCCGCCCCAGCGGCGCTTCAGCAGCCAGGCGTCGCGGATGAACTGCGCGCTGCCCGCCAGCACGGCGCCGACCGGACAGCCAAGCCCCTTGGTGAACGCGAGCCAGGCGCTGTCGTGATGCCGGGCGTAATCGGCCGCCGGGACGCCGGTGGCGACGCTGGCGTTGAGCACCCGCGCGCCGTCCAGATGCGCCGCCAGGCCGTGGTCCCGGGCGGTCCGCGCCACCGCGTTCAGCTGATCGACCGGCCAGACCGCACCGCCGCCCAGGTTGGACGTCTGCTCGGTCACCAGGAGACGGCTGCGCGGGGCGAAGCTGGACGGCGGACGGAGCGCGGCCGCGACTTGGTCGGGCGTGAACAGGCCGCGCTCGGCGTCCAGCGGGTGCATCATCACCCCCGACAGCGCCGCCGGCCCGCCGCTTTCGGCGAAGATGATGTGGCTTTCCCGGGCGCAGATCACCTCGTCCCCCGGGCGCGTGTGCACCGCGATCGCGATCTCGTTGCACATCGTGCCGGACGGCAGGAAGACCGCCGCCTCCATGCCGAACAGCGCAGCGACCCGCCGGTTCAGGTCCAGGGTGGTCGGGCAGGCATCGTGGCGCTCGTCGCCGGTCTCGGCGTCCAGCACCGCTTCCCGCATCGCCCGGGTCGGCCGGGTCTGGGTGTCGGAGGAGAAGTCGATCATCGGCGGCTTCCTGCGTGCGCGTCGTGGGCGGGTGGGCGAAGCGGTGCAGCGGGTCCCCTCTCCTCCACTGGGAGGAGCGGGCTAGGGAGAGGAGGTGAGCACGTCGCCGAGAGCACGGCATCCTCCTCCCCTAGCCCCTCCTCCCCAGCGGAGGAGGGGAATTAGTTGCGGGACCAGGGCGGTCGCCCATGGATACTAACCCGGCACCGCCAGCGGGCGAGGCCCCCCGTTGAAACCCGGGTGCGGTTTATGGTGAAGATCGGGGTCGGCCGCGCCGGACGGTCGCAGGCCACACGCTCGTGTCGGGCGCAACGACCAGGAAGATAGGACGGCCACCGGTGGCTCAGATCATCTTCGACAGCCTGATCCGCAGCTCGACCCTGGCCCTGCTGGCCGTGGGCTTGACGATGGTCTACTCGGTGCTGCGGTTCCCGAACTTCGCCCACGTCGAGTTCGCGCCGCTGGGCGCCTACGTCGCGCTCGCCGGCGCCACCGTGGCCGGACTGCCGCTGGCGCTGAGCGCGGTGATCGGGATCGCGGTCTGCGGCGGTGCGGGCATCCTGGCCGATCGACTGGTGTTCCAGCACCTGCGCGACCGCTCGCCGATCATGCTGATGATCGCGGCCTTCGCGCTCGGCATCGCGATCCGGGAGACGCTGCGCGCGATCTTCGGGCCCAGTCCGCGCAACTTTCCGCTGCCCCTGCAGGCGCCGATGGAGGTCCTGGGCGCGAGCGTGACCACCGTGCAGCTGGTGATCATCGCCTCGGCGGTCGCCTGCATGCTGATCTTCCACGGCCTCTTGACCTACACCAAGCTGGGCGTGGCGATGCGCGCGGCCGCGGACAACCCGAACCTGGCGCAGGCGAGCGGCATCTTCACCGAACGGATCATCCGCGCGGTCTGGTTCATCGGCAGCGCGTTCGCCGGCCTGGGCGGCATCCTGCTGGGCCTGGATACGCAGATCTATCCGATGATGGGCTTCTCGGTGATCGTGCCGGTGTTCTGCGCGGCGATCCTGGGCGGCATCGGCTCGCCGTACGGCGCCATGCTGGGCGCGCTGGTGCTGGGCTTCGCCGAGAACGTCGGGCTGTCGATCAACTTCGCCTTCCTCGGGTCCCTGGTCGGTGTCGACCGGGACTTCCTGTTCATCCCCGCGGGCTATAAGCCGGCGATCGCGTTCGTCTTCCTGATCGCGGTGCTGCTGCTGCGCCCGCAGGGCATCATGGGGGCGGCGCGGCGATGATCGAGTTCCTGACCTACCTGCTCACGATCATTGGCATCTGGGCGATCCTGGCGCTCAGCCTGAACCTGCAGTACGGCCTGACCGGCCTGGTCAACCTGGGCCACATCGCGTTCTTCATGCTGGGCGCCTACGGCTCGACGATCCTGACGGTCGTGGTTGGGACCAACGTCGTCGTCGGGCTGATCGGCGGGGTGCTATTGGCGGCGGCGTTCGGCGCGCTGATCGCGCTGCCGACGGCGCACCTGCAGCAGGACTACTGGGCGATCTCCACCCTGGCGGCGGCGGAGATCGTGCGGCTGTTCTTCAAGAACACCACGATCGGCGGCACCTACCAGGGCGGCCCGCACGGCTATTCCGACATCCCGCAGCCGCTGTTGGACACGCTGGGCAACCAAGGATTCGGCATCTTCTATCTGGTCCTCGTCGCAGGGTTCGTGGCGCTTTCCTGGGGGCTGGTGCAGTGGCTGACCGGAATGCCGTTCGGCCGCGCGCTGAAGGCGATCCGGGAGGGCGACGAGGTGCCGCGGGCGCTGGGCAAGGACGCGCGCTGGCTGCGCATCCGCGCGATGGCGCTGGGCGGCGGCGTCGCCGGGCTGGCGGGGGTGCTGTACGCGCACTTCAACGCCTTCGTCGATCCGACCTACTTCAAGCCGCTGGAGACCTTCATCGTCTGGTCGATGGTGATCCTGGGCGGGGCCGGCAACCACCTGGGCGCGCTGGTCGGCTCGCTGATCATCCAGGCGATCTACAACTCCACCCGGTTCCTCGCCGGTGCAGTGCCGATCGACGCCGATACGCTGGGCTCCCTGCGCATGGTGGCGATCGGCGTGCTGATCATCCTGGTGATCATGTTCCTGCCGAACGGCCTGGTGCCCGAGCGCGTGCGCCGCTACGCCCACACCCGCAGGCGGCAGGGGAGCGACTAGGGTCATGGCCGAACCGCTGCTGCAGACCGACAACGTGCGCAAATCCTTCGGCGGGCTGACCGCGCTCGACGGCGTCTCGCTGGAAGTGCGCGCCGGCGGCGTGGCCGGGCTGATCGGGCCGAACGGCTCGGGCAAGACGACGCTGTTCAACGTGATCTCCGGCTTCGCCGCGCCCGACGTCGGCGAGGTCCGGTTCGACGGCGCGCGGATCGATGGGTTGAGCCCCGACCGGATTGCCCGGCGCGGGCTGGTCCGGACCTTCCAGGCCAGCCTGAACCCGCAGGCGATGACGGTCATGGAAAACCTGCTGCTCGCCCCGCAGCAGCAGGTCGGCGAGGGCGTGCTGGCCGCGCTGTTCCGCCCGGGGGCGATCCGCCGGCAGGAGGATCAGGCGCTCGAGCGCGCCTGGGAGATCCTGGCGCAGATCAAGCTGGACCACCAGGCGGACACGCCGGCGGGCTCGCTCTCCGGCGGGCAGAAGAAACTTTTGATGATGGGTCAGGCGCTGATGGTGCGGCCCAAACTGCTGCTGCTGGACGAGCCGGTCGCCGGCGTGAACCCGCGGCTGATCGACGGCATCGTCGGCGTGATCCGCGCGCTTCAGAGCCAGGGTCAGAACTTCCTGATCGTGGAGCACAACATGCAGGTCGTCCGCCGGCTGTGCGACAGCGTCACCGTGCTGGACGCCGGGCAGATCATCGCCAGCGGCGCGACCGACGAGGTGCTGCAGCGCGACGACGTGCTGCGCGCCTACCTCGCCCGGCAGAGCGGGCGGTGAGGGGACCCGCCGCCGCGTCGGGCAGCCCACGCGTAAGGGGAGAGGCAAGCCCATGGCCGTGATCGACGTCGACGGGCTGACCTGCGGCTACGGCGAGACGCAGGTGCTGACCGAGGTCGACCTGCACGCCGAGAAGCAGGAGATCGTGACCATCATCGGCCCGAACGGGGCGGGCAAGTCGACCCTGTTGAAGGCGGTGATGGGCTACCTGTATCCGACCGCCGGGCAGATCCGCTTCCAGGGCGAGGACGTCAGCCGGCTGCGTCCGGACCAGCGGGTGGTCCAGGGGATCGCCTACGTACCCCAGCTGGACAACGTGTTCCCCTCGCTCAGCGTGGAGGAGAACCTGCGGATGGGCGGCTACACGCTCGCCAAGGGCACGCTGAAGCAGCGCATGGAGGCGCAGTACGCGGGCTTCCCGCGCCTGGCCGAACGGCGCAAGCAGCGGGTCAAGACGATGAGCGGCGGCGAACGGCAGATGCTCGCCATGGCGCGCGCGCTGATGACCGAGCCGGACCTGCTGATGCTCGATGAACCAAGCGCCGCGCTCAGCCCGCAGATGGCCGACGAGGTGTTCCAGAAGGTGCAGGCGATCAACGCCGAAGGCCGCACCATCCTGATCGTCGAGCAGGAGGCCCAGCATTCGCTCGAGATCTCCCACCGCGGCTACGTGCTGGCGGACGGGCGCAACGCCTTCGACGGCAAGGCGCAGGATATCCTGAACGACGACAAGATCCGCCAGGCCTACCTCGGCGGTCAGGTGGCGGAAGCCGACGGCTGACCCGAGCACCGCTCAACCCGCCACCGGGTTAACAACCGGGCCAGTGATTGCTATCTCTGCCGGTAACGCGACAACAACAAGACCCGGACCGCGTGAACCGGGCCCATGGCGTGACGAAGCGGCCGGCGCGCAGGCACGGCCACAGCCGCGCCGGCGGGACGTCCAGAAGACCGGGCAAGCATCAGGGCAAACGCGGTCCCGCCGCTCAGCATCTTGCCCGCGACACAGAATCCGAACGCCGCCCGAGCCGGGCCGCGTGGCGGCAAGCGGCCTCCAGGGTCCGGCGGCGGCAGGACCAAGGGAGGCACCGTGATGCACAGTCTGAAACGTACGGTTGCCAGCGTGGTTGCGCTGGCCGCGACGGCCGGCCTGAGCGCCGGCCCGGCGGCGGGCGAGCCGATTCAGCTGGGTCAGCTGACCTCGCTGACCGGCACCAACGCGGTGGTCGGTCAGGACATGGAACGCGGCATGCAGCTGGCCGTCCAGCGGGTCAACAACGGCTACGAAGTGCCGATGGACGGCGGCGAAACCCGCAAGCTCGGTCCGGGCCTGCTCGACGGCCGCCAGGTCGAGGTGATCGTGGAGAACACCGAAAGCCGGCCGGCCTCCGCGATGGATGCGGTCCGCAAGCTGGTCAACGTCGACGACGTGCCGGTCGTGATCGGCGAGTTCTCCTCCGGCATCTCGGTGCCGACCGGCCAGTTCACCAACAGGAACCAGACCGTGCAGATCTCGGTCGGCTCGACTTCGCCCAAACTGGCGGAGATCGGGCCGTATATGTTCAACGCGATCGGCCTGGACAACATCATGGGCGCCGAACTCGCCCAGTTCGCCATGCAGGACAGCGGGGTGAAGAAGTTCGCCTCGATCACCCCGAACAACCCGTTCGGCGTCGGGCTGGAGCTGAACGCCTGCAAGACGGTCAAGCAGGCCGGCGGCGCGTGCACCCGAACGGTGCGCTATGAGCTGAACAAGTCGGACTACCGCCCGGAGATCAAGCAGCTGTTCCGCGGCGACACCAAGGCCGGCTTCTTCACCGCCTACGGCACCGAGGCGCGGCTGATCCTCCGCCAGATGTACGAGAGCGGCAAGGAGATGCCCAAGGGCTGGTACGCTGACTACATGACCATGTGGTCCAACGAGGTGAAGGAGATCCCGCAGGTCGCCGAGGGTATCAAGGGCCTTGTGGTCGGCGTCGACAGCAACTTCTACGACACCGAGTACGCCGAGGCCTACGAACGGGAGTTCGGCGAGGCGCCGCTGACCGCGTTCGGCGGCTACGCCTACGACGCGGCGATGATGGCGATGCTGGCGATCGACCAGGCCGGCTCCACCAAGCCCAAGCAGATCGCCGAGGCGCTGCATGAGGTCGCCGACGATTACCGGGGCGTGACCGGCGACAAGGCCGTCAACGAGAACGGCATGCAGAAAAGCGAGAGCTATCAGCGGAAGATCTTCAAGGACGGCAAGCTGCGGGACTACACCGTCTCCGGCAGCTAAACCGCGCCCGACCCGAGGTGGCTCCCCCCGGCACGGCCATGCGCCGTGCCGGGGGATTTTTGTTCCCTGTCCGCCGCCGAGGCGAAGAGGCTCTTGTAGGGCGGATTAGCCCTGTAAGCGGCAATCCGCCGTGACGCGGCCTCAAAAGGTGGGTTGCTGGCGCGAAGCCACCCTTACGGAAAACACCCTACAGGCGCTTCAGCGCTCGGGCGCGCGCAGGAAGACCACCTTGGCCTTGCCGTACTTGCGGGTTTCGATCTCCTCGAAGCCCTCGGGAACGCTCAGGTCCTCGGTCTTCATCAATTCGACAACGACCAGTGCGTCCGCGGCGATCCAGCCGCTGGACCAGAGGGCGCGCATCGCCGGCGGCGCCATGCCCTGGCGGTAGGGCGGGTCCAGGATCACCAGGTCGCAGGCGCGGGTGGCGCGCGGCGGATGCAGGCAGTCGCCGTGCACGATCGTGGCGTTCTGCTGCTCGCCGAGCGTCCTCAGGTTCTCCCGCAGGGCCGAAATCGCCGCCGCCTGGCTTTCCATGAACACGGCGTGCGCGGCCCCGCGGGAAAGCGCCTCCAGCCCGTTGGCGCCGGCGCCGGCGAAGCCGTCCAGGACCATCGCGCCCGGCAAGGGGTCGCCGTCCGCGGCGAACTTGCCGTGGGTCAGGATGTTGAACACGGATTCGCGGGTCAGCGCGCTGGTCGGGCGGGTCTGTTCGCCCGCGGGCGCGCTCAGCGGCCGGCCCCTATGACGTCCGGCGACGATGCGCATGCGGCTTGCTCTGCTTGTCCTGCTGGCCCTGGGGGTCGCGATTGGCCGCGCGGCCCGCCGGCTTGTTGCCCGGCTTGCCACCGGCGGGCTTGCGCGGCTTGTCCGGCTTGCGCGCGTTCTTCGGCGGCTTGGCCTTGGCGGTGCCGACCTTGCGCTCGGGCGACTGCGCCAGGCCCAGCTGTTCGGCCAGCACCTTGGGCGGCACCTCCTTGACCTCGCCTGGCTTCATCGACCCCAGCTGGAACGGGCCGTAGGCGACCCGCAGCAGCCGGTTCACCCGGTAGCCCAGGTGCTCCA
This sequence comes from Rhodovibrio sodomensis, assembly GCF_016583645.1. Taxonomy (GTDB): domain Bacteria; phylum Pseudomonadota; class Alphaproteobacteria; order Kiloniellales; family Rhodovibrionaceae; genus Rhodovibrio; species Rhodovibrio sodomensis. Next base: position 77,046 of record NZ_NRRL01000008.1, on the reverse strand, counting down.
TCACCCGCCGGACCTCGCGGTTGCGGCCTTCGCGCAGGGAGACCGTGACCCAGGTGTTGGCGCCCGCCTTGCTATCGACCTGCGCGTCGATCGAGCCGTAGCGCACGCCATCGACCGTGATGCCCTGCTGCAGGGTCGCCAGCTGGTCGGCGTCGGGGTCGCCGAACACGCGCACGCGGTAGCGCCGGATCCAGCCGGTGTCCGGCAGCTCCAGCCGGCGCTTCAGCGCGCCGTCGTTGGTCAGCAGCAGCAGCCCTTCGGAGGTCAGGTCGAGCCGCCCGACCGGCATCAGCCGCGGCAGCCCGTCGGGCAGCACCTCGTAGATCGTCCGCCGGCCCTCGGGATCGCGTTCGGTCGTGACCACGCCGCTCGGCTTGTGGAAGCGGAAGATCCGGGTCGGCTCGGGCTGGGGCAGGCGTTCGCCGTCGATCGTGATCCGCTGGGGGTCGTCGACCGTGACGGCGGGGGTTGTCAGGGTCTGGTCGTCGACCGCCACGCGCCGCTGCTCGATCAGCCGCTCGGCCTCGCGCCGGGAGCAGACGCCCGCGCGCGCGATCAGCTTGGCGACCCGCTGGGCCGCAGCGCCGTCGGCGGCGCCGGTGTCGTCGGTCTTGTCGCTCATCTGGATGCGTCGCCCCGCGCGGCCTGGATGAAGGCGTCGAAGATCCGCTTGTCGCCGGCCGAGATGTGGAACTCCGGGTGCCACTCGACGCCGATGCAAAAGCGCCGGTCGGGCGCCTCGATCCCCTCGATCACGCCATCGGGCGCGCGCGCGTTGATCACCACGCCGTCGCCCACCCCGGCCGCGGCCTGGTGGTGGGCGGAGTTGACCTGCAGCTCGTCCGCCCCGCAGATCGCGTGCAGGCGGGTGCCCTTGACCAGCTGCACGGCGTGCCCGGCTTCGGTGCGCGGGTTCGGCTGCTCGTGGGCCAGCGCGTCCGGCACATGGTCGGGGATGTGCTGGATCAGCGTGCCGCCGAGCGCGACGTTGAGCAGCTGCTGGCCGCCGCAGATCCCCAGGATCGCCATGTCGCGGGCCAGCGCGCCGTTCAGGATCGCCAGCTCGAAGCGGGTGCGCGCGTCCTTGGTCTTGACCGTTTCGTGCTTCGCCTCGGCGCCGAACAGGCTGGGGTCGACGTCGAACGCCCCGCCGGTGATCACCAGCCCGTCGAGCTTGTCGAGGTAGGCCTCGGCCGCGTCGGCCTCGTGCGGCAGGGCGACCGGCAGGCCGCCGGAGGCCGCGACGGCTGCGCAGTAGTTCTGCCGCAGCGCGTACCACGGCATCTTGGACCAGCCGCCGGCCTCCTCGCTGTCCAGCGAGAGGCCGATCAGTGGGCGTGTCGACATGAAAGCGGGCCTTTATTTAGAGCAAGATGCTGAAAGGTGAAGCCACTTTTCAGCTGAATCTTGCTCTCTCTTCAAGCAGTTAGAGCAAACCTCACGATGAAGGTCGACCCGACCTTCATCGATTTTGCTCTAGGCGGGATGGCGGGGCGAGAGGCGGCGGGAAGACCCGCGCCTACATCGAGAAGGCGTCGGTGCCCTCGCAGGACAGGCCGAGCTGGCTCAAGCCCTCCTCCAGGTAGTCGGCGAGCAGCGGATTGCCCAGCAGGTATTCGGCCGCGTTGATTTCCGCGTGCCGGCTGGCGGCCTCGTCGAGCGCCTCCTGCCATTCGTCGGCGGCCGTGTAGTCGCCGCGGCCGAGCCAGGTCAGCGCGAGCAGCTCGATCTGCGCCTCCTCGTTCAGCTCGTCGATCACGCGCTTGGCCTCGGCGTAGATCGGGTCGTCCTGGGCCCGGCTCTCGTCCACGTCCGCCAACGCGTCTTCGGCATCCGGCGCGAGCGTGGCGTCGTCGTCGCCGGCCTCCGCCGGCATGGCGTCTTCCACCTCGAACTCGCGCACCTTGACGATCAGCCAGCAAATCGTCTCCAGGTCGGTGTCCAGCATGGGGCGCGCTCCCTGCCTGTCGCGTGATCCTTGATGCCGTGGACGGTTCGCGGGCGCCGGCCGCGGCCCAACTCTCGGGTGCTAGAGCAAAATCGATGAAGGTCGGGTCGACCTTAATCGTGAATCTTGCCCTAACTGCCTGAAGGGAGAGAGCAAGGCTCAGCTGAAAGGTGGCTTCACCTTTCAGCATCTTGCTCTAGCCGCTTTCCGGCCCCGGATCAATATGCCCGCCAGTTCGCACGCCCGTGGGCGCTTGACCGCACGCGGGACCGCCCACGACAGTGCCCGTCCACCCCGTCTAGCTGGAAACGCCCCACCCGTCACGCCAAGAACCGGAAGGGTCGCCATGCCGTCGATGACGCCGCCGCCGGGTGCGCGTGCGCAGGCGCCGATGCGCCGGGCGCTGACGCTGGCCGGGCAGGCGGCGGCGATCGGCGAGGTGCCGGTCGGCGCGGTCGTGGTCGACGGCGCCGACGGCCGGATCCTGGCGGAGGCGCACAACCGGGTGGAGGCGGACGGCGATCCGTGCGCGCACGCCGAACTGCTGGCGATCCGCGCCGCCTGTCGGGCGCTCGGGCGGAAATGGCTCGAGGCGTGCGACCTCTATGTCACGCTGGAGCCGTGCGCGATGTGCGCCGCGGCCCTGGCGCTGGCGCGGGTGCGCCGGGTTTATTTCGGCGCCTACGATCCCAAGGGCGGCGGGGTCGAGCACGGTGCCCGGGTGTTCGATCAGCCGCAATGCAACTGGCGGCCCGAGGTGATCGGCGGCCTGGACGAGACCGCCTGCGCCGAGCTGCTGCAACGCTTCTTCCGCGCCCGACGTTAGCGGGGTCATGCCTGGCGTTCGCATCTGGATAGAGTAAGCCGCGGCCGGCCGGGGACCATGAGCCGGCCGCGGCTGCGCGCCGTCGCCAGAGCAAGATGCTGAAAAGTGAAGCCGCCTTTCAGCTGAGCCTTGCTCTCTCTCTAGGCAGTTAGAGCAAAACTACGATGAAGGTCGACCCGACCTTCATCGATTTTGCTCTACACGGGTCCAGCTGGCGATCGATGCCGGGAGATCGCCGGGACCGGTCGGAAGCGCCGGCGGTCGCGCAGGTCGTCGGCCGTCAGGTCGAGTTCGCGGAAACGGTCGCGCGGGTCGACCAGGGTGGCACGGGTGCGCACGCCACGCGCCCGGTGGATCGCCGCGACTTCCCAGTCCTCGACGCGCCGGCCGTCGCGGTCGAGCAGGGCGAAGCGTTGGCCTTCAGTGAGCATCGTCTGTCGGCTCCCTCGGTTGGGTGCCGTGGCGCGCCGGCCCTGCACGCTGCATCGGACGGACGGCACGGCCCGGCGCGGTGCCTGGACCGGTCGACCGCGCCGCGCCGGCCACGCGACCGGAACGCAGACGCGCGCCGGGTGACCCGCGATGGGTTGGAGCTTACCGCGCATGCACCTGAGAATCGCCAACCCATGACAAGAAGCGGTGCGTTATCGCAGCCTGAGAAGTTACGGATTTCATGATGTTAGAGTCAGGAAGTCGTGAGAATCCGTCAAGTCGCGTGCCGCTTCCAGCTTGCTGCGACTTCTGTCATTCTTGATCGGCGCGTGTAAAAGTCGGTCCAACGGAGTGCGGGACGCAGGCCGACCGTGCGCGCCCCGCAGAGCGTCCGCTTCCCCGAAAGAGTGCCCGCTCGCGACGTGCACAGAGAGGTCTGCCTGCACACCATGGCAACCAACGACATGTCTCCGGGCGCGCGGGCGCTGCTGACCAAGCTCGACCTGTTCGCCAAGCTGGATCCGCAGGCGCGGCGCACGCTAGCCGGCCTGTTGGATCGGCCGCAGGTGAGCTACGAGCGCGGTCAGGACCTGATGACGCAGGGCGCGCTGCGCCGGGACAGCTACGTCATTCTGACCGGCTGGGCGGCCCGGTCGAAGACGCTGCCGGACGGCCGGCGCCAGATCCTGTCGTTCCTGACCCCCGGCGACGCGGTCGGTCTGTTCGGCGCGATCACGCCGGTGGCGACCAGTTCGGTGACCGCGCTGAGCGATCTGACGGCCGCGCCGTTCGCGCCGACCGCGATCGTGCGCACGATTGCCCGGTCGCCGCAGCTGGCCGCCGCCCTGGTCTGGGCGGCGGCGCGCGAGCAGGAGATCATGGGCGAGCACCTGGTCAGCCTCGGCCGCCGGTCGGCGCGGGAGCGGGTCGCCCACCTGTTCCTGGAGCTGTGGGCCCGGCTGAAGGTGCGCGGCCTCGCCGGCGGCGACCAGCTGCAGGTGCCCCTGACCCAGCAGATCATCGCCGATGCGCTGGGCCTGTCGGTGGTGCACGTCAACCGCACGCTGCGCCAGCTGGCCGCCGAAGGGCTGCTCGCGGTCAAGCGCGAGTCGGTCGCCCTGTTGGACATCCGCCAATTGCATCAGGTGACCGGGTTCGACGAGGACTACCTGATGCACCACGCCATGCCGCAGGATCTGGCGGCCGAACTGGCCCGGCTGGTGACCCACGGCCCGGGCTGATGGCGCCGTTTGCGGGGAGGGCCGGGCGCCGGGCATGCGGCCCGGGCGCCCGGTAACGGCTCAGAGCTACATGCTTGAAGAGAGAGCAAGATTCAGCTGCGAGGTGGCTTCACCTTTCAGCATCTTGCTCTAGTTGTTGGCCGCGGCGTTCGCGCGCGGATCGACGGCGAGCTGGAGGCGCTCGCTCTTGCCGTCCGTCTCGGCCGTACGGTGCGTGCTGTTTTCGGACGCATCGGCCGGGATCGACTGCTTGGCGGTCTGCTGCCGCTCGGTCTTCACGTCCAGGTCGGCGACGGTATTGGAGCTCTTCCAGCCGCAGCCGGCGGCGGCGCTGGTCGCACCGAACGCCACGATGGCCGCGGCGGCGATCACGCTTTTCATCATCTCCACCTCCCAGAACACGCGGTCCAGAACCCGCGAAGGCGTGTTTTCACGAAAAGTCGCCCGTCCCCTTTCGAGGACCAATTTGCAGTCTGCCAGTTCCGGCCGGCGGAGTCACGTCTCACGCGCCGCCACGGCCCCAGCACTCGCGTCTGCCGGTTGGCCGCGGGCGGGTGAGGGGCTGTGGCGCGGCGACGTGGCCTCAAGCCCCTCGGATGTTTCTTCTAGAAGTTAGGGGTGAGAAACTTGAATCGTCCGCCTGAGGAGCTGTGCGACGCCAAGCATCCCGAAGGATCCATCAGCGGCGCCGATGCATCGCCCCGTCACGCCCGCCGCCTCAGTCCTCCGTCTCGATCGTCGGCTTGGCCAGCGCGCGCCAGCCGATGTCGCGCCGGCAGAAACCGCCGGGCCAGTCGATCCGGTCGATCGCGGTGTAGGCGCGCTCGCGCGCCTCCTCCAGCGTGCCGCCCAGCGCGGTCACGGTCAGCACCCGCCCGCCGTTGGCGCGCACGCTGCCGTCGGCGTCGGCTTTGGTGCCGGCGTGGAAGACGACCAGGTCCTCTTCAGCCTTGAGCGCGTCCAGGCCGCCGATCGGCTCGCCCTTCTGGTAGCTGCCGGGGTAGCCGCGCGCGGCGATCACGACGGAGACGGCCGTCTCGGCGAACCAGCGCATGTCGAAGCTGTCCAGCACGCCGTCGCAGGCCGCCATCAGCGCCGGCAGCAAATCGGACATCAGGCGCATCACCAGCACCTGGCACTCGGGATCGCCGAAGCGGACGTTGTACTCCAGCACTTGCGGGCCGTCCGGCGTCATCATCAGCCCGGCGTAGAGCAGGCCCTTGAACGGCCGGCCCTCGGCTTTCATCGCCTCGACGGTCGGCTGCAGGATGGTGGCGTGGATCAGCTCGGCGGTCGGTTCGTCGACCAGCGGGGTCGGGGAGTAGGCGCCCATGCCGCCGGTGTTGGGCCCGGTGTCGCCGTCGTACGCCGGCTTGTGGTCCTGCGCGCAGGGCAGCATCAGCGCGGTCTCGCCGTCGACCAGCGCGAACGCGCTGACCTCCTGGCCGCTCAGGCACTGCTCGACGATCACACTGTCGCCGGCCGCGCCGAAGCGCTTGTCGACCAGCGCCGCGTCGATCGCGCGCTCGGCCTCGCCGTGGGTCTGGCAAACGGTCACCCCCTTGCCGCTCGCCAGGCCGTCCGCCTTGACCACGATCGGCAGCGGCTGGCTGGCGGCATAGGCCTTGGCATCCTCGGCGTCGGTGAAGCGCTGGAACGCCGGCGTGGGGATGCCGTGCTTGGCGCACAGCTCCTTGGCGAACGCCTTGGACCCCTCCAGCTCGGCGGCCGCCTTGCTCGGACCGAACGTCTTGACGCCGGCGCCCTCCAGCGCGTCGACCAGGCCCGCGACCAGCGGCGCTTCCGGCCCGACCACGGCGAGGTCGATCGCGCGGTCGGTCGCCGCGGTGACCAGCGCGTCGACGTCCTCGGCGCCGATCTCCAGGCAGGTCGCCTCCTCGGCGATGCCGGCGTTGCCGGGCGCGCAGTACAGTTCGTCGCAAAGCGGGGAGGCGGCGAGCGCCCAGCACAGCGCGTGCTCGCGGCCGCCGCCGCCGACAACCAGGATCTTCATCGCGGTCTCTCGTAGTGTCGTCGCTCGTTGGTTTCGGACGGGCTTTGGGATCGGCTTCGTGCGCACACCGGTTTTGTCAAACGCGGGGCGTCTAGCATAGTAATGATGGCATGACAGAGCCGCGCGCCTCCTCCGCCCCGATGCCGTTCGAGTCCGACGCCGACCCGCGCGGCGACAACCAGCCGATCTTCACCGTGACCGAGCTCGGCCAGGCGGTGAAGAAGACGGTCGAAGGCGCGTTCGAGCGGGTCCGCGTGCGCGGCGAGATCTCGCGGCCCAGCTTCCCGGCGAGCGGCCACGTCTACTTCCGCCTGAAGGACGAGAACGCGGTGCTCGACGCGGTCTGCTTCCGGGGCATGAAGCAGAAGCTCTCGATGCTGCCGGAGGACGGGCTGGAGGTGATCGCCTCCGGCCGTCTGACCACCTACGCCGGCAAGTCGTCCTACCAGATCATCGTCGACTCGCTGGAGATGGCGGGCGAGGGCGCGCTGCTCAAGCTGCTGGAGGAGCGCCGGAAGACGCTCGCCGCCGAGGGCCTGTTCGACGCGGAGCGCAAGCGCCCGCTGCCTTACCTGCCGGGCGTGGTCGGCGTGATCACCTCGCCGACCGGCTCGGTGATCCGGGACATCCTGCACCGCCTGGCCGACCGCTTCCCGCGGCATGTCCTGGTCTGGCCGGTCGCGGTGCAGGGCGAGCAGTGCGCCCCGCAGGTCACCGCCGCGATCCAGGGCTTCAACGCGCTCAAGAAGGACGGCGCGGTGCCGCGGCCGGACGTGCTGATCGTCGCGCGCGGCGGCGGCAGCCTGGAGGACCTCTGGGGCTTCAACGAGGAAAGCGTGGTCCGCGCGGCCGCTGCCTCGGAGATCCCGCTGATCTCGGCGGTCGGGCACGAGACCGACACCACGCTGATCGACTTCGCCGCCGACCGGCGCGCGCCCACGCCGAGCGCCGCCGCCGAGATCGCGGTCCCGGTGAAAAGCGAGCTGGTCAACCTGGTCGCCGACTTCGAGCGGCGGCTGATCGGGGCGGCGACCCGCGGGCTGGACAACCGGCGCACCCATCTTGAGGGGCTGGCGCGCGGCCTGCCCGATCCCAAGCGCAAGCTGGAGGAGTCCTGGCAGGCGGTCGACGACCTGTCGGAGCGCCTGGGCGGCGCGGTCGAACGGTTCCTGCGCCAGCGCCGGGAGAGCGCGGACAACCTGGGCCTGCGCCTGCCCACGCCGACCCAGAAGATCGCCCAGGTGCGCGAGCGGGTCGACAACCTGGGCGAGCGGATCGCCACCGCCGGTCACCGCCGGATCGAACGCGCGCGCGACCGGTTCGACGGCCTGGACGCCGAGCGCCGGCTGACGCAGACTACCGCCCAGCGCGTGCGCGACGCCCGCCAGCGGGTCGACGAACTGGGCCGGCTGCTCGAGGGCTACAGCTACCAGGCGACGCTGGAACGCGGCTTCGCCGTGGTCTACGCCGACGGCGAACTCGCCACCCGCGCCCGCGATGTCGCGTCCGGCCAGCACCTCGACATCACCTTCGCCGACGACACGGTGTCCGCCGTGGCCGGTGCGGGCCCCGGGGCGGGCGACCGGCCGTCACCGCCCCAGCCCGCGGACAAGCCCGCGGGCAAGCCCGCGCCCAGCCGCAGCCAACCGGCGAAGAAGACCGGCAAGCCGCGCGGCAAGCCGGCCGACGGCGGCGGGCAGGGGTCGCTGTTGTAGGGATCGCGGCCGGGTGCCTTTTCGGCCCCGTGGCGCAGGTGATCGGCCGGGGGCGCGGTGCGCGACCGGCCAGCCGTATCGCAGTTTGGCCACGCCTACGGCTCGGCAGTCGGACCAATGGCGACCTTGGCAGAATGTCTCGTAATAACCGGTTGGGCCAAAACCGGACTCCTTCCGTGAATGAAGGATATAGTCCAGGAAGGGCGGGGTTACGTAGGGAGGCCGTACACAGTGGCCTCGATGGTGTCGTCGTCGTGAAGCGTGACTTCGAGCACTTGGTTAACCAGGTCTCCTTCGAGTTCGTTGATTTCCGACAGGGCCTCCTCGAGGAGTTCAAGCTGGATTCGTCGGCTGTCGTTGTAAGGACGGTTCAAGCAAATCAGCCCCGCATGGATCTTGGCGCCGGAATATCCACCGGAACTTCCCGGGGTACCTGCCGGCCCCCGGAAATCGAACGCATTGCCGGTTATAAACGTCCAGTCCGCATCGAGGATCACCGCCATCAGCGCCTGGTCGGACCACCCGCTCTTATTTAGATGGGTTACATGTGTGGCCTGGTAGCCTGCCGTCTGCAGCCGGTTAACCAGCGCGGGCGACAGGCATTCGTCGACCAGGAATTTCATCAGGCGAGCCCGGCGGCCCCCGATTTTCCGTCACTGCGTTTGCGGCGCCGGGTTCGTACGACCGTAGCTCCCTCGGGAACCGAATGCGCCTTCGGACGTCCGCGGGGTGGATGCGTGTCGGCGTAGAGCTTCGCGAGTTCGACCGTGTCTTTATCGAGATTCGGATACGCCTTGAGCGCCCCCTCTGCCCCCTCATCGCCGTAAGTCCCGGCGACCGAGTGCACCGGGACCCGCGTTCCCCGGATGACGGGCGTCCCGCTGAGAATCTCCGAGCTGCTGTGCACAAGGTCTCGCGCCTTTTTGAGGCGGTCGAGACGCCCGCGCACCCGATCGATGTACGGCCCGACAAGCTTCAGGTTGTTGTCCGGGTCCTCGACTGAGAGATCGGTAAGCGAACTGGTCGACGGATCCATCGACAGGTTCGCATCGAGCAGTTCGGTACTCACCCGGTGCGCGACGTTGTCGATCACGCGCCGGCGCTCCTTACCCGTCAGCCTGTCCTTATGATCGACGTAGAAAGCGATCATGACAGACGCAGCCGGTGTGAACGCCCGTCGGCCGCCATTTAAACGCACCAGATCCTTAGGTACGAGGTCCTCGTCGATCGCTCTGTGGATCTCGCGCTCGTTCACGCCAGCCAGGTACGCGGCCTCGTGCGAGCTGAGCATCTCCACCTGTTCGCCCATAGCCAGGCCCCTAAAAATGTTTCCGAACTCTTGGAAAGTATATAGGCGGGCCGTCCGGGGCAACTACCAAGCTCGTAAAACGTGACCGGGACCCCTCACCACGGATCGCCGCCGCGGATTGGCGTCAGCGCGCGTTCGCGCACCTACCCCATATACGCCGGCTTCTCGAACCGGCGGTGCTGCCAGAGCCATTCGCCGGGGCGGGCTTGGATCCAGGTTTCCAGGCGGGCGTTGCAGGCGGCGACCAGCTGGCGGGTGCAGGTGTCGCGGTCGGCGTCCTGCGGCGGCGCCAGTGGGTCCTCGACGTTGACGCGGAAGCGGGCCGGGCCGGCGCGTTCGATCCGCACGGGGTAGAGCGGGATCTGCCGGCGCACCGCCAGGACGGCCGCGCCCGACGGGCTTTTCGCCGGCTGGCCGAACAGCGTCGCGTCGATCCCGTCGGACAGGCGCTGGTCGAGCAGCACGGCGAGCAGCGCCTTGTCGCGCACCGCCGCCATCATCCGCCGGCTGGCCTCGCGGCCCTTGTTGACCCGCTCGCCGCCGGCGACCGACCGGGCGCGCTCGACCAGCCGGGCGACGTAGGGGTTGTTGGGGTCGCGCACGATCGCGACCGAGCGCGGGGCGAGCTGGGCGGCGGCACAGCCCAGCACCTCCCAGTTGGCGAAGTGGCCGGACCAGCAGATCATCGCCTGCCGGCCGTCGACGGCGGGCTGCAGGCGTTCGTGGCCGCTGTAGGTCACCCGGCCGCTCGCGGGGTCCATGATGGCCGCGAGGTGGGCGTACTCCGCCGCCGTCCGGCCCAGGTTGTCCCAGGACGCGCGCACGATCTCGCGCACCCGCGGCTCGGGCAGGTCGGGGAAGGCGAGGCGGACGTTGGCGCGCGCGGTGCGGTCGACCGCCAAGCGCGGGCCGACCGTGCGCCCCAGCCAGCCGCCCAGGTCGGACGCCCGGTCGGGCGACAGCGCGCCCATCGCGCGCAGCCACAGCCAGGTCGCCGCCGCCTCCGCGAGCCAGCGCAGCGTCTTGCCCGGGCCGGCGCGCTTGCCCGGGCCGCGATGGTCGCGCGGCCGGCGGTCGGCGTGTCCGGTCGACGCGCTCATGCCGCCCCCGCGGCCGGCACGGCCCGATGCAGCAGGCTGTCCAGCCTGCCGTCGCCGGTCCAGGCGAGCCCGATCGGCACGACCTCCACCCGCGCCTGCGCCCAGGCGGGCAGGCGGGCGGCGTCCTTTTCCGTCGTCACCGGGGTCAGGCCGCCGCGCCGGGCCAGCTCGAGCACGCCGGTAAGCTCGCTCGGCCGGTAGCGGTGGTGGTCGGCGAAGCTGCGGGTCGCCGCGACCTCCGCGCCGATGTCGCGCAGCGTGGCGTAGAACTTGTCCGGCCGGCCGATGCCGCAGAAGGCGAACACGCGCACGCCGCTCAGGCGGGTGCGCGTGACCGGATCGACCGCGACCTCGGCGCGCGCCAGCGCCAGGCCCGCCGGCAGCCGGTCGGCGACCCCCGCGCGGTCGGGGCCGATCACCACGGCCGCGTGCACCTGCTCGAGCGTGCGGTCCAGGCGCGCGCGCAGCGGGCCGGCCGGGATCACCCGCCGATTGCCGAAGCCGCGCGCGCCGTCGACCACCAGGACGTTCAGGTCGCGTTTCAGCGCGGGGTTCTGCAATCCGTCGTCCATCAGGATCGCCTGCGCGCCCGCCGCCACCGCGGCGCGCGCGCCGGCCGCCCGGTCGCGCGCCACCCAGGTCGGCGCGGCGCGCGCCAGCAGCAGCGGCTCGTCGCCGACCCGCGCGGCGTCGTCGGCCATCGGGTTGACCGGGTGCGGCCCGGTCTCGCGGCCCTTGTAGCCGCGGCTCAGCAGGTGCACCAGCACACCCCGCATCTGCAGCCGGCGGGCCAGGTCGATCACCACCGGCGTCTTGCCGGTGCCCCCGGAGGTCGCGTTGCCCAAGCAGATCACCGGCACGCCGCAGCTGAACGGCGTGAGCCCGGCCGCGCGCCGGCGGCCGAGCGCGTCGTAAAGCGCGCTGAGCGGGCTCAGCAGCCGCGCGGCAGCGCCGTCGTGATACCAGAAGCTGGGTTCGCGCATGGCGGTCGAAGGCCCGTTCAGCTTGCCGCGGTCCGGTCCGCGGTCGGGGGGCCGGCGGACACGGGCGCGCCGGCCAGCGGCCGGCCGGCCGGTTTGCCGCCGGCGGGGCGCAGCGGGGCGAGGTAGGGGTCCAGTTCGTTCAGCACCGCGTCCAGCACGCCGGCCTGCGCTTCCGCGACCGCGCGGGCGGCGGCGGTCTGGTTGGCGCGCGTGTCCGGTTCCGACAGCAAGCGGTCGACCGCGCGGATCAGGCCGTCGGCGTCGGCGACCTGCCAGCTGCCGCCGGGTTCGCTCAGGTCCTCCGCGACCTCGGAAAAGGCGCGCATGTCCGGCCCGTGGACGACCGCGCAGCCCAGCCGGGCCGGTTCGATCGGATTGTGCCCGCCGACCTGGCCGAGCGACCCGCCGACGAACGCGACCGGGCACAGGCTGTAGAACAGGCCCAGCTCGCCCAGCGTATCGACCAGGTAGACGTCGGTCTCGGCGTCCAGGCTCGCCAGACCGTCGCGGCTGCGCTGGGCCACCCGCAGGCCGCGCTGGCGCAGCAGCCGCACGACCTCGCCCGCGCGCTCGGGGTGGCGCGGCGCGACGACGGTCAGCAGACCCGGATGGCGCGCGCCCAGGGCGCCGTGCACCTGGGCGGCGGCCGCCTCCTCGCCGTCGTGCGTGCTGGCGGCGAGCCAGCAGGGGCGGCCCGCGGTCGCCGCGCGCAGCTGCGCCAGCGCGTCCGGGTCGACCGCCAGCGGCTTGGCGGCGCATTTCAGGTTGCCGAGCGGCCGCGGGTTGCGCGCGCCCAGGTCCGCCATCCGTTCGGCCTGGGTCGGGTTCTGCGCCAGGCAGAAGCGGAAGCCCGCCATCAGCCGGTGGATGAACGCGGGCATGCGGCGCCAGTTGCGGAAGCTGGTTTCCGACATCCGGGCGTTCAGCAGCCCGGTCGGGATGCCGCGCGCCTGGGTCATGCCGAGCAGGTTGGGCCACAGCTCGCTTTCCACGTAGAGCGCGAGGTCCGGTCGCCAGTGGTCGAGGAAGCGGCGCACCCAGGCCGCGCGGTCGATCGGGTTGTACTGGTGGATCACCCCGGCGGGCAGGCGGGTCTGCAGCAGCCGGGCCGAGGTCACGGTGCCGCTGGTGACCAGGACGGTGAGCGCGGGTTCGCGCGTGCGCAGGGCTTCCACCAGCGGCAGCAGCGACAGCGATTCGCCGACGCTGGCGGCGTGCAGCCACACCAGCGGGCCGTCCGGGCGCGGCTGGGACGCGACGCCGAAGCGCTCGCGCAGGCGGCCCTTCTCCTCCTTCCCGCGCGTTACCCTGCGGTGCAGATAGACACGCAGCGCCGGGCCGGCCAGGAAGGTGATCACGCGGTACAGGGAATAGGCGCTCATGACCGGGCCACCCGGTGCTTGGGCGCGCTGTCGCCGGCGCCGGGCCGGGCCTGCGGCCCAGCGCTGTCGAGCCGCTCCGGCGCGGGGCCGGGCTCGGGGGCGATCGGCGGGTGGCCGAAGGCGACGTCGAGCTCCCGGGTCAGGCGGTTCATCTCCGATTCCAGCTGTCGGCGGCAGCGCTCCAGGGTCGCGCCATCCGCGTGGCGCGGGACGTGCACCGGCGCGCCGTACCGGATTTCCGCCCGGCCGAACGGGAACGCCAGCATGAATCGGTCCCAGCTGCCCAGAAAGCGCACCTTCGACGCCCCGATCGACACCGGCAGGATCGGCCGGCCGGTCAGCTGCGCCAGCTTGATCGCGCCGCCGCGGGCATGCATCCGCGGGCCCTTGGGACCGTCCGGGGTGATCCCGATCCACTCGCCCTGCCGGACCAGCTTGGTCGCTTGCCGGATCGCATTCAGCCCGCCGGTGCGCTTGTCCGCGCCGACCGTCTCGACCCGCATGTGACGGATCGCCTCGGAGATCAGGGCGCCGTCGCGGTGGTTCGAGATCATCATGTGAAACCGGCGCGGCCGCGGCGTCCAGGCCCGGTGCAGCAGCATCATCCGGCCATGCCAGAAGGTCGCGATCCCGCCCTGGCCGTCCGCGTCCAGGGCGCGCAGCCGGCTGTCGTCGATCTCGAACCGGGTGGTGCGCTCGACCAGCCGGACGTAAAGGAAGCTGAGGAACGCCAGGGTCCGGCGGGTCGCGGGCGCGTCGAGCAGCCGTTTGGTCAGCCGCATGTCGCCTCTACGCGCTCGCCGTCTTGTTGGTCGGGGCGGCCGCCGGGTCGCTCTCCTGCTCAGCGGTCTCGTCGGCGGCGGTCTCGTCGGCGGCGGTCTCGGCCGCGGCGCCGCCCGCGCCGGAGCTGCCGTCGGTGGCGAACTGCATGGCGTAGAGGCGGGCGTAAGCGCCGCGCTTGGCGAGCAGTTCGTTGTGGTCGCCGCTCTCGACGACGCGGCCCTTGTCCAGGACGTAGATCACCTCGGCGTCGCGCACGGTCGACAGGCGGTGGGCGATCACGATCGCCGTGCGCCCGCGCATCAGCGTGGCGAGCGCGTTCTGGACCTTGCGCTCGCTTTCGGTGTCGAGCGCGCTGGTCGCCTCGTCCAGCAGCAGGATCGGTGCGTCCTTCAGCATCGCCCGGGCGATCGCGACGCGCTGGCGCTGACCGCCGGACAGGCGCGCCCCGCGCGGGCCGACATGGGTGTCGTAGCCGTCCGGCAGTGCGGCGATGAAGTCCGCCGCCCCGCTCGCCTCGGCGGCCTGAACGACGTCCCGCTCGCTGGCGTCGGGGCGGCCGTAGGCGATGTTCTCGCGCACCGTGGCGTCGAACAGCATGACTTCCTGGCTGACCACGGCGAGCTGGCTGCGCAGCGAGGCCACCGTCAGGTCGCGGACGTCCTGCCCGTCGATCCGGACCGCGCCGTCCTCGACGTCGTAGAACCGCGGGATCAGGTTGAACACCGTCGACTTGCCCGCGCCCGAGGCGCCGACCAGGGCGCAGGTCTTGCCCGCGGGCGCGCGCAGCCGCACCCCGTGCAGCGCCTTCTCCTCGGTGTTGGCGTAGCGGAAGGAAACGTCGTCCAGCTCGACCTCGCCGGCGGTCAGCCGGAGGGGCCGGGCATCCGGCCTTTCCTGCAGCGTGGGCTGCCGGTCGATCAGGGAGAACACCCGCTGCGCGGCGGCCAGGCCGCGCTGCAGCTGGTTGTTCAGCTTGGCCAGCCGCTTCAGCGGCTCGTAGGCGAGCAGCAGGGCGGTGATGAACGCGAAGAAAGCGCCCGCCTGCTTTTCCCCGGAGATGACCTGATTGCCGCCGTAGATCAGCACCGCGACGATCGCCAGCCCGCCCAGCACCTCCATCACCGGGGTCAGCACGTTCTGCACCCGGGCGGCCTTCAGCATCAGTTTGAACACCCGGCCGATCGAGGATTCGGCGCGCTCGGTCTCGCGCTCCTCCATGCCGTAGGCCTTGACCGAGCGCATGCCCTGGAACGCCTCGTCCAGGGTCGTGGTCAGATCGCCCAGATGCTGCTGTGTGCGCCCGGAGACCTTGCGCATCTTCTTGCCGATCCGGACGATCGGCAGCACCGCCGTCGGAAAGGCGATGAACGCGACGGTGGCGAGCAGCCAGTCCTCGTAGAACATCACGCCGACCAGCGCGACCAGGGTCAGCGCGTGCTTGCCCAGCCCGGTCAGCGTCTCCGCCACGGAATTGCGCATCATCTGCACGTCGTTGACGAAGCGCGACACCAGCTGGCCCGGCGAATTGCTGTTGAAGAAGCCGAGCTCGGTGTGCATCAGCCGATGGAACATCTCGGTCTGGATGCGGGCCATGATGGCGAGGCCGATGTGGCTCATCAGCACCGCCTGGCCGTAGCTGGCGAGCCCGCGCGCCAGGAACACCAGCAGCGTCATGAACGCGATCGGCCAGAGCATGGCCGGGTTCTTGTTGACGAAGATTTCCTGGATGATCGGCTTCATCAGCTGGGTGAACGCAGCCGTCGTGCCGGCGGCCACCACCATGCAGGCGATCGCGGCGATCAGCCGACCCAGGTGCGGGCGCAGATAGGTGCGCACCAGCCGGCTGACCAGCGTGACGGTCCGGTCGTCGATGGGCAGGCTGGAAAGGGTGGAATCGGCCAAAGCGCTGGATCAGCTGTCCGGAATTCGCGGGCGTGCGCGCGTACGATAGCACGGGCCCGCGTGGGCTGACCACGCGGGCGGGTCCGCAGCCGCCGGCGTCGCGCAACGTACACGCCTTCCGGCTGACCGCGCGGGGGCCGACGACGGCGCCCGCGCTCTAGCCGATGGGGGCCAGATTGTCCAGGAATTGCTCGGCGCTGCGGGTCCAGGAATAGTCCAGCGCGAAATTCCGGCAGCGCTCGCTCGGGATCTCGGCGGCGGCGCGCGCCGCCCGGCCCAGATCCTCGTCCAGCACGCCGATGTCGTGGCCGTTGATCACGTCGTTCGGTCCCGGCACCGGATAGGCCGCCACCGGCAGGCCGCTGGCGAGCGCTTCCAGCATCACCAGGCCGTAGGTGTCGGTGCGGCTGGGAAACACGAACACGTCGCCGCCGGCGTAATGGTGCGCCAGCTCCGCGCCGTGCTTGGCGCCGGTGAAGGCGACGTCGGGGTGGCGCTGGCGCAGCGTCTGCAGCATCGGTCCGTCGCCCACCACGGCCTTGCTGCCGGGCAAGTCCAGTTCCAGGAAATCGCGCACGTTCTTCTCCACCGCCACCCGGCCGACGTAGAGGAAGACCGGCCGCGGCAGATGGTCGAACGCGCTCTTGTCGCCCGGGCGGAACATCTGCGTGTCGACCCCGCGCGACCACATCTTCAGGTTCCGGATGCCCCGGGCGGACAGGTCGCGGTACATCGTGGGCGTGTTCACCATCACGCCGGCTGCCTTGTTGTGGAAGCTGCGCAGCACGGCGTAGCCAAGCCCGGGCGGGAGGCCCGTGCGCGCCTTCACGTACTCCGGAAACTTGGTGTGGAAGGAGGTGGTGAACGGCCAGCCGCGCTTGACGCAGTGCCCGCGCGCGGCCCAGCCGAGCGGGGCTTCGGTCGCAATGTGGACGGCGTCCGGCCGGGCCGCGTCCAGCATCTCGCGCACCCGGCGGCGGGCGAACAGGGCGAGCCGGATCTCCGGGTAGGTCGGGCACGGCCAGGTCCGGAACAAGCCGGGATGGATCACGGTCACGGTGTGACCCTTGGCCCGGGCCTCCTCGACCATGCGCGTCAGGGTGCGGACCACGCCGTTGACCTGCGGCGACCAGGCGTCGGTGACGAGACAGAGATGCATGGGAACCGCTAGGCCGCCTGCGCCGGGATCTGCAGGACGCCGCCCTTGGCTTCCGCCCAGTTCAGGATTTCCATCCGGCCGTCCAGGTCCTCGATCAGCGCGGTGCAGCTCTCCACCCAGTCGCCGTCGTTGAGGTAGACGATGCCCTCCATCCAGCGATGCTCGGCATGGTGGATGTGCCCGCAGATCACGCCGTCGCAGTTCTTCCGGCGCGCCTCGTCGGCGACCGCCTTCTCGTAATTGGCGATGAACTGGACCGCGTTCTTGACCCGGTGCTTCAGGTAGGCCGACAGCGACCAATAGCCGAAGCCCAGCTTGCGCCGGGCGAAGTTGAACCACTCGTTGGCCGCGAGCATCAGGTTGTAGGCCCAGTCGCCCAGCAGCGCGAGCCACTTGGCGTACTTGACCACGCCGTCGAACTGGTCGCCGTGCAGCACCAGATAGCGGGTCCCGTCGGCGCCGACGTGGACGGTCTCGCGGACCACCTCGATGTCGCAGAAGTGCAGGCCGGTATAGGCGCGCAGCACCTCGTCGTGGTTGCCGGGGACGTAGATCACCCGGGTGCCCTTGCGCGCCTTCTTGAGGATCGTCTGGACCACCGCGCTGTGGCTCGCCGGCCAATGCCAGGAGCGCTTCAGGCGCCAGCCGTCGAAGATGTCGCCCACCAGATAGATGGTCTGGGCGTCGATCGAGTTGAGGAAATCGAGAAGGAACTCGGCCTTGCAGCCTTTCGTGCCCAAGTGCACGTCCGAGATGAAGACCGCCCGGTATCGCCGCCGCATCGGACCGATCGTGCCGTGCATCTGCGTGCCACCTCTTTCTGCCGGCTGGTGGTTTCGATGCTGCGGGACGCTATATCTAGTGTTTTGTGACTTTCGGTCAGTTCGGTAAAACTCCCGTGACAGGTAATCGTCCTGTCATACGGGCGGCATTGCGTCCGCGCGGGCCGCCCGCTATCAGGGCCGAATGACCGACTCCCTCGCACGCCCGCCCAGCGCCGGTCCGGCACAGGCCAGTCCGGCCCGCCCGAGCGACGCCTCCGCGGTGCAGCCGCGCCGGCTGCTGATCGTCCACAACCCGGCCGCCGGCTGGCGGCGGATCGAACGGTTCCGCCAGACGCTCGCGCAGCTGGCGCGTCACGGCTGCCCGGTCACGGTCAAGGCGACGACCGGGCCCGGCGACGCGGAGACGCTCGCGGCTGCCGCCGAGGACGTCGACGTGGTCGTCGTCGCGGGCGGCGACGGCACCGTGAACGAAGCGCTCAATGGCCTGATGCGCCGGGCGCGCGGGATGCTGCCGCTGGCGGTGATCCCGCTCGGCACGGCGAACGTGCTGGCGGGCGAACTGGGTCTGCCGGTCGAACCCGACGGTGTCGCCCGGGCGATTGCGCACGGCACGATCGCGGCCGCCCATCTGGGCCGGGCCCGTTTCGACGCGGGCGCCCGCGGGTTCGCGCTGATGGCCGGGGCCGGGTTCGACGCGCAAGCGGTGGCGCGGGTGCGCACGCCGGTCAAGCGCAAGCTCGGCAAGGGCGCTTACGTGCTGGCGGGCCTGGAGGCGGCGGCCAGCTACCGCTACCCGCGGCTGACGGTGACGGTCGACGGAACGCCGCACGCCTGCGCCCAGGTCGTGGTCTGCAAGGGGCACTTCTACGCCGGCCGCTACGTGCTGGCGCCGGACGTGCGGCCCTGGCTGCCGGAACTGCACGTCGTCCTGTTCGAGCGCGGCGGGGCGGTCAATGCCGCGCGCTACACGCTCGGCATGCAGCTGGACCGGCTGGACCGCATGCCCGATGTGCGGGTCCTGCCGGCCCGGTCGGTGCAGATCGACGGGCCCGCCGGCGATCCGGTGCAGGGCGACGGCGATCTGCTGGGCCATCTGCCGGTCGGGATCGATCTCCTGGAAGACGCGGCCCGGTTCGTGATCGGCGATCCGCCGTAATGCCGAGCGCCGTCTTCAGGGAGCCAGAGCAAAATTCACGATGAAAGCCGGTTCGGTTTTCATCGATCTTGCGCTAGCGTCCGGCGATGGCCCACGCCGGCCCGGCCGGCCGGTTGGATAACGGCCGGAATTTCAACATTCTTTTGGCAGACCGCCGGGGCGTGCGATAACACCCGCCGGCCGCGGCGTTGCGAGCCGTGCCTGTCCCCACCGTCCGACCCGTGTCTCCGCGAGCACCGACCCCCCATGCCGCAAAGCCTTCAAAAACGCCAACGCGGACGTAAGAAGCAGCTGTGGGCGCTGGCGGCGGTCTCGACCGGTCTGATCCTGGTCTCCGCCCCGTGGTTGCCGGCCAGTCATCCGGTACCGCTCGCCAAGGAGGTGCTTGGCGGCCTGCTGATCGTGCTGGCGGTCGCCGGTCGGGTCTGGACGACCAGCCACATCGGCGGGCGCAAGAAACGTGAACTGGTGACCACCGGCCCCTACGCGCTCTCGCGCAACCCGCTCTACGGCTTCTCGGTGCTGGGCGCCGTCGGCATCGGGCTCAGCACCGGCAGCCTGGTGATCGGGCTGGGCCTGGGCGCCGGGGTGTTCGCCGTGCTGGACGCGATCAGCCGGCACGAGGAGGCGTTCCTGCGCCAGCAGTTCGGGTCGGCCTACGACAGCTATTGCCGGCAGACCCGGCGCTGGCTGTCGCTGCGCCGGCCCCGGCAGCCGGCCGAGGGCGTGTCGCCAAGCCGCGAGCGCATCCTGTACAGCCTGCGCGACAGCAGCCTGATGCTGCTGGCGATCCCGTTCATCCAGCTGGTGCAGTACCTGCAGGCGCAGGATGTCCTGCCGCGCCTGCTGTTCATCCCTTAAGCCGGCCGGCTGCCGGACGCCGGCGCCGCCTCCGGCGGCCCCGTCCGAACGCTACTCGCCCGCCAGCGTCATCCCGTCGACCCGCAGGTGCGGCACGTCGATGCCGTAGCGGAACTCCAGGTCGCTCGCCGGGGTGATGTTGCGGAACATCTCCTTCAGATTGCCGGCGACCGTCACTTCGGCGACCGGATAGGCGATCTGTCCCCGCTCGATCCAGAAGCCGGCCGCGCCGCGGGAATAGTCGCCGGTCACCTGGTTGACGCCCATGCCCATCATTTCGGTGACGTAGAAGCCCTCGTCGATGTCCGCGAACAGCGCGTCGACGTCGATCTGGCCGGGTTCCAGCCACATGTTCGACGGCGACGGTCCGGGCGGGGCCGAGGTGCCGCGGCTGGCGTGGCCGGTCGGGGCGAGCCCGAGCTGCCGGGCGGACGACAGCGACAGGAACCAGGTCGTCAGCACGCCGTCCTGGATCACGGCGTTGCGCGTGCGCGCCAGCCCCTCGGCGTCGAACGGCGCCGACTTCAGGCCGCGGTGAACGTGCGGGTCCTCGACCACGTTCAGGCCGGGGGCGAAGATCTGCTCGCCCATCTTGTCCTTCAGGAACGAGGTGCCGCGCGCCACCGCCGGGCCGCTGATCGCGCCGGCCAGGCTGCCCAGCAGGCCGTTACCCACGCGCGGGTGAAAGATCACCGGATAGCGCCCGGTCTTGGCGCGCCGCGGGTTCAGGCGGCGCACGGTGTTCTGCCCGGCGCGCGCGCCCACCGCCGTGGGATCTTCCAGGTCGGCGCCGTAGACCGCGCGGTGGAACGCGTAGTCGCGCTCCATCCCGGTGCCTTCGCCGGCCAGCACCGCGCAGCCGACGGAGTGCGCGGAGACCGCGTAGCCGCCCCGGAAGCCGTTGGTCGCAGCGAGCGAGATGCGCGCCCGGCTCCAGCCGGCCTCCGCGCCCTCGGAGTTGGTGATCCCGTCGACCGCGCGGGCCGCCTCCTCGCACGCCCGGGCGCGCGCGATCAGGGTATCGGCGTCGGGCTCCTGGGGATCGCAACTGTCCAGGCTGGGCCAGTCGGTCGCCAACTGGTCGGGCGAGGCGAGGCCGCAGTACGGGTCCTCGGGCACGTTCCTCGCCATCGCGAGCGCGCGCTCGGCGAGCTCGTCCAGCGCCGTCGCCGACAAATCGGAGGAGGAGACGCAGGCCTGGCGCTTGCCCACGAAGACGCGCAGGCCGAGGTCCTGCTCCTCGCTGCGCTCCAGCTGCTCGACGTTGCCCAGCCGCTGGGCGTGGGAAACCGAGGTCGAATCGACGAACACGGCGTCGGCCGCGTCGGCGCCGGCGCTGCGGGCGCGCGCCAGCAGGTCGTCCAGCACGTCCAGATGGGCCGGGTCGTGGCTGTCGCGTGGGCTCATGGCGGGCAGGCTCCGCGGAAAGGTTGAACGGGCGGCGGGCTCGGCCGCGCCCCTGCTATATAGGTGGTCCGGCCGGGGCGGGACCAGGGTCGGTTCGCGCCCCCGCTTCACGCCGGGGGCATTCGAGCGGACGTTACAGAATGAACGCCTCGGCCAGCAGCAGCAGCGCGCCGCCGGCGTAGACCGCGAGCGTCAGCAGCATGCCGACTTGCCGGCCGATCGACACGCCCGAACTGCGCCACAGCCCGACGGCGTGGAACACCCGGCCGATCACCAGCGCCAGGCCGAGCACGTGCAGCGCCCAGATCGGCGTGGCCATCAGCTCCAGCACCAGGATCAGGATCAGCGCCCCCGGCACGTATTCCGCCGCGTTGGCGTGCGCGCGGATCGCCCGCGCCAGGTCGTTGTGCTCGCCGGCGTTGATGCCGACCTGGTGGTGCCAGCGCAGCGCCATCACCCGCCCGGCCAGGACCAGCAGCCAGAGCAGCGACAGCGCGGTGTAGAAGGCGGTGAGGTGAACGGGGATCTGCATGGTCATGGGTTGGTGATATAGCGACGCGGCCGCGCGCGTAAAGTTCGAGATCGCCGCACGGGTGGGCCCGGGCCTGCCGACGCCGCCAAAGGCGTTGACCGGGTTCACGGCCGGGGGCAGCAGGCACTCACGCCTGCCGCGCGCCGCCGATGTTGGCGTTCGCCAGCGCGACCCCGCCCAGCACCGCCGCGGTGCCGACCGCGAACGGCCAGCCGGGCTCGCTCGCGCCGATCGCGATCAGCAGCGCCGAGGCGACCAGCGGCACCGCGTAGGCGAGCAGCCCGACCGAGCGCGCCGGCCCGCGCCGGACGCCGTAGGCCCAGGCGACGAACGCCAGGCCGTAGGGGCCGACCCCGATCGCCGCACTGATCGCCAGGGCGTGGAGGGGCAGCGGCCACAGCGTCGCCTCCAGCCCCAGATGCAGCAGGCCCGCCGCGCCCGCGCCGAGCAGGAACACCCGCGGCCAGGCGCCGGGCCCGAGCGTCGGCCCGTGACGCAGCAGCAGGGAATAGACCACCCAGCAGCTGCCGCTCGCCAAACCAAGCAGGTAGCCGCCCAGTGTCGCCAGCCCGGCCGTGCCGGCGCCGGCGTCCCCCAGGACCAGCGCGGCGCAGCCGGCGAAGGCGACCGCGCCGCCCGCCAGCACGACGCCGCGCACCCGCCCGCGGGTCAGGATCTCGCTCGCGGAGACGAACATCAGCGGCCAGGTGTAGGTGACCAGCGTGACCTGCGCGGCCGGCGCCAGGTTGAGCGCCAGGAAGTAGAACGCGATCGCACCGACGAGCGCGACCGCGAGCCCGCCCAGCCGCAGCCACGGCACCGGCGGACCGGTCCCGGCCGGCCGGCCCTCGACCAGCCGGCCGCGCCCGAACTCGACGGCGGCCGCGCAGGCAAGCGCGATCGCGGCCATCTGCAACGGCGGCACCGCGGACGCCAGGTTGCGCAGCACGGGCATCGCCCCCCACAGGACGACGGCGAAGACCGCCGCCAGGAACGCCGTCTTTTCATCCCGGTTAAAGCCGACCGGGGCGCGCCGATAGACCTGCCGCATGACTGCCTTCCTTGCCTTGAATGCTGCGTCTCGACCTGTCAGGTAAGGGGTCGGCAAAGATCACGCGAACGCATCTTTTTGATGGTTTCGATCATGTAATGTGATGGGAAGCGGCGATGGCGACGGCCCCGACGCGCACTTTCGATCTCGACCTCCTGCGCAGCTTTACGGCGGTGCGGGAGACGGGCGGCTTCACCGCGGCGGCGCGGCGGCTGAACAGCACGCAGTCGACCGTGTCGATGCAGATCCGCCGGCTGGAAGCGCAGGTCGGCACGACGCTGTTCCAGCGCCTCGGCCGGTCGGTGCAGGTGACCCCGGACGGCGAGCGGCTGGCGCCCTATGCGGGCCAGCTGCTGGCGCTGAACGACCGGGCATGGAACGATGTTACGAGCGCGGAACTGTCGGGGCGGGTGCGTCTCGGCATCCCGGACGACTTCGCCTTCTACCTGCCGGAGGTGATCCGGGAGTTCCGGCAGCAGTATCCGGGGGTCGACCTGCAGGTGACCTGCGACCTCTCGGTGGCGCTGATGAACCGGCTGGCGGCCGACGCGCTCGACGTCGCGATCGTTACCCGGCACCCGCGCACGCCGGGCGGGCACCTGCTGCGGCGCGAGCCGCTGGTCTGGGTCGCCGCGCCCGACCACCAGCCGGAACGCCAGGACCCGTTGCCGCTGTCGCTGTTCCCGCGCGACATCTGCGTGTTCCGCGAGCGCGCGCTCGACGCGCTGAGCGAGGCCGGGCGGAATTGGCAGGTCGTCTACACCTCGATGAGCCTGACCGGCCAGCAGGCGATCGTCGGCGCCGGCCTGGCGGTGACCGTGCTGATCCCCAGCATGGTCAGCCCGCAGCTGCGCCAGCTGGGCCCGGAAGCCGGCCTGCCCGACCTGCCCAAGGTGGAGATCGCCCTGCACCGCCGGCCCGGCCGCCCGAGCGAGGCGGTCAAGCGCCTGTCCGAGACGATCGAGCAGCGCCTTGCGGCGGCCTGACATGCCGCATCTCGTCGTCGACATCTCCGGTCACGGCTTCGGCCACGCCGGGCAGGTGATTCCGGTCGTGCGCGACCTGCTGGCCGCGTTGCCGGAGCTCAAGGTGACGCTGCGCACGGCCGTGCCGGCGGCGGTGCTGGCGCGCCACGTCGGGCGCGAGCTGCCGGTCGAGGCGCCGCCGGCCGATGTCGGCATGGTCATGTATGGGCCGATGGACGTCGATGCAGGGGCGAGTGCGGCGGCCTATCAAGAGCTGCACGCCGACTTCCCGGCCGTGGTCGCCCGGGAGGCCGAGCGGCTGGCCGCGCTGGAGCCGGACCTGCTGCTGGCCGACGTGCCCCACAGCTCGATCGCGGCGGCCGCGCGGCTGGGCGTGCCGGCGGTGGCGCTGTGCTCGCTCAACTGGCTGGACGCCTACCGCGCCTATTGCGCCGACCGGCCGGAGGCTGGCCGGATCATGCGGGAAATCCGGGCGGCGTACGCCGCCGCCGACCTGTTCCTGCAGCCCCGGCCGCACACCCCGATGGCCGAGTTGGCGAACGTCCGCTCGATCCCGCCGGTCTGTCGGGTCGGCACCGCACGGCGTGCGGAGGCACGCGCGCCTGGGGATGAGCGAGGGCACGGCGCTGGTCGCGGTCGGCTTCGGCGGCCTGCCGGGCGCGGCGGTGGCCGAGCTGCCGCGCCTGGACGGCGTCGTCTGGGTGCAGGCGGACGCCCCCGCCGGTCGCTCCGATGTCGTCAACCTGGCCGAGCTCGGCTTCGACTTCGCCGACCTCGCCGCGTCGGCCGAGGTGGTGCTGACCAAGAGCGGCTACGGCACGCTGTGCGAGACGCTGGCGGTGGGCACGCGGCTGTTGATGGTCAGCCGTCCGGACTGGCCGGAGGATGCGGGCATGCGCGCCTGGCTGGCCGGTCGCGGCACCGCCGCGGTACTGCCGCGCGCCCAGGCGACGGCCGGCGGCCTGGCGCGCGCTGTGGGCGACCTGCTGGCCCGCCCGCGCGGTCTTCCGGTGCCGCCGGACGGACGCGCGGCGGCGGTTGCTGCCGTGCGCCGGCGGCTGCCCGTGTGATCGTCGCGGCGGCGGGTCCGGGAATCGCGGCGGGTTTGGGCTTGCAAATCCGGGCGCTGCCGCCGATATGCCCACCCGGGGCCTGCCGCCGGTCCCAAGACCGCACGCCGTGGGCGGCGCTTTCGGCGGTGGGTCAAGCACGCCCGCGCGCCGGCGACGGCGTTGCGCACGCCACCAATTCTGCCACCAAACGCGCGGCGTTCGCCGAAGCGCGCGCACCAGCAACGCGATCCAACCGATCCCAGCCGCGGCGCTCGAGCGGAGCGCGGGCGCAGTGCGCCCGGCCGCGCGGCGACCGGCGGGGCGGAACACATTCAACCGGGGGCGGCCGGGGTCGCGGCGGACGAGCAGCCGCGGCGGTCGGCCGGATAACGGACGCATGAACTATGTACTGGCGATCGGCGGACTGGTTCTCCTGTTCCTGGGCGGCGAAAGCCTGGTCCGCGGCGCGGTCGGGTTGGCCCGCAAGCTGGATGTCTCGCCGCTGTTCACCGGCCTTGTGGTGGTCGGCTTTGGCACCAGCGCGCCCGAGTTCGTGGTCTGTCTGGAAGCCGCGTTGCGCGGGCAGTACGACATCACGATCGGCAACATCGTCGGCTCCAACATCGCCAACCTGATGCTGATCCTGGGCGTGGCCGGGATGATCCAGCCGATCCTGAGCCGGGCCTCGATCATCAAGCGCGACGGGCTGGCCATGCTGCTCGGCGCGGCCGTATTGGTCGGCCTCGCCTTCCTGGGCGAAGTATCGCGTTTGCTGGGCATCCTGCTGCTGTTGATGCTGGTCGGCTTCATCGCGGCCTGTTGGATCTCCGAGCGCGCGACCAAGAACGGCGACAGCAGCGAGATCGAGGAGGAAATCGAGGAAGAGGTCGGCAAGCTTCCGGCCAGCACCTGGGTCGCGGTGTTCGCGGTGCTGGCGGGCATCGTCGGCCTGGTGCTGGGCTCCAACATGCTGATCGAGGGCGCGACCGGGATCGCCCGCGACTTCGGCATTTCCCAGGCGGTGATCGGCGTCACGCTGGTGGCGATCGGGACCTCGCTGCCAGAGCTGGCCGCGGTGATCGTCGCGGCGATCCGCAACCACGCCGACGTGGCGCTGGGCAACGTGCTGGGCTCCAACGTTTTCAACGTCTTCGGCATGCTGGGCCTGACCGCGGTGATCCAACCGCTGACGATCAGCCGCGCTTTCCTCGACCTCGATATGTGGGTGATGCTTGGGGTGTCCGCGCTGCTGCTGGTGTTCCTGACCACCGGCAGCCGCTTGAACCGCGGGGAAAGCCTGCTGCTGCTCGCGGGCTACACCGCCTATGTCGTGTTCCTGCTCGACCCCACGGGCATGCCTGGCGCCGCGGCGTGACGCGACGCAGACCAGGGTTGTGCGCGCGAGCGCGCGCGGGCGTTGACTCTGGCGCGCGCGCTCAAATATACGACAGACAAGCGTAGTAAGACGTATTTTAACATGATACGTCGTGGAATTGGGCCGGCCGAGCCCACAGGGCGCCGACCGGCCCGGTCCTGAAGGAGGACACGTCATGAGCTTGCGCCTAGGCGACACCGCGCCGGACTTCACCGTCGAGACGACCGAGGGCACGATCAACTTCCACGAGTGGATCGGCGAGAGCTGGGCCATCCTGTTTAGCCACCCGAAGGACTTCACGCCGGTGTGCACCACCGAGCTGGGCGAGGTGGCCAAGCTCAAGGGCGAGTTCGACAAGCGCAACGTCAAGCCGATCGGCCTGTCGGTCGACCCGCTGGGCTCGCACGAGCAGTGGAACCAGGACATCGAGGAGACGCAGGGCTACGGCGTCAACTTCCCGATGATCGCCGACCCGGACCGCAAGGTCGCCGAACTGTACGACATGATCCATCCCAATGCGGATGCGACCGCGACCGTGCGTACGGTGTTCATCATCGACCCGAACAAGAAGATCCGCCTGAGCCTGACCTACCCGCAGACCGCCGGGCGGAACTTCGACGAGATCCTGCGCGTGATCGATTCCATGCAGATGACCGATCGCTACAAGGTCTCCACGCCGGTCAACTGGAAGCAGGGCGAGGATGTGATCATCGTCCCGGCGGTCAGCGACGACCAGGCGAAGGAGCTGTTCCCGAAGGGCTTCAAGACGCTCAAGCCCTATCTGCGCTATACCCCGAACCCGGACGCGTGAGCCCTTGGCGGCCGGATCGGGACGCCACGGGCGATGACGCTTGCCAGCCTGACCCGCCGGGCCGCACGCCGGGCGGGTCTTCACCCTCGCGGCCGGCCGGCGCCCGAAGCGGCGCCGCGCCGGCCGTCTGCCGCCGAGCGGGACCGCTTGATGACCGAACACGGCTATGCCGGTGACATCGCGCCGGACACGGCCTGGGAAATTCTGCAGGACGACCCGACCGCCAAGCTGGTCGACGTCCGCACCCGGCCCGAGATTACCTTCGTCGGCCAGCCCGATCTCAGCCAGCTCGGCAAGGCGCTGGTGACGGTGCCGTGGAAGACCTATCCCGACATGGCGGCCAACCCGCGGTTCGTCGACGACGTGGCCGGGGCGGGCGTGAAGCCGGAGGATACCGTGCTGCTGCTGTGCCGGTCCGGCCAGCGGTCGGCCGCGGCGGCGCAGGCGCTGAGTGCACGCGGCTTCCAGCGCTGCTACAACGTCGCCGAAGGCTTCGAGGGCGACAAGGATACGCACGGCCACCGCGCCACGCACAACGGCTGGAAAGTGCGCGGCCTGCCCTGGATCCAGGACTGAAAAGACAGCACCCGACAATGGCGCGCGACGACGGCACCCCGAACGACCGCCCGGCGAACGACCGTCCGGCCGGCTCCGGCCGCTACCGCCCGCAGACCGAGTTGGTCCGCGGCGGGCAGACGCGCAGTTCGTTCAACGAGACGTCGGAAGCGCTCTACCTGACCAGCGGCTACGTCTACGGCTCCGCGGAGGAGGCGGAGGGCGCCTTCACCGGCGAGATGCCGCGGTTCGTCTACTCCCGCTATGCCAACCCGACGGTGGCGATGTTCGAGGAGCGGCTGCGCCTGCTCGAGGGGGCGGAGGCGTGCTTTGTCACCGCGACCGGGATGTCGGCAGTGTTCGCGTCGATGATGTGCCAGCTGCGCACCGGTATGCGGGTGGTTGCCTCGCGTGTGCTGTTCGGCTCCTGCCACTACATCGTGAACGATATCCTGCCGCGCTTCGGGATCGAGACCGAATTCGTCGAGGGCGGCGACAACGCCGCCTGGGCGGCCGCGCTGGAGCGGCCGGCCGACATCGTGTTCCTGGAAACCCCGGCGAACCCGACGCTGGAGATCGTCGACCTCGGCGTCGTCTGCGACCTGGCGCACAAGGCCGGCGCCTGCGTGGTGATCGACAACATCTTCGCCAGCCCCGTGCTGCAGCGCCCGCTCGAGTTCGGCGCGGACGTGGTGGTCTATTCCGCGACCAAGCACATCGACGGCCAGGGGCGCGCGCTCGGCGGGGCGGTGCTGGGCTCCAAGGCGTTCATCGACGACAAGCTGTTTCCGTTCGCCAAGCACACCGGCCCCAGCCTCAGCCCGTTCAACGCCTGGATCATGCTGAAGGGGCTGGAGACGCTCGACGTCCGGGTCCAGAAGCAGTGCGACAACGCCGAAGCGCTGGCCGATTTCCTGGCCGCACAGCCGGGCGTGCGCGAGGTGCGCTATCCCGGCCGCGGCACCGGTCACCAGGCCGATCTGGCGCGCAGCCAGATGAAGCGCGGCGGCACGATCGTCGCGTTCGAGGTCGCCGGCGGCAAGGAAGGCGCGTTCGCGGTGCTGAACCGCCTCGGGCTGATCGACATCTCCAACAACCTGGGCGACGCCAAGACATTGGCGACCCACCCGGCGACCACGACGCACCAGCGCGTGCCCGCGCAAACCCGGCACGAGATCGGCATCGGCGACGGCCTGATCCGGCTGTCGGTCGGGCTGGAGGACGTCGAGGACCTGAAGGACGACCTGGGCCACGCGCTCGCCGCAGCCGGCTAGAGCTATATGCTTGAACGCGAAACGGCCTTCAAGCTGAAGGTAGCTTTAACTCCCTGAATAGAGGGCACGAGTCAGCCGAAAGGTAATTCCGCCTTTCAGCATCTTGCTCTTGGCCGTTGTAATAGGTTTTTAGCGCTTGCCCTGACGGCGCTCGACCAGCGCCTTGTCGACGAACTGCAGCAGCACGACGCCGCCGTACATCAGCCCGGCCAGCGCCAGGAACGACAGCACGAACAACAGCTTGTTGTGGTCCTGGAACAGCAGGAGCAGGAAAGCGATCGCCAGCATCGGCGCGGCCAGGACGAGCCCAAGTCGGTGGGCGTTGCCGGTGTAAAGGCGTCTCATCGCGGCCCCTCGCAACGTCGGTTCGGTTGCCGTACCCGGGTGGCCGCGCGGACCGCGGCTGACCGGTATCGGGAAAAAGGGGCGCGGCCGGCAGGCCGCCGGCCGCGCGTCCAGGCTGGTGCAGATACGGCCGATCCCGGCGCGTTGTGCGCCGCGGTAACGGGCGAATCTAGAACGGAAATGGGCACGACCGGCGCGCGCGACCAGGGGGTGCGCCGGGTTATTTTTGGACTGCTAAGAAGGCCGCTGCCGCGAAGGCCGTGGTGGCCTCAAACCGTCAGCGCGGTCGAGCCGACGTAGGACACCAGCCCGGCCGCCGCGAGTCCGGCGATCAACAGGGCGACGATCGCCAGCCAATGCGGCTGCTTGGCCGGGGAACCCGAGGCGGATGGGGTGGCGGCGGTGTCGGGGCGCGGCATGGGAGTGGGTCTTGGCAGGGGCAGCCGTCGGGTCGGCGCGTGGTGGGCGGGTGCGGTGGTGACGGGGAAGGCGCGCCGCGGCCGTTGCAAGGGCCAGGCCCGGTCGTGCGGCGCGGCCGTTATCGCAGCTCGATGTTAAAAGATGGTTGTGATCCGGCCACTTTTGCACGGTTCGTGAGATGCAATTCTGTGCACGGCGCGCATGGCTGGCCTGCGGCTCGGTCGCTCCCGACCGCCGCGGGTGTGTCGGGGCCCTGCAGCCCCCGAACGCGAAGGCGCCGCGCCCCGGACGGGGCACGGCGCCTTCTGAACCGGAACGGCTCAGGGCCGTTGGTTCGCTCGGCCGCGGCTACTGCGCCTTACGGGACCGGATCAGCGGCGGCTTCGCCTTGGGTTCCTGCATCAGGCCCTTCACCAGGGCGTAGCAGGCGACCAGCAGCACCACCGCGAACGGCAGGCCGGTCGAGA
The DNA here is from genome assembly GCF_016583645.1 of Rhodovibrio sodomensis. Lineage (GTDB taxonomy): Bacteria > Pseudomonadota > Alphaproteobacteria > Kiloniellales > Rhodovibrionaceae > Rhodovibrio > Rhodovibrio sodomensis. The sequence continues at coordinate 47,175 of NZ_NRRL01000008.1, read as the reverse complement.
CGGCGGCGGCCTGCAAGGCCCCCAAGCCACCGCCCAGCAGCAGGGCGATCGCGACCAGGCCCTCGAAGATGCACCAGAAGACGCGCTGGGGCACCGGGGCATCGACCTTGCCGCCGGCGGTGATCGTGTCGATCACCAGCGAGCCGGAGTCCGACGAGGTCACGAAGAACACGATCACCAGCACGATCCCGACGAACGAGGTGATCGCGGCCAGCGGCATCTGCTCCAGCATGGTGAACAGCTTGAGCTCCAGCGGGGCATCCGCGATCGCGGACACGCCGGCGTTGACGAAGCCAATCGCCGTGCCGCCGAACGCGGTCATCCACAACACCGAGACGATCGAGGGCACCAGCAGCACGCAGAACAGGAACTCCCGCACCGTGCGGCCGCGGCTGACCCGGGCGATGAACATGCCGACGAACGGCGACCAGGAGATCCACCAGGCCCAGTAGAACGAGGTCCAGCCCTGCGAGAAGTTGGCGTCGTCGCGGCCGAACGGCATCGACAGCGCCGGCAGGTACTCGCCGTAGGCCATCAGGTTGTTAAAGAAGCCGGTCAGGATCGCGATCGTCGGGCCCAGGACGATCACGAACAGCAGCAGCAGGAACGCCAACACCATGTTGATCTCGGACAGGCGCTTCACGCCCGCCTCGACGCCGGCGATCACCGAGACCAGCGCGATGGCCGTGATGCCGGTGATCAGCAGCACCTTCGAGGTGTCCGAGGCCGGGATGCCGAACAGGTATTCGAGCCCCGCGTTCGCCTGCTCGGCGCCGAAGCCGAGCGAGCAGGCCAGGCCGAACAGCGTGGCGAACACCGCCACGGTGTCGATGACGTGGCCGGTCCAGCCCCACACCCGGTCGCCGAACAGCGGGTAGAAGATCGAGCGCATCGACAGCGGCAGGCCCTTGTTATAGGCGAACAGGGCCAGCGCCAGCGCCACCACGGCGTAGATCGCCCAGGGGTGCAGACCCCAGTGGAAGATCGTCGCCGCCATGCCGAGCCGTCGGGCAGCTTCCTCGTTGCCCGCCGCGCCGCCGAGCGGCGCCCAGCTGTCGGGCGAGCCCGCGCCCTCCGCGAAAGACGAGGAGAAGTGCGAGATCGGCTCGGACACGCCGAAGAACATCAGGCCGATGCCCATGCCCGCGGCGAACAGCATGGCGAACCAGCCGGCGTAGGAGAACTCCGGCTTGGCCTCCGTGCCGCCGATTCGGATCCGCCCCAGCGGCGAGATCATCAGGCCGATGCAGACCAGCACGAAGATGTTGCCGGCCAGCAGGAAGAACCAGTCGAACGTCGAGGTGACGGCCGGCCGCAGCCAGCCGAAGAAGCTCTCCGCCTGATCCGGCAGGGCCAGCGCGTAGAACACCACCGCGCAGATCACCAGGCCGGAGATCACAAACACGGGGTTGTGGATGTCCAGGCCGAACGGGCCCAGTTGTTTCTGGATGTTATCCTGACCGACGACGTAGTCGGTCTGGACGACGGCAGCGTCCCCATCCGGGGTGAGCGCATCGTCGCTCATGTCGCCTCCTTGCTCTGATTATTGTTGTCGCTGACTTTTCGCAGCGTCGGTTGGTTGCGTGTCCCCCCAAGGGAATGGTGGTCCGGCTGTCGACCCGTGCGCCGACGGGTCCGGGCCGCCGAACCGGCGGTTTTCGCCGGGTTTGGCGCCGCCAAGCCCGTGCGATGCTTCGGGGCCGGGATGCTCCGGGGCCGGGATGCTCCGGGGCCGGGATGCTCCGGGGCCGGGTAGGTCAGCTGTGGTCTTTCAGCGTCCGGTGTCTTTCAGCGTCCGGGTCTAGCGGACCACGAACACCGATACGTCGGCGTGCAGCGCCATCTTGCCAGCGTTGGATTCGAAGATGTGCTCCTGGATACCCGGCACGTGCGAGGCCATGACGACCAGGTCGCAGCCCTGCTCGTGAGCGGCCTTGATCAGCTTCTTGCCCAGATCGGCCACCGGGTCGGGATCGACGATCGTGTGCGATTCCGCGCTGTGCAGGCCGAGCTTCTGGTTCTCGGACTGGGCAAACGCCTCCAGCTTCTGGGCGAACTCCTCCGGTGTGTGGGCCACCGACGTTGGCGTCGACGCGGTCACGGCGGTGTAGCAGACGGGAATGCCGTACTGCTTGGACAGGTCCGCCGCCGTGGTGAGCGCCTTCTCCAGCCGGTCGGTGTGCGCCAAGTCCACCGGGATCATGATCTTCTTGTACATGATAATTCCCTCTTGTCCGGCGGGGTTTCGGCAGTATTTGGGCGAAGCACGGACGGTAGCACGGCCGTAGTCACACGAAAAGCGATTGATCGCCAGGATAAATCAAAGCCCGAATGATCGCCGAGCGATGCCTGCAAGACCGCGTATCGATGACCGGAAAAAGCCGGACGACATTAACGCTTGACTGGGTGATCGCGCCCGATCCGCTCGCGCGATGTGCTGCATCGCACAAATATCGCCCCACACCGGCGGTGCTGCGCGACCGATCGGATCGACGTCGGGCTGGGCGAGCGACTCAGCCGCCGCGGGTGTGCGTGTCGGCGGGCGGCATCCGCCTCTCTGCGACGGCGTGGCAGCGGACCTGGCCGCCGCCCGCGATGTCCAGCGTCGCCGGCACCTCGCGCTGGCAGCGGTCGCCGTCGGCGAACGGGCAGCGCGGGTGGAAGTGGCAGCCGTCGGGCGGCTGGATCGGGCTCGGCACCTCGCCGCCGACCGGCGTACGGGCGCGCCCGCTCATCTCCAGGTCCGGGATCGCCTCCAGCAGCATCCGGGTATAGGGATGCTGCGGCCGGGTGAACAGGGCGTGCGCCGGCGCCCATTCGACCAGCCGGCCGAGGTACATCACGCCGACGTAGTCGGAGATGTGGTAGACCACCGCGAGATCGTGGCTGATGAACAGATAGGTCAGGCCCAACTCGCGCTGCAGCCGCTTCATCAGGTTCAGGATCTGCGCCTGGACGGAGACATCGAGCGCACTGGTCGGCTCGTCGCACACCAGGAACTCGGGCTCGCTCGCCAGCGCCCGGGCGATCGAGATGCGCTGGCGCTGCCCGCCGGAGAATTCGTGCGGGAACTTCTCGCCGTCCGCCGCCGACAGCCCGACCAGTTCTAAAAGTTCGCCGACCCGGCGCCGGATCGCCGCCGCGCCGGCGGCCAGACCGTGCACCCGGATCGGCTCCGCGATGATCGTGCGCACCCGCCAGCGCGGGTTCAGGCTGGCGTAGGGGTCCTGGAAGATCATCGCCCAGCGCCGGCGCAGCGGGGCCATCTGGCGGCGGCCGCGGATGCTGGCCAGGTCGGTGCCGTCGAACGTGACCGACCCGCGGGTCGGCCGGTACAGGCCGACCACGACGCGGGCCACCGTCGACTTGCCGGAGCCGGATTCGCCGACCAGCGAGAAGGTGGTGCCGCGCGGGATGTCGAAGCCGACGTTGTCGATCGCCTGCACGAAGGCCTGCGGCTGGCCCTGCAGCACGCGGTTCAGCAACGGCGGCGAGACGTCGAAGGTCTTGGCCAGATCGCGGACCTGGAGGAGCGGCCGTTCAGCCACGCTCACCCCCACCCCTACCGGTGCCCGCGCCGGCAGGCTCCCCGGCGTGCAGCCAGCAGGCCGCCCGGCTGGCGCCGGCGTCGAGCAGCTCCGGGCGCTCCTGCCGGCAGCGGTCGAACGCCCGCGGACATCGGGGATGGAAGGCGCAGCCGGCCGGGATCTGCGACAGCCGGGGCATGGTGCCGCGGATCTGCGCCAGATCCTCGGTCCGGCCGCCGATCTTGGGGATCGCGTCCATCAGCCCTTCGGTATAGGGGTGCTTGGCGTTCTGCACGACCTCGCGCACCGGCCCGACCTCGACGATCCGGCCGGCGTACATCACCGCCACCCGGTCGGCCGTCTCGGCGATCACGCCCATGTCGTGGGTGATCAGCAACACGCTGGTGCCGTGCTCCCGGCACAGGCGCTTCAGCAGCTGGATGATCTGCGCCTGGATCGAGACGTCGAGCGCGGTCGTCGGCTCGTCGGCGATCACAAGCCGCGGCTCGGCGCACAGCGCGAGCGCGATCACCACGCGCTGGCGCATCCCGCCGGAGAAGTGGTGCGGGTACTGGTCGATCCGCTGTGCCGGGGCCGGGATGCCGACCTCGGTCAACAGTTCGATCGCACGCGCGCGCGCCTCGGCCTCGCCGCGGTCGGTGTGGGTGCGGATCGTCTCGGTCAGGTGGAAGCCGATGGTGTAAAGCGGGTTCAGCGAGGTCAGGGGGTCCTGAAAGATCATGCCGATCCGCTGGCCGCGCAGCCGGCGCATCTGGTCGTGCGGCAGGTGGTCGATCCGCGCGCCTTCCAGCTGCACGCGGCCGCCCGAAATTCGCCCGGGCGGTTCCAGCAGGCCGATCACGGCGGTGCCGGTCATCGACTTGCCGGCCCCGGACTCGCCGACCACGCCCAGCACCTCCCCGGCGTCGATCCGGAAGGAGATGTCGTCGACCGCCCGAAGCGTGCCGCGGCGGGTTGGAAACTCGACGGTCAGGTTGTCCACCTGCAGGACGGGCCGGGCCATGACGGACGCCTATCGCAGCTTGGGGTTCAGGGCGTCGCGCAGCCAGTCGCCCAGCAGGTTGACCGCCAGCACCAGGACCGCAAGCGCCGCGCCGGGGAACAGCGTGATCCACCATTCCCCGGAGAACAGGAAGTCGTTGCCGACCCGGATCATGGTGCCGAGCGAAGGCTGGGTCGGCGGCACGCCCACGCCCAGGAACGACAGCGTCGCCTCGGTGATGATCGCGAGCGCGAGCGAGATCGTGGCGATCACCAGCACCGGACCGAGCACGTTGGGGAGCACGTGGCGCACCACGATCAACCCCGGATGCACGCCGATCACGCGCGCGGCCTGGACGTATTCCTTGTGCTTCTCGACCAGGCAGGAGCCGCGCACCGTGCGGGCGTACTGCACCCAGAAGGATAGGCCGATCGAGACGATGATGACCGCGAAGGCGAGGTTGCCTTCCGCGTCGCCGCCCAGCACGCCGCGCGCCACCCCGTCGATCAAAAGCGCGATCAGGATCGCCGGGAACGAGAGCTGCACCTCCGCAACCCGCATGATCACCGCGTCCACCGTGCCGCCCAGGTAGCCCGCGATCAGGCCCAGCGTGACGCCGATCGCCGCCGCCAGCAGGACGGCCGCGAAGCCGACCAATAGGGACGCGCGCGCGCCATAGATGATGGTGGAGAGAATGCCCCGGCCCTGATCGTCGGTGCCCAGCGGAAAGCGTGCGTCGCCGCCGTCCATCCACATCGGCGGCAGGAAGGAATCCATCAGCGAGATGTTGGCGAGGTCGTAGGGATCGTGCGGCGCGATCCAGGGCGCGAGCAGGGCGGCCAGGAAGTACAGCGCGGTCACCGCGCCGGCCAGCATGGTGACCTTGGACTGCTTGAAGGAATGGAAAACGTCGCTGTCCAGCCCGCGATGGATCGCGCCGGCCAGGCCGGGCCGGTGGATCGGAGCGGTCGTGCGGTCGGCCGCCATCGCCTAGTGCCCCGCGCTGGTCGCCCGGTCGACCCGCAGGCGCGGATCGACGGCGTAGTACAGCAGATCGACGATCAGGTTGATCAGCACGAAGAAGAAGGCGATCAGGATCAGGTAGGCGGCCATGATCGGAATATCGACGTTCTGGATCGCCTGCAGGAACAGCAGACCCATGCCCGGCCACTGGAACACTGTTTCGGTGATGATGGCAAAGGCGATGATCGAGCCGAGCTGCAGCCCGGTGATGGTGATCACCGGCACCAGCGTGTTTTTCAGCGCGTGGCCGAAGTGGACCGCCCGGTCGCTCAGCCCGCGGGCGCGCGCGAATTTGATGTAGTCGGTGCGCAGCACCTCCAGCATCTCCGAGCGGACCAGCCGCATGATCAGCGTCATCTGGAACAGGCCCAGGGTGATCGACGGCATGAGCGCGGCCTTCCAGCCGCTTACGGTCAACAGGCCGGTGGTCCAGACCCCGAGGTCGACCGTCTCGCCACGGCCGAACGACGGCAGCCAGCCAAGCCAGACCGAGAAGACGAAGATCAGCAGGATGCCGATCAGGAAGGTCGGCAGCGAAATGCCGATCAGCGAGACGGTCAAAAACACCTTGGATAGCCAGGCGTCGCGCCGCAGGGCGGTGTAGACCCCCATCGGAATGCCGCAGGCAAGCGCGAACACGGCCGACAGGAACGCAAGCTCGAGCGTCGCCGGCAGGCGGTCGGCGAACAGCTCGGAGACCGGCTTTTTATGCTGGTAGCTGACGCCGAAGTCGAAGCGTGCGGCATCCGCGGCGAACCGGCCGAACTGCACCAGCATCGGATCGTTCAGGCCGAGCCGCTCGCGCAGTTCCGCGCGCTCCTCGGAACTGGTCTCGACCCCGACCATCTGATTGATCGGGTCGCCGATGTAACGGAACATCGAGAAGGCGAGCAGGGCGACCACCAGCATGACCACGATCGACTGGAGCAGCCGCCGGACGATGAACGCGATCAAGGCTGGGCGCCTGTCGTGGCGTGGCGGAGGGGCACGGGGACGATCCTGGCGGGCGGGGAACGGAGCTTACGGAAGCGGTAGCTTAACGATTCCCCTCCTTCCCATGGGAGGAGGGGGAAGGGGAGGAGGCGCCACGGGTCTATGCCGCGGACACCCTCCTCTCCCTAGCCCTCTCCTCCCAGTGGAGGAGAGGGAATCAGAGGGTGGCGGCGAGCGCCGTTGGTGCCGACCCGCGCACCCCAACTACTTCACGTTGACGTAGTACAGCAGCATCTTGTTGTCGGGCGATTGCTTCACCTCGACGTCGGTGGAGGTGCCCCAGGCCAGGTACTGCTGGTGCAGCGGGATGTAGCCCCAGTCCTCCTGCAGGATGCGGAAGCCCTCGGCGATCAGCTGGTTGCGCGCGGCCTCGTCGGTCTCGACCAGGATCTGCTCCGCCAGGGCATCGATCTTGGGATTGCAGTAGCCGCCCAGGTTGAACTTGGTCTGGATCGGGGTCTGGTCGCGATCCAGGCACATGATCAGGTTGGCGTAGATGTTGTAGCTATCCAGGCTGGAGGGCGTCCAGCCCAGCAGGTAAAAGCTGGTGTCGTAGGCCAGGACCTTGCCGAAATACTGCGCCTTGGGCTGGGCGTTCAGGTCGACCTCGACGCCGACCCGGGCGAGCATCGAGACCACCGCCTGGCAGATCGACTCGTCGTTGACGTAGCGGTTGTTCGGGCAGTCCATCCCGACCTGGAAGCCGTCGGGATAGCCGGCATCGGCCAGCAGCTGCTTGCTCGCCTCGGGATCGTAGCTGGGCCGGTCGAACCGGTCCGACAGCGCGAACAGCAGCGGCGAGATCATCAACGCCGACGGATCGGCCTGGCCGCGCATGATCTTCTGCTTGATCGCCTGGATGTCGATCGCGCGGTAGAACGCCTCGCGCACCCGGACGTCCTTGAACGGGTTCCTGCCCTCGACGTCGGAGTACAGCAGCTCGTCGCGCATCTGGTCCATGCCGAGGAAGATCGTGCGCAGCTCGGGGCCGGTCAGCGTCTCGGTCTGCGGGTTCGCGTCGACCCGGCGCAGGTCCTGCACCGGGATCGGGTAGGCCATGTCGACCTCGCCCGACAGCAGTGCGGCGACGCGCGTCGAATCCTGCGAGATCGGGGTGAACACGACCCGGCTCAGATTGTGCTGCGGGGTGTCCCACCAGTCCTCGTTGCGCACCAGGACCGTCTCGATGTCGGTCTCCCGGCTCTTGACCTTGAACGGGCCGGTGCCGTTGGCGTTGAACGCGGCGTAGTTGTCGGCCTCGGTGGTCACGTCGGTCGGCTGGACGGCGTTGTTCGCCTCCGCCCACTGCTTGTCCATGATGAACACGTCCTGCCACTCGTAGTGCAGGATCGGGTTCGGCTGGGCGGTCTTGAAGTCGACCGTGTAGTCGTCGACCTTGATGACCTCGGTGTTGGGCGCGATTTTCGAGCCCATGTCCGACCCGTCCATCTGGATGCGCTTGAAGGTGAACAGCACGTCGTCGGCATTGAAGGTGTTGCCGTTGTGGAAGGTCACACCCTTGCGCAGATGGAAGCGCCAGTGCGTCGGGCTCAGCAGTTCCCAGTCGGTGGCAAGCGCCGGCTCGATGTTGAGCTCGGTGTCGCGCCGGATCAGCCCTTCGTAGATGTTCGAATGGAAGCCGATCGTGAAGGTCTCGTTGAGCGCGTGCGGATCGAGCGACTGCGCGTCGCCCTGGAAGGCGTAACGAAACGTTTCCGCCTGCGCCGGGCTGGCCACGGCCAGGCCGGCTGCAACGGCGACGGCCGCCGCGAACCCGGTTTTCAAATTGGTCACCTGTGATCTCCCGACATTGAAGTAGGCACGGCCCCAAGTCTCCCCGCGGATGGTCGGGACGGGCGTTGGTGTGCGGCCGGCGGTCGCGCACGAAAGCGTGGGCACGGCCCGCCGTCGACCTGCCACCCCGAGGTCGCGACGTGCCCGCAGACCGCAGGACATTGCGCCAAATTAAGCGAGCCTGAGATGCGAAACAAGCCAGGCGTGTCATGGCGTCATCGGCGTAAATCGAAAACGCGGCAACCGGCCGTCGAATTCAGCGGATCGGCCCGCCGGCCCTCGCCGCTTCGCATTGAAATTAAGGTGTCCGGCGGTTTTTTTACCGGTTTCGTATTAAACGTCGCTCGGAATACACGCCGCGCGATCAGGACGCGCCCATCCGCCGCATTATCTAGGTCACGGGTACCGGTCGGGCCCTCAATAGTCCCAGTGGAACTGGACGCCGACGCTGCTGCCGCCCGAGACCCCGGCCGCGCTCTCCAGCTTGATGTGCTCGGTGACGTCGACTTCCACCTTAACCTGGGAGGAATCCAGCCCAGCGCCCTGTTCGACGCCGACGAACACGTCCTCGGTAACGTACTGGCCCGCTTCCACCGTCGGACCGGCGTCGGCGCTGCCGCCGATCTGCAGGACGTCCACGCCGACGAAGCTGCGCAGCCGCTCGATCACCCCCGGGCCGCCGCCGCCGAGCGAGAGCTGGGCCACCGCGGCGGCCAGCTGGGCGCTTTCCACCGGGCCCAGCTCGCCCGGCGACTTGCCGAACAGCAGGCGGGACAGCACCTGCTCCTGCGGCAACTGCGGCACCGACTTAAGCTCGAAGCTCGGCTGCGAAGCGCTGCCCGAGACCAGCACGATCGCGGTGAAATCGGGGCTTTCGTGGACTGCCCGGACGTCCAGTCGCGGATTGATCTCGCGCCCGCCGGAGAACGACACCTGGCCGCGCTGCAGGATGAACGTCTTGTTCAACAGCGATACCCGGCCGCGCACCGCCTGCAGCTGGCCGCGCACGATCGGCTGGCTGGCGGTGCCGGTGACCAGCAGGTTGCCTTGCCATTCACTGTCCAGCCCGTTGCCGCGCACGAAGGTCTGGCCGGGCACGTCGATCGCGATGTCCAGCTCGGTGCGGCTGGGCGCCTCGGCCGGCTGCGCGGGCCGGCCGGACTTGGCGGCCTTGTCTTCCGCCTGCTGGCGCGCCTGCAGCGCACGCTCGCTGACCACATTCAGGTCGCCGACCTCGGGCGGCAGGTTGTCCGGGATCCGGGCTTCGGCCTGGTTTACCGTGACGGTGCCCGAGATCAGCATGTCCTGCAGGCTGCCGGAGACCTGCATGTCGACATCGGCGTCCACGACCAGGAAGTCGAGGCGCGCCAGCTTGGCGCTGCGGGCGTCGATATCGACCGCGATCTCCGACCGCGTTCCGGAGCGCGGCAGGTCCAGCCCGCCGGTGATCTCGAGCGTCCCGTCGCCGCCGTCCTCGGCGGTGAAGCGCGCGATCTCGATCCGCTGGCCGGTCGCGCGCACGGTCGCTTGCAGCTCGGTTAGCAGGGTGCCGGTGTCTAGGTTCTCGTAGCGCGCTTGGTCCAGCCGCGCCGTGCCGAACAGCTCTGGGTTGCCCGGCGTGCCGGCGATCTGGAGGTCCAGGTTGGCCCGGCCGGTCAGGCGGTGGCCGGTCGCCGGGACCAGCGGCATCAGCGGGGCGACCTCGCCGGTCCAGGTCACCCGGCCGGTCATCTCGTCGTCCTGGCGCAAGCCGGCCTTGAAGCTCGGCGCGAGGGCGAGTTCGACGGGCACGTCGGCGGTCAGCTGCAGCGGGCTGTCGCCCAGCCCAGTCACCCGGCCGTTGGCGATCAGGCGGCCGGCCGGGTTCAGCCGCAGGTCCATCCGCGCGTCGAGCGGCGGCAGGTCGGTGCCCTCGCTGCCGACCTCCGACAGCGTCAGGTTGACCGCGCCGGTCGGCCCGTCGAGCGGGCCGGAGACCTGCGCGCGCGCGTTCAGCCGGCCGGTCAGCTGCGGCTCCGCCAGGGCGAGGCGGCTGTACGACAGCGGGATCCGGTCGGCGTCCAGGGTCAGCTCGATCCGCTCCGCGCCGCGGCGGGCATCGAGGGTGATCCGCCCGTCGCCGACGTCGAGCGCCAGGTCCCGCACCGCGAACTCCGGGCCTTGCAGGCGCATCCGGGCAGGCCGGGCGAGGGCGATGGTCCGCGCCCCGACCTCCAGCCGCAGCGTGGCCAGCGAGATCACCCGCGCGGGCCCGTCTTCGCCCAGGTTGCCGGCCAGCGAGACGGCGATCGGCTGGTCCAGCGTGCCCGCGCCGCGGCCCTGGCCCTCGGCTTTAATGTCGAGGTCGCCCGGCGTGCCGCGCGCGGTGACCCGCAGGCGTTCCATGGCGATCGGTCCAGCGGCGGCGCGCAGCAGGTTCACGCTCAGATCGGCGTTGGGCGTGGAAAACGCGTTGTCGACCGTGCCATCCAGCTCGATCCGCTCGACCGTCGGGCCGCCGTCGGGCAGCGCCACCTGGGTAATCGCGCCGCCGAGCGCGACCCGCTGGCCGCCCGCGCCGTCCGGGCCCAGCGTCACCGTCAGGTCGGCGGCGGCCGACGCGTCCAGCCCGGCGACCCGGCTCAGCAGCGGGCGCATCTGATCGCTCGCGATCTCCAACGCGCCGTCCAGCGCGCCGCCGGCAAGCGGGACGTCCAGCCGCTCGCCGCGCACGTCCAGCCCCGGCACTGCCGCCCGGATCGCGCTCAAGCGGAGGTTTTCGCCTGTAAGCGCGAACCGTGTTTCGGCGTCGACCGGTCCGGCCGGCCCATCGGTCGTGTCCAGCTGAAGCCGGCCCTGCGGGCGGCTCGCCAGCGTTCGCACGTCCGCCCGTACCCGGGCTGTGCCCAGGCGCTGGCCCGCCACGACGGCCTCGCTCAGGCGCAGGTCCGCGTCCACGCCCGGGTTGGCGAGTGCGCCCGACAAGTGCGCGGTCAGCTCCGCCGATCCGGCCAGCGGCACGTTGAGCGCCGGTGCCAGCACGCCCGCGTCGGGGACGGTGCCGGTGAACCGAGCGTCCAGGCTGGCGAAATCGCCCGGCACGGCGAGCTTGCCGCGGATGCGGGCGTTCGGCGTGTCCAGCGACAGCTCGGAAAGGGTCAGCCCGCCATCCGCGGCCAGCCGCAGGTCGGTGGCCAGCTGCACCCGGTCCTGCAGCAGCGCCTGCAGAAGCGGAATACTGGCGCCGACCTGCTGCAGGTCGCCCATGATCGTGGCCGCGACCAGCGGGTCGCCGCCGCTTCCGGTGGCGTCAAAGCGCGCATGTCCGCTCAGGGTGCCGTGGCCGCTCAGACCGAGCGGGACGACCGGGTCCAGCTGCGTCAGGTTCGCCAGCTGCACGTCGAAGGCGGCATCGCCGCTTGGTCCCGCGAGGTCGGCGCTGCCGTCCAGCCTGAGCTGCAGGTCGCGCAGCGACGCCGAGAGGCTGGCCTGCCGCAGGGTCATGGCGTCCAGGTCCAGCCGCCCGTCCAGCCGGGCGGAGATCGGGTGGCCGTCGTAGTGCGACAGCGCGTCGATCCTGAACCGGCTGCGGGCGCCGTGCACCTCTACGTGGGCGCGCCCTTGGGTGATCGCGCCGTCGGGCGTGTAGCGCAGGTCGACCGACACGCGCTCGGCCCCGGCTTGCGGCACACCGGCTTCCGCCGCCTGGGCGCTCAGCCGCAGCTCCGGCGCGGCGACGGCCCCGCGCGCGGTCAGGCGCGCGGACAGGCCGGCCAGCTCGACCGGCGCTGCGAGCGCGTTCAGCGGTGCGGGGTCGGTGACCGTCAGGTCGACCGCGGCGTCCAGCGTGCTGCCGTCCGGTGCCAGGCCGCCGGACAGTTGGGCGGCGAACGTTCCGGTCTGGATCTGCCCGCGCGCGATCGTGACGCCGGCCTCGCCGTTGCGCGCGACCGCCAGGTCGAAACGCACCGGGCCGCCGACCAGCCGCGCGACCGCGCCGCTCAGATAGCCCGGCGCCGCCGCCTCGCCGTCGAGCGCCAGGCGGGAAAAGTCGTCCAGCCGGACCGCGGTCTCGAGCCGGGCGGCCTCGCCGATCCGGGCCGTCAGCTCGCCCTGCCAGGCTTCGACCGGGCCGTCGCCGGTCAGCGACAGCGTCGCCCCGGCCCCGGCCGGCAGCTCCGCCAACCGCGCCAGCAGGCCGTCCGGCGGCGCGTCCAGCTTGAGGTCGACCGACAGGTTGCGGGGACCGGGATCGTATGCCGCGTCCAGGCGCAGGCTTCCCGATGGTCCGCCCAGCCGGGTGACGGCCAGTTGGGTGGTCAGGCGCCCGTCCTGAGGGGCCGCGGCTTGTCCGCGGACCTGGAAAGCGGCCGCGGTGCCGGCGATCGCCTCGCCGAGTTCCAACCGCGCGACCGCCAGGCGCCGCAGTCGGATCGCGACCGGCAGCTCCGGCAGTTCGAACGCGCCGGGCTCGGTCTCCTCGGCCGGTGCTTCCGCCGCCGCCGGACCGCCGGCGGGCAGGCGGTCCAGGGCGATCCGCGCGGCCGTCACGGCCTGCAGGTCCAGCCGGCCCGACAACAGGGCGAGCGGCGACCAGCTAAGCCGGACGCCTTCCAGGGTTAGCCACGGACCGTCGGCGTCGCGCAGCACCAGCCGGCCCAGCCGGATCTCCTGGGGCAGAGGGCCCTGCAGCCCCGCCACCGTCGCCGGGGTGCCGGGCGCGGACAGCGCGCTTTCGACCGCCGCCGCGATCCAGGCCTGGCCGCGCTCGGTGTTGGCCGCGGCCCACAGGCCGAGCAGCGCCAGCAGCAGCACGCCCACCAGGCTGCCCAGCGTCCAGCCGGCGATTTTGAGCGGACGGCGCAGTCGCATCGTCTAAAAAGCCTGACCCAGCGAAATATAGATTTCGAACGCGTTGTCGTTGCTCTCGCGCGGGTTGAGCGGGACCGCGACGTCGAGCCGCACCGGGCCGATCGCCGTGTAATAGCGCAGGCCCAGCCCGGCGCCGTAGCGCAGCGGCTCGTCGACGCTAAAGTCCGGGTAGACTGTGTCGTAAACTTGGCCGGCGTCGACGAACGGCACGATACCGATCGTCTCGGTGATCTTGATCCGCAGTTCAACGCCCAGTTCGACCAGCGAGCGACCGCCCAGCGGGTCGTTGTCTTCGTCCAGCGGACCGACCTCCTCGAACGGGAACCCGCGAATCGACCCGCCGCCGCCGGCGTAGAAGCGTTTGGAGGCGGGGACCTGCTCGGTTTCCGCGCCGAACAGCGTGCCCACCCGTGCACGGCCGGCCAGGACGAAGCGGTCTTGGGCGTCGATCGTGTAATAGGTCGCGCCGCCCAGACTGCCGGTGAAGAACGGCTGGAACGACTCGACGGTAGACAGGTACGGCGTGGCTTCCAGGGACAGCCGGCTGCCCTCGGTCGGGTCGAGCGGGTCGTCGCGGCTGTCGCGGGTCAGGGCGGTCGGCACGCCGAACAGGATGAACTCCCGCGTGCCCTCGTTGTCCGTCGTCTGCAGCGCCTCGACGGAGCCGCCCAGCCGCCCGGTCCACAGATCGTCGAACTCGCGTTCCACCGAGACACCGGCCTCCGCGGCATACTCCTCGAAGCTGTCGGAGTCCTTGTGGCGCAGCTCGAAGTTGCCCAGCAGATCCTGGTCGTCGCGGTTCCAGCGCGGCTTGCGGGCGGTCGCGGTAAAGCGCTGCTCGATCAAGCCGGCGTTCAGCTCCAGGCGCAGGTTTTCGTCCTGCCCCAGCAGGTTGCGGTGCTCCCAGAACGCCGTGCCGGACGGCCCGGTCGAGGTCGAATAGCGTGCGCCGAAGCCGATCGAACGATGCTCGCGCTCATCCAACGTCAGCTGGATCGGCGTCCGGCCGTCCGACGGTTCGCCGGCGCGGTCGACCTGGATGCTGTCGAACAATCCGGTTTCCAGGAGCTTGCCGCGCATCTGCTCGATCCTGCGCTGGTCGTAGACGTCGCCGGGCGTCCAGGTGCTGAAGCTGCGCACGTACTTCGCCTCGACCGTCTCGAGCCCGCTCACGTCGATCTCGCCGAACCGGGTGAACGCGCCGGGGTCGACCTGCCAATTGACCCGCATGGTTTTCTGGGAGCGGTCGATCACCGCCTGCCGGTCGCGCACGCGGGCGTCGGGATAGCCGTGGTTCTCCAGCGCGCTGAGAAGCCGCCGCTCGGCGGCCTGGATCGCTGGGGCGCGGGCCCGCATGCCGAGCTGCAGGTCCAGGCCTTCCGCGCCGCGCGGGATGCCTTCGCGCTCCGGCGGGGTCGCCGGCGTGTAGCTGATATCGACGCGCGCGAGCAGATAGACGGTGCCGGTCTCGACCTCGAAGGTGACCTCGAGCGGCTCGCGCACCGTCTCCGCCGGCGCGGGCACCGTGCTGTCGGGCGCTGGGCTGTCGGGCGCTGGGCTGTCGGACGCTGGCGCCGCGGGCGCGTCCGCCTGGGGGGCGCCGGCCGTCGCGTCGGGCGGCGGCTCCGCGATCTCGAAGCTGACATTGGCGTCGTAGAAGCCTTCGGAGCGCAGGGCCTTCTGGAAGCGCTCGACGTCGGCGCGGGCGCGCCGGCGGACGCCGGCGACCGTGGCCGGCAGGTCGTCCTGCAGCCCGATCAGCCGGCTGGAGCCGCGCAGCAGCGTCTCCAGGTCGTCCTCGCCTTCCGCCAGCCCCTGGATCTCGACCGTATAGGCGATCCGCGTATCGGTCTCTTCCGCCGATGCCTGGGCGTCGCCCGCCGCGCTGTCCGGGCGGCTCTCCGGCGGCGGCCAGGGCGCCCGGTCGTCCGCGCGGCCAACGCCGGACGATGTTATGCAGGCGCACAGCAGACCGGCGATCGCCACGGCGGCCCGGCGCGGACGGCGCCTTGGGCGGACCGGCGGGTGGGGGGAGGGCGCAAACGGAAGCGTGATCTTCAAGCCACTCTCGGGACCGGCGCTGCCCGGGTCGACGGGGCCTAGCGTCCGGATTTCAGCTCATGACGACAGGATGCCGCGGCCGGCTCGGGCCCAGCGGATGAATGGCAAGATGTAGCAGTGGCACTTCAAAGGGACCAGGGCGCACAGGCCTTACACCGCCCGCGCTAACCGGAAGATCACGCCGTCGACGGAAGCCCAGCCGGCTCTGGGGGCGGGCCTCTGCGGCGGGACAGGCGTGCCGGAACCTGACTACGCCGGCTGTAGCCAGCCAGCAATGCGCTGAAGCAACGGCAACGCCGATGGCGGCGCGCGCCGTTGCGTGATTGGGCGCTAGAGCAAGATGCTGAAAGGTGAAGCCACCTTTCAGCATCTTGCTCTCTCTTCAAGCCGTTAGAGCAAGATTCACGATCAAGGTCGAGTCGACCTTCATCGATTTTGCTCTAGTTCGCGACCGCGTTGTCGCCCGCGTTGTCGCCCGCGCGGCGCTCGGCGCCGACCTTGGGCGTGTTCATCTCGATCTCGCGGGTCTTCAGCCGGTCGCGGGCGCGGAACAGCCGCGACTTGACCGTGCCGACCGCCACGTCGAGCACCTCGGCGGCCTCCTCGTAGGTGAAGCCTTCCACGCCGATCAGCAGCAGGATCTGCTGGTCGCTTTCCTGCAAGCCGCGGAACGCCCGGCGAAAATCGCGCAGGTGCATGGCGCGCGGCTGTTCGGCGCTGGTCTGGGCGATTTCCATCCAGTCGTCGATCGGCACGTGCACGCCGCGGCGGCTCTGCCGGCGCAGGGTGTCGCAGTGCAGGTTGTGCAGGATGGTGAACAGCCAGGTCCGCAGGTTGGTGCCCGGCTGGAACTGCGCGAACCGCGAGATCCCGCGTTCCAGGCAGTCCTGCACCAGATCGTCGGCCCGGTCGCTGTCTCGGACCAGAGCGCGGGCATAGCGGCGGAGGGCGGGTATGTGTTCCTCGATCGCCATGGCGTCTTGCGGCGTCAGTCGCGCGTTGGGCACAATAGACCTCCCTCGCGTCGGTTCGGGGCCCGAAAATCGGACCCGCTGGATGACGCTGGAGACCAGTCAACACAGAACGCCGCCGGGTTTCTTTAACCTATGGTGTCGCGCGCAGTGTTTTCTGAATCACGCCGTTTCTGGGGGGCTGAATTCAATACTATGTTTGAATTTCAAATCCGTTCGGAAGGACTTCATATGTTAAGTTTGAGAAGGATGACGATTAGGTTGCAGCTCCGGCGCGACAGGGCACCCAAGTCGCCCGTACACGCACCACTTGGCGAGGACAGATGACCGGGGAGAACCGCCGCGACGCCCATGCGCCCGCCGGCCGGGGCGCGGCGGCGCAGGACGAGACCCTGCGTCTGCTGGCCGATCCGGCGACCCATGGCGGGCAGGCGGTGCGGCGGATCGACACCCACGCCTCCGCCGTGTTCCTGACCGGCACCCGCGCCTACAAGCTCAAGCGCGCGGTCACTTACCCGTATCTCGACTTCGGCACGCTGGAAAAACGCCGGCGGGCGGTCGCGGCGGAACTGCGCCTGAACCGGCGGACCGCGCCGGCGCTCTATCTCGGCGCGCGGCCGGTCGTCCGCACCGCCGCCGGCGGCCTGATGCTGGGTGACCTGCAGGCCGACGGGCCGGACCCGGACCGGGTCGCGGGCACGCCGGTCGACTGGCTGGTCGAACTCGCCCGGTTCGACCAGGCCGGGCTGATGGACCGGGTCGCGGCCGAGGGCCGGCTGGATGCCCGGACGGTCGACCGGCTGGCCGACGCCGTCACCGACCTGCACGCCCGGGCGGAACCGGCAGAGGGCGCCGGCGGGGCCGAGTCCCTGGAATTCGTGATCGACGAGAACGCCCAGCAGCTCACCGCCGCGCCCGAGCTGTTCCCACCGGCGGAGGCCGACGCGCTGATCGCCCGGACCCGGTGCGCGCTGGAGGCCGCGCGCGAGCTGCTGGACCGGCGCGCGGCGGCGGGCTGCGTGCGCCGTTGCCACGGCGACCTGCACCTCGGCAACGTGGTGCTGATCGACGGCCGGCCGACGCTGTTCGACGCGATCGAGTTCAACCGCCAGATCGCGGAAGTCGACACGCTGTTCGATCTGGCGTTCCTGCTGATGGACCTGGACCGGCGGGGGCTGCGCTGGGCGGCGAACCGGCTGCTCAACCGTTATCACCGCGCGCGCGACGACCTCGCGGGGCTGGCCGCCCTACCGCTGTTCCTGAGCTTGCGCGCTGGCATCCGCGCCCACGTCGCCGCCTCCGCGCGCGCCGCGCAGGCCGACGCCGACGGCCGCGCCGCCAAGCAGCGGGAAGCGCGCGACCTGTTCGCCGCGGCGTGCGGCTACCTGGACCCGGCGGCCGCGCGTCTGATCGCGGTCGGCGGGGTGTCTGGCAGCGGCAAGACCACGATCGCCCGCGCGGTTGCGCCCGAGATCGGCCGGGCACCGGGCGCGCTGGTGGTCCGCTCCGACGTCGAGCGCAAGCGGCTGTTCGGCGTCGCCGAGACCGAGCGCCTGCCCGAGCGCGCCTATCGGGGCAAGGTGAACGCGGCCGTCTACCGCGCCATGTTCGACCGCGCGGCCGCGGCGCTGAAGGCGGGGCACAGCGCGATCGTCGAGGCGACCTTCCTGGACCGCAGCAGCCGGGCCCATGCCCGCAAGACCGCGGAGGCGGCCGGCGCGGCGTTCCAGGGCGTCTGGCTGAGCGCGCCCGAGGAGACGCTGAAGGCGCGCGTCGACGCGCGTACCGGCGACGCCTCCGACGCGACCTCGGAGATCGTCGAGGGCCAGCTAACCCGCGCGCCCAAGGGCGAAATCGCCTGGCCCCGGGTCGACGCGGACGGGCCGCCGGAAGACGTCGCCGCCCGGGCGCTGGCGGTGTTGGGCGACCGGTGAGGGCGGTTGCGAGCGACCTCTGCTTGGCGGGATAGAGCAAGATGCTGAAAGGTGAAGCCGCCTTTCAGCTGAATCTTGCTCTCTCTTGAAGCAGTTAGAGCAAAATTCACGATGAAGGTCAGCTCGACCTTCATCGATTTTGCTCTAGTCCTCGAAACTGATCAGGTCCTTATAGGCGTGCCAGGTGGCGTGGCCGATAATCGGCATGGTGACGGCCAGGCCGATGTAGCCCGCGACCAGGCCGGCGGCGGCGAACAGCACGATCATCGCGGCCCAGATCGCCATCGGCGCCGGGTTGAGGCGCACCGACTGCACGCTGGCTGCGATCGCGGTGGCGACGTTGACTTGCGGCTTGTCCAGCAGCATCGGGATCGACACCGCCGAGATCGCGAAGACGAGCGCCGCCAGGATGGCCCCGCTGCCCACGCCGACGATCAGGAACGGCACCGACTCGGGCTGGAAGAACACCTCGGCGACGAAGTTGTCCAGGCTGGGCGGACGGAAGCTGAAGAACAGCGCGAAGATCAGCGTGGCCAGCCGGATCCAGGCCAGCAGGAAGATCATCAGCGCCACACCCATCAGCAGGATCTGGCTGGTGTTGCGGAAGATCGCGGTGGCGGCGTGGCCCAGCGTCGGCGTCTCGCCCGCTTCCAGCCGCCGGCTGATCTCGTACAGGCCGACCGCGACCAGCGGTCCCATCAGCATGAATCCCGCCGACAGCGGCAGCACCAGATAGAACCAGTCAAGGAACCATAGCGCGCCCAGCAGCAGGAAACCCACGATGGCGAAGAACAGGCCGTAGGTAATCGACACGCGCGGCGCCTTGCGCAAGTCGGCCCAGCCGCGGTTGAGCCAGCTCCAGGGCCGGTCGATCTCGATCGTCTTGATCCGCGGCGCCGGCCCGGCCAGCACGGGCACCGTGTGTGTCGTCGTGGTCATCGTCTTTCAACCTTGCTTCCCGAAGGGGTTCGGCCACCCGAGCGCAAAAAGTCCGAAGGCTGACCCAGCCTCGCGGCATCCCGCCCAACAGGCGCCGAACGATCGGCACTCACGACGCGTCTGCGTTGCGGTGCGTGTACCGCCGCCCTTTTACCCGGATATATGGTGCGGCAGGCTGACGCAGCGTGTCCAGGGGTTTGCGGATGGCGGGCCCGGTCGAATCCTGCAACCGTACACGTGATGGGTGTCGCGCCCATCGCGGTCCGCCGCGCCGGAAAGCGCGCGGGGAACCGGTCTTGATCCATATCAATGTTGGGGCTGCAAAGGTCCGTCATTAAACTAGACAAATTCGAACCCGGCGTTGGCGCCTTCGGAGTCTGTCCGCCAGACCGGCAGTCCCCACGGCCCAGGACGCCTTTCGAACATGCGCCGCACACGCGGCTTAACGTCTTGCGGCTTTGAGGGGACTGCCGAGTATGGCCCAAAGCGCCACAGCCACCGCCGACAACCGCGCGCCGGCGCGCGAGTATTACAACGAGGACGTCGTCCGTCTGTTCGTCATCGCGACGATGTTCTGGGGCATCGCGGCGTTCTCCGCGGGCGTGTTCATCGCCTTCCAGCTCGCCTATCCCGAGCTCAACCTGGGGTTCGCCGAGACCACCTTCGGCCGGCTGCGCCCGCTGCACACCTCGGCGGCGATCTTCGGCTTCGGCGGCAACGCGCTGCTCGCCACCTCCCTGCACGTGG
This sequence comes from Rhodovibrio sodomensis, assembly GCF_016583645.1. Taxonomy (GTDB): domain Bacteria; phylum Pseudomonadota; class Alphaproteobacteria; order Kiloniellales; family Rhodovibrionaceae; genus Rhodovibrio; species Rhodovibrio sodomensis. The sequence goes on along the minus strand of NZ_NRRL01000008.1, from coordinate 27,332 downwards.
TGCAACGGACCTGCCGGGCGCGCCTGTTCGGCGGCGAGGAGACGGCGCTGTTCCTGTTCCTCGGCTACCAGGCGTTCCTGGTGATGGCGGGGCTCGGCTACGTCTTCGGGGTCACCCAATCGCGCGAATACGCCGAGCCGGAGTGGTTCGTCGACCTGTGGCTGACCCTGGTCTGGGTGGTCTACCTGGTGGTCTACCTCGGCACGGTGATGAAGCGCCGGGAACCGCACATCTACGTTGCGAACTGGTTCTTCCTGGCGTTCATCATCACGATCGCGATGCTGCACATCGTGAACAACCTGGCGGTACCGGTCAGCTTCTTCGGCACCAAGAGCTACTCGCTGTTCTCGGGCGTGCAGGACGCGATCACGCAGTGGTGGTACGGCCACAACGCGGTCGGCTTCTTCCTGACCGCCGGCTTTCTGGGGATGATGTACTACTACATCCCCAAGCGGGCCGAGCGGCCGGTGTATTCCTACCGCCTGTCGATCATCCACTTCTGGGCCCTGATCTTCCTCTACATCTGGGCCGGCCCGCACCACCTGCACTACACCTCGCTGCCGGACTGGACGCAAACCCTCGGCATGGTGTTCTCGGTGATGCTGTGGATGCCGTCCTGGGGCGGCATGATCAACGGCATCATGACCCTGTCGGGCGCCTGGGATAAGCTGCGCACCGACCCTGTCCTGCGCTTCCTGGTGGTCTCGGTCGCGTTCTACGGCATGAGCACGTTCGAGGGCCCGGTGATGTCGATCAAGCCGGTCAACGCGCTCAGCCACTACACCGACTGGACGATCGGCCACGTGCACTCCGGCGCGCTCGGCTGGGTGGCGTTCGTCTCCTTCGGCGCGATGTACTTCCTGGTGCCGCACCTCTGGCACCGCAAGCAGCTCTATTCGATGCGCCTGGTCAGCTATCACTTCTGGATCGCGACCTTGGGCATCGTGCTCTACATCACCGCGATGTGGATCTCCGGGATCATGCAGGGCCTGATGTGGCGGTCGTACGACCAGCTGGGCTTCCTGCAGTACTCCTTCGTGGAGACGGTGGAGGCGATGCACCCCTTCTACGTGATCCGCGCCCTGGGCGGGGTGCTGTTCCTCGTGGGCGCCCTGATCATGGTCTACAACCTGGTGCGCACCGTGCGCGGCGACATCCGCGAAGAGAAACCGATGGTCGCCGAGCCGGCTGCCGCCGCAGCTCCGGCCGAGTAGGGAGAGCCTGGAGATGCACTGGCATAAGCGGATCGAAAAGAACGTCATCCTGCTCTCGATCCTGACCCTGATCACGGTCTCGATCGGCGGCATCGTGGAGATCGTTCCGACCTTCACCATCAAGTCCACGATCGAGCCGGTCGACGGGGTGCGTCCGTATTCCCCGCTCGAGCTGGCCGGGCGCAACATCTACATCCGCGAGGGCTGCTACACCTGCCACAGCCAGCAGATCCGCACCTTCCGCGACGAGGTGGAGCGCTACGGCCACTACTCGCTGGCCGCCGAGAGCATGTACGACCACCCCTTCCAGTGGGGTTCCAAGCGCACCGGGCCGGACCTCGCGCGGGTCGGCGGCAAGTACTCCAACGACTGGCACGTCGCGCACCTGGAAGACCCGCGCGCGGTCGTGCCGGAATCGATCATGCCGCCCTACGCCTTCCTGTCGGAAAACCGGCTGGACATGGACGCCGCGGCGCATCTGGAGACCAACGTCGACGTCGGCGTGCCGTACAGCGACACGCAGATCGAGCTGGCGGAGGCGGACCTGCGCGCCCAGCAGAACCCCGACGCCAAGGTCGACGGGCTGAGGCAACGCTACCCGCGGGTCGAGGTGGCGAACTTCGACGGCAACCCCGACCGGGTGACGGAGATGGACGCGCTCGTCGCCTATCTCCAGATCCTGGGCCGGATGGTCGACTTCTCGGACACCAGCACCGAACAACTGCTGCAGTAGGCGAAGGCGGATAGCCGATGGAATTGATAGCCGAACTCGCCGTCTGGCTGCGCCAGCTGTGGGTCGTTTGGTTGCTGCTCCTGTTCACCGGCGTGTGCGCCTGGGCGCTCTGGCCGTCGAACAGGGATCGCTTCGAGCAGGCGTCTAGGATCCCGCTCGAAGACAACAACGAGGAGAACTGAAGCGATGCCGACCAAGCCCGAGAAAGACCATCTGACCGGTCAGGAGACGACCGGCCACGAGTGGGACGGCATCCAGGAGCTCAACACGCCGCTGCCGAAGTGGTGGCTGTACGTCTTCTACGTCTGCATCGCGTTCTCCGTCGTCTACATGGTGCTGTACCCGTCGATCCCGTGGCTGTCCGGCCACACCGACGGACTGCTCGACTGGGACCGCCGGGTCGAGCTGCAGCAGGACTTGGAGCTGGCGCAGGCCGAGCAGGCGACGTGGGTCGATCAGATCGCGCAGGCCGACCTGCAGGCGATCGCGAACGACCGCGAGCTGCTGAACTTCTCCATGGCCGGCGGCCAGTCCGCGTTCGCCACCAACTGCGCCCCCTGCCACGGCCGGGGCGGCGCCGGTCTGCCCGGCGGTTACCCGTCGCTGGCCGACGACGCCTGGCTGTGGGGCGGCACGCTCGAGCAGATCCACCGGACGATCGCCTATGGCGTGCGCAACGAGCACCAGCAGTCCCGGGCATCGATGATGCCGGCCTATGGCCAGATCCTGGACCGGGCGCAGATCCGCAACGTCGCGCACTACGTCAAGTCGCTGTCGGCCACGGTTGACGCGCCGGAGTGGGTCGCGGCCGGCCAGCAGGTCTACGCCGCGCAGTGCGTCGCCTGCCACGGCGCCGAGGCGAACGGCAATCCGGCCCTGGGCGCGCCCAACCTGTCCGACCAGATCTGGCTCTACGGCGGCGAGATCACCGACCTGGTCTCCCAGATCACCAATCCGCAGCACGGCAACATGCCGGCCTGGCAAACCCGTCTGGACGACGAGACGATCAAGATGCTGGCGGTCTACGTTCACACCCTGGGCGGCGGGCAGTAGGGTCGGGGCGGCGATCTGGCCGCGCGCCGCGACACCTTGGCGCGGCGGGTATGAGCGGTTGCGCAACCAGCCTTGATGCACCGCAATGGCGGACCGGGCCGGGCCGCGTAGCATCTTGGCATTCGCAAGGTGTTTCCGTCGCCCCCGGGCCGGTCACCCCGGCGCGACCACGGGCGGCGCAAGACGAGTAGTACACGAACATGGCCGAGCAGACGATCCAGGAGGGCACCGAGGGTGCCCTGTCGCGGCGCCGGCAGAAGGAGCAGAACCTCTACGCCGGCCGGGTGAAGGTCCACCCGATGGGCATCCAGGGGTTCTACCGCAAGCTCAAATGGGCGGCGCTGATCGTGCTGCTGGGCATCTACTACCTCGCGCCCTGGCTGCGCTGGGACCGCGGGCCGAACGCCCCGGACCAGGCGCTGTTGATCGACATGCCCGCGCGCCGGGCGTACTTCTTCGGCCTGGAGATCTGGCCGCAGGAGGTCTATTACCTCGCGGGCCTGCTGATCATGGGCGCGATCGGGCTGTTCCTGATCACCAGCCTGTTGGGCCGGGTCTGGTGCGGCTATGCCTGCCCGCAGACCGTCTGGACCGACCTCTACATGCTGGTCGAGCGCTGGATCGAGGGCGACCGCAACGCCCGGCTCAAGCTCGACCGGCAGCCGATGAGCGGCAGCAAGCTCGCCAAGCGCTCGGCCAAGCACGCGGTCTGGCTGGTGATCGCGCTCGCCACCGGCGGGGCGTGGATCATGTACTTCGTCGACGCGCCCACGGTGCTTGTCAACTTCTTCACCGGCCAGGCGTCGTTCAGCGTGTACTTCTTCGTCGGCCTGTTCACGGCGACCACCTACCTGCTGGCCGGTTGGGCGCGCGAGCAGGTCTGCGTCTACATGTGCCCGTGGCCGCGCTTCCAGGCGGCGATGTTCGACGAAGACACCATGACCATCACCTACGAGCGCTGGCGCGGCGAGCCCCGCGGCAAGCCGAAGAAGGGCAAGACCCATGTCTCCCCGGCGACCCTGCCGCCCACCCGGCCGGACGACGGCGGCACGCAGGGCCTGGCGGCGATCGACTGGGCGCAGGCGGACGCGCTCTACGGCCGCGACAAGATCGACGGCAAGGGCGACTGCATCGCCTGCGACAAGTGCGTCGCGGTCTGCCCGACCGGCATCGACATCCGCGACGGCGTCCAGCTGGAGTGTATCGGCTGCGGGCTGTGCATCGACGCCTGCAACAGCGTGATGGAGAAGCTGGGCCGGCCGAAGAACCTGATCACCTACGACACGCTGGCCAACCAGGAACGCCGGGCGCGCGGGGACAAGCCGAGAATCAATCTGATCCGGCCGCGCACGGTGCTGTACAGCGGCCTGCTGGCGGTGGTCGGCGGGATCATGCTGTTCACCCTGATGACCCGCAGCAGCCACGACATCAACGTGCTGCACGACCGCAACCCGCTGTTCGTGCCGCTCTCCGACGGGGCGATCCGCAACGGCTACACGGTCAAGATCCTGAACAAGGAGCGTGCGACCAGGTCCTATACCCTGGAACTGCGCAACCTGCCGCAGGGCGCGCTGTCGGTGGTCGGCGCCAAGGACCCGAAGGCCCAGCAGGTGACGTTGACGGCCGACCCGGACTCGGTGGCAACATACAAGGTCTACGTGGAGCGTCCGGGCGCGGCGGTGACCCAGACGACCCGGGACTTCCAATTCCTGTTGACCGACGACGACGGCAACACGGTCGTGCAAGAGACACTGTTCCGGGGGCCCGAGACATGAGCGCGCAGGACGGCCGAATGCAGCGGCTCATCCGCTGGTACAAGCAGCCCAACGTCTGGATCCCGAGCTGCTTCTTCGGGATGTTCTTGGTCATCTTCGCGGCCAACGCGACGATGATCGGCGTGGGCATGAGCTCCTGGCGCGGCCTGGTCACGACCGACGCCTACGACAAGGGCGTTGCCTACCAGCAGGCGATCGAGGCGGAGCAGCAGGAGCAGGCGCTCGGCTGGTCGGTCGACCTGTCGGTCGACCACCCCCAGCCCAAGCGCGCCGACCTGCTGGTCTCGGTGACCGACGCGCAGGGCCGGCCGGTCGACGCCGACACCGTGCGGGTCGGCTTGGTCCGCCCGACCCAGGCCGGCTACGACAGCACGCACACCCTGACCGCGCTCGGCGGCGGCAGGTTCGCCAAGCGCGTCCAGCTGCCGCTGAAGGGCCTGTGGGAACTGCGCATCGAGGCGGAGAAGGGCGCGGACGCGCTGCGCGTCTCGCGCCGGATCACGGTCACGCAATGACCCCCGTTCGGACCCAGGCGTCATGAGCTGCTGCACCCCCGGCGTCGCCGACCTGGCCCGGAGCACGGCCGAAAGCGGCCGCCAGGCCGCCGGCGGGGCGCCGGAAGCCATTCCGGAAACGGTCGACGTCACGCCTTACGTGCAGACCGACCCGCACGGCCGCCACACCCTCGCGCTGATGGTCGAGGGCATCCACTGCGGCGGCTGCGTCAAGACGATCGAGCGCGCGCTGGGCGCGATGGGCGGGGTCGAGAGCGCGCGGGTGAACATGACCACCCGGCGCCTGCAGGTCGCCTGGCGGGGCGCGGTCGCTGAGGGCGGGGCGATGGTCCAGCGCCTGGGCGACCTCGGCTACCGCGCGGTGCCGTACGATCCCGAGCGCCTGAGCGACGACGACAGCCGGCAGGAAAAGGACCTGCTGCGCGCCATGGCGGTCGCCGGCTTCGCCGCCGCCAACGTGATGCTGCTGTCGGTCTCCGTCTGGGCCGGCCACGCGCAGGGCATGGAAAACGCCACCCGGGATCTGCTGCACTGGTTCTCCGCGCTGATCGCCCTGCCGGCGATCGTCTACGCCGGCCGGCCGTTCTTCCGCTCCGCGCTGACCGCGCTCCGGGCTCGGCGCACCAACATGGACGTGCCGATCTCGCTCGCGGTTCTGCTGGCGGGCGGGATGAGCCTGTCGGAAACCATCCAGTCCGGTCCGCACGCCTATTTCGACAGCGCGGTGACGCTGCTGTTCTTCCTGCTGCTCGGCCGCTACCTGGACCGCCGCGCCCGCGGCAAGGCGCGCTCGGCCGCCGAGCGGCTGCTGGCCTTGCGCAGCGGGGCGGTCACGGTGCTGGAGGCGGACGGTACCCGCCGCGTGATGCCGGCCGACCAGCTGCAGCCCGGCATGCGCATCCTGGCCGCGGCGGGCGAGCGGATCGCCGCCGACGGTCGGATCGTCGAGGGGACCAGCGAGCTCGACAGCTCGCTGTTGACGGGCGAGACGCTGCCCCACGCCGCCCAGCCGGGCGCCCGGGTCTATTCGGGCACGCTCAACCTGTCCGCGCCGGTGACGGTGGAGGTGACGGCGGTCGGCGAGAACACGCTGCTGTCGGAGATCGTCCGCCTGATGGAAACGGCCGAGCAGCGCCGGGCCAAGTACGTCGCGCTCGCCGACCGGATGGCGCGCGCCTACGCGCCCGTGGTCCACGCGCTCGCGCTTGCGGCCTTCCTCGGCTGGGTGCTGCTGGGCGGGATGGCCTGGCAGCCGGCGCTCTTGATCGCGGTCGCGGTGTTGATCGTGACCTGCCCGTGCGCTCTCGGCCTCGCGGTGCCGGCGGTGCAGGTGATCTGCAGCGGCCGGCTCTTGAAGCGCGGCGTGCTGCTGAAGTCCGGCACCGCGCTGGAGCGGCTCGCCAACGTCGACACGGTGGTGTTCGACAAGACCGGCACGCTCACCCTCGGCCGGCCGGAACTGCGGGACACCGACGCCGATCCGCTGGACCTGCGCGCCGCGGCCGCGCTCGCCGGGGCCAGCACGCACCCGCTGGCGCGCGCGCTCGCCCGCGCCGCGCCGGACGCGCCGGTGCCGGAGGGCGTGCGCGAGGAGCCGGGCTGCGGCCTGGCCTGGCGCGACGCCCAGGGTAACGAAACGCGCCTGGGCAAGCGCGCCTGGGTCGACGCCGAGGCCGGGCCCGCCGGCGACCACGACGGCCCGGAGCTGTGGCTCGCCCGCCCGGGTCAGGCGCCGGTGCGCTTCACCTTCGACGACCCGCTGCGTTCGGACGCGGCGGAGGTCGTGCGCGCCCTGCAGGCGCAGGGCAAGCAGGTCGTGCTGCTGTCCGGCGACCGCGCGCCGACGGTGGAAAAGGTCTCGGGCGCCCTCGGCCTCGCCGACTGGCAGGCGGAATGCGCTCCCGGACAGAAGGTCGCGCGGCTGGAACAGCTGGTCGCCGGCGGCCGGCGCGTGCTGATGGTGGGCGACGGCCTGAACGACGCCCCCGCGCTCGCCGCCGCCAGCGTGTCGCTGTCGCCCGCCAGCGCCGCCGACATCTCCCAGACCGCCGCCGACGCGGTGTTCCAGGGCGAGCGGCTGGCGCCGGTCCTGGAGGTGCTGGAGGTCGCCCGGCGCGCCGGCCGGCTGGTGCACCAGAACTTCGGCCTCGCGTTCGCCTACAACGTGGTCGCGGTGCCGCTCGCCATGGCGGGCTTCGTCACCCCGCTGATCGCCGCCGTGGTGATGTCCGCCTCCTCGCTCGCCGTCACCGGCAATTCCCTGCGCCTGGGTCTGGCGAAGACGGCGACAGGGTGGCGGGAGAGATCGCCTAACCCCTCTCCCTTGAAGGGAGAGGGAGGGGCCCACGTCCGTCAGGGCGTGGGAAGGTGAGGGTGGGACTCCTCACCGTACGACGGGGAGTCTCACCCTCACCTGCCCTCTCCCCTCGAGGGAGAGGGACCCGCCGAAGCGGTCGTCCCACACGCTGGCTGCCTGCCGAGCCAACCCAAGTTGCGGCGAGACGCCTTTACCGCCGGGCCTCCGGGCCTGCTACACTCCTGCCCATGAGCGTCCTGATCTACCTGATCCCGATCGCGCTGTTCCTGGGCCTGTGCGGGCTGGCGGCGTTTCTGTGGTCGCTCAAGAGCGGGCAGTACGACGATCTGGAGGGCGCGGCCCACCGGGTGCTGTTCGACGACGACGAGAACGACAGGAACGACCGCTCGCCGGGGTGAGGGCTGGGATGTCCCGCGGACCGTTCGAAGGGGTGCTGGCCCCGGTCGCCACGCCGTTCAACGACGACCTGTCGGTGGACCGCGCGCGGTTCGTCGCGTTCGCGCGGGACCTGTTGTCGAACGGCTGCAGCGCGCTGGTCCCGTTCGGCAGCACGAGCGAGGCGACCTCGCTGGCGCGCGGCGAACGGATGGACCTGCTGACCGCGCTGCGCGAGGCGGAGGTGCCGGGCGCGAAGCTGCTGCCGGGGGTGGGCCTGCCCAACCTGCCGGAGACGGTCGAGCTGACCCGCCACGCGCTCGATCACGGCTGCGGCGGCGTGCTGCTGCTGCCGCCGTTCTTCTACAAGAAGATCGACGACGCGGGGCTCTACGCCTACGTCCGCGAGCTGATCCAGCGGGTCGGCGACGACCGGCTGCGGCTTTACCTCTATCACATCCCCGGCCACGCCGGGGTGGGGTGGTCGCCCGAGCTGGTCGACCGCCTGGTCGCCGACTTCCCGGGGACCGTGGGCGGGCTGAAGGATTCCGGCGGCGACTGGGGGTACGCCGAGGCGCTGCTGCGTAAGTACCCGGGCTTCGGCGTCTTCGTCGGTAACGAGCGGTATCTGCGCGACGCCCTCGAGCTCGGCGGCCCCGGCACCATTACCGCGACCGCCAACGTCAATCCCGCCCTATTGAACCGCCTGTACGAACGCTGGGGCCGCGGCGGCGGCGACGCGTTGAACCAGGCAGTGATCGCCTACCGCCGGGCGCTGGAGGGCTTTCCGACCATTCCGGGCGTCAAGGCCGTGCTGGCGCATCAGACCGGCCATGCCGGCTGGGCGCGCGTCCGCCCGCCGCTGACCGCGTTGCCGGCGGACCAGGCGACCGACCTGGTGCAGAAACTGAGCGCCCTGGAAGCCCTGACCGCCGGCGCCGGCCGCCCGTCTGGCTCGGGCTGAATGCGCGGCGGTTTTAAGAGGCGCAGGGCGCCATGCGAGCCGATCGCCCAACCCAGCGCCGAATGCCCCGGCCACTCCAGCCTAAAGCCGGCTTGGCCCCGTTACTCGGCCGCCATCGACGCGCGGACGCGGGCGTTTTCGTCGACCCAGCCGCCGAGTTCGCGGGTCGCCAGGTCGGCGATCAGCTGGACGTGGTCCGGCTGGGCGTTCAGGCAGGGGATGTAGGTGAAGTTCTCGCCGCCGGCCTCGAGGAACGATTCGCGGCCTTCCTGATCCAGCTCCTCCAGGGTCTCGACACAGTCGCTGGCGAAGCCCGGCGCGATGATGGCGATGTTCTTCACGCCCTGTTCGGCGAGGTGTTCCAGCTTCTCGTCGGTATAGGGCTGCAACCACTCCTCGCGGCCGAAGCGGGACTGGAACGATAGCTGCACCTCGTCCGTGCTCCAGCCCAGCCGCTCGCGGATCAGGCGGGAGGTCTTGGCGCACTGGCAGTGGTAGGGGTCGCCGTTCAGCAGGTAGCGCTTGGGCAGTCCGTGAAACGAGGTGACCAGCACCTCCGGCGTCCAGTCGAGCTGCTTCAGGTGGGTCTTGATCGAGTTCACGACCGCGTCGATGTACTGCGGCTCGTCGTGATAGGGCGGGGCGGTGCGCACGGCCGGCTGCCAGCGCATCCGCATCAGCGCCCGGAACGCCTGGTCGTAGGCGGTCGCGGTGGTGGAGGCGGCGTACTGCGGATAGAGCGCCAGCATCAGGATCTTGTGGCAGCCCTGATCCTCCAGCTTCCGCAGCACGTCCTGGGTGCGCGGATAGCCGTAGCGCATCGCCCAGTCGACCACGACCTGCCCGCCGAAGCGCTGCTGCATGATCTCCGCGACCGAGTCCGACTGGTCGCGCGTGATCGTCTTGAGCGGGCTCTCGTTTTTCTCGGTGTTCCAGATCGACGCATAGGCCTTGCCGCTGGCCTGCGGGCGCTTGGACAGGATCACCGTGTTGAGCAGGATCTGCCAGAACACGGGATTGAGCTCGATCACCCGCTTGTCCGACAGGAACTCCTTCAGGTAGCGGCGCATCGACCAGTAGTCGGTGCCCTCGGGCGTGCCCAGGTTGAGCAGCAGCACGCCGACCTTCTCCTGCTTGATCGGCGGGTGATCGGCCGGGAAGTCCGTCTGGTAGACCGGCTCCCCGCCGCCGCGGGCCAGGCCGTCGCGGGCCCCACCATCACGCGCCTTGTCGCTGCGCTCGGCCATGACCTTGTCGCCCCTTCGTCGCTACGAGTATCCCGATGCCAAAGTAAACTTCACTACGCGGGGAGCAAGCCTGTCGGATCACCGGGCGCCGGCATGAAATGTCCGCGCGGGCGGATTGCCCCCGGCCGCGGGCGCTCGTCGTGGCCCCGCAAGTGTCCACGGGGTGGCCCTATGCGCGGGACGATAAACCCGCCTGCGGCGATCTGGAAACCGTGATCGGGCGCGTGGCGACCCAGTCACCCACGCGCCGCGCGGCCGAATGCCACGGCGGCGGCTAGAGCAAAATCGATGAAGGTCGCGTGGACCTTCATCTTGCTCTAACCCCACAACCCTGCGCTGGGCGGGTGGATGAAGCTGCCCGCGAAGGTCAGCGCGTCGTCGCGGTCCTTCGCCAGCAGCAGCGGGCCGTCGAGGTCGACGATCTCGGCGTCCTGGCCGAGCAGCACCGCGGGCGCCATGGCGAGCGAGGTCGCCAGCATGCAGCCGACCATGACGGCGAAGCCGGCGGCCTCCGCCTCGGCCTTGAGCGCCAGCGCTTCGCTCAGGCCGCCGGTCTTGTCCAGCTTGATGTTGACCATGTCGTACTTGCCGGCGAGCGCCTCCAGGCTGGCGCGGTCGTGGCACGACTCGTCCGCGCACACCGGCACCGGGCGGGCGATCCCGGCCAGCCCTTCGTCGTCGCCGGCGGGCAGCGGCTGTTCGATCATGTCGACGCCCAGCTCGCGCAGCTCCTCCGACAGGTTGCGGTACTGGTCGGCCGTCCAACCCTCGTTGGCGTCGACGATCAGCCGGGCGTCGGGGGCGTTGGCGCGCACCGCCGCCACGCGGTCCAGGTCGTCCGGGCCGGACAGCTTCAGCTTGAGCAGCGGCCGCTCGCGGTTGTCCTTGGCGCTGACGGCCATCCGCGCGGGGGTGTCGAGCGACAGGGTGTAGGCGGTCGCCACCGGCTGCGGCTCGGGCAGGCCCGCGAGTTGCCACACGCGCTTGCCGGCGCGCTTGGCCTCGAGGTCCCAGAACGCGCAGTCGAGGGCGTTGCGCGCGGCCCCGGCCGGCAGCCGGTCCTGCAGCGCATGCCGGTCCAGGCCATCGGCCAGCGCGGCGCGCAGGCCCTCGATCTCGGCGATCACGCCGTCGACCGTCTCGTCGTAGCGGGGGTAGGGCACGCACTCCCCGCGGCCGGCGTGGCCGCCGTCCGACAGCTGGACCACCACCACCTCCGCCGTCGTCCGGGTGCCGCGGGAGATCGTGAACGAACCGCGGATCGGCCAGCTTTCGCGCGCGACGCTGAGCTCCACCATGTCGGCTGCCGCGCCCCCTCAGGTCAGCTGGTCGACGATGCGCGCCACGCCGTCGCGCACCGGATCGACCGTGGGCAGGCCCAGGCGCTGCTCGATCTCCTGCAGGCACGCCTTGGCGGCGTCGCGGTCGAGCGCGCTGGTATTGACCGCAACCCCGATCGTGCGGGCGTTCGGGTTGGTCAATTGGGCGACCAGCTCGTTCTGCTGCAGGCAGCTCTCCAGATCGGGCAGGGGGTAGGTCGGCAGACCGCGCATGTGGCCGCGGGTCGGCTCGTGGCACAGCACCAGCGCGTCCGGCTGGCTGCCGTGCAGCAGGCCGGTCGAGACGCCGGCGAACGAGGCGTGGAACAGCGAGCCCTGACCCTCGACCACGTCCCAGTGGTCGTCGTCGTTGGCCGGGGTCAGCCATTCGGTCGCCCCCGAGATGAAGTCGGCGATCACCGCATCGACCGAGACGCCGTCGCCGGCGATGAAGATGCCGGTCTGCCCGGTGGCGCGGAAGTCCGCCTTGAGGCCACGCGTGCGCAGCTCCGCCTCGATCGCGAGCGAGGCGTACATCTTGCCGACCGAGCAGTCGGTGCCGACGGTCAGCAGCCGTTTTCCCGGGCGCTTCTGGCCGTCGGCGACCGCGAAGTCGCGGGTCGGGTGGCGGACGTCCAGCATCTGCCGGCCGTTGCGCTCGGCCGCCGTGCGCAGGCGCTCGACGTCGCCCAGCTTCTTGTGCAGGCCGGAGGCGAGGTCCATGCCCAGGTCCATCGCCAGTTCCAGCGCGTCGGTCCAGGCCTCGGAGATCACTCCGCCGCGGTTGGCGACGCCGACGATCACGGTGCGGCAGCCGGCCTTGGCAGCCTGTTCGATGGTCATGTCGTCGAGGCCCAGGTCGGCCTTGCAGCCGTCCATCCGGAACTGTCCCAGGCACCACTCCGGGCGCCAGTGCGCCACCCCCTGCGCGGTCTTCGCGGCCAGCTGGTCGGGCGCGTCGCCCAGGAACATGAGGTACGGGTGTTCGATGGCGGCCATGGGTTTCGTCCTGTCCCCCGGAAATGATCCTAACGCGCCCCTGTCTAAAGCATGGCGTCCGCCCGCGCCACAAGCGGCGTCGGTTGCGCGGGCGCGCACGGCCGGCCTAACGTATCCGGTAGGAACGCACGCACGCGCCCGGTTTCCCATCCTTCGAGCGACGGAGAGGGGACCCGCCGATACGCCCTGACAACGGACTCGGACAAGCCGCCATGACCTTCAGCACCCGTCCCGAGATCCGCGGCACCTTCGGCGCGGTCGCCTCGACCCATTGGCTGGCGAGCCAGGCGGCGATGGGCATGCTGGAGCTCGGCGGCAACGCGTTCGACGCGGCGGTGGCGGGCGGCTTCACGCTGCAGGTGGTGGAGCCGCACCTGAACGGGCCCGGCGGCGAGGTGCCGATCGCCTTCAAGCCGGCGGGGCAAGAGGTCGAGATCGTCTGCGGCCAGGGCCCGGCGCCGCGCGCGGCGACCATCGAGGCCTACCGTCGGCAGGGCCTGGACGCGGTGCCGGGCACCGGGCTGATAGCGGCCACCGTGCCGGGGGCGTTCGATGCCTGGATGCTGCTGCTGCGCGACCACGGCAGCCTGAGCCTGCGGACCGTGCTGGCACCGGCGATCCACTACGCCCGGCACGGCTACCCGCTGGTCCCGCGGATCGCCGGCACGATCGAGGCGGTCGCCGAGCTGTTCCGCACCGAATGGCCGAGCAGTGCGGCGACCTACCTGCCGGGCAACCGCGTGCCCACACCCGGCAAGCGGTTCGCCAACCCCACGCTGGCCGACACCTATGACCGCCTGCTGCGCGCGGCGGAGGCTCAGGGCCGCGACCGCGCGGCGACGATCGAGGCCGCCCGGCGCGTCTGGGCCGAGGGGTTCGTCGCCGAGGCGATCGCCGGGTTCTGCCGCATGCAACGGGTGATGGACACCAGCGGCGCGCGCCACGCCGGCTTGCTGGACGGCGACGATCTCGCCAACTGGCGGGCGATCAAGGAGGCGGCGGTCGCGCGCGATTACCACGGCTGGCGGGTGCACAAGGCCGGCGCCTGGTCGCAGGGGCCGGTGCTGCTGCAGCAGCTAGCATTGCTGCAGGGCTTCGACCTGGACGCGCTCGACCCGACCGGCCCGGACTTCGTGCATACGGTGACCGAGGCCGCCAAGCTCGCGTTCGCCGACCGGGAGCTGTTCTACGGCGACCCGGCGTTCGTCGACGTGCCGCTGCAAACGCTTTTGTCCGATGCCTACGCCGACCGCCGGCGCGCCCTGATCGGCCGGCAGGCGAGCCTGGAGCTGCGCCCGGGCGAGATCCCCGGCTACGGCGGCGATCTGGACCGGCTGCTGGAACTCGCCCTGGCGCCGCCGCCGGAGCAGGCGCTGGGCGCGTTCGGCGGCGGCGAGCCGACGGTGCAGGACGACACGCCGAAGCAGGGCGATGCCGGGCAGGGCGCCCGGCAGCACGGCGATCGCCAGGCGCCCGGCGACACCTGCCACATCGACGTGATCGACCGGCACGGCAACGCGGTCACGGCCACCCCGTCGGGCGGCTGGCTGCAGTCCTCGCCGGTGATCCCGGAGCTGGGCTTTTGCCTGGGCACGCGCGCCCAGATGTTCTGGCTGGAGGACGGCCAGCCCGGCAGCCTGGCGCCCGGCAAGCGCCCGCGCACCACCCTGTCGGTCACGCTCGCCACCCACGACGACGGCCGGGTGCTGGCGATCGGCACGCCGGGCGGCGACTACCAGGACCAGTGGACGCTGCACGCCTTCCTGCGCCACGTCCACGCCGGCTACGACCTGCAGCAGGCGATCGACGCGCCGGGCTTCAAGACCGACCACATGCCGTCGTCGTTCTATCCGCGCCGGGCCAAGCTGGGCACGCTCGACCTGGAAAGCCTGTTTCCCGAGGCGACCTTCGTCGAGCTCGGCCGGCGCGGCCATCACCTCGGCATCTGCGATCCCTGGTCGCTCGGCCGGGTCTCGGCGGTCGGCACCGAAGACGGCCTGATCAAGGCCGGCGCCAACCCGCGCGGCATGCAGGGCTATGCGGTCGGGCGGTAGGCGCCGTGCGCTGCGCCGCGAGGCCCGCTTGCCCGATCGCGGAAGTGCGCGCAAACTCGTGGAAAAGCTGCCGACGGTTCCAGTTGCGCGGGTGATGGATGATGGCTAAGCCGCTGTACGACGAGGACTTCGTCGCCTGGACACAGGCGCAGGCCGAAGCTCTGCGGGCCGTCCCACGCGTCCACAATCAGCTGGATTACGATCAGCTCGCCGAGGAGGTCGCGGATTTGGGCAAGCGGGACCTGCGCGAGCTGCTGAGCCGGCTGGAGGTTTTGATCGAGCATCTGGTCAAGCTGGACGCCGCGCCCGAGACCCAACCGGCCGCCCATTGGGCGCGCACGGTGCGCGACCAACGCCGGGAAATTGTCCGGCTGCTCGACGAAAGCCCGAGCCTGCGCGGCAAACTGAACGAGGCGCGGAAGCCAGGCACGGCGACGCGGCTCGACCAGGTCCTGCACGCAGGCTGGGAAGAAGCCTGCCAGAGCCTGCGTCAGATCGATGGCATTGTTCATGCGGACCTGCCGGAACGCCCGCATTGGACGCTGGACGACCTGATGAACCGCTGAGCCGGTCGCCGGGCCGGCATCGGTCGAACGAGGGGACCACGGATTTTGAGCGCACGGCAGGAAGGGCGCGACCGGTCGCTGGCGCAGGTCGAGATTTTCCGCGAACTGGCCGACGACGCGCGGCGGCGGATCGAGGAGCGGTGCCGCTGGCGCACCTACGCCGCGCAGGAGACCGTGATCGCGCGCGAGCAGGACAGCCACGAGGTGCACTTCATCGTTTGGGGCCGGGTGCGCGTGCTCGACTACGCCGCCAGCGGGCGCGAGGTCGCCTTCGACGACATCGGGCCCGGCGGCTCGGTCGGCGAGCTGGCGGCGATCGACGGCGGCGCCCGCTCGGCCTCGGTGGTCGCGGTGCAGCGGACCCTGACCGCCTCGCTCGACCAGCGGACCTTTCTGAACGTCCTCGCCGATTACCCCGAAGCCGGGCTCGCCACCATGCGCCGCCTGACCCGGATGATCCGGCAGGCGAGCGAGCGGATCATGGACTTGAGCGCGCTGGGGGCGAACAACCGGGTCCACGCGGAAGTGCTCCGCCTCGCCCGGGAGGCCGCCGGGCCGGACGCCGAGACCGCCCGGCTGTCGCCGATTCCCGTCCATTCGGAGGTCGCCAGCCGGGTTTCCACCACCCGCGAGACGGTTGCCCGCGTGTTCTCCGACCTGACGCGTGCGGGAATCCTGCGCAAGGAACGCAACGTGCTGGTGGTCGACGACATCCCTGCGCTCGCCGACATGGTCGCGAGCGTGCGCGGCGGGTAAGTCGGCCGGGCCGGCATCGCACGCCCCCGGCGACGCGGTGTGATCGCAGTCACTTCGACGCCCGGCCGCGACCTCCATGTTTCACATACAGACGGACGGCGGCGGCTGTCGCCCCCTCTCCCGCCCGCCGTTCGTCGCGAGCCGCGGCGCCCCAGGGATCCCTCCCGTCCCGGCTGCGCCGCGCCCGTGCCCGTCGGGTCCGCCCGGCCGTTCCTCCCCTCGTGCGGTCGGGCGGCCCTTCGGCCACGGTTGCGGCGGCGCCTGCCAGGGTGCGTCCCGGCCCGCGAGTCGCGCGTAGCCTCTCTGCCCTTCCCCGGCTGACGGCGGTGCCGCCCGTCACCGCCGTCAGCCGGGCCCCTTTTTCCAAGCCAGTTCTTGCCAGCCACCCGATCCGCGGCGCGGCTTGACAGCGGCCCGGCGCAGCGGTGATGACCTTGTGGCGGCCGCACCGGCGCGCACGGCCTCCGGGCCCCCCGCCCCGGCCGTTGTGGTAATGCCATTCGCGCGGGCGACCTCGGTGCGGGCCGTCCCGACCGCGACCGCAGTTCCTGCCCGAGCGTCCAACCCCAAGGCCGGTTCCGCCAATGTCCGCCGATCCGAAGCCCGCCACGCACGACTACCGCGTCAGCCCACGGAGCGACGGGTGGCAAGGGCGTCGGCTGCTGTCGGACAAGCTGCAGGCCCGGCTGGAACGCCAGCTGAGCGATACCATCGCGGCGGCGCTGACCCGGCTGGACCTGATGCCTGACGGCGGTTCGCGAGAGCTCGGGGCCTGGGCCGGCGAGTTCTTCCGGATCCACGCCGACAGCCCGGCGGGCGACAACCCGGGCGGCAGCGGGGTGAACGATTCGCTGTGGCTGTTCGTGCTCGCCCGCGCCCTGCGGCCCGCCCGGATCGTCGAAAGCGGCACCCATCGCGGGCACAGCGCCTGGATCCTCCACCGCGCCTGTCCGGATACGCCGATCGACAGCTTCGACGTCGACACCGGCAAGCTGACCTGGTCGCACGCGCAGTTGCAGGTGCACGCGGGCGACTGGACGCAGACGATCCAGCCCGACCCGGCGAACGCCGAGGCGCTGGTCTTCTTCGACGATCACATCAACCACGCCCGCCGGGTCGTCGAAGCGCACGCGCGCGGCTTCCGCTGGATGCTTGTCGACGACAATTTCGCCGCGACCCAGGTGCACGCGACCGGCGGTCCGCCGCTGCCCTCGCTCGACATGCTGTTCGATCCCGAGGTGGTACCGGGCGACGAGATCGCCTGGTCGCGCGGCGGCAAGGACTACGCCTGGACCTACACCGAGGCCGCCGAGCACGGCGCGCGGGATCTGATCGAAAGCTACGAGCCGCTGCCGGAGCTGGGCGGGATCACCCGCTTCCCGGCCGGCTCGGGCCTGTCGCTGGTCCGCCTCAAGGCCCCGAGAGCGGCCAGTCAGCCCTGATCCCCGAGCGCCGCATGGCCAGCCGCCCGACCCCGAAAAAACCGTCCAAGAACAAGGACCTGGAGCGTGCTTGGCAGCGCATGCTTTCGGGCCGCCGGCTCGACCTGCTGGAGCCGTCGCCGCTCGACGTGGAGATCGAGGACATCGCCCACGGTCTGTCCCGGGTCGCCCGCTGGAACGGCCAGACGTCGGGCGACTGGGCGTTTTCGGTGGCGCAGCATTCGGTGCTGGTCGACGACCTGGCGGGCCGGCTGCGCGCCGGGACCGCGCGCAAGTGGCGCCTGGCCGTGCTGCTGCACGATGCGCCGGAGTACGTGATCGGCGACCTGATCACACCGTTCAAGGCGGCCGTCGGGATCGATTACAAGGCGCTGGAGCAGCGGCTGATGCAGGCGGTGCTGCTGCGCTTCGGCCTGCCGGGCGAGCTGCCGGCCGAGATCCACCAGCTGATCAAGAAGGCCGACCGCGCGGCCGCCTACCTGGAGGCGACCCAGCTTGCCGGGTTCGAGCGCGACGTCGCCGACCACATCTTCGAGCCGCCGCCGCGGAAAATCTACCACCGCGGGCCGGTCACCCTGCAGCCGCTGCCCCCGCACGCCGCCAAGCGCCTCTACCTCGAGCGGTTCATGCAGCACGCGCCCAAAAGCCTGCACCCCGGCCTGCCCGAAGACGCCCAGCACGCCGACCCGACCGGCGGCGCCATCGGCGACGGCCACGAGACGGACGGTTAGGCGGGCAAGCTGTCCACCACTAAGCAGAGCGTTACGGCGGGTCCCTCTCCCTTGAGGGGAGAGGCGAGGTGAGGGTGGGACTCCCCGGCGCCAACCGAGGAGTCCCACCCTCACCCTCCCACGCCGCTACCGCGGCGCGGGCCCCTCCCTCTCCCCTCGAGGGCGAGGGGACTCAAGCCGCGGTCCGCGTCTAATCCACCCTACCGAACCATGGCGCATGGGCGTCTCCCACCCGCGCTAGTCCCGTCGGGACGCGTTCGTTACAGTCCGCGCGAGCCTGACCACCCCCGCTGGAGCCGCATCCCCCGTGAGCGCGATCGAGACGCCATCCGGCAAAGGCCGCGGCGACGAGAACTTCCCGGTCGCGTCCCGCCTGATCGCGCCCGGCTTGCGCGGCCACGTCCTGGCGTATTACGGCTTTGCCCGCGCGGCCGACGACATCGCCGACAATCCCGGGCTCGCGCCCGACGACAAGCTCGCCCGGCTGGACCGCTTGGGCGCCGGGCTGCGCGGCGAGGCGGGCGACGTCCCGGTCGCCAATCGGCTGCGCGCCAGTCTCTTGGCGACGGATGTGCCGCTCGCCCGCGGCCTCGACCTGCTGACCGCGTTCAAGCAGGACGCGGTCAAGGCGCGCTACGCCGACTGGGCGGAGCTGGTCGGCTACTGCCGCTATTCCGCGAACCCGGTGGGACGTTTCCTGCTCGACCTGCACCGGGAGCCGGCGGCGGCGCGACCGCTGTCGGACGCCCTGTGCACCGCGTTGCAGATCCTGAACCACCTGCAGGACCTGGCCGAAGACTATCGCCGGCTGGACCGCGTCTACCTGCCGGAAAGCTGGCTGACCGAAGCCGGCATCGGGGTCGCGGCGCTTGGGGCCGGCCGGGCGGAGCCGCCGCTGCGCCGGGTGATCGACCGGGCGCTGGACGGCGTCGGCGAGCTGCTGCCGGATGCGCGCGCGCTGCCGGCGCACCTGACCGACCGGCGGATGGCGATGGAAGCGGCGGCGATCGCCGAGCTGGCGCATGCGCTGCACGCCCGGCTGCGCCGGCAGGACCCGCTGGCGGAGCGCGTGGCGCTGTCCAAGCCGGCCAAGCTGTGGGTCGCCGGCCGGGGCGCGCTGTCCGTCCTGCGGCGGCCGTCGCCGGTTCCCGAAAACGCGTGAGGGCCGATCGGGCGATGGCGCGCACGCATGTGATCGGGGCCGGCATGGCGGGGCTCGCCTGCGCCGTGCGGCTGGCGCAGGCGGGCGAGCGGGTGACGCTGTACGACGCCGCCCCGCAGGCCGGCGGGCGCTGCCGCTCGCTCTACGATACCGAGCTCGAGCGCACGGTCGACAACGGCAACCATCTGCTTTTGAGCGCGAACCCGAACGCGCTCGCCTTCCTGCGCGCGACCGGGGCGGAACACCGCCTGACCGCTCCGCCCGGCGCGTATTTCCCGTTCGTCGATCTGGCGACCGGGGAGCGCTGGACCGTCCGGCCGAACGACGGTCCGCTGCCCTGGTGGCTGCTGGTCCGCAGCCGACGGGTGAGGGGGGCGAGCGCGCTCGACCATCTGCGCGGGGCCGCGATCGCGTTCGCGCGCGACGGCGATACGGTGGCCGACCGGCTCGCCCGGCCCGGCAGCGCGATCTGGGAGCGGCTGTGGAAACCGCTCGCAATCTCGATCCTGAACACCCAGCCGGAGGAGGCGGACGCGCGCCTGCTGCGCCGGGTGCTGTTGGACTCGTTCGCCCGCGGCGGACGCCACGCCCGGCCGCTGGTCGCGATCAAGTCGCTGTCGGACACCTTCGTCGAGCCCGCGCTGGCCGCACTCGAAACCGCGGGCGCGGAGCTGCGCCTGGGGTGGCGGCTGCGCGAGCTGGCCGGCGACGACGGCGGGATCACCGGCCTGGCGTTCGCCCAGGGCCACGAACCGGTGGCGCCGCGGGATCGCGTGGTGCTGGCGGTGCCGGCCCCGGTCGCCCGGCAGTTGATCCCGGGGCTGACCGCGCCGACCGAGGTGCGGCCGATCGTCAACGCGCACATCCGCCTGCCGCATCGCGCCCGGCTCGCCGAGGGGATCCCGTTCCTGGGCCTGGTCGGCGGCACGGCGGAATGGGTGTTCCTGCGCGACGACGTCGCCAGCGTCACCGTCTCCGCCGCCACCCATCTGGCCGAGCGACCGGCGGCCGAGATCGCCGAGATCCTCTGGCCCGATGTCGCCCGGGCGCTCGCCCTCGATCCCAAGCACCAGCCGCCGATGCGGGTGATCAAGGAACGCCGTGCGACCTTCGCCCAGACGCCGGCCGCCGTTCGCCGGCGCCCGGCGGCGGCGACGCCGGTGCCCAACCTGCTGCTGGCCGGCGACTGGACCGCGACCGGCCTGCCCGCGACCATCGAAGGCTCTACCGCCAGCGGCCACACCGCGGCCAACCTGGTGCTGGGCGCGCGGTAGAGCGCCCGACAGGGGCACCCACGCGATCGCGCGGACAATAAACCCCGGCGCCCAGGTTGGACGCCGGGGAGGCTCCAGGCCGATTGGGTGGCGGGTTACTCGGCCGCTTCGACCTTCGGGTAGGAGCCGCGGGGGAGCTGTTTGTCCGGGTCGTAGAACGGCACGCGATGCACCGCCGCCGGGACGTCGCCGGCTTCCGCCGGGAGGTCGACGTGCAGCTGGGTCCCGGCCTCGGCATAGGCGTTGGGCACGAAGGCGAGCGCGATGTTGCAGTCCATCTTGGGCGAATAGAACGCGCTCGTGACGTAGCCGACGTCGGTCGTGTCGGTGCCGTCGCGCACCGTCCAGAAGTCGCTGTTGTACCAGGTGATCCGCGGGCCGCCCATCACCAGGCCGACCAGCTGGCGCGCGACGCCCTGACGATAGATCCGGTGCAGCGCGTCCTTGCCGACGTACCAATCCTCCTTCTCGGGATCGAACTGCCAGGCCAGCGGCACCTCGAAGGGGTTGGTTTCGACGTCCATGTCCTGGCCGTAGGACATGATGCCGGCCTCGATTCGGCGGATGTGGCCCGGGGCGATCACCCGCAGGTCGTGCGGCTCGCCCGCCTGGACCAGCGTGTCCCAGAAGCGGTCGGCGTCGCGGTCCGCGTTGCGCAGGTAGATCTCGTAGCCGACCTCGCCCGAGAAGCCGGTGCGCGAGATCACCACGTCCATGCCGTACATCTGGGTCTGCTTGAGCTCGTAGTACTTCATGCCGTCGAGCGCGTCGCCGAAGATGTCGCGCATCATCGTCTGCGCCTTCGGCCCCTGCACCTGGACCGGCGAGACGTCGATCTCCTTCAATTCGACATCCATGTTCCAGCCCTGGTTCAGGCCCTTGAACCACAGCAGCAGGTCGGAATCGGAGATCGAGAACCAGTACTCGTCCTCCGCCACCCGCAGCAGCACGGGGTCGTTGATGATGCCGCCGTGCTCGTCGCACAGGATGACGTAGCGCGCCTTGTTGACCGGCATCTTCTTCTTCATGTCGCGGGTCACGACGCGGTTGACGAAGTCCTGCGCGTCCGGGCCCTTGACCATGATCTGCCGCTCGACGGCGACGTTCCACAGCGTGACGTGGTTGGTCAGGTAATAGTACTCGCCCATCAGCGCGTTCTGCTCTTCGGAGAAGTACAGGCGCGGATGGTACATGTGGTTGTAGACCGTCACCGCGCGCACGCCGTGCTCGACCGACTTGTGCCAGAAGGGCGACTTGCGCACCCGGGTACCGATCAGCATGCGGACGTCCGCGTCACCGCTTTGGCGCAGGTTGACGGGGACGTTGCGCTCCTTGGTCTGGGGCATGGCGGCGTTCCTTTATTCGCGCGACAGGGGGCTCAGCGGCTTTCCGGCGGCCGGGCCTGCGGCCGGCCGCCGCATCTATACCCCCACCGCTAACGCCGCCGGGGCGCGTGCGGATGGCTTTCGAGCGTTAACGGATTGACGATTTGCGACGCCCCGGTCTCACGGTTGCGCGACCTCGGCGCGACTTGGAGCAGACAAGTCGCGGCGATGTCGCAATCTGTCAAAGGTGTGTCGGCGATTGTCGATGCGATGAGAGGGCAGGACGGCGCAGCGGGTTCCCTCCCCTTCGCTCGAAGGGGAGGGCCGGGGTGGGGGTGGTCTGCAGGGCATGTCCGCTCCGCGATGGCGCGGCCACCTCCTCACCCTGTCCCTCTCCCCCCATTGGACTTTTGCACGATGGTGGCTATACCCGTCAGGCGTCCTTCGACACGCCGACCTGCGGTCGGCTGCTCAGGATGACGTCAGTATATTTAAAATTTTGATATTGTTATTCTTTTTAAGACTTTGACGGCATCCTGAGCAGGCCGCGCAGCGGCCGTGTCGAAGGACGCCTGACGGCTCTCCAAAGCGCCCGTGCAAAAGTCTCGCCAGCGGAGGAGGGGATCCGCCGACGCGCCGTGCTCACTGACAAGGGAATTCACAACCGCTGCAGCAGCGTCGCGCGCGTTGGCTGGTCGAGCCAGCAGGCGCCGTCGGCTTCGCGGGCGAGCTCGGCGAAGCGGGCGCGCAGCCAGTCCTCCTGCGCGGCGACCGTGGCCTCGCGGGCCGGATCGATCTTGACCAGGCCGTCGCGGAACGCCTGGAAGGTCGCGTACTTGACCGGCGCCGAATACTCCCGCCGGGCCGCCATCCGCCAGCCGGCGCCGGCGTGGGCGCGCGCCAGCGCGTCCTCCGCGGCCGCGCGCACGGCCGTCTCGTCCTCAACCACCCGGGTCAGCTCGAACAGCGGACCCTCGGCGATCGGCTCGACCGCAAGCAGCCGGCCGCCGGGCCGGAGCGTGCGGTGCGCCTCCTGGAGCGCGGCGTCCAGATTGGCCGCCGGGACGTGGTGCAGGGCGTTGAAGTACAAGACGTCGTCCAGCGCGCGGTCGGGCAGCGGCAGCGCCTCCCCCGCCGCCGCGGCCCAGTGCGCCCCGCTGTCGACGTCCGCGGCCATCGCCGCGGTGACGGCGGTCTCCTGCGGGTCCAGCCCGATCACTTCCGCGCCGTCGGCCGCCAGGCGCCGGGCGAGCGCGCCGTGCCCGCAGCCGATGTCGGCCAGATGGCGGCCCGTGAGGCCGCCCAGCAACTCGCTTAGAATCTCGGTGTGGCGCCGGGTTTCCCGCGCAGTCATGACCGGCTCCTCCTTCCCTTCGTGGACAGCGTTTTCATCAACCTTCACTGCCGGCTAATCTGGCCCCCCACCTCCGTCGACGCCAAAAAAGGAGCGTGTCGCCGCATGGCCCTGCCGTCACCCCTCGACGCCGACGCGCCGACCTGGCCGGAGATCCGTCAGGGGGTGCGCGATCTGTGCGCGCGCCTTCCCGGCAGCTATTGGCGCGACAAGGACCGGGAACGGGCCTATCCGAAGGAGTTCGTCGACGCGCTGACGGAGGCCGGCTACCTCGCCTGCCTGATCCCCGAGGCCTACGGCGGCAGCGGCCTGCCGCTGTCCGCGGCGGCGGCGATCCTGGAGGAAGTTCACAAATCCGGCGGCAACGGTGCTGCCTGCCACGCGCAGATGTACACCATGGGCACGCTGCTCCGGCACGGCTCGGAGGACCAGCGCCGGGCCTACCTGCCGGGAATCGCGCGCGGCGAGCTGCGCCTGCAGGCGTTCGGCGTGAGCGAGCCGGATGCCGGCAGCGACACGCTGTCGATCAAGACCACGGCCGTGCGGGATGGCGACGACTATGTCATCCAGGGTCAGAAAATCTGGACCAGCCGGGCCGAGCATTCCGATTTGATGCTGCTGCTCGCCCGGACGACGCCCAAGGACCGGGTGGAGAAGCGCAGCCGCGGCCTGTCGGTGTTCCTGATCGACCTGCGCCAGCACATCGGCCGGGGTGTCGAGATCCAGCCGATTCGCACGATGATCAACCATGCGACCACGCAGGTGTTCCTCGACGACCTGCGCGTACCCGTAAGCGCGCTGGTCGGCGAGCCGGACCGCGGCTTCGCCTACATCCTGGACGGCATGAACGCCGAGCGCGTGCTGATCGCGGCGGAATGCATCGGCGACGGCCGCTGGTTCGTCGACCAGGCGCGCCGCTACGCCAGCGACCGAACCGTGTTCGACAGCCCGATCGGCGCGAAGCAGGGCGTGCAGTTCCCGATAGCCCGCGCCTACGCCCAGGTCGAGGCGGCGGACCTGATGGTGCAGCAGGCCGCCCAGCGGTTCGAGCGCGGCCAGCCCTGCGGCAAGACCGCCAACATGGCCAAGCTGCTGGCGAGCGAGGCCGCCTGGCAGGCCGGCGACACCTGCCTGCAGACCTTCGGCGGTTACGGCTTCGCCGAGGACTACGACGTCGAGCGCAAGTTCCGGGAGACCCGGCTCTATCAGGTCGCGCCGGTCTCGACCAACCTGATCCTCGCCTACCTGGGCGAACACGTGCTGGGCATGCCGCGCAGCACGTGACCCGGTGTCGTTAAGCCTGTGCGCCGATAATCCCCTCTCCTCCACTGGGAGGAGAGGGATAGGGAGAGGAGGTTGCACGCGGCGCAGATGCCTGTGGTCCCTCCTCCCCTAGCCCCTCCTCCCAGTGGAGGAGGGGGATAAATTAAGATGCCGGCATTCTAAATCCTCGATCAGCCGGCAGATCCCTTCAGCGTCGCCATGTCGATCACGAAGCGGTACTTCACGTCGCCGCGCTTCACCCGCTCGTAGGCTTGGTTGATCTTGGCGATGTCGAGCATCTCGACCTCGCAGGTGATGCCGTGCTCGGCGCAGAAGTCCAGGACCTCCTGCGTCTCCGGCATGCCGCCGATCAGCGAGCCGGCGAGCACCCGGCGCTGCATCACCAGCTGGCCGCCCTCGACCGGCGGCTCCACCGGCTCCAGCAGGCCGACCAGGATGTGCGTGCCGTCGTAGGTCAGGGTCTGGAGATACGGGTTCAGGTCGTGCTGGACCGGCACGGTATCCAGGATGTAGTCCAGCGCGCCGGCCGCGTCGGCCATCTGGTCGTCGTCGGTTGAGATGATCACCCGGTCCGCGCCCTGGCGCTTGGCCTCGGCGACCTTGTTCTCCGAGCGGGTGAACACGGTGACCTCGGCGCCCAGGGCCTTGGCGAACTTGATGCCCATGTGCCCGAGGCCGCCCATGCCGACGACGCCGACCTTGTGGCCCGGCTTGACGCCGTAGTGGACCAGCGGGGAATAGGTGGTGATGCCGGCGCACAGCAGCGGCGCCGCTGCGGCCATGTCGAGCGCGTCGGGCACGCGCACGACGAAGCGGTCGCTGACCACGACGCTTTCGGAATAGCCGCCGAAGGTGATCGAGCCGTCGTGGCGGTCCTGGCCGTTATAGGTCAGCACCGGGCCTTCGCGGCAGTACTGCTCCAGCCCGTCCTCGCAGGCGTGGCAGTGGCGGCAGGAATCGACCATGCAGCCGACACCGACGCGGTCGCCGACCTTGAAGCCGGTGACCTCGCCGCCGACGGCGGTGACGCGGCCGACGATCTCGTGGCCCGGCACGACCGGGTAGGAGGTCATGCCCCAGTCGTTCTGGACGAAGTGAATGTCGGTGTGGCAGACGCCGCAGTAGTCGATCTCGATCGCCACGTCGTCGGTGCGCAATTCGCGCCGCTCGAAGTTGATCGGGGCGAGGCCGGACTCGGGGGATTGCGCGGCGTAACCGCGGGTTTCGCTCATCGAGAGCTCCCTTGGCAGATGTCTTTAGGCTTGGTTTGAGAGCGCGCCCATGTGCACGGGCCCCGCGCGGCGGGCCCGCCGGGACGCGCGGTTCGCGGCCATCTCTGGCCGGGCGTGCGGATCGGCACGCGTCTCCTGGCCCGCGCCGCCCGCACGGCGTGGCGGGACGGCGCGGGTCTAGAGCTAGGCGGCCTGGTCGGCCGTCAGGAACGGGTAGTCGGTGTAGCCCTCAGCCCCGCCGCCGTAGAAGGTGTCCCGGTCGGGCGTGTTGAGCGGGGCGTTCAGGCGCAGCCGCTCGACCAGGTCGGGGTTGGCGATGTAGGGCCGGCCGAACGCGATCAGGTCGGCCGCGCCGCGCTCGACGGCGTCGATCGCCATCTGCCGGTCGTAGCCGTTGTTGGCCATGTAGGCGCCGTCGAAACGCTGGCGCAGCGCGGCATAGCTGGCGCCTTCCGGCAGGTCGCGGGAGCCGCCGGTCTCTCCCTCGACCAGATGCAGATAGCCGAGGCCGAAGCCGTTGGCGACATCGACCGCGGTGCCGAAGGTCTCCATCGGCGTGCTGTCGGCGACGTCGTTGAAATTGCTGAAGGGGCTGAAGCGCACGCCCACCCGGCCGGCCGGCCAGACGTCGGTCACCGCCTCGAAGACCTCGCGCAGGATCCGGACGCGGTTCTCGATCGGGCCGCCGTAGCGATCCGTGCGCTGGTTGGGGTGGTCGCGCAGGAACTGGTCCAACAGGTAGCCGTTGGCGGCGTGCACCTCGACCCCGTCGAACCCGGCATCCCAGGCGTTGCGCGCGGCGCTGCGGTAGTCCTCGACCACGCGGGCGATCTCGTCGGTCGCCAGCGCGCGCGGCGTCGAGGTCTCGACGAAGCCGTTGCCGTCGAAGGTGTAGGCGCTGGCGGCCACGGCGGTCGGGCCGACCGGGGCGGCGCCGTCCGGCTGCAGCGAAGTGTGGGAGATCCGGCCGACGTGCCACAGCTGCAGGACGATCCGGCCGCCGGCGGTGTGGACGGCGTCGGTCACCTGGCGCCAGCCGTCGATCTGCCGCTGCGCGTGGATGCCGGGCGTCCAAGCGTAGCCCTTGCCCTCGGGGGAGATCTGGGTCGCCTCGGTGATGATCAGGCCGGCGCTGGCGCGCTGGCTGTAGTAGGCGGCGTGCAGGTCGAACGGCTCGTTGGTCTCGCTACGCGCCCGGTTGCGGGTCAGCGGCGCCATCACGACCCGGTTCGGGACCTGAATGTCGCCGACCTCGGTCGGGGTGAAGAGCTTGGGGGTGGTCATTGCGCGTACGCTCCTTTGGTTCGATATGTGGACCAGTCAGTCCAAAAATGGGCGGAGTCGATCGTCCGGGTGGGGTCGGCTGTGGCCGGCGGCTGTCTCGTCTGGCTATCGGGTGTCTAGCCCGGAAAATTCATGGGGGACGGCGGGTGTAGCCCAAGCTGCTGAATAGTCGTAAGATTTCGGTGTGGAGACGAAAACCTACGATCAGCAGGAGCTCACCCGCCGTGGTTGAACATACCCCTGAACTGCCGGGCCTGTCACCTGTCTCGGGCAAGCGTGTGCTCGCCCGATTTGACGGCGGCGAGATGTCCTCCGACGGCGGTCTTCTCCTTTTGCGCGAGGTCGAGGAACGGATCG
>NZ_NRRL01000007.1 GCF_016583645.1 Rhodovibrio sodomensis | reverse complement strand
GCATGTTACGGCCCGCTGGATCGCTCAACCGCCTGAAGCGGCCTTTGTCACGAGGCTTCGGCCCCGCCGGTTGCCCGACGAAGCCGCTCGTCAGCTACCAGACCAAACCGACTACTGTCTGGGTGGATCCTTCCTCCACTGGTAGACCGCGCCGTCAGGGCGCACGGAATTAAGCAGGCGCTACGCCGGCCTCACCCCGTCTTCAGGGCGCGCAGGCGGTTGAGCGCGGCGGCGAGTTCGAAGCGGCGGAAGCGGGCTAGGTCGCCGCGCGGGGTGCGGGTCAGGGCGTCCAGCCCGCGCGCCGCGACCTCCTGTTCCAGCGCGTCCAGCAGCTGCGGCACCGTCTGGCCGTGCAGGCCCTGGTCGTCGGTCAGGCGCATCAGCGCCTCCGCGACCGCACGGGTCTGGCTTTCGTCGACCAACTGTTCGACCGCGCCCAGGTCGAGATCGTCCTGGCCGATCCCGATCGCCTTGCGGTGGGGCACCTTGATCTTGGGCGGCTTGTCGCCCTTGCCGGCGATGCCGGTGCCCTCGAGCGTGCGCGCGCCCGGACGGCCGAAGCTGTCGCCGCCTTCCTCCGCGCGCTCGGTGCGGTGGGCGTCGACCACCTCGCGCGCCCGGTCGGTCACGTCGTGGGCGCGGAAGTCCTGCATCGCGATCACGGTGTCGGCCTTGTCCAGGTAGTCGCCGGAGCCGCCGATCACCAGCGTGGTGGAGACGCCGAGGTCGTCGTACAGCTGGCGGACCTTGTCGATGTAGGGCGTGATCGGCTCGCGGTCCTTGGCGATCAGCGCCTGCATCCGCCGGTCGCGGATCATGAAGTTGGTGGCCGAGGTGTCCTCGTCCATCATCAGGACCCGCGCGCCCGCCTCCAGCGCCTCGACGATGTTGGCCGCCTGCGAGGTCGAGCCGGAGGCGTTCTCGCTCGCGAACCGGCGGGTGTCGCGCCCGCCCGGCAGGCCCTGGATGAACGGCGAGATGTCGACGTGCGTGACCGCGCGGCCGTCCTCGGCGCGCACCTTCACCGCCGCCGGGTCGGCGACCACCCATTCGCGCCCGTCGCCCGGCAGGTGGTTGTAGACGCCGCGCTCGATCGCCTGCAGCAGGGTCGACTTGCCGTGGTAGCCGCCGCCCACGATCAAGGTGATCCCCTGCGGCACGCCCAGGCCGCGGATCGCGCCGCGGTTCGGCCGGTCGAGCGTCACCGCCAGGCTGTCCGGCGCCTCGAACGCGACCGCGCCGCGCGCCAGCGGCCGGTCGTCGATGCCGGAGCGCCGGGGCAGCACCGCGCCGTCGGCGACGAAGGCGGCCAGGCCGCGCGCGCGCAGTTGGCCGCGCAGCGCGTCCGCGTCCTCCGCGCTGGTCACGTGGTCGCGCAGCCGCGCGTCGTCGTGCGCGGCCGCGAGCAGGGCGTCCTTGACCAGCTGCGGCACGTCCTGCAGCAGCATCTGCTGCGCCTCCCGGCCCAGCACGCTGCGCCCGCGCGCCGGCAGGCCGGCGACGAAGCGCGCCTCGATGCCGCCGTCCCGGCTCGCCAGCACGGCCGTGCGCTCCAGGATTTCCTGCCCCGGCGCATCCATCGCCAGCAGCCCGGACGAGCCGGTGCCGCGCGGCTTGGCCAGCTGCTTGGCGCGGGCGGCGAACGCCCGGGCGAGGTAGTCGCGCAGCGCGGTGACCCGGCTTTCGCTGTCGAAGCAGGCATCCGGAAAGCCGGCGGTCCCGGCCGGGACGAAGACGCGCAGCCGAGACGGGCTGCCGAACGGATCGCCCTGCACGTGGTCGATCGACAGGGTGAATTGGTCGAAGCCGTAGCGGCCGACGATGTCCTTGTAGGCTTTGTAGCCCTTGCCATCGATCCGCTTGAGCGCGGCCTCGAGCTCGCCGCGCTTGAAGGTCCGCTGGTCGCGCATCGCGATCTCGGGTCCTTTCGGGTTCGGCCTAGGTGTTGGGTTCGGGCTTGCTGGGTTCGGGGCTTCCAGGCGGCTTAAAGTTTCCAGGCGCGGGGGAACTGGCTTTCGATCTCCGCCGGCGGGCCCGGGCGCAGGAAGCCGACGCCGAGCGGCACGCCGCGGTAGCGCAGGATGACGTAGCCCTGCGCCGGCCCGGCCATGCCATCCCCGCCGCCGTCCTGGGCGCCGCGCAGCGCATCCGACAGGTGGGCGCGGGCTTGACAGGCTGCAAGTTGATCCGGCGCGGGCTGGATCGGCTGCCGCCGCTGGTAGGCGTCGCGCTGCGCGGCCGTCACCTCGACCACACGGGCCCGCGCCCCGCCGCCCACCATCAGCGCGAGCGCGGTCGAG
Source organism: Rhodovibrio sodomensis (assembly GCF_016583645.1). Lineage (GTDB taxonomy): Bacteria > Pseudomonadota > Alphaproteobacteria > Kiloniellales > Rhodovibrionaceae > Rhodovibrio > Rhodovibrio sodomensis. The sequence goes on along the minus strand of NZ_NRRL01000007.1, from coordinate 94,256 downwards.
GGCTTGGGCGTGCGGTTGCGGGCCCGGCGCGCCGGCACCCCGGTCGACACGGGCGCGGGCTTGGCGGGCGCGCTGTGCCCGGCGGCGACCAGCTGCAGGTCGTCGCCGCGCTCGATCACCCTGAGGCCGGCCAGCGGATCGCCCGCGATGTCGAACTTTTCCAGCACCGGGCCGATCCACTGCCGCGGATCGCCCGACCACGCGTCCACATGGCGGCTCGGCGGCGCGGCCGGCGGCGGCGCGTCGGCCGGCTTGTCGAACGCGATGGCGAAAAAGCCGCCGGTGCGGTGGGTGTGCGGCCACAGCCGCAGGCCGGCCTGCACGCCGGGATCGAACGCGCGCCCGCCCCAGCTGGCCACCGGCGCGGCGGGCTGCAGGCCCGGCGGGCGCACCGCGACCGGCTGAAGTCCGCCGTCGAGTTCAGCCAGCACGCGGTCGACCACCGCTTCGTTCTCCTCCGGCGCGAACGAGCAGGTGGCGTAGACCACCCGGCCGCCCGGCTTGACCAGCTGTGCCGCGCGGCGCAGCAGGGCCGCCTGCTGGCCGGCGATCCAGGACAGGAATTCCGGTTCGGAGCCCTGGTAGCCCGCGCCCTGGCGGAACTTGGTGCCCTCGCTGGTGCAGGGCGCGTCGACCAGCACGCGGTCGAAGGCGCCGGCTTCCAGCGGGTAGTCGCCGCCGTCGTGCACGGTCGAGGTCAGGTTGGTCAGCCCCAGGCGCTTCATCTTGTCGCGCACGGCCGAGAGCCGCCGGGGTTCCTTCTCGTTGGCGATCACCGTGCCCTCCGGCCCGACCGCCATGGCGATCCTGGCCGCTTTGCCGCCCGGGGCGGCGCACAGGTCGAGCACCCGCTCCCCGGGCTGGGGATCGAGCATCGCGGTGGGCAGCAGCGAGGCTTCCTCCTGCACTTGGTACAGACCGGCCAGGAAGGCCCACCAGGTGCCCGGCCGGGCGTCCGCCGGGACCCGCAGGGCCGCCCGATCCCAGGGCACCGGGGTCAGGTCCGCGGGCCCGCCGGCCAGCAATCCGGCCAGACGGTCGCGGTCCAGGCGCGCGGCGTTGGCGACGATACAGGTCGGCTTGGGCCGGACCAGGACGTCCAGGAACGCGTCCCAGTCGGCGATCAACGGCTTGTAGCGCGCGAGCACGGCTTCCGCGCGTGCCTTGATGGCTTCCGGATGTTTTGGATGCTTGGTTTCGGCGCCGGACATGGCGCGGGTTATAGCGAAGCCGCCCGGCCCTGGCGAGGGGGCGTGCCCGTGTCGTCAGGTCGATGCGCGCTGGTGCTGCGACGCGGGCGCGACCGCGGCGTCGATCGCGGCCGTCAGGTCGGCCAGCGAACAGGGCTTGGCGAGCAGCCCGGCGGCGTGCTCGCGCCCCTCCCGGAGCGCGCGGTCGAACCGGCCGGTCAGGTAGATCACCTTGATGCCGCGCTCGGCCAGCTGCTCGCCCAGGAAGATCCCGTCAAACGCGCCTTCAAGCCCGATGTCGATCAGGGCGACGTCGGGCCGGCGCTGTTCGCACAGCTGAAACGCCTCGAGGCCGCTGCGCGCGATCCCGGACACGCCGTAACCGGCGTACTCCAGGTTGGCGCTCACCGACTCCGCGAAGTCGCTGTCGTCTTCCACCACAAGGACGTGCGTGCTCATAAACACCAATATAGCTCCGGGAATCCGGCGCGATAGAGGCACGCCCGTGAACAGCTTGTGGCAACACCGGCCGCGTGCGGCCGAGCAAACCAGAGCAAGATGCTCTCTCTTCAAGCAGTTAGAGCAAAATTCACGATGAGGGTCGCCTCGACCTTAATCGATTTTGCTGTAACCCCCCGACGACAGGTCATCGGTCGTGCGTAACGCCCGCGCGGCCGCGGCCAGCGTGCCGGCGTCCAGCGCCACGCCGTCGGCCGCCCGCCCGGCATAGGAAGCGCACAGGTTGAGCGCGGCCGGCGGCACCGGGGTGCGGGCCCGCAGCAGGTCGAGCGCCGGACCGCCACCGGCGGCGAGGTCGCGCACCACCAGCGGGCTTGCCATGCCGACCGCCCAGGTGCCGTCGAGCGCGATCATGTTGTCCAGCGCGGTCAGCAGCTTCGGCCCGATCAGCTGGGCCACCGGCGGGCCGTCGTGCCGGGCCAGGATACGCTGGCCGGCGTGGCGGTAGAACGCGAGCACCGGGTTGCCGGGCGCGAACGCGAGCAGGGCGTTGTGCAGGTTGCGCCGGGCCCGCGGCCGGCCCCGGGCGTCCGGCTGCACCCAGACCTCCCGCCCGAACAGGTAGCCCGCCTCCGGCAGGGCGAGCGCGGCCGTCAGGCGCTCGGGCGCGAACACCAGCACATCCGCGTCCAGCCAGATCACGCGCGGCCAGCCCTGCGCCAGCACCTCGGCGATCCAGTCCAGCCGGGCCAGGTCGGCCACCACCTGCGTGCGGCCGTGCGCCCGCTGGCGCAGGTCGGCTGGCACGCGGTCCAGGAACGCGTCGCCGGCGATCCGGTGGGCGAACCCGGCGCCGGCCGCCCAGGCCGCGACGCTGTCCAGGCACGCGCGCAGCCAGGCCGGCGGGTCGGGCGCGTGGCTCTGGATCACCAGGGTGTCGGGCATCGGCGGGGTCCCCCCAGGGCCAAGGTTAAGAGCGGCGGGGGTTAACGGCCGCCAGGGTTACCGAAGCGCCGGGCCCTGCTGGGAGTCGGTGGTAGTGTCCTTGGCGGCGCGCAGGTGGCCGGACAGGCGGTACTCGATCCGCTTGAACACCGCGAGCAGGCCGTAGACCAGGATCAGGTACATCACCGCGGCGGTCAGATACAGCTCGTAGAACGCGAACGTGCTGGCGGCGATCTTGCTGGCCACGCCGGTGATGTCCATCAAGGTGATCACCGAGACCAGCGAGGTCGCCTGTAAGAGAAAGATCACCTCGTTGGTGTAGGCCGGCCAGGCCAGGCGGAACGCCTTGGGCATGATGATCCGGCGGTACAGCAGCCGGCCGCCCATGCCGCAGGCGCGCGCGGCCTCGACCTCGCCCTTGGGCACCCCCTGGATCGCGCCGCGCAGGATTTCGGCGGTGTAGGCGGCGGTGTTCAGCGTCAGGGTCAGGACGCCGCAGAAGTACGCCTCCCGGAACAAGATCCACAGGCCGACCTGCTGCAACGCGTCGGAAAACTGCCCGCTGCCGTAGTAGATCAGGAACAGCTGGACCAGCAGCGGCGTGCCCCGGAAGAAGAAGATGAAGCCGTAGACCGGCATCCAGATCGCCGGGTTCGGGTGCAGGCGCAGGATCGCCAGCGGCACCGCGATGACCAGGCCGATCGCGACCGACAGGGCGGTGATCTGGATGGTCAGCCACATCCCGCCGATCAACTCGGGCAGGCTGTCGACGATGATCTGCCAGTCCATCGGCGCCCCCTGCCGTTACGCGCGCTGCACGCCGCGGTTGGCCCAGCTCTCCAGGCGCTGCTGCAGCGCCATCGAGACGATCGTCAGCACCAGGTACAGCCCGGCCGCGGCAGCGTAGAAGGTGAACGGCTGGCGGGTCGCCTGGGCGGCCACCTGGGACGCGCGCATCAGCTCCTGCAGTTCGATCACCGAGATCAGCGCGGTCGCCTTGATCAGCACCATCCAGACGTTGCCCAGCCCGGGAATCGCGTAGCGCCACATCTGCGGCAGCAGGATCCGCCGGGCGGCCATCAGCCGGGGCATGCCGCAGGCGCGCGCGGCCTCCATCTGCCCGGCCGGCACGGCCAGGTAGGCGCCGCGGAACACTTCGGTCGAGAACGCACCGTAGATGAACCCGATGGTGAGCACGCCGGAAGCGAACGGGTTCAGGTTGACCCGGAGGTCGTAGCCAAGCCCCGTCGCGGCGTCCTGGATCAGGGTGGGGACGCCGTAATAGACCAGCAGGATCAGCACCAGCTCAGGCACCCCCCGCACCACCGTGGTGTAGACGCCGGCCGCCCAGTTGACCGCGCGCAGCTGGGTCACCTTGGCCCAGGCCCCCACCATCCCGAGCAGGATCGCAAGCGCCATCGAGCTCACGCCGACCAGCACGGTCAGCTTGAAGCCCTCCAGCAGCAGCGGTCCGTAGCCTTGCAGATCGAGCAACGCGGGGCCTTGGCGGGTGGTTCAGGGCAATACGGGCGTACCGGCGGGTCCCTCTCCCTTGAGGGGAGAGGACAGGTGAGGGTGGGACTCCCCGGATACCACCGGGGAGTCCCACCCTCACCCTCCCACGAGCCTACGGCTCGCGGGCCCCTCCCTCTCCCCTCAAGGGAGAGGGGATTAGCGGCGGGTCCGCTCGATGAGGCGAGGAACGGGCACCAACTCATCCCCTCTCCTCCTTCTGATGAGGCGAGGGCCAGGGAGAGGAGGTTGCCCGCGGCATCGATGCCCGTGGCCCCTCCTCCCCTCGCCCTCGCCTCCCAGTGGCGGAGGGGGATCAGTTGGAGATCGTCACGCCACGGCGGTTAGCCGCCGTAGATGTTCATGCCGAAGTGCTTCTGGCTGATCTTATCGTAGGTGCCATCCGCGCGGATGTTGTCGATCGCCGTGTTGAAGCACTGCTTCAGGTTGTCCGCGCCCGGGCGGACGGCGATGCCGATGCCCTTGCCGAAGTACTTCTCCTGGGCGAACGCCGGACCCTTGAACTCGTAGGCCTCGCCCGCCTCGGAGTCGAGGAAGCCCTCGGACAGCTTGATCGCGTCGGCGACCACCAGATCGACACGCCCGCTGGTCAGGTCGAGGGTCGCCTCCTCCTGGGTGTCGTAGGTGCTGATCTCCACGACGTCGCCGAACTCGCCGCGCAGGAAGTTCTCGGAAACGGTGGCGCGCTGCACGCCGACCGTCATGCCCTCCAGGCCCTGCTTGGAGATCTCGACGTCCATGCTGTCCGGGCCGACGAAGCGCGCGGGCGACTGGTAGTACTTGTTGGTGAAGTCGACCTTCTGGGCGCGCTCCTCGGTAATCGACATGGAGGCGATGATGGCGTCGTACTTCTTCGCCAGCAGACCCGGGATGATGCCGGCCCAGTCCTGGGTCTTGAAGCTGCAGTCGGCGCCGATCTCCTCGCACAGCGCATTGGCGATATCGATGTCGAAGCCCTGCAGGTTCCCGTTCTCGTCGATGTAGTTGAACGGGGGGTAGGCGCCCTCGGTGCCGACCGTGATCTGGTCCGGGCAGCCCTCGATCGCGGCACTCGCGGTGCCGGCGGTGAAGGCCATCGCGCAGGCGGCGGCGACTGCCGTCAGCTTGGTGCGCATGGTTTCGCTCTCCCTGTCTTCTTGCGGTTCTTTACTCTGGGGCGCTGGGTCCGATTCGGCCCATGCCCTCCGGTCGGATCCCCGCGTCGCATGCGGGGCGCGGCGCGGGCGCCGCTCAGCCGGTCGGTTGCAGGAACTGCCGACAACGCTCGGACTCCGGCGCGTCGAACACCTGGCTCGGCGGGCCGCGCTCCTCGACCCGCCCTTCGTGCAGGAAGATCACTTCGGAGGCGACCTCCCGGGCGAAGCTCATCTCGTGGGTGACGATCACCATCGTCCGCCCCTCGTCGGCCAGCTGACGGATCACCCGCAGCACCTCGCCGACCAGTTCGGGGTCGAGCGCGCTGGTCGGCTCGTCGAACAGCATGACCGACGGCTCCATCGCCAGCGCCCGGGCGATCGCGGCGCGCTGCTGCTGGCCGCCGGACAGGTGGGCGGGGAAGTGGTCCGCCTTTTCCGGGATGCCCACCTTGGCGAGCAGCTCGTGCGCCCGCTGTGTCGCCTCCGCCCGGTCGCGTTTCTGCACATGCACCGGCGCCTCGATCAGGTTCTCCAGCACGGTCATGTGGGTCCAGAGGTTGAAGTTCTGGAACACCATGCCGAGGCGGGTGCGGATCCGGTTGACCTGCGCCCAGTCGGCCGGCGCGCTCCGGCCCTTCTTGTCGGTGGTCAGCGCGACCTGTTCGCCGCCGACCACGATCCGGCCCTGGTCCGGGACTTCCAGCAGGTTGATGCAGCGCAGGAAAGTGCTCTTGCCCGAGCCCGACGAGCCGATCAGGGCGGTCACGTCGCCCTTGCGCGCGGTCAGGGAGACGCCCTTGAGCACCTCCAGCGAGCCGAAGCGCTTATGGACATCCTGGATGTCCAGCGCCTGCGCCTCGGCCCCGGACGTCGGGGACACTGCTTCCGCCTGCTGCTGCGCCAAGGTGCGCACCGCCTCCGCTCGTCTGTTGGACCGAACCCCTCAGCCGCGTGGGAGGCTAGTCCCCAAGCCGCAGCCATGCAAAGCGAAAACGGGAGGCATGCGTGAAGCGCGGGGCGCGGGGATCGTCGCCGCTCCCTTGAGGGGAGAGGGACCCGCCGCGACCGGTTGCCGACGCCGCGACAGACGCGTCGGAAGAGAGGAAAAGCTACCCGCCCAGTTTCTCCAGCAGCGGCAGGATCTTCTGGTTCAGCGCCTTGCTGTCGATCGGGCCGGTGTGCTTGTAGCGGATCTTGCCGCTGGGGCCGATCACGTAGGTTTCGGGTACGCCATAGACGCCCAGCTGGATGCCGGCGCGCCCCGAGCGGTCGGCGCCGATCCGGGTATAAGGGTTGCCGAGGTTTTGGATGAACCGCCTCGCGTCCGCCGGGGTGTCCTTGTAGTTGATGCCGTGGACGGTGACGCCGTCGCGCTCGGCGAGCCGCATCAGGATCGGGTGTTCGGCCCGGCAGGGCACGCACCAGCTGGCCCACACGTTGAGCAGCACCGGCTGGTCGGCCTGCATCAGGTCGGCGGTGGACAGGCCCGGGCTGTCCAGCCCCGCGACCGGCGGCAGGTCGAACTGCGGCACCTTCTGGTCGATCAGCGCGGAGGGCACCCTGCTGGGGTCGCGGTCGGACAGCAGGCCCCAGGCGAAGTAACCGGCGACGATCAGGAAGATCACGACCGGCAGCAGGAACAGCACGCGCTTGCCCCAGTGGCTGCCGCTGTCCTCGCCGCCGCCGACGGCCTGGGTGTCCTGCTCGCTGGTCATGATCCGTGTTCCGCGCAAACCGCGCGTCAGTTGGTGTAGCTGGTGTCCAGGCCGGACTTGCCGTTGATGGCGTCAGTGTCGGCGGCGTCGGCCTCGGCGGCGCCGGGTATCGGCCCGTCGCCCTCCCACCGGCCGGACTTTTTGAGCGCCTGCGCGACCTCCGGGGGCATGTAGTTCTCGTCGTGCTTGGCCAGCACCTCGTCGGCGACGAACACGCCCTGCCGGTTCAGCGAGCCGTGGGTCACGACGCCCTGCCCCTCGCGGAACAGGTCGGGCAGGATGCCGCGGTAGCGCACCGGCACGGCGTTGGCGCCGTCGGTCACCTTGAAGGTGACGGTCGCGCCGTCGCCGACCTTCTCGACCGAGCCTTCCTGGACCAGGCCGCCCAGGCGGAACCGGCGGTCCAGCGGGATGTCCTTCTGCACGACCTCGGTCGGGCCGTGGAAGAACACGATGTTGTCCTCGAACGCCGACAGCGTCAGCGCCGCGGCACCGGCCAGCGCCAGCATGCCGCAGGCGAGCAGGGACAGCCGTTTCTTCTTGCGCGACCTCATGATGTCCTACGCCTCCTCATCCGCGTCGGCGGCGCTACGGCGGCGGCGCCGGCCGCCCTGGGCCTGCTCCAGCGCCCTCAGGTCGCGCTTAAGACGCTTCAGCCGGGTCAGGCTGACCGCCAGCAGGCCGACCATGACCAACAGGGTCAGGCCGTACGACGGCCAGACGTAAGCCGCGTACTCGCCGAACAGCTCGTTGCCCATCGCCCTAACTCTCCGCGTGCGCCGGCTGGCCGGTGGCCGCCGCGCCGGGTTCCCCGCGCCGCTGCAGGCTGGCGGCGCGCAGATTGCGCAGCCGCTGGCCCAGCAGTTCGTTCTTCATCCGCACCAGCAGGATCGCGGCGAAGAACAGCGTGAAGCCGAGCGCCATGGTGAGCAGGGGCCACAGCATCGAGGAATGGATCGCCGGCGCGCCGATTCGGCTGACGCTGGCGGTCTGGTGCAGGGTGTTCCACCAGTCGACCGAGAACTTGATGATCGGGACGTTGACGAAGCCGACCAGCGCCAGGATCGCCGCCGCCCGGCGGCCGCGGCCGGCATCGTCGAACGCGTTGGCGATCGCCATGTGGCCGAGGTACAGGAAGAACAGCACCAGCACGCTCGTCAGCCGGGCGTCCCAGACCCACCAGGTGCCCCACATCGGCTTGCCCCAGAGCGAGCCGGTGACCAGGCACAGCAGGGTGAACGACGCGCCCACCGGGGAGGCCGCGCGCGCCGCCAGATCCGCCAGCGGATGCCGCCAGACCAACGCCACCGCGCTTGCGACCGCGATCGTGGTGTAGGTGAACATGGCGAGCCACGCGGCCGGCACGTGGACGTACATGATCCGCACGCTGGCGCCCTGCTGGTAGTCGACCGGGGCGGTGAAGGCGCCCACCAGGCCGACCGCAAGCGCGAGCGCGCAGGCCATCCACAGCCACGGCAGGGTGGCGTCGGCCAGGCGCAGGAAACGCCCCGGGTTGGCGAAGCGGTGAAGACTGCGCGTCTTTCGCGGTGCGGCCGCCTGGGTACTCACCGTCAATCCACCCTTACAACGTCCCGTGTCATCAGATGGCCGGTCGGATCTGTCTCCTCAATAGCCGAAACGCGCCTAGGACAAAAGGGCGCACGCCCCGGTCGGCGCCGATTGTCCGGGCCGCGCCCGTCGGGCGCGGCCGGCGGCGTTCGGGATGGCTATTCGACCGCCTGCCGGAGAGCCCCGGCCGCCGCCCAGGGGGCGAGCGCGACCGCCGCCAGCAGGCCCGCGCCCATCAGCAGCAGCTGCGGCCGGGCGCTCAGCCCCGCCATCTGCGCGTCGACCGCCGAGACGCCGAAGATCAGCACCGGGATATAGAGCGGCAGCACCAGCAGCGGGATCAACACCCCGCCGCGGCGCGCCCCCAGGGTCAGCGCCGCCCCGACCGCGCCGATCAGGCTGAGCGTCGGGGTGCCGAGCGCCATCGCCGCCAGCAGGATGCCGTAGCCCGCCGCCGGCAGGCCGTACATCAGCGCGATGATCGGCGCCGCCGCCAGCAGCGGCAGGCCGGTGGTCAGCCAGTGCGCGGTCACCTTGGCGAGCACGATCACCGGCAGCGGTACCGGCGACAGCGCCATCAGCTCCAGCGAGCCGTCCTCGTAGTCGCGCAGAAACAGCCGCTCCAGCGACAGCAGCACGGCCAGCAGCGCGGTCACCCAGACCACCCCGGGCGCGATCCGCTGCAACAGGTTGGGCTCCTGCCCGATACCGAACGGGAACAGCATCGCGGTCAGGACGAAGAACAGCACCGCCAGCAGCGCGTCGCCGCGCTGGCGCAGCGCCAGGCGCAGGTCGCGCGCCACCACGCGGGCGAAGCCCAGGATCAGGCCCGGCCCGGGATCGCCGCCAGCGGCGGCCGTCTCCGGCGCGGTTTTGGGCATGCCCGCCTTGCCGCTCACCACAGCGCCCCGGCCCAGGGATCGTCGTCCGCGGTGACCGGCGCCGGCGGGAAGTCGTCGACCGACAGCGCCCGCGGGTCGGCCAGGTCGAGCGGCTGGTGGGTCGCCAGCACGACCAGCCCGCCGGCCGCGCGATGCGCCTCGATCTCGGCCTCCAGCGTGCGCACGGACCGGGCGTCCAGCCCGACGCTCGGCTCGTCCAGCAGCCACAGCGGCGCCGGCGCGGCCAGGATCCGGCTGAGCGACAGGCGCCGGCGCTGCCCGGCGGAGAGCAGGCGGACCGGCTGGTCGGCCAGGTCGGCGAGCCCGAAGCGCGCGAGCGCGCGCGCCACGGCACCCGCCGACTTGTCCTGCAGCCCGGCCCAGAAGCCGAGGTTCTCGGCGGCCGTCAGTTCCGGCTTCAGCGCCTCGTGGTGGCCCTGGTAGTGCAGGCGCGCGCGGTGCGCCTCCGGGTCCCGGGCGACGTCCGCGCCGTCCCAGAGCAGCTGCCCCGCGGCCGGCGGCAGCAGGGACGCCAGCACGCGCAGCAGCGACGACTTGCCGCTGCCGTTGGGTCCGCTCAGCACAAGCGCGCCGCCGGCGGGCAGATCGAAATCCAGCCCGGCGAAGATCGCCCGGTCGCCGCGCACGCAACCCAGATCGCGCCCGGCAAAACGCACGCCGGCGCGCGGCCGGCCCGACGGGGCGGCGGGGGCCGCGCTGGGCGCGGACGCGGCTTGGCTGGAATTGTCGGCGGCCACGGGACTGCGGGATAACGGCTTGGACGGTTGTGGGACACGGCGCGCCGGCCGGGGCGTGTCGCCGAAAAAGCACGCGGCCCGGTCCGCCGTCAACGCGCCCGGTCGCGGCCGCCCGCGGGCGCATCTTGGCACAGGGGGTCGGTTCGGGCGCTTCGCCCCGCGGGCCGCACGCGAAAACGGCCGCGGCACCCGATGGGGGGCAGGCGCCGCGGCCGAGACACACACGCTGGTACACACGCGGTGTACGCCTTGCCGGGCGGCGGGTCCGGGGGGAAGGAATCCGCCGCCCGTTCGCCAGCCGTGAGGAGGTGTGGGGGCACCTTGGAGGCCGGCTGGAACCTCCGTCACAGAGAGGGGATCTCCGTGATGTTAAGCCTCGCCCCGGGCTGTGACCGAAGTTGGCCTGCAATGCGGCGGAAATGTGGAAACGACCAACCGGCGGGGCCGGCGCGACCGTGGGGAGGCAGCCGGCCGGCTTCCATTCGTCACCCGGCAACGCCACCCCCGGATCAAACCGGTTTGGTTTGCCAACCCGCAGCCTCTAGGCTGCCGGCATGCCCGATCCCGCCGCCGTCTCCGCCAGCGCCCCGCCCGCCCGCCGCCGCGCGATCGCGGCCTGGTGCCTGTACGACTGGGCGTCCAACGCCTGGCCGACGGTAATCTCCAGCTTCGTGTTCGCCGCCTACATGACCCGCGAGGTCGCGCCCAACCCCGAGGTCGGCACCGCCTGGTGGGGCACCGCGACCGCGCTCGCCGGGATCGTGGTCGCGCTGGCGAGCCCGCTTTTGGGCGCGATCGCCGACCGGTCCGGCCGGCGCAAGCCCTGGGTGGGCGCGTTCACGGCGCTGACGGTGGCGGTCGCGGCGTGCTTGTGGACGGTGGCGCCGGAGGCCGACCTGCTGCTGCGCGGCAGCGTGCTGATCGCGCTGGGCACGGCGATGTTCGAGCTGAGCCAGGTGTTCTACAACGCCATGCTGCGCGAGATCGCGCCGGCGGGGAAGCTCGGCCGGGTGTCCGGCTGGGCCTGGGCGCTCGGCTACGCCGGCGGGTTATCGTGTCTGACCACCTGCCTACTGTTGCTGGTGTTTCCCGAGCCGCCGCTGTTCGGCCTGGACGCCGCGGCCGCCGAGCCGGTGCGCGCGAGCGCGCTGGTGGTCGCCGCCTGGTTCGCGCTGTTCAGCCTGCCGTTCTTCTTGATTGTCCCGGACCGCCCGGCCAGCGGCCTGTCGACGACGGCGGCCGCGCGCGCCGGCCTGGCGCAGCTGATCGCCAGCCTGAAGCGGCTGTGGCCGGACCACCGGGCGATCGCCCACTACCTGATCGCCCGGATGATCTACACCGACGGGCTGAACACGCTGTTCACCTTCGGCGGGGTCTACGCCGCGGGCACCTTCGGCATGGGCTTCCGCGACATTCTGATTTTCGGGATCGTGCTCAACGTCGCCGCCGGGCTGGGGGCGATGACCTTCGCCTGGATCGACGACTGGATGGGCCCGAAGCGCACCATCCTGATCTCGCTGGTCGGCCTGATCGGCTTCGGCGTCGCCGCGCTCGCGGTCGACAGCGTGAGCGCGCTCTACGTCACGGGCTGCGGGCTGGGGCTGTTCATCGGCCCGGCGCAGTCGGCCAGCCGGTCGATGATGGCGCGGATGGCGCCCGCTCACCTGCAGACCGAGATGTTCGGCCTGTACGCGCTGTCCGGCAAGGCGACCGCGTTCGTCGGCCCGGCGCTGGTCGGCTGGGTCACGCTCTGGGCCGGCAGCCAGCGCGCCGGGATGGCGACCATCCTGGTCTTCTTCGTGGTCGGCCTGGCGCTGCTGTGGCGCGTCCCGGCGCCCAAGGGCGAGGCGGCTTAGCCGGGCGCGGGGGACGTAAGGGGGCATCCGCCTCCCGACGCCCTGCCAAACTGATTCCCCTTCTCCCAGCGGAGGAGAGGGGATAAGGATGAGGACGAGAGGGGACAGAAAGCGCCCTGCCGTTCGAACTCAGGCGGTCTGTTCGACCGGCTCGCGGCGGATCCGGTTGGCGGCGCGCTGTTCGGAGAAGGCGACGTTGAGGTCGCGCCAGCGCTTCTCGGTCAGCTGGCGCAGGGCGTGGCGCTCGTCGCGGCTGAGCGCCCAGTAGACGACGTTGCGCCCGGGCTCGGAGAGGAAGAAGTACTGCTCCGCGACCCGCCAGGGATCGGCCGAGAACAGCTGGCGCGAGCGGGTCAGCCACTGCCGCCAGGCGGCCGGGGTGCGGGTATCGCGGGCGAGCTGCTCGGCGCGCACCTCCGCCGCCGTCACCTCGCGGCGGTAGACCCGAATCTCGTCGGTCTTGAGCACGTGGGTCAGCAGATAGGTGCGCGCCCGCAGCGGCACCAGGCCCAGGAACTCGGCGACCAGGTCCAGGTCGCCGTACGCCCGCACCGCCCGCAGCCGGTCGGACACGCGGCGCTTGTCGTGGTCGCTCAGGGGCGTGGTCGCTGGGGTCGTGGCTTGGGAGGTCATCGCACGCCGTCCGCTCGTCGAAACCGTGAAACTCACCGTCGGTCGCCTGGCGATCGGCGGCCCCCCTGCGCCGCGGGACAACCGCCGATCCTTGACGGATCGTTTCACGCCTCCCCCGCGGCCCGCCTGCGCACCCGCGACACGAACCCGACGTGTTGCGTCATATGCGCGTGCCGCGCACCCAGCGCCCCGACGGTCGTGCGACCGCCGCGGTGAAACCGGGCCTCACACCCCCACCGGGGGATCGGAAAATGTGACTACCGGGCCCGCCGTTCATCGCGGCCGGGTCTGGCCCGACCGCCGACGCGGTTCCGCCGCACTTGCACGCGGAACGCACGGAAGCGCTTGCCTTCGTACCTGCTCAACCCCACCCCCCTGTGGTTCGGGCGATGTGAGCTGGGCTGCGCGCTCCAGAGCCGCCGGTTGACCCCGGGACTCCGGGGGGGTGATTCCGGAATGGTATGACCCGCCGGGAGGAACTGGAGCAGCACTCCAAGGACGAGCCGACCGGCCACATCGTCAGGCTGCTGAAAAATCCTGGCTGACGCGGGCCATGCGGGCATGATTCCGTGATCTCCATCATCGTCACGGAGGTGCCGAGTTGCGTGGGTGTGATCGCCGTTCCGGAAGCCTGTTCAGCTACGTCGATCTTGAGCAGCGTGTTCCGTCGGATCATCCGCTGCGAGTGATCCGGACGGTCGTCGACGACGCACTGCAGGAGCTGTCGCCGACCTTCTCCGAGATCTACAGCAAGCGCGGCCGCCCGAGCATTCCACCGGAGCGGCTGTTGCGCGCGCTGCTGCTGCAGATCCTGCATGGCCTGCGCTCCGAGCGGCAGATGATGGAACGGCTGGAGTTTGACCTCCTTTTCCGCTGGTTCGTGGGACTGGGGATCGACGATCCCGTCTGGCATTCGACAGTGTACGCCAAGAACCGTGACCGGTTGTTCGAGAGCGATGTCGCCGAGCGCCTTCTCAACGCGGTGCTCGACCATCCCAAGGTCAAGCCGTTGTTGAGTGGCGAGCACTTCTCGTTGGACGGCAGCCTGATCGATGCCTGGGCGTCCATGAAAAGCTTCCAGCCGCGCGAGGCGCATGATGGCGGTGGCGATGACAATGGCCAGGCGTCCGGTGGTCCCGACCTGGATCAGAGCCGCAACCCGTCGCGCAACTTCCGTGGCGAACGACGGTCCAACCAGACCCATGCCTCAACGACGGATATGGATGCCCGGCTGTTCCGCAAGGGGCCGGGAAAGGAGGCGCGGCTCGCCTACATGGGGCATGTGCTCATGGAGAATCGCAATGGCTTGGTCGTCGGCACGCGGACGACCCGGGCTCATGGATCGGCCGAGCGTATGGCGGCCCTGGAGATGGTCGCCGACCTGCCGACCCGTCCTGGTCAGACGCTGGGCGCCGACAAGGGTTTCGACACGGGCGACTTCGTGATAGAGTTACGAGAGATGGGCGTGACCCCGCATGTCGCACAGAACAGCTACGTCACCGACAAGGCGCGACGACGCTCCGCGATCGATCGACGAACCACTCGCCATCCCGGCTATGCGGTCAGCCAGCGCGTGCGCAAACGCATCGAGGAGGTGTTCGGCTGGGCCAAGAGCGCCGGCGGTCTGCACCAGGTTCGCCATCGCGGGCTGAATCGCGTCGGGGCGCAGGTCACGCTCGCCGCGACGGCCTACAACCTGGTGCGCCTGCCCAAGCTGATCGGAGGCACGGCATGAGCGATCCGGCGCTCTGCCAGGTGGTGGGCCGCTGGCGGATCACCGGCTCCGACATGTGGGACCGGGACTTCCTGGACCTCGCCAACCCGGCGCGCTTCACCCTCGACGATGCCGGCCGCGGCGAGATCGACTTCGGTGCGGTGCAGCTCGATCTGGACGTCGAGTACGGTCGGCAGATCGTGTTCTTCCGGTTCGCCGGCTTCGACGAGGGCGATGAAGTGCGGGGCGACGGATCCGCCGAAATCGCGGACGACGGCACCCTGGAGATCGAGCTCCACTTCGTCGACGGCGACGAGCCCACCCTCACCGCGCAACGCGAGACTTCTTCAGCAGCCTGACATCGTTGCGCTGGAAAAACGCATTGCCGACCGGCGGGGCAGTGCGATGGGCCATCAACGGCATGCGCCGCCAGCCCCAAGACCGATCGCGCGCCGGGGGCGCTGTCGCCGCCCTACTGCGCCGCCTGCTGGCCCTGGTCGTCCGCGGCCTCGCTGCCGCCCTCGGCGGCCGGCAGGTAGACGGTGAAGCGCGAGCCCTCGCCGGGCGTGCTGTCGATCTCCAGCTGGCCGCGGTGGCGGTTGACGATGTGCTTGACGATCGCCAGCCCCAGGCCGGTGCCGCCCAGTTCGCGCGAGCGGGCGGTGTCGACCCGGTAGAACCGCTCGGTCAGGCGCGGGATATGCTTGCGCGGGATGCCCTCGCCCTGGTCGATCACCGCCACCGCCACGCCGCGCCGCGCCCGGCGCGAGGGCCGGCCGGTGGCGCGGTCGGCCGGGCCCGCCTCCAGGCGGATCGCGGTGCCCTGGCGGCCGTACTTGACGGCGTTGTCGATCAGGTTCTGGAACACCTGGGTCAGCTGGTCGGCGTCGCCGATCACCGCGGGCGCGCCCGTCACGGCCAGCTCGACCGTCATGCCCTTCTTCTGCGCCCGGATCTCGGCGGCGTTCTGGACCCGCTCCAGCACGGCGCGCAGGTCGGCACGCTCGGTCGGGGGGGTGTGCTCGTCGAGCTCGATCCGCGACAGCGACAGCAGGTCCTCCACCAGATGCGACATCCGCTGCGCCTCGCGCTGCATGATCTCCAGGAAGCGCTCGCGCGCGTCGGTGTCTTCCTTGGCCGCGCCCTGCAGCGTCTCGATGAAGCCGAGCAGGCTGGACAGCGGGGTGCGCAGCTCGTGGCTGGCGTTGGCGACGAAGTCCGCGCGCATCTGCTCGGCGCGCTTGATCCCGGTGACGTCGTGCAGCGAGCAGACCGCGACCGCGCCGTCCGGCCCGCGCGACGGCAGCCGGGCGACCCGGGCGGAGAAATGCTGCTCGATCTCCCCGCTGTTGGCGGCGAAGTCGATCTCCTGGTCGGCGCCGCCGGCGAGCACGCGGTCGACCGTCTGCAGCAGGTCCGGGTGGCGCAGCACGCTGGCGAGGTCGCGCCCGACCACGCGTTCGGAGAACAGCTGCTTGGCCGCCGGGTTGGCGCCCACCACCCGCCCGGCGCTGTCGATCAGCAGCAGCGGGTCGGGCAGGCCGGACAGCACCGCCTCGTTGCCGGCGACCACGGCGCGCAGCTCCCGCCGGCGCGACTGGCGCTCGCGCGCGGTGTCGGCGATCGCCTGCCCCAGGGCCGGGTCCAGGCCGGGGCTGTCGACCGCCGGCGGGTTGGGCAGCTCGCCTTCCTCGTTCCACAGGCCGCGCAGCTGGTCGACGTAGGCGCGCAGCGCCGCGACCGCCCGGAAGTGCGGGGCGAGCAGCAGCCCGACCCCGGCCAGCACGGCCAGCGCGCCCAGCAGCGCCGGCAGCAGGCCGAGCGCGCCGGCGCCGACCAGCACCAGCAGCACGCCGAGCGCGGGCGCGCTGAGCCACAGGATGGCGCGCAGGATCCGGGCGGGACGCGGGGTGTCGCTCATGCGGTCGATCCGGGTGGCCATGGGCCGGGGCCGCCTTCCTGGTGATTGGCCGGCCGCGCGGAAGCGGTAAAACGCGTCCCATCAGTCGGTTAGGCTGCGACGTTAGCACACGGCCGTTACGTTTTTGTGCAAGGCACGCGCGCCAGACGCGAAAGGCGGTACCGCTGGCGCCGAACCCGTCGCCCTCCTCCACGCGGGAGGAGGCGTTAGCGGAGGGGGGATCCCGGATCGATGCCGCGGGCAGCCTCCTCTCCCTGGCCGTCTCCTCCCCGTGAGACTTTTACACGTGGGCAGGGGCAGCCGTGTAGCGTGCTTCGACACGCCAGCCTGCGGCTGGCGTGTCGAAGCATGAATCGAGATTTAAGTTTCTGATAAAACGGCAACTTCATCCTGAGTAGGACGCCGAAGGCGTCCGTGTCGAAGGACCTCATACGCGCGTTTGGCGAGCCGTGCAAAAGTCTCTCCCATCGGAGGAGAGGGGACAAGTTCTGCCGCTATCTCCGCGGCCTTCAAATCAATCCCTTGCTGCGGATCGCATCATAGGCGGTCAGCGCCGCCGCGGTCACGGTGTCGTTGACGGTCGAGCCCATGGAGACGATCTGCGCCGGCTTGTCGAGGCCGATCAGCAGCGGCCCGATCACCGATCCGCCGCCGATCTGCTGCAGCAGCTTGGCCGAGATGTTGGCGGAATGCAGGGCCGGCATGATCAGCACGTTGGCCGGCCCCGACAGGCGGCAGAACGGGTAGAGTTCCTGCATCAGCGCGTAGTCGAGGGCGACGTTGGCCTGCATCTCGCCGTCGTATTCGAAGTCGACCGTGCGCTGGTCGAGCACGCCGATCGCCTGGCGGATGCGCTCGGCCTTCTCGCGCTTCGGGTTGCCGAAGTTGGAGAACGACAAGAGTGCCACCCGCGGCTCGTGCCCCATCGCGCGCGCCTGCGCGGCCGACTGCCCGGCGATGTCGGCCAGTTCTTCGGCGGTGGGCAGTTCGTGCACGCTGGTGTCGGCGATGAACACCGTCCGGCCGCCCTGCAGCACCATGTTGAGGCCGAACACGCGGTGGCCCGGGGTGGGGTCCAGGACCTTCATGATGTCCTTGAACGCGACCACGAACGACCGGGTCAGGCCGGTCACCATGCCGTCGGCGTTGGCGTGCTCGACCATGCAGGCGGCGAACACGTTGCGGTCCTGGTTCACCAGCCGCTGGCAGTCCCGGTACAGCAGCCCCTGGCGCTGGTGGCGGGCGTACAGGAAGTCGGTGTAGGGGGTGTTGAAGTCGCTGACCCGGGCGTTGTGGATCTCCAGGAAGTCCGCCTCCACGCCGATCTGGCGCATGGTGGCGTTGATCCGGTCCTCCCGGCCGACCAGCACCGGCTGGCCGTAGCCGCCGTTGTGGAACGCGATCGCCGCGCGGATCACCTTCTCCTCCTCGCCCTCGGCGAACACGATCCGCTGCGGGTCGGCGCGCACCGTATCGAAGATCTGCTGCAGGCTGGCGGTGGTCGGGTCCAGGCGGGCCGACAGCTGCTTCTCGTAGGCCGCCATGTCGCCGATCGGCACCCGCGCCACCCCGGTCTCCACCGCCGCCTTCGCGACCGCCTTGGGGATCGCCTCGATCAGGCGCGGATCGAACGGCGCCGGGATGATGTAGTCCGGGCCGTAGCGCAGCCGCTTGCCGGCGTAGGCGGCGTCGACCTCGTCGGGCACGTCCTCGCGCGCCAGCTCGGCCAGCGCCCGCGCGGCGGCGATCTTCATCTCCATGTTGATGGTGGTCGCCCGCACGTCGAGCGCGCCGCGGAAGATGTAGGGGAAGCCCAGGACGTTGTTGACCTGGTTGGGGTAGTCGCTGCGCCCGGTGGCGATGATCGCCTCGGGCAGCACCTCGCGGACCGCCTCCGGCGTGATCTCGGGGTCCGGGTTGGCCATGGCGAAGATCAGCGGCCGGTCGGCCATCGCCCCCACCATCGCCTGGTCGACCGCGCCCTTGACCGACAGGCCCAGGAACACGTCCGCGCCCGCCAGCGCGTCGGCCAGGGTGCGCCGCTCGGTCGGCACGGCGTGCGCCGACTTCCACTGGTTCATGCCTTCCGTGCGGCCCTGGTAGACCACCCCGCGGGTGTCGCACAGCAGCACGTTGTCGTGGCGCACGCCCATCGCCTTCATCAGATCGGCGCAGGCGATCCCGGCCGATCCGGCGCCGTTGATGACGATCGTCAGGTCCTCGATCCGCCGGCCGGTCAGGTGGCAGCCGTTGATGATGCCGGCGCCCGCGATGATCGCGGTGCCGTGCTGGTCGTCGTGGAACACCGGCACGTCGAGCAGCTCCTTCAGCCGCTGCTCGATCATGAAGCACTCGGGCGCCTTGATGTCCTCCAGGTTGATGCCGCCGAAGGTGGCGCCCAGGAAGCGCACGCAATTGACGAACTCGTCGACGTCCTCGGTGTCGACCTGCAGGTCGATGCCGTCGATGTCGGCGAACCGCTTGAACAGGACCGCCTTGCCCTCCATCACCGGCTTGGACGCCGCGGCGCCCAGGTTGCCCAGGCCGAGCACCGCCGTGCCGTTGGAGACGATCGCGACCTCGTTGCCCTTGGCGGTGTAGTCGTAGGCCGCCTGCGGGTCCTGTTGGATCTTCAGGCAGGGATAGGCGACGCCGGGCGAATAGGCGAGCGACAGGTCGCGCTGGGTGGTCAGCGGCTTGGTCGCGCGGATCTCCAGCTTGCCGCGACGCTCGCGCGCGTGCAGCGCCAGCGCCTCCTCCTCGGTGATGCGCGCCTTGTTGTTGGTCATGAAAAGTCTTCGTGGGCTCCCCAGGGATCGCGTTGGCCTCTATTGTGCGCGGTTTTGGGTGCCGGCTGGTCAGCCGCCGCGCGCGGGCCTTGTCGCGGAGATCAGGTTGGACGGGGGATCGTAGACACCGCCGGGATGCTCCGGCAAGGGCGCGCGATGGCGCCGCGCGTCCCCTCTCCCTTGACGGGAGCGGCAGGGGCCGGCGCGCCGGATGGCGCGTGGGAGGGTGAGGTTGGCGCCCCCGCGAGTCGCCCTCACCCTGTCCCGCTCCCGCGCTGGGGAGAGGGGACCCGCCGGGATGCTCGTAGCGCGCGCTTACTGGTCGCCTTCCGCCTCGCGCTTCGGCCGCTCGTGGGTGTGCACGGAGTACGCGCCGTGCTGTTCCAGGAGTTCCACCGCCTTGGCCTGCGTCGCCGGGTCCTCCGCGCGGACCCAGAGCAGGATCGCGCCGTTCTCCGCGGCGCGGGCGAACTCCTCGGTGTGCGGGGTGGCGCGGATGTCGCGCAGCAGGTCGCCGATCGCATAGCCGGTGAGCCCGGCGCCGATCGCCCCCGAGACCAGCGCGCCGACCGGCCCGGCGGCGACCGCGATGAAGCCCGCCGCGGCGATCGGGCCGATGTAGTTCGCCTCGTCGACCAGGCCGCTCATCGTCTCGCGGAACACCTCGCCCGGGCTGTCGGCGGCGGAGATCGATTCGTGGGTGTCCAGAACCGACAGGTCGGCGTGCTGGAAGCCGGCGGCGCGCAGGTCCTTGACCGCCGCCTTGAAGCTCTCGCGGGTCTCGAACCAGCCGACGACCTCGATGGTGTGGCCGGTCGTGTCCGGGTGCTTGCCGTAGGCGCTGGGGGTCTCGTTCTCGGCCACGGGGGTCCTCGTGCTCTTGGTCGCTGGGGCCAGAATCCCCTCTCCTCCACATGGGAGGAGAGGGCTAGGGAGAGGAGGTAGCTCGGGGCATTGCCGACCCGTGGCGCCTCCTTACCCTGACCCTCCTCCCGCTGGAGGAGAGGGAACCCGCCGAAGCGTTGTGCAGACTTGCTCCGGTTCGGGTCGCGCCTCTCTGTTTAGCCCGTGACCCGCCCGCGGACCAAGAGGTGCGTTGCGTGGCGCCGACGTGCCCGCGCGTGCTAGATTGCGGGCCGGTTTTCACATCCCGATCTAGCGCAGGCCCAACCCTTCTTGACCGACAGCACCGCCGCCCCCGCGCAGGAGTCCGCCGAGGCGACCCAGGCCGCCCCCGCCAAGGACAGCGCCGCCGCCACCCCGATGATGGCGCAGTACCTGGCGGTCAAGCGCCAGCATCCGGAATGCCTGCTGTTCTACCGGATGGGCGATTTCTACGAGCTGTTCTTCGACGACGCCCGGCAGGCCGCTGAAGCGCTGGACATCACCCTGACCCGGCGCGGCCAGCACAAGGGCGAGGAGATCCCGATGGCGGGCGTGCCGGTGCACGCCGCCGAGGCCTACCTGTCCCGGCTGATCCGGGAGGGCTTCAAGGTCGCGATCTGCGAGCAGATGGAGGACCCGGCGAGCGCCAAGAAGCGCGGCGGCCACAAGGCCCTGGTCAAGCGCGAGGTGGTGCGCCTGGTCACCCCCGGCACGCTCACCGAGGACGAGCTGCTGGACGCCCGCCGGCACAACTACCTGACGGCGGTGGCGGAAGTCGGCGGCGCGCTCGGTCTCGCCTGGGTCGACGTCTCCACAGGCGACCTGCAGGCCCAGCCGGCGGCGGCGGAAGGCCTGCCGGCCGCGCTCGCCCGCCTGAACCCGGGCGAGCTGCTGGTCTCCGAACGCCTGTTGGCGCGCCCGGAGATCAAGCAGGCGCTGCAACCCTGGCAGGCGCTGCTGACCCCGCTGCCGGGCAGCCGGTTCGACAGCCAGAACGCCCGCAAGCGCCTGGAGGACGCCTTCGAGGTGCAGGCGCTGGAGGCGTTCGGCGCGTTCACGCGGGGTGAGACGGCGGCCGCCGGCGCGCTGGTCGACTACGTCGCGCTGACCCAGAAGGGCGCCTTGCCCTACCTGCGCCCGCCGCGGCGGCTGGCCGAGGGCGCGGTCATGGAGATCGACCAGGCGACCCGGCGCAACCTGGAGCTGACCCACGCGCTCTCCGGCGGCCGGCAGGGTACGCTGCTCGCCACCATCGACCGCACCGTGACCGGCCCCGGCGCGCGCCTGTTGAGCCAGCGCCTGTCCGCGCCGCTGACCGACACGGCCGAGATCGCCCGCCGGCTGGACGGCGTGCAGGCGCTGGCGGACGCGCCGGCGACGCGCGGCGAGCTGCGCCAGCGGCTCAAGCACACCCCGGACGTGGAGCGCGCGCTGTCCAGGCTCACGGTCGGCCGCGGCGGGCCGCGCGACCTGGCGGCCTTGCGCGACGGCTTGACCCAGGCGGCCGGCATCCGCGGCGTCCTGAGCCAGGCGTTCGAGACCGGCGCGTCGGGCGTCGCCGGCGCGCCGGAGCTGCTGACCCGGGCGGCCGGCGAGCTGGGCGACCACGCGGCGCTCACCGACCGGCTCGCCCAGGCGCTCGCCCCCGACCTGCCGACCCTGGCGCGCGACGGCGGGGTGATCGCCCAGGGCTTCGCGCCGGAATTGGACGAGCAGCGCAAGCTGCGCGACGAGAGCCGGCGGCTGATCGCCAACCTGCAGGCGACCTACCAGCAGCAGACCGGCCTCTCCGCGCTCAAGATCCGGCACAACCAGGTGCTCGGCTACTACGTCGAGGTCACGCCCAGGCAGGCCGAGCAGCTGCCCGCCGACGGGCCGTTCATCCACCGCCAGACGCTCGCCAACGCGGTGCGCTACACCACGACCGAGCTGGCCGACCTGGAGCAGCGGATCGCCCAGGCGGGCGACCGCGCGCTCGCGATCGAGCAGCAGCTGTTCCAGGAGCTGGTCGCGGCGGCGACGGCCGAGGCGCGCGAGATCGACCGGGCCGCCCGGGCGCTGGCGGAGATCGACGTCGCGAGCGCGCTCGCCGAACTCGCCGACGAGCAGCGCTGGACCCGCCCCAAGGTCACCGACGACACCCGCTTCGCGGTCGACCAGGGCCGCCATCCGGTGGTCGAGGCCGCCTTACGAAAGCAGGACGAAGGCCCGTTCGTCGCCAACGACTGCGACCTGTCGGACGACAGCCGGCTGTGGCTGGTCACCGGCCCGAACATGGCCGGCAAGTCGACCTTCCTGCGCCAGAACGCGCTGATCGCGGTGCTGGCGCAGATGGGCAGCTTCGTTCCGGCCGACCGGGCGGAGCTGGGCGTGGTCGACCGGCTGTTCTCGCGCGTCGGCGCGGCGGACGATCTGGCGCGCGGGCGCTCCACCTTCATGGTCGAGATGGTCGAGGCGGCGGCGATCCTGAACCAGGCGGGCCCGCGCGCGCTCGTGATCCTGGACGAGATCGGCCGCGGCACCGCCACCTTCGACGGGCTCTCGCTCGCCTGGGCGTGCGTCGAGCACCTGCACGACATGAACCGCTGCCGCGGGCTGTTCGCCACCCACTACCACGAGCTGACCAGCCTGCAGGGCCGGCTCTCCGCGCTCGCCTGCCACACCATGCGGGTCAAGGAATGGCAGGACGAGGTCGTGTTCCTGCACGAGGTCGCCCCGGGCGCGGCCGACCGCTCCTACGGCATCCACGTGGCGAGGCTCGCCGGGATGCCCGACGCCGCGATCCGGCGCGCGGAAGAGGTGCTGGAGACGCTGGAGAAGGGCGAACAGGCCGGCACCCTGCAACGCCTCGCCGACGACCTGCCGCTGTTCGCCGCGATGGCGGAGAAGACGCAGCCGGCGGCGAAGCAGGCCGAGGGACACGGGCCGAGCGCGGTCGAGCAGCGCCTGGCGGAAGTGAACCCGGACGAGCTGACGCCGAAGCAGGCGCTGGAGTTGGTGTACGAGCTGCGGGGGTTGGCCGGCGGGAGCTAGGCACCGTTCGTAGGGTGGGTTCGCGCAGCAACCCGCCGTGTCACCGGCGGCACGGCGGCCGTTTCCGCGAACGCCGTGCCAACCACCTCTCCCTCCCACGCGGCTAACGCCGCGCGGGCCCCTCCCTCTCCCCCAGGGGCGGAGAGGGGACTTCGCGCCGTGCCCCCAACGTTACGGCCGTGGAACGCGCATCGCAGCGGGTCCCCTCTCCGCCACTGGGAGGACAGGGCCAGGGTGAGGAGGTTGCCCGCAGCCGTTCGAGCGGCACGCCGCCACGACGCCGTCTTGGCCCGGCGCGGCCGGTTCGGCGGTTTGCCGCTGGCGCGGCAAACCCTGCCGATGGCGCGGGGGCCGCGCGAAGCAGGCCACTCGAAAACGCGCGAACGGCCGGGGAGGATCCGTGGGGCGGCGGGCGCTCAGCCTTCCTCCGCGGGGGCTGCCTGACCCGCGCGGGTCAGCCAGAGCGAGACCAGCGCCACGCCCAGCCCGAGCGCGGCGAAGCTGCCGAATGCGGTGCCGTGGCCGGCCTGGGCGATCATCCAGCCGCTCGCCGAGGAGCCGGCGACCTGGCCGGCCGCGACCGCGAGGAACGGCATCACCGAGCCCAGCGCCGGGTGGTCGGCCATGATCTCGGTCCCGCCGATCAGGTAGAGGCCGGTCAGGGTCATGTAGGCGGCGCCGAACGCCGCCGCGGAGACCAGCACCAGCGCGAGCTGCCCCGGGTCGGCCGCCAGCAGGGTGAGCGACGCGGCCATCGCGGCGGTGGCGAAGGCGTGGCTGCTGGCCGGCCCGTGCTTGGCGATCAGGTCGCCGGCCGCCCCTCCGGCCACGCCGCCCAGCCCGACGGCGAGCCACATCAGCGCGCTTTCGCGCGCCCCCAGGCCGCCCGCCTGGACCGCGAAGTCGGGCGCGAACACCCAGTAGAGCGCGCTGACGAAGCCGGTCGCCGCGGCGAGCGCGGACAGGCAGGTCATATCGGCCCATTGCCGGCGGGTCGGGCCGGGGACCTCGCGCGGGTCCTGCGCCGGGCGCGCGTCCTGCGCCGGGCGGGCATGCGCCGGCAGGAACACCGCCGCGGCCAGCACGCCGACCGCGGCCAGCCCGGCGAAGCCGAGGTAGGCCGGCCGCCAGGCGTCGGCGAACAGCAGCACCGCCGGCCCGGCGAGCGCGACGCCGATGCTGGTCCCGGCGTTGACGGCGGCGTTGACCCGGCCGCGCTGGACCTTCGGCACCACCCGGTGCACCGCCGCCGCCATCGACGGCGTCGACAGGCCGGTCGCCACGCCGCACACCGCCACCCCCAGCGCCAGCATCCAGGGGCCGGGCGCGGTGGCGATCGTCGCCAGCCCCGCGAGCGCGAGCGCGATCGCCGTGACGCCGCCCAGCTTGGCGCCGACCCGCCGGACCAGCGGCGGACCCAGCAGGATCGCGCCGACGAAGCTCGCGAACGGGATCGACCCGATGACGCCGGCCAGTTCGGGGCTGATCGCCATATCCTGCCGGATCGACGGCAGGAACAGGCCGAAGGCGAAGCGCGCCAGGCCGTAGGTAACGGCGATCAGGCCGCTGCCGAGCAGGGCCATGGCGAGCGCGGGGCGGCGGGTCATGGCGCCTCCTTATGCGGTGTGTGGTCGGGGGCTTCTGTCTCGGGGGCGCCGTGGTCGGGCGCGTCGTCGTCGGGGGTGGCCAGCAGGGCCGCGATGCTTGCGCGGACGTGGCGCAGGGTGGCCTCGGCGCCGAACAGCGGCACGCTGCTGTTGGCCCCTTCCAGCACCAGCATCAGCCGTGCCGCCAGATCGCCGTCGTCCGGGTAGCCGTCGCGGGCGAGCGCGTCGGCCAGCCGACCGCCGAGTTCCCGCTTGGCGGCGAGCGCCTGGTCGCGGATCTCCGGCGCGTGCTCGGCGAACTCGC
Source organism: Rhodovibrio sodomensis (assembly GCF_016583645.1). GTDB lineage: Bacteria > Pseudomonadota > Alphaproteobacteria > Kiloniellales > Rhodovibrionaceae > Rhodovibrio > Rhodovibrio sodomensis. The sequence continues at coordinate 69,328 of NZ_NRRL01000007.1, read as the reverse complement.
CGGCCGCCTTCATCAGGAAGCAGCCGTGCGGGCTGACGGTGGCGAGCCACGCCCCGTGCGCCTGCACCAGCGCCCAGGTCGCCCGGCCAGGCGGGGCGTTCTCAATGGCCGCGTCAACCTCGGCCAGGAAGCGCGCCTGCCGGCGCGCCAGCACCGCGGCGACCAGCGCGTTCTTCGAGCGGAAATGGTTGTAGAGCGTCATCCGCACCACGCCGGCGGCCTGCACGATCCGGTCGATCCCGGTGGCGTGAAAGCCCTCCGCGTAGAACAGGCGCTCCGCGGTTTCCAGCAGCAGGTCGCGTTTCGCCGTCGCCATCGCGCGCTCCTAAATTAGACTGACCGGTCTGTCTATTCATATCATGCTGCGGTGCGTCAAGACCGGTGCCGCGTGCCGGAGTCGGGCCCGCCCTGCGGGCCGGCGGTTCGACCGCGCCGGTCCGGCGTGCGATACTGCGCGCCCGAGACAGCCGACGAGGATTTGCCTTGGCGAACAGCCCCGAAAGTCCCGCTCCCGAACGGGTGGCCCAGACCGGCCGATCCCAGACCGGCCGATCCGAGACCGAGGTCGCCGAGAGCGACCTGCGCGGCGCCGACCCCGCCGGACCCGCCGGCCCCGCCGAGCCGGCCGCGGACAGCAGTCCGGGCGCGCCGGGGACCGCCGGCCGGCACCTGCTGGAGCCGCCGACCGCGCACGCCATTCCGGACCGCACGGCCGTGCTCGACCGCACGCGGCTGGAAGCGGAGCTAACGCAGATCGCCGGGCCGCCGATCCCGCCGGAGGAGGCCCGCAACACGCCGCAGGGCACGGCCGACCCGAAGACGCGCACGCAGGTGCTGCGGACCCTGAAGACGCACCTTAGGACCGGGCGCACCGAGATCCACCGCCGGTTCTACGAAGACAACGCGACCGGCCGGGCGGTGATGCAGGCGACCTGCTACCTGGCGGACGAGCTGATCGGGGCGATCCTGGGCCACGTCACCCAGCGCCTGCACCCGCTCGCCAACCCGTCGGCCGGGGAGAAGATCTGCCTGGCCGCGGTGGGCGGCTACGGCCGCGGCGAACTGGCGCCGCAAAGCGACATCGACCTGTTGTTCCTGCTGCCCTGGAAGATGACGCCGCACACCGAGCAGGTCGTCGAGGAGGTGCTGTATTTCCTCTGGGATCTCGGCTTCAAGGTCGGCCACGCCACGCGCAGCGTCGACGACTGCCTGCGCATGGCCAAGGGCGACGTGACGGTGCGCACCAACCTGCTGGAAAGCCGGCTGCTGTGGGGCGACCGCGCGCTGTTCGACGAGCTGACCCAGCGCTACGCCGAGGAGCTGCAGGCCAAGACCGCCGCCGAATTCATCGAGGCCAAGCTCGCCGAGCGCGACGAGCGGCACAAGCGCCTGGGCGACAGCCGCTACCACCTGGAGCCGAACATCAAGGAGGGCAAGGGCGGCCTGCGCGACCTGTCCACCGTGTTCTGGATCACCAAGTACGTCTACCAGGTCGCCAACGCCGCCCAGCTGGTCGACCGCAACGTGTTCACCCGGGAGGAGGCCAAGCGCTTCGACAAGGCGCAGGCGTTCCTCTGGACCCTACGCTGCCATCTGCACTTCCAGACCGGCCGGCCCGAGGAGCGCCTGACCTTCGACCTGCAGAAGGACATCGCGCCCTTGATGGGCTATCACGACCACGCCGGCCAGGCGGCGGTCGAGCGGTTCATGAAGCACTATTACCTGGTCGCCAAGGACGTCGGCGACCTGACCCGGATCGTCTGCGCCCAGCTGGAGGCGGAGCACAAGCGCACCCGTCTGCTGCGCCTCCCCGGGCTGGGCCGCAACAAGACGCTGGAGGGCTTCAAGGTCGAGGGCGAGCGGCTGTCGGTCGCCGAGCCCGGTTCGTTCCAGCGCAAGCCGGTGCGGATCCTGAAGATCTTCGAGGTCGCGCAGCGCCGCGGCCTGGACATCCATCCGCGCGCGCTGCGCTGGATCACCCAGAACCTGAAGTTCATCGACCGCAAGCTGCGCGAGGACGCGGAGGCCAACCGCCTGTTCCTGCAGATGCTGACCAGCCAGCACGACCCGGAGACGACGCTGCGCCGGCTCAACGAGGCGGGCGTGCTGGGCCGCTTCCTGCCCGACTTCGGGCGCATCGTCGCGCAGATGCAATACAACATGTACCACCACTACACGGTGGACGAACACACCATCTTCGCGATCGGCGAGCTCGCCAAGATCGAGCGCGGCGCGTTGGTCGAGACCGCGCCGATCGCGAGCGAGGTGGTGCACAAGCTGCTGTCGCGCCGGGCGCTCTACGTCGCGGTGCTGCTGCACGACATCGCCAAGGGCCGGCCCGAGGACCACAGCGAGAAGGGCGCCGAGATCGCCCGCAAGCTGTGCCCGCGCCTGGGCCTGAGCGACGAGGAGAGCGAGACGGTGCAGTGGCTGATCCTGCACCACCTGGACATGACCAAGGTCGCCTTCCGCCGCGACCTGGAGGAGCCGCGCACGATCCGCGACTTCGCCGCCACGGTGCAGTCGGTGGAGCGGCTGCGCCTGCTGTTGTGCCTGACGGTGGCCGATATCCGCTCGGTCGGGCCGGGGGTCTGGAACAGCTGGAAGGCGGCGCTGCTGCGCGATCTGTACTGGAACACCAAGGACGAGCTGACCGGCGGCTTCAACGCCGAGGCGCGCGACCGCCGGGTCGCCAAGGCGAAGGACGAGCTGGCCCAGCGCCTGACCGATTGGACCGAGGCCGAGGTCGAGACGCACCTGGACCGCGGCTACCCGTCCTACTGGCTGTCCTGCGACGCGGCCACGCACGAGCGCCACGCCCGGATGATCCGCACCGCCGAGCGGGAGGCGCGCGCGCTCACCGTCGACACCCGGATCGACGACTACCGCGGGGTCACCGAGATCACCGTCTACACCGCCGACCACCCGGGCCTGTTCTCGCGCATTTCGGGCGCGCTCGCGGTCGCGGGCGCCAGCATCACGGCCGCGCGCATCTTCACGCTGAAGAACGGCATGGCGCTCGACACCTTCTGGGTGCGCGACGCCCAGGGCGGCCGGTTCGACCGGTCGGACAAGCTGGCGCGGGTGGCGAGCGTGATCGAACGCACCCTGGCCGGCCGGATCCGCCCGATGCAGGAGCTGGAGAAGCAGCGCTCCGGCTTGCCCAGCCGCTACGATTCGTTCCGCGTCGCGCCGCGGGTGCTGATCGACAACACGATCTCCGCCAAGCACACGGTGATCGAGGTCAACGGCCGCGACCGGCCGGGCCTGCTGTACGAGCTGACCCAGGTGCTGACCAAGGCCGACCTGATGATCCACGCCGCCAAGATCTCGACCTACGGCGAGCGGGTGGTCGACGTGTTCTACGTCCAGACCGCCCTGCGCGATAAGGTCGACAGCGAGCAGAAGCTCCGCCGGCTGCGCCAGAAGCTGGGCGAGGTGCTGGAAAGCCAGCCCGGCGGCGGCAAGGCCGGTCAGAAGGCGTCGGCCGGACGCGGCGCTAGCTAGAGCAAGATCAAGGCCGACCCGACCGTCATCGATTTTGCTCTCGGGCTCCGGGCCGGTGCATGCAGGCTAGATCCAGGGTTTTCGGCACGCGGATGACACACCGCGTTCATCCCGCAGTGATGCGCGCCTTGCTATCTGTCCATCGTTAGAAGGCCGCATTCAGCCAAGGAGGCAACATGCCCCGCACGACAGGCATCCCGACCGTCACGACCGAGCCCCGTCCCGCGCGCCGTCTGCTGGCCGGGGCGCGCGCCGCGGCGATGGCGTTCGCTCTGGTCGCCGCCCCGGTCGCGCCCACGCTGGACGACCCGACCGCCGCCAACACCGCCGACGCGCGCGGCAACGGCAATGGCGCCGGGGCAAGCGGCGGCGGACCCGGAAACGGCAACGGCGGGGGGCCAGGCAACGGCGCGTCCGCCAGTGCCGGCGCGCCCGGCCGAAGTGGGGACGCCCCCGGTCGCGGCGGCCAAGCACCCGGGCGGAGCGCCGAGCGCGGCGGGTTCGGCGGCGACGCACCGGGGCGCAGCGGCGCGGCGTACGCGGCAGCGGGGCCGTCACCGGCCTGGACGCCGAGGTCGCGGGGCACCGCGACGGCGATCGCGATGACGGCGTAACCGCGGCCAGCCTGGGCAGCCTGAACGCGGCGCGCGCGGCCCAGCCGGCACTGGCGAACGCCTCCGACCGGTCGGTGGTCGGGCAGATCGGCAGCTACGCCGAGGCGGCCGAGGACGGCGATGCGGAAGCGGCCGCGGCCGCGCTGTCGGACGCCGCGCGCAGTGCCACCACCACGATCGACGCGGCGACGGTCGAGGCGGTCAACGGCCTGCTCGGCTTCACGCCCGACGCGGCGCCGAGCGCGGACGACCCGACCGCCGACGCCACCCCCGAGGCCGTCGCCGAGGCGGCGGAAACGCTGGGCGCCCAGGAAGACGCCGGTGACGACGGCGGCGATGACGGTGACAACGGCGGCGATGACGATGACGACGGCGGCGACGACGATGACGGCGACGACGCGGCGGACGACGACGGCGAGGACACCGACGCCGACGCCGCGAGCGAGACGTAGCGCGAAGACCCGACCGGCGAACCCGCCCGCAGGCTGATTTCCGCCCCAACGCCGTGCGATCGCGCGCGGCGAACCCGCCGGCCGCTACGCCGCGACCCGGGTGGCCCGCAGAACGGCGCGCAGCAGGTCCGGGGTCAACGCGCCGTCGACCGCCATGCCCTGGTCGCGCTGGAACGACCGGATTCCCGCGCGCGTCGCCGGCCCCATCAGCCCGTCGATCGGGCCGGCGTCGTGGCCCAGCGCCCGCAGTGCCGCCTGCAGGTAGCGCACGGTCGGCGGATCGGCGAACGCGTCGCTCGGCGCGGCCTGGATCTGCGCCAGGTGGCGCTTGGCCGCCCGGCGCTGGCTCGGGCTGAGGTCGGCGCGCACACGCTCGGCCAGCGGCGCGGCCGCGGCGACGCCGTTTTCGGCGGCGCGGACCAGAAACGCGTAGCCGAGCGCGCGGTCACGCGGCACGCGCTGCCCATCGGCCAGGATCGCGCCGTAGCTGAACTGCGCCTGCGGTTCGCCGCGGCGGGCGGCCTTGCCGTACCAGCGCCCGGCCCACAGCGGATCGGCCGGCACGCCCTCGCCGTTCATGAACGCCCGGGCGAGCGCGTATTGCGCGGGCGGGTACCCCTGCGCGGCGGCGCGGGCGAACCAGCGCGCGGCCCGCTCGGAATCCTGCTCGACCCCGCGGCCCTCGGCGACCGCCCGGCCCAGCAGGTACTGCCCGCGCGGCGACCCCTGCTGGGCAGCCCGGTTGAACCAGTCGGCGGCTTCTTCGAGGTCGGGCGCGACGCCTTCGCCGTCGCGGTAGGCTTCGCCCAGTTCGTAGGCCGCCTCCGCGCTGCCGGCCCGCGCGGCCGACCGGTACAGCGGTACCGCCTCGCCGTCGCGGTCCTGGGCGTCCAGCTCGCGGGCCTGTTGGTAGAGCTCCTGCGGATCGCCGCCGCCCGAGATCGCCTGGCCGAGACGGCTCAGGTCCGCGCCCATCTGCTGGCAGGACACGAGCAGCACGGCGCCGAGCAGCACCGCCGGCATGCGCAGGGCGGGCGCGGAAAAGACACGCATCAGCCGAGATCTCCCGTCGGTCGCGGACGCCCACCCCGGGCGCCCGTACGGTTGCGCGGAAGTCCCCCGAAATAACGCCGATGCCCCGTGGTCCGGGCGGTTCGCAGACCGACCGGGCGGCTGACGGCGATCCCCTCGCCGGGCGGTAACATCGCACGCCCGCGCGCGCCGTGAAAACCCGGTAGGTCGCCGGTGACCACGCTTGCCCGTTGTTCAGGCAAGTTGGCGCAAAGCGCTTTCGCCGCCCCGCGCGCGTCGGCTATCAGGGCGGCCCACGCCCGCACGAGACGCCAGCCACCCATGTCCCTCCTGCGCTCGCTCGCCACGGTCGGCGGATATACCGGGATCAGCCGGATCCTGGGGTTCGTGCGCGACATCCTGATGGCCGCGGTGATCGGCACCGGGCCGGTCGCGGACGCGTTCTTCGTCGCCTTCCGATTCCCCAACTTGTTCCGCCGGCTGTTCGCGGAGGGCGCGTTCTCGGCCGCGTTCGTGCCGCTGTTCGCGCGCCGGCTGGAGGAGGACGGCCGCGCCGCCGCGGTGCGGCTGGCGGAGGAGACGCTGAGCGTGCTGACGGCCGCGCTGCTGGCGTTCACCCTGGCCGCGCTGCTGGCGATGCCGCAGCTGATGCACCTCCTGGCGCCCGGGTTCGCGCAGGACCCGGCGAAGTTCGACCAGGCGGTGCTGCTGACCCGCCTGACGTTTCCCTACCTGCTGTTCGTCTCGCTGGTCGCGCTTTACGGCGGGGTGCTCAACGCGCTCTACAGGTTCGCCGCGATGGCGGCCGCGCCGATCCTGCTCAACGTCCTGTTCATCGCCACCCTGCTGGCGGTGATCCCGCTGGCCGACGCGCCGGCGGGCCCGGCGCTCGCCTGGACGGTGACGGCGGCCGGGGTTGCGCAGTTCCTGGCGATGATCTGGGCGGCCCGGCGGGCGGGCATCACGCTGGACTTCCCATGGCCGCGCCTGACGCCGGGCGTGCGCCGCACGCTCCGGCTGATGGGCCCCGGGGTCGCCTCCGCCGGCGCCTTGCAGCTGAACCTGTTGGTCGGCACGATCGTCGCCTCGCTGCAGCCGGGCGCGGTCAGCTACCTGTACTATGCCGACCGGGTGTACCAGTTGCCGCTGGGGCTGATCGGGATCGCCTTCGGCGTGGTCCTGCTGCCCGATCTGTCGCGCAAGCTGCGCGCCGGCCAGGACCAGGCCGCGCGCGACAGCCTGAACCGCGGGGTCGAGCTTGCCCTGCTGCTGACCCTGCCGGCCACCGTTGCCCTGGTCGCGATCCCCTGGCCGATCGTGAGCGTGCTGTTCGAACGCGGCGCGTTCGACGCCGAGGCCGCCGTGGCGACCGCCTGGGCGCTGGGCGCCTTCGCGCTCGGTCTGCCGGCCTACGTGCTGATCAAGATCCTGCAGCCCGGCTTCTTCGCCCGGGAGGACACCTGGAGCCCGTTCGTCGCCGCGGCCTGGATGGTCGGGGTCAACATCCTGCTCACGGTCGGCCTGTTCTATTGGATCGGCTTCGTCGGGATCGCGCTCGCCACCGCCGTCGCCGCCTGGGTGAACGCCGGCCTGCTCGCGCTCTGGCTCCGGCGCGCGCGCTTCCTGGTCGCCGACATGCGCCTGAAGAGCCGGCTGCCGCGGATCGCGCTCGCCAGCCTGCTGATGGGCGGGGTGCTGGTCGCCGGCCAGTCCTTCGCGATGCCCTGGCTGACCGGCGGACTGGCCGCGCGGGCCGGCGCGCTGGCCGCGCTCGTGCTCGGCGGCATGGCGGTCTACTTCGGCTTCGCCGTGGTGACCCGCGCGGCCGACGTGCGCGAAATCGCCAGCGTCTTCCGCCAGCGCCGGGTGGCAGAGTAACGGGGTTCACCACCAAGACACCAAGAGAGCAGATTTCACCACAGAGGACACAGAGGGCACGGAGGAGAAAGGATCGCGCGCGGCGCGCGCAAGAGAACTTGCGTCACCGCTGTCAAACGCTGGGGGCGGGCTGATGGACGCGCCACCGTCCCCTCAGTGTCCTCCGTGCCCTCTGTGGTAAAAAGCCTTCCTTGGTGTCTTGGTGGTGAGCCTCGATCACGCACGTCCGTTGGCTTGACCGGGTGGGTGCGCGCGGCCATAACCGCAGCGCGGCTCAACCCCTAGGACAAGCGGGCATTTCCAGCGATGAAGCGCATCTTCTCCGGCGTGCAGCCGACGGGCGCCCTGCACCTCGGCAACTACCTGGGCGCGATCCGGAACTTCGTCGATCTGCAGCACGAGGCCGAGGCGATCTACTGCATCGTCGACCTGCACGCGATCACCGTCTGGCAGGAGCCGAGCGCGCTCGGCCCGAACACCCGCGAGGTCGCCGCCGCTTACCTCGCCGCCGGGATCGATCCCAAGAAGAGCATCATCTTCAACCAGTCGCGCGTGTCCGCCCACGCCGAGCTTGCCTGGATCTTCAACTGCGTGGCGCGGATCGGCTGGCTGAACCGGATGACCCAGTTCAAGGAAAAGGCCGGCAAGCACCGCGAGCAGGCGAGCGCCGGGCTGTATATCTACCCCGCCCTGATGGCCGCCGACATCCTGGCCTACAAGGCGACCCACGTGCCCGTGGGCGACGACCAGAAGCAGCACCTGGAGTTCGCCCGCAACACCGCGCAGAAGTTCAACTACGACTATCGCGGCGGCGACGAGAACGGCGTCTTCCCGCTGCCGGAGCCGATCATCATGGGAGCGGCCGCGCGGGTGATGAGCCTGCGCGACGGGTCGAAGAAGATGTCCAAGTCCGACACCTCGGACATGACCCGGATCAATCTGTCGGACGACCGCGACACGATCGCCGACAAGATCAAGCGCGCCCGCACCGATCCGGACATGCTGCCCGGCCCGGACGTGCTCGACGAGTCCGGCGACCTGCCGGAGCACACCCGCAAGAGCCGGCCGGAGTGCTTCAACCTGCTCGGCATCTACGCCGCGCTCGCCAACGAGAGCTGGCGCGAGGTGCTGCAGCGCTTCGAGGGGCAGGGCTTCGGCGGCTTCAAGCCGCAGCTGGCCGAGCTCGCGGTCGAGAAGCTCGGACCGATGGGTCAGGAGATGACCCGCCTGCGCAACGACCCGGCGGAGATCGACCGGATCCTCGCCGACGGCGCCGACCGCGCCGCCGAGATCGCCCAGCCGGTGCTGAAGGAAGCCAAGCAGGCCGTGGGCTTCCTGCTGGACTAGAGCAAAATCGATGAAGGTCGAGTCGACCTTCATCGTGAATTTTGCTCTAACGGCTTGAAGAGAGAGCAAGATTCAGCTGGAAGGTGGCTTCACCTTGCAGCATCTTGCTCTTGGGCACGAGGCCGAAGGGTAGACCCGCCTTTCAGCCTCGTGCGCTTTCTTCAAGAAGTTAGAGCAACGGGACGCGAGGGGACAGGCCGCGTGACCGCGGTCCGGATCGCGGTCCCGTCACATTCGCGCCCGCAACAAGCGGCGTCCGCCCAGCGTTTGCGCCTGGGGCGGTGCGGCAGTAGGGTGGTCGCCATGCCGTCCATCGCGGATGCCCGCCCGACGCGAGCCGGGCGGCGCGCCGCCCTGCCCGACGTCCATCACATCCGCGGTTGCACCCGATTACGCGATGCAAATCTACCTGCCGATCGCCGAGTTGTCGCTGGACGTGTTCCTGCTGCTCGGCCTGGGCGGGGTGATCGGTTTTCTGTCGGGCCTGTTCGGCGTGGGCGGCGGGTTCCTGATGACCCCGCTTTTGATCTTCATCGGCGTGCCGCCGCCGGTCGCGGTGGCGACCCAGGCGAACAACGTCGTCGCCTCCTCGATCTCCGGCGTGCTGGCGCATTTCCGCCGCGGCAACGTCGACGTCAAGATGGGGACGGTGCTGCTGGTCGGCGGTCTGGCCGGCTCGACCTCCGGCGTCAGCCTGTTCAAGCTGCTGAGCGAGATCGGCCAGATCGATCTGGTGATTAACCTGTCCTACGTGCTCGTCCTCGGCACGGTGGGCGTGCTGATGACCTGGGAGGGCGTGGCGGCGTTCCTGCGCACCAGCCGCAAGCTGCCGGCGCGCAAGCTGCACCAGCACAACTGGGCGCACGGCCTGCCGTTCAAGATGCGCTTCCACCGCTCGCGGCTGTACATGTCGGCGCTGCTGCCGCTCGGGATCGGCTTCGGCGTGGGCGTGCTGTCCGCGATCATGGGCGTGGGCGGCGGCTTCGTGCTGGTGCCGGCGATGATTTACCTCTTGGGCATGCCGACCAGCGTGGTGATCGGCACGTCGCTGTTCCAGATCATCTTCGTCGCCGCCAACGTCACCTTCCTGCAGGCCGTGCAGAACCAGACGGTCGACGTCGTGCTGGCGCTGATGCTGCTGCTGGGCGGGGTGGTCGGCGCGCAGTACGGCAGCCGCGTGGGCAGCCGCCTGCCGGGCGAAACGCTGCGCATCCTGCTCGGCGTGCTGGTGATCGGCGTGGCGCTGCGGCTGCTCTACGAGCTGGTCAGCGTCCCCGCCGACGTCTATTCGATCGGGGTCGGGGCATGAGCGCGCACCGGGCAATCACATGGTTGCGCCGGCGCCTGCAGCCGCTCGCCACCGTTCTGCTGGGCGCCGTCGTGCTCTCGGGCGTGCCGGCGGAGCGCGGCCACAGCCAGGATCTGGTCGCCGACCTGTCGAAGCACCTGGTGGCGATCACCACGGGCTTCACCGGGACCGAGGTGCTGCTGTTCGGCGCGGTCGGGCAGCCGGCCGACGGCAGTTCGCCGGGCGAGGTCGCGGTGGTCGTGCGCGGCCCGTCGACCCCGGTCACGATGCGCCGCAAGTCGCGGGTGGTCGGGATCTGGATGAACACCGCGTCGATGACTTTCGAGCGGGTGCCCAGCTTCTACGCCGTGGCGGCGAGCGCACCGCTCAGCCAGCTCGCCCCCCCGCAGTTGCGCCAGCGCAACGGCATCGGCCTGGACGCGCTCAACATCTCCCTGCCGCCGGCCAAGGCCAGCCCCAACGTCGCTCAGGAGTGGCGCGACGCGCTGATCCGTGCCAAGCAGCGCAAGGGCCTGTATTCGGCCAGCGTCCGGCCGGTCGTCTTCCTGGGCGCGCGGCTGTTCCGCACGGAGGTCTATTTCCCCGCCAACGTGCCCACCGGCAGCTATCAGGTGGAGACGTATCTGCTGCGCGACGGTCAGGTGGTGAGCGCGCAGACCACGCCCCTGATCGTCTCCAAGGTGGGCGTCGAGGCAACGCTCACCCGATTCGCCTATGAGTATGCGGCGCTTTACGGGCTCGTTGCGATCATCGTCGCGCTGCTGGCAGGATGGGGCGGCTATGCCCTGTTCCGGAAAGCCTGAGCGGGGTCGCCGCACCGGCCCGGTCCGCCCGCACCCGACACCGACGGGTCCGATCCCGCTGGCCCCGCCCGCTTTGGGCCAAACCGTGAGTTCCGCCCGATGAGCGCCGACCCCTCCGAAAAATCGTTCGCCGACTATCCGAGCGCCACGACCGGCAGTGAACGCCGGGTCTTCCTGGTCGTGGTCGACGACACCGAGGAGATGGAGGTCGCGCTGCGCTTCGCCTGCGGCCGGGCCGCGCACACCGGCGGGCGCGTCGCGCTGCTGCACGTGCTGGAGCCGAACGACTTCCAGAACTGGATGGCGGTCGGGGATCTGATGCGGCAGGAATCCCGCGCCGAAGCGGAGAAGCTGCTGCAGCGCTACGCCGCCAAGGCGCAGGACTGGTCCGGAAGCACCCCGATCCTGTTCCTGCGCGAAGGCCAGCGGCACGACGAACTGATCCGCCTGATTCAGGAAGAACCGGCGATTTCGATCCTGGTGCTGGGCGCCTCCACCGGCCAGGGCGGGCCGGGTCCGCTGATCTCCGCCTTGACCGGCAAGCTGGTCGGCAAGCTGCGAATCCCGATGACCGTGGTGCCGGGCAACCTGAGCGATTCGGACATCGCCAGTATCGTCTGAACCGCCCGCGAATTCGTTCCGCACTCGTAACGGCTTGGCCGAAACCGTCTGAGCGGTCCGGGCTAACGACCGGTTTCGGCAGGTTTTTTCGCTGCACGCGCTGGCGTTTGCGGGGAAAGTGCGGCGAATCCAAAAGGTTGCAACCTGTACGCCCGCCCGACATGCTGAACGGGCGTCCCAAGACAAGGTGCCGACAGGTGATCCCCCTCTCGGCTCAACCGCGTCCGCATATGGAGACGTGAGAGCGAAAGTCAGCCAAAAGGCCGAACCGGCGTTCAGGCATGTCGCTCTCGGCGCCGCGCCCGTTGCGCGGCCCGCCGATCCTTAAATCCGGACGAAGCCGGCCAGGTTGGCCAGCCTCGTTCCGCGTGCCCACGGATCCGCCGATCCCGCGGTCCGCCTAGCAGGAGGCAAACGTCAGATGAGCGATCCCGCAGGCCCAACCGGTCCTCGAACCCGCGGCGCGGACGCGTCGAAGTCCCCCGGCCCAACCGGGGCGAAGAGCCTGGTGCGGGCGATCGTCGGGCCGAAGCGCGAGCGCGCGGTGCTGGCGCTGGCGGTGCTGGCGGCGTGCGCCATGGCGGTGACGGTGATCCTGGGCGGGCCGGTGACGCGCAATGCCAGCGTGGAATACAGCCCGCAGATCGCCGACCTGCTCGACGCCGAGGGGCTGGCCCGCCGGACGGCGAACGCGGAAGGCCAGACCTGGGCGGTGGTCCGCCTGCCGGACGGCCCGCAGCCGCTCGCCAGGTACTTCGCCAGCATGAACTACCACGTCGACGGCGTCCGCGAGGGCGGCCCGGAAGTGCCGCGCGTCTACGTCGAGGACCTGCCGGAGGGCCTGCGGGACTTCGCGCCCGTCGAGGCGAAAAAGCAGCTGTTCGTCCGCCTGATGCTGCCGCTGGTGCTGAAGGCGAACGAACGCGTACTGGCCGAGCGCGAGCGGATCCGCAGCCTGCGCAACCGCCTTGACCGGCTGAACCCGCGGGAGCGGAGCTGGCTGATGGCGACGGCGGCCAAGTACCGGGTCGAGGCGGACAAGCCGGCGGCGATCGATTTCGACCAGCTGCTGATCCGCGCCGACGTGGTGCCGCCGTCGCTGGCGATCACGCAGTCGATCCTGGAAAGCGGCTGGGGCACCTCCCGCTTCGCCCGCAAGGGCAACGCCCTGTTCGGCCAGCGCACCTGGAGCGCGGACACGCCGGGCATGGACCCGCAGCGGGCCGAGGGCTTCAAAGTCCGCGCGTTCGACAGCCTGCTGCAGTCGGTCGAGGCGTACGTGCGCAACCTGAACACCACCGGCGCCTACGCCAGCCTTCGTCAGCAGCGCGCGCGGATGCGCGCGCAGGACCGCCGGATCGACGGCTACCAGCTGGCCGGCACGCTGACCAAGTATTCCGAGGAAGGCCAGACCTACGTGCGCAAGCTGCGCGGGCTGATGCAGCACAACGGCCTGCGCGCGTTCGACGACGCCAGCCTGCGCCGGCAGACGATCGCCCAGCGGGTGATCCCCGACGCCGACGTCGAGGCCGTCAACGTGGCCCTGGCGCGGCCGGGTCCCGACTGAACGGATCTTACCGCGTCTGCGTATCGACGCGGCAGACCCCGTTGATGTCTTCTGTGGCCGAAGGGCCCGATCTCCCATGTGGCCGCGTTACCTCCTGCTGATGGCGGGCACGGCGCTCGTCGACCTCGGCTTCACGGGCGCCTTCATTCTGGTCTCCGGCAACCTTGAGGCCTGGGGCCTGGCGATCGCCTGGAACGTCGGCTTCCTGATCGCGCTCAACCTGCTGGGCGCGATGGCGATCGCCCGGCCGATCGCCCGGGCGCTTCGAACCGGTGATCCGGCGGATCGCGGCCGCGCGCAGGCCCGGCTGGACCGGCTGCCGGCGCTGTCGGTCGGCTGGGTCGCCCTGGTCACCCTCGCCTACTGCACGGCCGTATTCTTGTCCGGCGTGTTCGTGCGCGATCCCGCGGCGTTCCGCGCGGTCGACCCGGACGTGCGCCTGCTGGCGACCTGCTGGTTCAGCTTCGTCTACCTGTTCTACTTCGGCTTCTACGCCTTCTTCGCGGCCAGCGACGCGGCGGCGGAGGGGCGCCGGGCGCTGGGCCTCGACGCACGCGCCGTGCCGGGGCCGACCGGTACCCTGCCGGCCAAGCTCGGGCTGGTCGCGCTCGCGCTCGCGGTGGTGCCGACCGCGCTGGTGCTGCTCGACGTCTCGCTGCTCGCGCACGTGCGCGCGGCGCAGGGGCTGGACACCGAGGGTGCGGTCGCGCTCGACATGATCGGCAGTTTGGTGGCGGCGACGATCGCCGGGGTGTTCGTGCTGCGCACCCTGCTGCGCCCGGTCGACCAGCTGGTGGCCGGCTTCCGCGCGGTTCAGGCGGGCGACCTGGAAGTCCGGCTGCCCGCGGTATCGGACGACGAGCTGGGCAGCCTGAGCCGGCCGTTCAACGCCATGGTCGCCGGCCTGCGCGAACGCCGCCGGATCGAGGACATGTTCGGCAAGTACGTCACCCAGCCAGTCGCCGAAACGCTGATCGCCCAGGGCACCGACGGCCGGATCGCTGGCGAAACCCGCACCGCGACGATCCTGTTCACCGACATCGCCGGCTTCTCCGCGCTCGCCGAGCGGATGACGCCGGACGCAACGATCAAGCTGCTGAACGCGTACTTCGAACTGGTCGCCGAGCCGATCACCCAGCACGGCGGCACCATCGTCAACTTCATCGGCGACGGCGTGCACGCGGCGTTCAACGTGCCGGTCGAACAGCACGACCACGCCGCCCGGGCGCTGCGCGCGGCGCTGGAGATCCAGGCCCGGCTGGCCGCCCGGGAAGTCGCCGACGGCGTGCACCTGACCACCCGGATCGGGGTGCACACGGGCTCGGTCGTCGCCGGCTCGGTCGGCTGTCAGGACCGGTTGAGCTACACCGTCTACGGCGACGCGGTGAACGTTGCCGCCCGGCTGGAGCGGCTCAACGTCCAGGCCGGCACCACCGTGCTGGCCAGCCGCGCCACGATCGAGGCCGCCGGCGGGGCGGTCCCCGACGGCGCCCAGCTACGTGCCCTCGACCCGGTCCAGCTGCACGGCCGCCATGAGCCGGTGCATCCGGTCGCGGTCGGGTAGGGGCCTAACCGCCCGGCCGCAGGCGTTCGGTCGCAGCCGTTCGGTCGCACGGGCATGAACAGCCGCTCAGGGTGTGCCGCTGTCGCGCCGCCCAGGCCCGGCGAACTTCGACGCCGCGATCGACGCGCCGCGTTCGACACGCCGCGTTCGACACGCCCATAAAAAGAACAGGCCGTACCGAATTGAACCGGTACGGCCTGTTCATCTCACGTCCGCCAACAAAGACGGGCGTTGTCCGCTGTGCGGGTCGATGCTTATTTCTGCATCGACTTCTGCATCATCCGCTGGGTCTTCTCGTTCGCGGCCTCGGCGGCGCGCTGGGCCTGCTCGGCGTTCTGCTGGGCCTGCTCCGCGGCCTCGCGGGCGGCGCGGGCCTCTTCCAGCGCCTGCTGCGCGGTTTGCTGCGCGCTCTGCGCGGTCTGGGTGTTGCTCTCGACCTGGGACATCAGGTCCTCGTTGGTCTGGGCGCAGCCGGCCGCGAGCAGCGCCGGGACGGCCACGATGCCGAGCGTCTTGGCGATACGGAACGTCATCTCTTTAACCCCCTTCGTTCTAGGCAGATGTTGTTGCTGACGGTGCGATTTGTAAGCCGCTGCGCGCGGCTTCGTCCAGGAATACCAGCGCGGCGGTTAAGCACGATCGGAAGGCCACCATAGAAAACTGCCCGAATAAAGACCAGCCGGTACGGGTCCCGCGATTGACACAACCGTGTTGCCTGCGCGCAACAATGGCCGGTCGGCCGCGCCGGCCGGCCGAGTCGCCGGCGCGGTCATCCGCCCAGGTTGGCGCGGTTGTAGCGCAGCTGCGCGGGCGTCAGCACCAGCCCGACGTAGATCGTATAGGCGTCGGTCGCCGCGCCATCGGCGACCGGGATCGTGGGCGACAGGTACTGCGCCGCGGCGACCCGGGTCTGGTTGCCCGGCAGCTCGAGCTCGATGTCGAAGCTCCGCCGCTTCAAGACCTTGCCGTCGGGCCCGACGACGGCGACGAAGTACCGGCCGCTGGCGACCCCTTCGGTGTTCGCGGGGCCCTTCTCGGCGGTGAAGCGCACGCCGAGCTCGGTCTCCAGCGTGCGCGCATCGTCGTCGCGCTCCAATTCGCAGGTCAGCGCGACGTCGCTCACCTGCAAATCGAAGCGCACATCGGTCAGGTCGCGCCCGCCGCCCTGGAAGGCGATCAACTGGGAACTTTCCTGCGGGATCACGGCGGGCGGGCAGACCAGCCGCGCGGGCTGGTCGTCGCTGGCACAGCCGGCGAGAGCGAGCAGGGCGGCAAGGCCGGCGAGCGCCGGGGCGGCACCGGGGCGGCGGGGGATGAAGCGCGGCACGCGCAGTCGACCTCTCGTCAGAATGCGGAAAATGGGGCGGCGCGCCTGAGTCGCGGCGCGGCTGGCCGGATCCAGCGGACCTTACAGCTTGGCATGCGTCCCGTCGCAGAACGGCTCGTCGCCGGACTGCTTGCAGCCGCACAGCGCGGCCGTGCGGCTCTGCTCGGCCTTGAACACCTTGGGCGCCAGGCCAGTTCCGGAATGCGAGCCGTCGCAGAACGGCTGGTTCGCCGACCGGCCGCAGGCGCACCAGGCATAGGTCTTGCCGGCTTCCAGCTGGACCGGGTAGGGCGCCTTCTGGGCGGGAATGCGGTCGGCCATGCGGGGTTCCTTCCGGCGGCGGTGTTGGGTTACTGTCCACGCCATACGCCCCAAGCCATGCGCCGAGGCGCCGGACGCCGGACGCGCGGACGTTGGCGCGACTTTAGGAAAGCGGCCCGGCGCGCACAAGGCTCGCGACCGGCCGCGCGATCGGCCCGCCGACCGCAGACGTGCAGGCCGGATAGCCCCAACCGCAGACCCGGCGACCGCAGACCCGGCGACCGCAGACCCGGCGACCGCAGCCGAGAGGACCGCAGCCACGCCATGAGCAAACCGCCGCTGACCATCTACCTCGCCGGCCCGCGCGGCTTCTGCGCCGGCGTTGAGCGCGCCATCGACATCGTCGAGCGGGCGCTGCAGAAGTACGGCGCGCCGGTCTATGTCCGCCACGAGATCGTACACAACCGCTACGTGGTCGAGCAGCTGGAGAAAAAGGGCGCGATCTTCGTCGACGAGCTGGACGAGGTGCCGGTCGACAAGCCGGTGGTGTTCTCCGCCCACGGCGTCCCCAAGGCGGTTCCGCAGGAAGCCGAGCGGCGCAAGATGTTCTACCTCGACGCGACCTGTCCGCTGGTCTCCAAGGTCCACCGGGAGGCCGAACGCCAGCACGGCAAGGGCCGGGTCGTCGTCCTGATCGGCCACGCCGGCCACCCGGAGGTCGAGGGCACGATGGGCCAGCTGCCCGACGGCGCGATCAAGCTGGTGCAGGACACTGACGAGGCCGAACGGCTGCAGGTCGAGGATCCGGACAACCTGGCGTTCGTCACCCAGACCACCCTGTCGGTCGACGACACCGCCGACATCGTGCAGGTGCTGCAGCGCCGCTTCCCGAACATCTCCACGCCCAAGCAGGAAGACATCTGCTACGCCACCACCAACCGGCAGGAGGCGGTCAAGACGATCGCCAGTTCCGCGCAGGCGCTGCTGGTGGTGGGCGCGCCCAACTCGTCGAACTCGCAGCGGCTGGTCGAGGTCGGCGAGCGGCGCGGCTGCGCGCCGTCGTTCATGGTGCAGCGGGCGCGCGACATCGACTGGTCGAAACTGGACGGCGTCGAGAGCCTGGGCATCACCGCCGGCGCCAGCGCCCCCGAGATCCTGGTCGACGAGGTGATCGCCGCCTGCCGCGAGCGCTTCGAGGTGACCGTCGAGGAGGTGCGCGTGACCGACGAGAACATCCAGTTCAAGCTGCCCCGCGCGCTCATCGACACCGACCCGGTCGAGGCCTCGCCCGCCCGCTAGGCGCCGGCGCCCTTAGCCGGCTCCCCGAGCTCCGCCGAGCGTGTCGGCGGAACCGGCGCGCCCCCGTCTCAGACGTCTCCATACCCACTTCCCCCGGGCACGCATGGCCGTCTACACCGAAGTCACCGACGACGACGTCGCGGCCTTTCTGCGGGAATACGACCTGGGCGAGGTGGTCTCGATGAAGGGGATCGCCGAGGGCGTGGAGAACTCCAACTTCCTGCTCTCGACGACCACCGGCACCTACATCCTCACCCTGTACGAAAAGCGGGTGAAGCGCGACGACCTGCCGTTTTTCCTGGGGCTGATGGAACATCTGGCCGGGCGCGGCATCCGCTGCCCGACGCCGATCCACGGGCGCGACGGGCAGGCGCTGCGCGAGCTGTGCGGCCGGCCGGCGGCGATCGTGACGTTCCTGCAGGGGATGTGGCCCAAGCGCATCCATGTGAACCACTGCCGCAAGCTGGGCCGCGCGATCGGCGAGATGCACGCGGCCGGGCGCGACTTCCCGCTGCGTCGGCCGAACGACCTGAGCGTCGACGGCTGGCGGCCGCTGCTGGAGGCCTGCGGCGCGCGCGCGGACGAGGTCGAGCCGGGCCTGGCGCGCGAGCTCAAGACCGAGCTGGACGTGCTGGAACAGGCCTGGCCGCGCGACTTGCCGGAAGGCGTGATTCACGCCGACCTGTTCCCCGACAACGTGTTCTTCCACCAGGGCGAGGTGTCGGGCTTCATCGACTTCTATTTCGCCTGCAACGACCAGCTGGCCTACGACCTGGCGGTCTGCCTGAACGCCTGGTGCTTCGAGACCAACAACGACTTCAACGCCACCAAGGCGCGCGCCCTGCTGCAGTCCTACCAGGAAGTCCGCCGCTTCTCCGACGCGGAGCTGCAGGCGATCCCGACCCTGGCGCGCGGGGCGGCGATGCGCTTCCTGCTGACCCGCCTGTTCGACTGGCTGAACCACCCGGAGGGCGCCTACGTCGCGCCCAAGGACCCGCGGGAGTACCTGCGCAAGCTGCGCTTCCACCGCGACGTCCGCGGGCCCGGCGCGTACGGGCTGACCTAACTGCTGAGATCGATGGTCTGCATGCCTTGGTGGCAGGGACGACCGGCGGGTCCCCGCTGCTCCCTTGGGAGGAGAGGGGATTAGTTACGCGATTGCAACGAACTAACAGGACGGGCATGACCGGCCGGAACGGCAGCGGCGACAGCGGCGACCGGATCGAGGCGTTCACCGACGGTGCCTGCTCGGGCAACCCGGGCCCAGGCGGCTGGGGCGCGATCCTGCGCTGGCGCGGCCACGAAAAGGAACTGGCGGGCGGCGAGCCGGAGACCACCAACAACCGCATGGAGCTGATGGCCGCGATCCAGGTGCTGGAGGCGATCAAGGGCGAGAACCGGCGGGTCCGGATCGTCACCGACAGCAACTACCTGCGCCAGGGCATCACCCAGTGGATCCACGCCTGGCGGCGCAAGGGCTGGAAGACGGCGGACAACAAGCCGGTCAAGAACAAGGACCTGTGGCAGCGCCTGGAAGCCGCGCTGAAGACCCACGAGGTCGAATGGGCCTGGACCAAGGGCCACGCCGGCCACCCCGAGAACGAACGCGCCGACGCCCTCGCCCGCGAGGCCCTCAAGCAGTACAAGTAAGAATCTTTACCGCCAGCACGCGAGGCCGCCAAGGAACAGAACCGGCTTGGCCTCCTTGATCTCCGCTGTGGTGGCCCAGCTGAAAATCTCCCCTCCGCACGAACGCCGCGGCCGTGCTACATGCGCGGGCATGAGCGAGACCGAGACCCAACCCGCCGCCGGCCGGGAAGCCCGTCGGGCCGCGTTCGAGCTGCTGCGCGCGGTGCTGCGCAAGGGGCGCACGCTGGAGGACGCGCTGGCGGACACGCCGCGCCTGGACGACCTGGCGCCGCGCGACCGCGCGTTCACCCGGCACCTGGCGGCGACCGTGCTGCGCCGGCTCGGCCAGCTGGACGACGCGATCGCGCGCTGCCTGGACAAGCCGCTGAAGGGCAAGCTGAACGCGGTGCAGGATCTGCTGCGCCTGGGCGCGGCCCAGCTGTTGATCCTGGAGGTGCCGGCGCACGCCGCCGTCGGCGAGACGGTGGGGCTGGCGACCGGCGTGCGCGTGGGCGCGCACAAGGGCCTGCTGAACGCCGTGCTGCGCCGCCTGGACCGGGAGCGCGCGCAAATCCTGGCGAGCCAAGACGCGGCGCGCCTGTCCGCGCCCGACTGGCTGTGGCGGCGCTGGACGGCCGCCTACGGCGAGGCCACCGCGCATGCGATCGCCCAGGCGCAGCTGGCCGAGCCGCCGCTGGACCTGAGCGTGCAGGCCGACCCCGACGGCTGGGCGCAGAAGCTGGACGCGATCCGCCTGCCGAGCGGCACGCTGCGCCTGACCGGCGCGCGCGGCGACGTGCGCAGGCTGCCCGGCTACGACGACGGCGCCTGGTGGGTGCAGGACGCCGCCGCCGCCCTGCCCGCGCGCCTGCTGGGCGCGGTCGACGGGCAGCGCGTGTTCGACCTGTGCGCCGCGCCCGGCGGCAAGACGGCGCAGCTGGCCGCGGCCGGCGCCCACGTCATGGCGGTCGACCGCTCGGAAACCCGGCTGCGCCAGCTGGAGGGAAACCTGGCCCGGCTGTCGCTCGCCGCCGCCACCGTGGCCGCGGAGATCCAGACCTGGACCCCGCCGGACACGCCCGAAAAGATCCTGCTGGACGCGCCCTGCAGCGCGACCGGCACGCTGCGCCGCCACCCCGACATCGCCCACCTGAAGCGCCCGGAAGACCCCGCCGCGATGGCCGAATTGCAGGCCGCGCTGCTGGCCGCCGCCGCCGAGATGCTCGCCCCCGGCGGCACGCTGGTCTACGCCGTCTGCTCGCTCGAGCCGGAGGAGGGCGTCGAACGGGTCCAGGCGTTGTTGCGTGACCGCAACGATTTCGAACGGATGCCGGTCAGCGCCGAGGAGCTGGGCGTCCCGGCCGAGGCGATCACCGCGCACGGCGACCTGCGCACCCTGCCCTGCCACTGGGCCGAGCAGGGCGGCATGGACGGGTTTTACGCCGCGCGACTGAACAAGCGGGGGTGAGAACTCATACCCGCTCCTCGACTGGGAGGAGAGGGTCGAGGAGAGGAGGTTGCCGGCGGCATCGACCCGTCAGGCGCCCTTCGACACGCCCCGCTTCGCGGGCCTGCTCAGGACGACGTCGATGTTTTTAACTGCTGATATAGCCATCCCTTTTTTCTTTTTGGACGTCATCATGAGCAGGCCGCGTCAGCGGCCGTGTCGAAGGACGCCACACGGGCCTTTCGCAGGTCGAGTCCGACCCGAACGACACAATCCGACGTTCGCTTGATGACTCGAAAATTAACCCGCCCGCCCGGACAGTGGCGGTCTTAACACCGTCACAGCGTCGGCGATGGCGTGGGCGGGCGCGGTCGGGTTACACCGGCCGCGCAACGATGGGAGCGAGCCGCAGCCGATGAACGCGTCCCCCGACCCCGCCGCCCAGCGCGGCTGGCTGGCGAGCTGGCTCCTGTCCGCGCGCGTCTACCTGCACCCGCGGGTGGCCGGGATGCTGTTCCTGGGGTTCTCCGCCGGCCTGCCGTTCCTGTTGATCTTCGCCACCTTGTCCGCCTGGCTGCGCGAGGACGGCGTGACCGCGACCACGATCGGCTTCTTCTCCTGGGCCGGGATCATGTTCTCGATCAAGGTCGTCTGGGCGCCGGTGGTCGACCGGATGCGCCTGCCGCTGTTGACCCGCTGGCTCGGCCGGCGGCGCAGCTGGATGCTGCTGGGCCAGGTCGGCGTGGCGGCCGGGCTGCTGGCGATCGCGGCCTCGGATCCGAGCGCGGACATCCCGCGCCTGGCGATGGTCGCGGTCGCGATCGCGTTCTTCTCCGCCACCCAGGACGTCGCGATCGACGCCTACCGGATCGAGGCGGTGCAGCGCGCGGTGCAGGGCGCGATGGCGGCGGCCTACATCCTGGGCTACCGGCTGGCGCTGCTGGTCGCGGGCGCGGGCGCGCTCTACATCGCGGAATTCGTCTCCTGGCCCGCCGCCTACACCGCGATGGCGGCCTGCATGGGCGTCGGCATGGCGACCGTGCTGCTGATCCGGGAGCCGGAGAAGCAGCGCGACCTGGCCGCCGAACACGGCGCGCGCCTGCCCGCCCGCCTGGCGGGCGCGCGCATGCCGGCCGGCGTCCGGCGCACGCTCGCCTGGCTGTACGGCGCGGTGGCCTGCCCGTTCCTCGACTTCTTCGGCCGCTACGGCCGGGCGGCGCTGATGATCCTGGCGTTCGTGGCCGTCTACCGCCTGTCCGACATCACCATGGGGGTGATGGCGAATCCCTTCTACATCGACCTCGGCTTCTCCAAGGCGGAGATCGCCAGCGTCACCAAGGTGTTCGGCTTCGCCATGTCGATCGCGGGCGCCTTCCTGGGCGGGCTGCTGGTGGCGCGGCTGGGAGTGCTGCGGCCGCTGGTGATCGGGGCGCTCCTGGTCGCGGTCACCAACCTGCTGTTCGCGGTCCTGGCCCAGGCCGGCCCGGACATCCGGCTTTTGACCATGACGATCAGCGCGGACAACCTGGCCGGTGGGCTTGCCGGGGCGGTCTTCGTCGCGTACCTGTCGTCCCTGACATCGACCGCCTACACGGCCACGCAGTACGCCCTGTTCTCCTCGCTGATGACCCTGCCGGGGAAATTCATGGGCGGCTTCGGCGGGATCGTGGTGGACACCCGCGGCTACGTCGACTTCTTCCTGATCGCGGCCGCGATCGGCCTGCCGGCGATCGCGCTCGCGCTCTGGGTGATCCACCGCGGCCCGCGCGGCGAGGCGGCCGGCACGAACGAAACGGCACAGTCACAGCCGGACGGCCCGACCGCCGAAGCCGACGCCCCGCGCTAGCTTCGGCGGCCTGCGTGAAGGCCGGATCGGCTCGCGAGCAGGAGGCAGCAGCCATGAGCGACAGCGTCGACGCCCGCATCGAGGTCATCCAGGGCGACATCACGCAGCTGGAGGTCGACGCCATCGTCAACGCGGCGAACAAGCAGCTCGCCGGCGGCGGCGGCGTCGACGGCGCGATCCACCGCGCGGCCGGGCCGGAGCTGAAGGACGCCTGCCAGAAGATCGGCGGCTGCGCGCCCGGGCAGGCGGTGGTCACGCCCGGCTTCAAGCTGCCCGCCCGGCACGTGGTGCACACGGTCGGCCCGGTCTGGTCCGGCGGCACCGCCGGCGAGGACGACACGCTGGCGCAGGCCTATCGCAACTCCCTGAAACGGGCCGCGGAGCACGACGCCCGCACGGTCGCCTTCCCGGCGATCTCGACCGGCGCCTACGGCTTCCCGCTGGACCGCGCCACCCGGATCGCCGTCGACACGGTGCGCGCCGCGCTCGCCGAGATGGCGCTGCCGGAAAAGGTCATGTTCTGCTGTTTCGATGCCGAAACAAAGCAGATCTACGAGCAGGCCCTCGGGCGGTAGGCCGCGGCCGATGCCCGCGCCGTCGCCGGCCGATCGAACGTAACCGCCCTACGCACGCGCCAACGTCGGGCGCGCAGCCCCCACCACGCCGGCGCTGGACGGACATGCCCGCGCGAACAGCGACACGGCGCGGGCCGGAAATGCGGCGGGGAACGAAGCGAACGGCGGGGGAAAATTGGTGGAGCCGGCGGGACTCGAACCCGCGACCTCTAGAGTGCGATTCTAGCGCTCTCCCAGCTGAGCTACGGCCCCACGCTGTCGCGCGCGAGCGGGCGCGTCAGCCCGCGCGCGGCGCAGCCCTCATGTAGCCCGCGCCGGGCTTGGACACAAGGGCCGGATGACGCCCGCCGACGATCGCTGGGACGTGCGCGGCCGGCGGGCGTCGCTGCGCGCCGGAGCATGCAAATCCGCCCCGGGCGGATCAAGGGGCGATTTGCGCCGATCGCGTTTGTTCGCCGCGCACCGGGCAGCGGGTGAGGTCCGGTCGCGCCGAGACCGGCAGCGGCTTGTCTCGCGGTGCGGCCATGACTAGATTGGCGCCGGCTTTTCCGCCCGGCCCGCGCGCACCCGTGCGTTCGGACGCGGCCGTCGACAGATCCGAACGGGGCCGCCCGGCCTTCCCGTCCCACGCTCCCGAGAGGCAGCTGCTTCATGGTCATCCTGGGCCCGCTGATCGAGATCATCATCGTCGCGATCGATCTCTACATCTGGGCGATCATCATTTCCGCGATCCTGAGCTGGCTGATCGCCTTCGACGTGATCAACACGACCAACCGGTTGGTCTATACCATCCTGGACTTCCTGGGCCGGGTGACGGAGCCCGCGCTGCGGCCGATCCGCAACATCATGCCCAACCTGGGCGGGATCGACATCTCGCCGATCATCCTGATCCTGGGCCTGTTCTTCGTGCAGCGGGTGCTCGGCAACCTGCGCTACGAGATGGTGGCCGGCGCCGGCATGGGCGGCATGTAGCTCTCCAGCCCGGCGATGACCGGCGCGCGGCCCTGGCGGCCCGCCGACGGCGGTCTGCGCGTCGACCTGCAGGTCACGCCCGGGGCCAAGGCGGACCGGGTCGGCGGCGTCGAGGTGCTGGCCGACGGCACGCCCGTGCTGCGGGTGCGCCTGAAGGCGCCGCCCGCCGACGGCAAGGCGAACCAGGCGCTGGTCAGGCTGCTCGCCAAGCGCTGGGGCCTCGCCAGGTCCGACGTGACGCTGGTCGCGGGCACGGCGGCGCGGCGCAAGCGTGTGCATCTGGCGGGCGATCCGGACGCGCTTGCCGCGCGTCTGCACGATGAGCTATAGCCGCCCGGCCCGCGCCGAGGCGGGACGCGTCGGTCTGGGATCGTTCGATGGCGGTTCCGGGCGAACGCCAGGCCTTCGGGCGACGGCAGACTTGTCGTCGCCGTGCGCGGCCGATGCCGCCCCCGCACCGCGTGCCGCCCGGACCGACCTCGACCCCGACCCACAGAACCAAGCGAGTGCCCCCACGAATGGCCGATCCGCAGAACCCAGGCGCCCAATTGATCGATGGCAAGGCGTTCGCCAGCGAGGTCCGCGCGCGCGTCGGCCGGCAGGTCGACCAGCTGACGCAGCGGCACGGCATCCAGCCGGGCCTGGCCGTCGTGCTGGTGGGCGAGGACGCCGCCAGCCAAGTCTACGTCAACATGAAGGCGAAGAAGACGGCGGAGGTCGGCATGCAGTCGTTCGAGCACCGCCTGCCCGCCGACACGGCCGAACGGACGCTGCTCGACCTGGTGCGCCAGCTGAACGACGACCCGGCCGTCCACGGCATCCTGGTGCAGTTGCCGCTGCCCGGGCAGATCGATTCGGAAAAGGTGCTGGCGACGATCGAGCCGACCAAGGATGTCGACGGCTTCCACGTCGTCAACGCCGGCCTGCTCAGCCGCGGCCAGCTGGACCGCGCGCTGGTGCCCTGCACGCCGATGGGGAGCCTGATGCTGCTGGAACACCAGCTGGGCGACCTGACCGGGCTCAACGCGGTCGTGCTCGGGCGCTCCAACATCGTCGGCAAGCCGATGAGCCAGCTGCTGTTGGCGCGCAGCTGCACCGTCACGGTCGCGCATTCCAAGACCAGGAACCTGGCCGAGGTGTGCCGCACCGCCGACATCCTGATCGCCGCGGTGGGGCGTACCCGGATGGTTCAGGGCGACTGGATCAAGCCGGGCGCCACGGTGATCGACGTCGGCATCAACCGCCTGCCGCCCGAGCGCGAGGGCGAAAAGGGCCCGCTGGTCGGCGACGTCGACTTCGACGCCGCCCGCCGCGTCGCCGGCGCGATCACCCCGGTGCCGGGCGGCGTCGGCCCGATGACGATCGCCGTCCTGCTCGCCAACACCGTCACCGCCTGCTGCCGCGCCAACGGGATCGCTGAGCCGAAGGGGTAGCGGGCGCGCCCGGATTATGAGGCTGTCCGGTTAGAGCAGGCATTCAAGCTTCTATAGCCGTCGGGCGTCCTTCGACACGGCCGACTGCGTCGACCTGCTCAGGATGACGTCGAATATTCATGCAATATAGACTAATATTCATGGGATAAAAACGAAGACGTCATCCTGAGCAGGCCCGAAGGGCCGTGTCGAAGGACGCACGACGGGTGGCGACACGTAGGCCGCCGCCACCGCTTACTCAGACCCGCCGGTATGCCCACCGATCTCCACCGGCAAACTCAGCCGGACCACGCCTTTGACCGGGACCGTCGGGTCGACCGGCTTGCCCCGGCGCAGGATCGAGATGCGGCCCTGGCGGGCCAGGTTCTTGGCCTGCTGGCGCACCGCCGGCAGGTACTTGCGCCATAGGTCCGGCGGGTCGGTCGGCTTGCGCCGCTGCTCGGCGAACGCCCGGGCGACCTCGCTGGGGCAGATCGACTTGCCCGGCCCGCGTTGCTCGACCAGGCGCAGGATCTCGCCCGCCAGCGGGTCGCTGTCCTCGGTCCGCTTCGGGCGGTTCGGCTCGGCGGCGCCGTCGGCATCGCCGGCGGCGGGCGTGTCGGGGCGCTCGGTCATCGCGGCAAAAGGTCCTGTTCCGGGGTTACCGGGCTTGCGGCGGCGGCCCGGCTTGTCGCACGGTTCAGCCCGGCGCCACAAGGCCGGCACCAATCCGCGCCGACGACAGGGCGCCGGCCCGACGTCGCGGGCAAGGCCGTGGATGGTTTCGACCGTCGGCGGCGCCGCCCGAGCGACCCACCAGCCGCGAAAGCCCCGCCGCACCCATGCTTGGAACCCTCGACGCCCTGTTCGCCGCCACGGTGTTCTTCGTGGGCGGTCACTTTCTTTTGTCCAGCCAGACGCTGCGCGATCCCGCGGTCAAGTTCCTCGGCGCCCAGGGCTTCACCACCGTCTATTCGCTGGCGATGACGGGCGCGCTGTTGTGGCTGGTGGTGGCCTACGGCGCCGCGCCGCCGGTCCCGGTCTGGTACCCGCCGATCGAGCTGTACTGGATCCCCACCGTGCTGAACCCGGTCGCGGCGGTGCTGGTGGTCTCGGGCGTGACCACCCGCAGCCCGACCATGGTCGGCGGCGACAAGCGCGCGGCCGAGCTGGGCCCGGAAGACCCGGCGCCCGGGATTCTGCGCATCACCCGGCATCCTTTCCTGTGGGGCGCGGCGCTGTGGTCGCTGTCGCACCTGTGCGTCAACGGCGACGCGGCGTCGATCGTGGTGTTCGCCGGGATGCTGATCCTGTCGCTGGGCGGCATGGTGCACATCGACATGAAGCGCCAGCACCAGATGGGCGCGGGCTGGGGCCCGATCCAGCTGACCACCAGCCTGATCCCGTTCGCCGCCCTGATCGCGGGGCGCACCAAGATGGACTGGAAGGGTCTCGGCCTGTGGCGACCGGTGGCGGGCCTGGCGGTCTACGCCGCGGTGATGCACCTGCACCCCTGGCTGATCGGGGTCAGCGCGCTGCCGCCGCATTGAACGGCCATGCGCCGGGCGGTATTCGATCGGGCCTGTGGCTGCCGCCCGGCATCCGGGGCCAGCGCCCCGGGCCGCCCGGTTACGCGGCGCGCTGGCTGAGCGCGCGGCGCATCAGCTTCTGGTAATAGGGCTGCGGCGCCAGGTACGTCGCGACCACCTGCTTGCCTTTGACCTCGACCACGGTGCCGCGGGTCGGGACTTCGACCTCCTCCCCGTCGACCTCGAGGCAGAAGGCGAACTGGAAGCGCTGGCGGGGCACCATGTCCTCGGTGACGCCGTCGATCGTCACGGTGGCGCGGTCGAACTGCGTGACCGGGTGGACCTTGCGGTCGATCCGCGCGCGCACCAGCGGCCCGGAAGCGCCGGCGGACCCGCCAGAGCCCGAATCGGCGGCTTTCGATTTGGACGGGCTGAACGGCCACACGGCTCCTGCTTTCCCTATACGGCCCACGCTCGGCCCGGAACCGTACGCATCCGCGGGTTAACAGGCGCTTAGCGGCGGCTATTTCTGCCGGCCGGAGAGACGCAGCCGCAGGGCGTTCAGCTTGATGAAGCCCTCGGCGTCGCGCTGGTCGTAGACCGTGTCCTCCTCGAAGGTGACGTGCTCCTGACTGTACAGCGACTCCGGGGAGCGGCGGCCCTCGACGGTCACGTTGCCCTTGTAGAGCTTGAGCCGGACGCGGCCGGTGACGTGCGCCTGGCTGCGGTCGATCAGGGCCTGCAGCATCTCGCGCTCCGGCGCCCACCAGAAGCCGTTGTAGATCAGCGTGGCGTAGCGCGGCATCAGCTCGTCCTTGAGGTGCGCGGCCTCGCGGTCGAGGGTGAGCGATTCGATCGCCCGGTGGGCGGCCAGCAGGATGGTGCCGCCCGGGGTTTCGTAGACGCCGCGCGACTTCATGCCGACGAAGCGGTTCTCCACGATGTCCAGCCGGCCGATGCCGTTGTCGCCCGCCAGCTGGTTCAGCCGCGCCAGCAGGTCGGCCGGCGACAGCGTGTCGCCGTCGACCGCGACCGGGTCGCCGCGCTCGAAGTCGATGGTGATCCGGGTCGGCCGGTCGGGCGCGTCCTCCGGCGCGGTCGTGCGGGTGTGGACGTATTCGGGCGCGGTCTCCCAGGGGTCCTCCAGCACCTTGCCCTCGGCGGAGATGTGCAGAAGGTTGGCGTCGACCGAAAATGGCGCCTCGCCCATGTTGTCCTTGGCGATCGGGATCTGGTGCTTCTCCGCGAAGTCGAGCAGCTTGGTGCGCGAGTTCAGGTCCCATTCGCGCCACGGCGCGATCACCTTGATGCCGGGCTCGAGCGCGTAGTAGCCGAGCTCGAAGCGGACCTGGTCGTTGCCCTTGCCGGTCGCGCCGTGACAGACGGCGTCGGCCCCGGTTGCGCGCGCGATCTCGATCTGGCGCTTGGCGATCAGCGGCCGGGCGATCGAGGTGCCCAGCAGGTATTCGCCCTCGTAGACGGCGTTGGCGCGGAACATCGGGAAGACGAAGTCGCGCACGAACTCCTCGCGCAGGTCGTCGACGTAGATGTTCTCGGGCTTGATGCCGAGCTGCTCCGCCTTGCGCCGCGCGGGCTCCAGCTCCTCGCCCTGGCCCAGGTCGGCGGTGAAGGTCACCACCTCGCAGCCGTAGGTCTCCTGCAGCCACTTCAGGATCACCGAGGTGTCCAGGCCGCCGGAATAGGCCAGCACGACCTTCTTGACGTCGCTCATCGCCGCTCTCGCGCTTGTCTTGGGTGTCTCGGGCGCACTTTTGGGACCCGCGGGCCCGGCGCGCGCGGAGTATAGGGATTAGGCGGTGTGGGGCAAGGAGACTGGACGCCGGGCGGCTTCGTGATCCAGCCGCCGCGCATACAGGGCGATAACGTCGTCGGCTCGCGGGCGCAAATCCAGCGCGCGGCGGACGCACCCGGGCAGGGCGTCGCGCGTCGGCCTTACCCGCCGTCGATCACCCGGTCGCAGAAGGCAATCACGGTGTCGCGCAGTTCGGAGATACGCTCCGCGTTGACGCGCGTCTCCTCGGGCCGGGCGTCGGGTTCGTAGTCGGCGCGGATACGCATTTCATAAGCCCGCTCAAGCGCATCCTTAATAGCTGCCGCATCGGCCTCAGGCTCCCGGGCCTTGGCAAGTTTGGCCAGCGCGTCGTGAACCGTGCCGTGTTTGGTTGGCGCCGTCCCGTGAACCGCAAGCAAGGCGGCGATAGCGGCGTGGAAAGCCGCATAGTAGCACGCGCTGATCACGGCGGACGGAGCCTGGGTCGGAGAAATGGCTTCCGCTTCAGCTCGTAAGCGCCGGGATTTGTCCAGATAGGCCTGATATTCGCCGCTCACGCCGTAACGCCTTCGGTGCGGATGTTCCGGAAAAAGAAATTGGTCTCGTCATAGCGGCTGGCTTCGAATGCCATCGCCTGGAGATAAACCGGCTCCTCGCCCAAAAACTCCGACGCCACCCTCACCACGGCAGCGCGATCCTCGTACCGGTAGTCGCGCACGAACACCGCGACGTCGAGGTCGCTGTCCTCCTCGTGGTCGCCGCGGGCGCGGGAGCCGAACGCGACCACCCGGTCGACGCGCCCGGGCAGGGCCTCGCGCACGCGCGCCTCGAAGCGCCGCAAGAGATCCCGGTCCTGGTCGCTGAGCCCGGCCATGGCACGGAGTTTACCGCGCCGGCACAACCGACGGCAACATTTCAGGAACAGGCGGGCGGGGGGGGGGTTTAGGTCTGGGCGGTTTCGACGATCTGTCGACAGAACTTCAGGACCTCATCGCGACACGCAAGGATCTCCCGCGCGTCCGCCTGTCGTTGCGCGATCGGCGTGTCGGCCAAATAATCGGCCCGGACGCGAAACTTATACGCCTGCACCACCGCGTGCCGGATCGCCGCTTCCTGCCCCGAGCCCACGGTGTTGCGGGCAAGTTGCGCGATCGCGTCGTTCACCTTGCCGTGCTTGCTTGGGGCGGTGCCATGGACCTGCAAGAGTGCTGCGACACCGGCGTGGTAGATCGCGTAGTAGCCGTAATGAATGACGGCTTCCGGGTCTTCCTCGGCATCGAACTTGTCCGCTTGCCGCACGAACCGCTGCGCCTGTCGCCGGTGCGGCTCAGCCTCGGGCGTCATGCGCCGACGCCTTCGGTGCGGATGTTGCGCAAGAGGAAGTTGGTCTCGTGATAGCGTGCCGCGTCGAAGCCGAGCGCACTTAGGAACGGCTCACCGTGTCCCAGGAATTCGGCGGCAACGCGGCTCAAGACGCGGTCGTCCTCGCGGGTCAGCCCGCGCACGAACACCGCGACGTCGAGGTCGCTGTCCGCCGCGTGATCGCCGCGGGCGCGGGAGCCGAAGGCGACCACGCGCTCGACGCGCCCGGGCAGGGCGTCGCGCACGCGCGCCTCGAAGCGCCGTAAGAGATCCCGGTCCTGATCGCTGAGCCCGGCCATGGCCCGCAGTTTACCGCACGGCCACGCGCGGCGGCAACGTGCCGGGAACGCGCGGGGTCGGCGGGGACGCGCTGTGCTCAGCCTTCGTCCGGCGCGTCCATCGCGGCGTCGGCCGGGGCCTCGTCGTCCTTCGGCCAGCGGATGAACGCCGCGAACCAGGCGGCCACCAGATAAGCCGGCGGGACCAGGGCGGTCAGCGCCCACAGCGGCGAGAAGCCGGCCTTGGTGGCGATCCGGGCGTGCAGCCAGACCAGCAGCACGGCGATCGCGATCTCGAACAGGAAGCCGCCCAGACCCATGGCTCAGCCGCTCCCGCCGCCGGAAGACTTGGGCGCGAACACGCCCTTGCCCGCGCGCCGGCTCTCGCCGTTCGGCCAGCTCTGGAACGCCAGGATCCCCGCGGCCGCCGGGAGACCGACGTAGGGCAGCAGCACCAGCAGGCTGAACCAGGGATTGAGCCCGGCCCGGCGGTAGATCCGCCAGAACGGGTAGATCAGCAGCAGCGAAAAGCCGAGCGTGACCGCGATGCTGAAGCCGGGGGCCATGCCGGGCCCCATCGGCCCCGGGCCGCCCATGCCCTCACCGGCCATGCCACCCGTGCCGCCGCCACCGTCCTGAGCGTGAGCTTGCATGCGCGCCAGCTACCCGGCCGGTTCGGCGGCGGCCGGCGCCGCGGCGTCGCGCACGGACTTCTTCTGGCGCTGGCTTTCCGAGCGCAGCTGGCCGCAGGCGGCCATGATGTCCTGCCCGCGCGGGGTGCGCACGGGGGCCGACAGGTTGGCCGCGTACAGGATGTCGGAGAACCGCTCGATCGCCTCCGGGCTGGAGCATTCGAACTCGGTGCCCGGCCAAGGGTTGAACGGGATCAGGTTGACCTTGGCCGGGATGCCGTCGAGCAGGCGGACCAGCTGGCGGGCCTCCGCCGGGCTGTCGTTGACGCCATCGATCATGACGTACTCGAAGGTGATCCGGCGGGCGTTGTTCAGCCCCGGATAGGCCCGGCAGGCCGCCATCAGCTGGTCCAGCGGATACTTCTTGTTGAGCGGCACCAGGTAGTCGCGCGTGGCGTCGTCGACCGCGTGCAGGGAGACGGCCAAGTTGACGCCCAACTCCTCGCCGCACGGCTGCATCATCGGCACCACGCCGCTGGTCGACAGCGTGATCCGCCGGCGCGAGAAGCCCAGGCCGTCGCCGTCCATCGCCTGGCGGATCATCTTGGCGACCGCGTCGTAGTTATACAGCGGCTCGCCCATGCCCATCAGGACGATGTTGGTCAGGCGCCGGCCGTCCTTCGGCGTCGGCCACTCGTTCAGTTCGTCGCGCGCCAGCATGATCTGGCCGAGCATTTCGCCGGCGGACAGGTTGCGCACCAGGCGCTGGGTGCCGGTATGGCAGAACCGGCAGGTCAGGGTGCAGCCGACCTGGGAGGAGATGCACAGCGTGCCGCGGTCCTCCTCCGGGATGAACACCGCCTCGACCTCCTGCAGGTCCGCCAGGCGCAGCAGCCACTTGATCGTGCCGTCGTGGCTGACCTGCTTGTCCTTGACCATCGGCCGGTCGAGCGAGGCGACCTCGGGCAGGCGCGCGCGCAGACCCTTCGCCAGAGTGGTCATCTGGTCGAAGTCGGTGGCGCCGCGGTGATGGATCCAATGGTACAGTTGCTTGGCGCGGAACTTGGGCTCGCCCAATTGCTCGACGAACGCCGTCAGCTCACCCCGGTCCATCCCGACCAGCGGGGTCCGCCGCTCGGCCGGGGTGCGCGGGCCGGCCTTGAACGGCCCGTGCCGGGGCGGCTGGAACCCAGTTTCGTGCGCCTGCGTGCTCATGTCCGCGTAGATAACCTCGCGCAGCGGGCGGGACAAGGAAAACGCCGGTTTGGGATGCAAACCGCTCGCCTCTCCTCGATTTGGAAGGAGGGGGATCAGTCGGGCGCCGCAGCCGGCAGCGGTCTTCAGTCGACGTTGCAGGCTTCGTTGATCGTGTTGTGCGCGGCCGTGAAGCCGAGCAGGGAATAGGTATCCGTCGTCTCCGTGTTGCTGTCGGACACGCCCTTCACGATCATCGTGCGCCCGGCACGCATCGCCTGCACCAGCGCCCGGTCGGTTTCCTTGTCCGGGGCCCAGGCGGTGTCCTTGTGGGTGAACAAGGTGAAGCCCTTGCCGTCGATCGACACGTTGACCCGGCTGTCCTCCTTGAACGGATAGCCGATCACGAAGCTGACCACGTTCTGGGTGCCTTGCGCCGGGCGGTGGGTCACCATGGCGTAGACTTCGCCGCGCCGGGTGTAGTCGCCTTCTTCCTTCTGCGGCTGACTGGCCATGTAGCAGACCTTGTTGCCGTCCTCCTGGAAGGTGAAGGCGCGCCAGTCCTCGAACTGGCCAAGGCTCTTGATGTCCTGGGCCTGCGCCGCGCTGGCAAGCAGCAGCGGCAGGGCGACCGTCACCGCCACGGCGGCGGTCGCGAGAAGGGTCCTCAACCGGTACAGGTGCATCCCGATCCTCTGTAGCGTTGTCGTCGTCGTGCGTGTGTGCGTCACGAGCGGTGTGGTGGCCTGGCGCGTCGGGCCCGTTGCGACGATAGGGTCGCGCCCCACGCGGCCCGCGGCGTCCCGATGTCGTGCCAGGAAGCTGCCTAGGTGCCCCCGGTGTCTTCCGGCGTGCCGCCGGATGCGGTGTGCGCGTGAGCCTGCGCTGGCTGGACGGGCCGTGTCGAGTCGTCGTTGCGCCCTGGTGTGGGTTCCGGCCCGCGCTGCCCGATCGGCGGCGCATGGCCGGCCGGCCGGGACACCTGCTCGGGCGCGGCCTGCAGGCCGACCGGCCGGCGCGCATGGCGCCCCAGAGAAATCACGCGATCGTACATCACGATCGCCCCGGCGGTGGCGACGTTCACGCAGAACTTTGTCGGAATCTTGACCACGGCGTCGCAGCGCGCCTGCATCTCCGGCGTCAGGCTGCCGCGCTCGCGCCCCAGCACGTAGGCCGCCATCAGCGGGTGCTTGAAGCTCGGCAGCTCGACCGAATCGTCGGTGAACTCGATCCCGATCAGCCGGCAGCCGCGCGGCAGCAGCAGCTGGTCGGTCCGGTCGAACACGTACAGCGGGACGTGCTGGGTCGCCGCGGAGGTGTCGGACTGCGCCACCGCGCGGGCGTCGAAGGCCGCGTTGACGGTGAAGAAGAACGACGCGTCGAAGGCGTGCGCGGAGCGCATCAGGTTGCCCAGGTTCATGGGCTTGCTGATCCCTTCGACGCCGATCCCGAAGTACCCTCGCATGGCGCCCGGTACCTTGCATGCCCCCTCCCCCCAAGGCAAGGTGATTCGCGGTTTCTGCCGCCCCGTCAGGCCCGCCGCTCACGGCTTCCGGGCGGGCATCCCGGCAGGTTCGAAAGATCGCCGCTTGCCCGCCAGTTTCGCAGGTTCACGCCCCGCCATGCCGTTCGACGCGCCCGCCGAGTCCGCCAACAATCCGGTGCTGGTCGAGGTGACCCGCGGCGGCGCGGTGGAAAGCCGGCACCGCGGCGCGTTCGCGGTGGTCGACACGGACGGGCGCGTGGTGCTCTCGGCCGGCCGCGTCGCGGCGCCGGTGTTCCCGCGCTCCGCGATCAAGCCGATCCAGGCGCTGCCGCTGATCGAAAGCGGCGCCGCCGATGCGTTCGCGTTGAGCGACGCCGAACTGGCGATCGCCTGCGCCAGCCACAACGGCGAACCCGACCAGGTCGAGGCGGTGACCGGCTGGCTGGCCCGGCTGGGTCTGGGCGCGGGCGACCTGGCGTGCGGCGGCCATGCGCCCAAGCACGAGCCGAGCGCCCGGGCCCTGGCGCGCGCCGGGCAGGCCTGGGACGGCCGGCACGACAACTGCTCCGGCAAGCACACCGGGTTCCTGACCCTGGCCCGGCAGCTGGGCGCGCCGACCCGCGGCTACGTCGGCTTCGCGCACCCGGTCCAGCAGCGGGTGCTGGGCGTGCTGGAGCAGATGACCGGGCTGGATGACCTGACCGCGCAGCCGCGCGGGATCGACGGCTGCGGCATCCCGACGATCGCCCTGCCGCTCGGCAACCTGGCGCTGGCGATGGCCCGCTTCGGCGCCGCGGACGACCAGCCGGAACGCCGCCAGGCCGCCTGCCGGCGCCTGCGGCACGCGCTCGCCGCGCAGCCGCGGATGATCGCCGGGACCGACCGGCTGGATAGCGCGATCGCGCAGGCACTGGGCCCCCGCTGCCTCGCCAAGACCGGCGCGGAGGGGGTGTACGGCGCGGCGCTGCCGGAGTTGGGGCTGGGCCTCGCGCTCAAGATCGACGACGGCGCCGGGCGCGCGGCCGAGGTCGCGTTGCTGCGCCTGCTAACCCGGCTGCAGCTGCTGGACGGCGCCGCGGGCGACGCCCTGGCCGGTCACGCCAATCCCGCGGTGACCGCGCGCGATGGCCGCACGGTGGGCGAGATCCGGCCGGCCGCGAACTTCCCGGGCCTGGGCGAGTAACCACAGAGGACGCCTGCGATGCGCCGGATCGCCTGCCGCGAGCACGGAGCGCTCGACACGCTGACGCTGGAGACCGATGCGCCGGTGCCCGAGCCCGGGCCGGGCGCGGTCGCGATCGAGGTCGCCGCCGCCGGGCTGAACTACGCCGACACGCTGATGGTCGCGGGCAGCTATCAGGCCACCCCCGAGCCGCCGTTCGCCCCGGGGCTGGAAGTCGCCGGCACGGTGCGCGCGCGCGGCCCCGGCGTGGACAGCCCGACCCCCGGCCAGCGGGTGCTGGCGATCCTGGATTCCGGCGGTTTCGCGGAGGTCGCGGTCGCCCGGGCGGCCGACGTGTTCGCGCTGCCCGAGGCGATGGACATGGCGACCGCCGCCGGCTGCCCGATCACCTACGGCACGGCCCACGGCGCGCTGGTGTGGCGCGCGCAGCTGAAACGCGGCGAGACGCTGCTGGTCCACGGTGCGGCCGGCGGCGCCGGCCTGGCCGCGGTCGAGGTCGGCAAGGCGCTGGGTGCGCGCGTGATCGCCACCGCCGGGGGACCGGAGAAGACCGCGATCGCGGCCGCCCACGGCGCCGACCACACGATCGACCACAAGGCCCAGGACATCCGCGCGGCGGTCAAGCAGGTGACCGACGGGCACGGCGCCGACGTCGTGTTCGATCCCGTGGGCGGCGAGGTGTTCGACGCCTCGATGCGCTGCATCGCCTGGTGCGGCCGGATCGTGGTGATCGGCTTCGCCAGCGGCACGGTCCCGCGGCCCAAGGCCAACCATTTGCTGGTCAAGAACGTCAGCGTGATGGGCCTGTACTGGGGCAGCTACCGCGCCCGCGCCCCGGAACTGATGCGCCGGCAGTTCGAGGACCTGTTCGCCTGGTACGGGTCCGGCCGCCTGCATCCGCGAATCTCGCGGACCTACCCGCTGCAGGACGCGGTGCAGGCATTGAGCGATCTGAAGGGCCGCAAGGCGACCGGCAAGCTGGTCGTGCAGGTGCGGGACGGCTAGCGGCGATGGCCGACCAACACGACGATCCCGTCCGGCGGCAGTACGAGCAATTCCCCTATCCCCACCGCGATCCCGGGGACGAGGCGACGCGGCTGGTCACCGGCTCGCCCAGCCATCTGGCGGAGATTCGCCACTACCTCTACGCCGGCCGGTTGGACGTGCGGCAGGGCTTCAAGGCGCTGGTCGCGGGCGGCGGGACCGGCGACGCCGCGATCATGCTGGCTCAGCAGCTGGCCGAAGCCGGCGGCGGGGAGGTGGTCTACCTCGACATGTCGACGGCCGCGCGCGAGATCGCGGAGGCGCGGGCCGCCGCGCGCGGGCTGACCAATGTCGCGTTCGTCACCGGCAGCCTATTGGCGTTGGACGACCTCGGCCTCGGCGGGTTCGATTACATCGACTGCTGCGGCGTCCTGCACCACCTGGAAGACCCGCCGGCCGGGGCGCGGGCGCTGGCGCGGGCGCTGCGCCCGGACGTCGCCACGGTCGGCGGCGGACTGGGGGTGATGGTCTACGCCCCGTACGGCCGGACCGGGGTCTACCCGATGCAGCAGATGCTGGCGCAGCTGGCGGGCGACCGGCCGCTCGCCGAGCAGGTCGCGGTCGCGCGCCGGCTGTGGGACCGGCTGCCCGGCAGCAACTGGCTGCGCCGCAACCCGTTCGTCGGCGACCACAAGCGCAGCGACGCGGAACTGGTCGACCTGCTGCTGCACGCCCGCGACCGCAGCTATACCGTGCCGGAATTCGCCCGGCTGCTGCCGGCGGGCGACCTGCGCCCGGCAGCGTTCCTGGAGCCGGCGCGCTACGACCCGGCGAGCTATCTGAACGACCCCAAGCTGCTGCGCCCGCTGGCCGAGGCCGGCCCGATCGAGCGCGCGGCGTTCGCCGAACGACTGACCGGGACGATGAAGAAGCATATCGCCTACGCCGTGCCGGCGGGCGCGGGCGATCCCGTGGCCCGGCCGAACGACGCCGCGGTGCCGGTGATGCCGGGCAGCGACCCGGCCGCGCTCGCCGACCGGCTGGCCGGGGCGTCGCCCACGCTAACGGTGACGTTGGACGGCGAGAAGCGCAGCTTTCCGCTGCCCCGCCTGACCGCCCCATTCCTGCGCCGGGTCGACGGCACGCGCACGATCGGCGAGATCGTGCAGGCGCTGTGCGCCCAGGATGCCGGGCTCGATCCGGACGCCGCGCGCCGGCAATTCGACCAGCTGTACGCCGTCCTGAACGGGCTTAACCTGATGCTGCTCGCCCGCCGGCCGGGCACGCTCGCGCAGTCGTGAGTTTGCCGGAACCGGGCATTGGCGCCATTTACCGGGCGGACGTTCGCACGCCATCCATACCTGAGGGGACGATCATGCCGATCAAGCGCAAGCGCGCCTGGGACCTGCCGGACTCGGCGGCCACGGACGCCGCGGCCTTCTACAACCGGCGGGAGTTCGCCCGCCTGTTCGCCGCCGGCAG
This sequence comes from Rhodovibrio sodomensis, assembly GCF_016583645.1. Lineage (GTDB taxonomy): Bacteria > Pseudomonadota > Alphaproteobacteria > Kiloniellales > Rhodovibrionaceae > Rhodovibrio > Rhodovibrio sodomensis. Next base: position 31,944 of record NZ_NRRL01000007.1, on the reverse strand, counting down.
CGTCGCCGCCGCGACCGCCGCCGTGCCGTTCGCCAACCCGGCCGAGGCGGCCGAGGCGGTCGGTCCGCCCGCCAACGATCCGACCAAGGGCATCTATCCGTTCGAGCGCAACGGCGCCTATACCCTGGAGCGGCCGCTGTCGACCGAGAAGCTCGTCTCCACCTATAACAACTACTACGAGTTCGGCTCGTCGAAGACGATCTGGCAAGAGGCGCGCGAGATGCCGGTGCGCCCCTGGACCGTCGAGATCGACGGTATGGTCGAGCAGGAAAAGACGGTCGACATCGACGACCTGATCAAGCGGATGCCGCTGGAGGAGCGCCTGTACCGCCACCGCTGCGTCGAGGCTTGGTCGATCAACGTGCCCTGGAGCGGCTTCCCGATGGCCGCCTTGGTCGACTTCGCCCGGCCGCTGTCGAGCGCCAAGTACGTCCGGATGGAGACCTTCCTCGACAAGGACGTCGCCTCCGGTCAGCGGGCCAGCTGGTACCCCTGGCCCTACGTCGAGGGGCTGACGATCGAGGAGGCGACCAACGAGCTCGCCTTCCTCGTCACCGGCGCCTACGGTCACCCGCTGCCGCAGCAGAATGGCGCGCCGCTGCGCCTGGCGGTGCCGTGGAAGTACGGCTTCAAGTCCGCCAAGGGACTGGTGCGCTTCAGCTTCACCGACCAGAAACCGCTGACCTTCTGGCACGAGGTGCAGGGCAACGAGTACGGCTTCTGGGCCAACGTGAACCCGGAGGTCGACCATCCGCGCTGGTCGCAGGCCACCGAGAAGTTCCTGCAGTCGACCGACGACATCGGCTTCGCCGCCAGCCCCAAGGAAGTGCCGACCCAGAAGTTCAACGGCTACGGCGAGCAGGTCGCCCACCTGTACAAGGGTCTGGAAGACAAGTACGGCGTCAAACTGTGGCGGTGACGCTTCCGCTATGTCCCTCCTCCGCGTCGGAGGAGGGGTTAGTTAGGGGAGGCGGCTGCCGCGCCACCTCGGAGGACCTGTTCACCTCCTCTCCCCAGCCCTCTCCGCCCAGTCGAGGCGAGGGCGACATGCAAGCCGGGGGAGGCGCATCTCCCGGCCGGGCCCCCGCTACTTCAAATCCACCAGCACCGGGACGTGGTCGCTCGGGCGCTCCCAGGCGCGGGCGTGCGAGAGCACCTGGTGGTGCTGCAGGTGGTCGGCGAGCGGCGGGGTGACCCAGACGTGGTCCAGGCGCCAGCCGTAGTTCTTCTGGAACGACTGCGGGTGGCGGTAGCCCCACCAGGTGAACAGGAACTGCTCCGGCGGCACGAAGCGCCGGCCGACGTCGACGAAGCCGCCGGCGTCGAGCAGGGTCGCCATCTTCTCGGATTCGAGCGGGGTGTGGCCGACCTGGCGCTTGATCTTCTTGTGGTTCCAGACGTCGTTTTCCAGCGGGGCGCCGTTGAAGTCGCCCAGGATCGCGACCTTCCGGCCGGACAGCCGCGCGTCCCGCGCCCAGGCCGTCATCTCGTCCAGGAAACCCAGCTTGTGCGCGAACTTGGGGTTCTTCTCCGGGTCCGGATCGGGGCCGCCGGACGGGACGTAGAAGCAGTGCAGCTCGAACGCGTCCCGGAAGGTCACCTTGAGATGCCGGCTGTCGCCCTGGCCCCACCAGCTCCAGCGCTCCTCCGCCTCGAACGGGTGGCGGGACAGGATGGCGACGCCGTTGTACGACTTCTCCCCGCGCACCGCGACGTGGGGATAGCCCAGCTGGGCGGCGTGGTCGTACGGAAAGGCGTCGTCGGTGACCTTGGTTTCCTGCAGGCAGATGACGTCCGGCTGCCCGTCCTGCACCAGCTGGTCCAGACAGTGCAGCCGGATTCGGATGGAATTGACGTTATAAGTGGCAACACGCATGGCCGGCGCAAGCTAGCCGGTGCCGCGACCTGGCTCAACGCAAGACTGGGCTCAACGCAAGACTGGGCTCAACGCGAGATTGGGCTTCACGCAAGACTGGCGCATTCGGAGGCGACTCAGGGGCCCAAACGGAGGAACGCCCGGTCGGGGGGAGGCCGGGCGTTCCAAGCTCCGATCGGAGCCGCGGCGCGGTCGGCAGGGGAACACGTCCGCGCCGCTATGGCCGGCCGTTGCGGATCCGGCCGTTACCAGAAACATGGCCCCGCGCGCGGACGGATCAATGGACGGATCACGAACATATGAGGTCTGTCGCACGCACATCCGCTGCCGACACGCGGCGGCACACGCGATTCCAGCGGTTTGCTCAGGAGACCGCGCGCACATTTGCGGCATTTTGACGCAGGCGCGCGCGCTCGCGCGCGGCGCCGGCGAACGCCTGGAACAGCCGGGCGGAGACCGGGTCGCCGGTCGCCCGGTATTCCGGGTGCCACTGCACGGCCAGCAGGAAGCCGGGTGAGCCGGGCCGCGACAGCGCCTCCACCGTGCCGTCGGGCGCCCAGCCTTCCAGCTTGAGCGACGGCGCGATCTCGCGCACCGCCTGGTGGTGCAGCGAATTGACGTCGACCTGGCCGCTGCCCAGCACGGCGCGCAGCTGGCCGTCGGGGGCCAGCTCGACGGTGTGGCGCGGGCCGTACTGCGTGTCCAGGTCGTCCGCCTGCGGCCGGCGGTGGTCGTCGCGGCCCGCGACCTCGTGCACCTTGGGATGGAGCGTGCCGCCGAAGGCGACGTTCAGTTCCTGCAAGCCGCGGCAGATCGCCAGCAGCGGCAGGCCAGCCTCGACCGCCTTGCGGATCAGCGGCAGGGTCACCGCGTCGCGCCAGACGTCGTACGGCTCCGCCTTGTCACTGGCCGCGTCGCCGTAGCGCTCGGGATGCACGTTGGACGGACTGCCGGTCAGCACCAGGCCATCCAGCTTACCGATCAGGTCGTCCAGATCGAGCGACCCGCTCAGGCTGGGCAGCATCATCGGCAGGCACCCGCCCGCCGCCGCGACCGCGCGGACGTACTTGTCGCCGATCGTGTGGTAGCTCTGCCCGCCCTTCTCCCACCGGCAGGCGGGCAGGGCGACAAGCGGGATCGGGTCGGTCATGGTCGATCAGGTAAGCGACCCGGCGCGCGAGGGCAAGCGGGGTTTTGGGATGGGCGGACTTGCCATCCCCTTCGCCTGTGAGGAGACTTTTGCGCAGCTCGCGTGGGCGCCCGTGTGGGTCCTTCGACACGGACGCCTTCGGCGTCCTACTCAGGATGAAGTTGTAAATTTGTCAAACGATTACATACACCTTCATGGTGAGTAGCCAGCCGCAGGCTGGCGTGTCGAAGCACCCCACGGACGCTGGTGCCCGCGTGCAAAAGTCTCTCTCGCGGCAGAGCGGACCCGCTGCGATGGCCGTGACGCCCGATCGGCGCCGCGGCCGGCTAGAGCAAGATGCTGAAAGGTGAAGCCACCTGTCAGCTGAATCTTGCTCTCTCTTCAAGCAGTTAGAGCAAAATTCACGGTGAAGGTCGACTGGACCTTCATCGATTTTGCTCTAAATCACGTCGTCGGTGCCGTGCAGCTTGTCGAGCTGGCGGCGTTCGCGTTTGGTCGGGCGGCCGGCGCCTTTCGGGCGTTCGGCGCCGGGCGGCGGGGCCTTGCCGGTCTTGGGGCCGGTCTTGGGGCCGGTCTTGGGCTTGGGCTGCGGCGGATCCAGGTCGGTGAACAGCGTCTGGGCCTCCGCCGCCGGACCCCGGCGGGTGCCCAGCGCCTCCACCCGGATCACCCGGATCGTGCGGCCCTGCTGGAAGGTCAGGACGTCGCCCACCCGCACCGACCGGTTCGGCTTGTCGGTCTTCTCCCCGGACAGCCGGATCCCGCCCTGCACCGCCTTGGCGGCGAGCGTGCGGCTTTTGAAAAAGCGCGCCTGCCAGAGCCACTTGTCACAGCGGATGCCGGGGGCGTTCGGGTCCGGCTTGGGCGCCGCCTGGGTCGGCGGCGCGGCGTCGCCCACCGGGGCCGCGGTCGCCGGATCGGCTGGATCCCGGGTCTGGTCGTCGCGCTGCTCGCTCATCCGGCGCAGGTCTCTCTCGCTCGCGCGGTGGTCTGGCGCGCCGTGGTCTGGCGCGCAGGGACTTGGCGCGCGGTCACTTGGCGAAGGTGATGTGCTTCAGCTTGGCGAAGGGGTGGTTGGGGTCGACCTCCGCCGGGCGCGGCTTGCCCTTGGGCTTGCGGTCCGCCGGGCGATCCGCCGGCTGACCGGCCCGACCGCCGTTCGGGCCCGTGTGCGTCCGGCCCGTGTTTTTCGGCGCCGGGCGCTTCTGGCCCGCGTGCTTCCGCGGTTTCGGCTTGCCGTGCGTGTCCGCCTGGTCGGTGTCGGCGCTCGGCTGCGCGTCGTCGGCGTTCTGGGCGTCGGCCGACGCGGCCGGCGGCTGACCGCCGGGCTTGGGCTTACGCCGGCGGCGCTTGGTCGCCGGCTTGGCGTCGACCGGGGCACCCGCCTCGACCCCCGCCTGGCCGGCCTGCCGCGGCGCCTCGGCGGGCGGATCCGCCGCCGTCGCGGTGGCGGGCGCGGTGTCCGCCTTCACCCGCGGCGGGCGCGGGGCGGGCTTGCGCTTCTCGGCCTTCGGCTTGCCTTTGGGCCGGAACGCCGGCGCCGCGCCGTCGCGGCCGTAGGGGTGGTAGTCCAACAGCGGCAGCGCCAGCTCCAGCGCGGATCGGTCGCCGTCCAGGATTTGCGCCAACTCGCCCACCGGTGTGAACGGGCCGGCCGGGTTCAGCTTGTGCAGCGCCCCCGCCAGGCGCTCCAGCGCGTCGACGCGCACCGCCACCGCCGCCTCCTGGGTGCGCACGCGCGACCGGCCGCGGCGCGGCGGCTCGATCCGGCGGTAGCCGAGCGCGCGGCAGGCGGCGTCGTCGAGCTCCACGCCCGGCCGGATCACCGCGGCCCGGCTGGTCGGCAGGGCTTCGATCGGCTGGCCGCGGTGCAGGCTGGTCAACAGCGCCTTCATCCGGATCGCCCGGGGATGCAGCAATGCTGGCAGCCACAGGCTCTGCCGGCCGATCCGAACGCCCAGCTGGTTCAATTGCTTGCGCTCGTCCCGGCCGAGCTCGCGCACGTGGGTGGCGACCTCCGCGCGGTCGACCACGCCGAGCGCCTCGACCAGCTGGAACGCCAGGCCGCGGGCGCGTGCCGGCAGTTCCGCCTCGGCCAGGGTGAACAGCTGGGCCAGCTTGTTGCGCCGGTGCCGGTCGAACCAGTCGGCCAGGCGCTTGCGCACGCGCTCCCGCTGGGCGCCGTCCAGGAAGTCGCTGTCGACCGCCGCGACCTTGGGCTTGAGCGGCGTTTCCCCCGGCTCCAGCCGGCCGACCCGTTCGCCGCGCCAGGTCAGGCCGCCGGCGTCGGTGAGCGCGATGGCGCCGTCGTTGTCGCTCTCCAGCTGCTTGATCCGGCGCGGGATCTCGGTCGACAGCGCGCGCCGGGCGGCGGCCTGCAGCGGGCGCTTGTCCTCGCCCTTCGCCTCGCCGTCGAGCTCGAAGCTCAGGCCGTGCAGGCGGCCGACGTACTCGCCCTCGACCAGCACCTCGCCGCCGCGCCGGACCGCCCCGATCAGGTCGGAGCCGTCCTTCAGCCGTTTCATCAGCGTGGCCGACCGGCGGTCGACGAAGCGGTTGGTCAGGGTGTCGTGCAGCGCGTCCGACAGGTTGTCCTCGATCTGCCGGGCGCGGGCCTGCCAGTGCGCGCTGTCGTGCAGCCAGTCGCCGCGGTGGGTGATGTAGGTCCAGGTCCGGACGTAGGCGATTCGTTGCACCAGCGTATCGATATCGCCTTCGGTCTTGTCCAGCTGGTCCAACTGCTTGGCCACCCAGTCTTCCGGCAGCGCGCCGTCCGAACGCATCAGGTAGCGGTAGATCTGCGCCAACAGGCGGGTGTGCTGGTCGGACAGGACCTTGCGGAAGTCCGGGATCTGGCAGACCTCCCAGAGCAGCCGGACCGCGCCCTGGTCGGTCGTCATCTCGGCGATCTCGGGATCGCGGGCGAACTGGCACAGGACGTTGTAGTCCTCGGCGTCGCGCGCCTTGGTCAGGGCGGCGGCCGGCGGGGCGGCCTCCAGGCTCTTGATCAGCGCCTGCGGCGACTTGAAGTCCAGCTCGCGGTTGCGCCAGCACAGCGACTCGACCGGCTCGAAGGCGTGGTGCTCGACCGCGTCGACGATCTCGGGGTCGATCTCGCCGATGTTGGCGGTGGTGCCGAAGGTGCCGTCGGACATGTGCCGGCCGGCGCGCCCGGCGATCTGGCCGACCTCCGGCGCGGTCAGGCGCCGGGGCATCCGGCCGTCGAACTTGTTCAGCCGGGCGAACGCGACGTGGTCCAGGTTCAGGTTCAGGCCCATGCCGATCGCATCCGTGGCGACCAGATAGTCGACCTCGCCCTCCTCGAACATCTGCACCTGGGCGTTGCGGGTGCGGGGGCTGAGCGCGCCCAGCACCACGGCGGTGCCGCCGCGGTTGCGGCGCATCAATTCGGCCGTGGCGTAGACGTCGGATGCGGAAAACGCGACCACGGCCGAGCGCGCGGGCAGCTTGGTGAGCTTGCGCGCGCCGTCGTAGCGCAGCGTCGACAGCCGCGGCCGCGAGGAGATCTCGGCGCGCGGCACCAGCTCGCGGATCATCGCCCGCATGGTGTCGGAGCCCATGAACATCGTCTCCGACAGGCCGCGGGCGTGCAGCAGCCGGTCGGTGAAGACGTGCCCCCGCTCCGGGTCGGCGCACAGCTGGATCTCGTCGACGCCCAGGAACTCGACCGGCCGGTCGACCGGCATGGATTCGACCGTGCACAGGAAATAGCGCGGGTTGGGCGGCAGGATCTTCTCCTCGCCGGTCACCAGCGCGACCTGCCCGCGGCCCTTCTTTTGAACGACCTTGTCGTAGTTCTCGCGCGCGAGCAGGCGCAGCGGGAAGCCGATCATGCCGGAGGTGTGCCCCAGCATGCGCTCGATCGCGAGGTGCGTCTTGCCGGTGTTGGTCGGGCCGAGCACGGCCTTGACCGTTCCGGGCCCGTCGTCGGGGCGCGGCGTGTGGGTCAGCATGATGCGGTCAGGATCGGATACGCGGGCCGCGCGTGCAAGGATGCGGGCGGGGGCCGGCGCGGGGCGCGCCCGCGGCCCCGGCCGGTCAGCCGGCCGCGCGCTCGAACTGGAAGCACGCCAGGACGTGGCCGACCCGGCCCGAGTCGTCGGCGAACGGCAGCGCGAGCCGTTCGTAACGGATGAACCCCTTGCCCACCGATTCCAGCGTGCCCTGGTAGAGGTCCGGCGCCTGCAGGCTGCAGACGCGGCGGTAGCCGTCGGCGACCCCGGGCGGCTCGTGGCGGTGGCGGTACTCGCTCACCGTCTCGCCGGTGAAGTCGCGCCCGATCGCGTCGACCACGCCAGTGCCGACGACGCGGTAGCGGAAGTCCGCCCCGCCGTCGAGCACCTCCAGCAGGAGCAGGAACGCCAGCAGATCGCGCGGGACATGGACCACGTCGAAGCCGCGATAGGCCGGCACGGCGCCCGCCGGCGCGAGGCCGCGCCAATAAGCGTGGAAAGCCCTGAGCCGGGGCGACGCCGGGGCGACGGGCAGAGAGGGCTGTAAGGTCACGTTGAAGGACACAAGGTGGGACCGGACGGGGACGTGGGCCGCGGCCTGCGCGATTGCAGCCGGACACCGACGCGATGTAAACATACGATATCATGCAGATAGGCTTCAATGCCTCGAAAGAGAGCGCGTCCGAGGCGAGAGTCCGAGACGGCGACTCACCTTACAGCTGACTCTTGCCCTTCCTTCAAGAAAAGGCGGAGAGCCGCGGCTGCCGGGTATCGAACGCCATCCCAGCCAACAGACGGTCGACCGCGCCATCGGGGTTGACGAACGGCAGCATCGCCATTTCCCGCGTGGCCCTGGTTCCGCCGACCTGATAGCTGGAGGCATCGCTGAAATAATACCTACCGATCGAACAGCAGGGCTGCCGGGTCTCGACCGCCGCGTCGTATTGCCGCCAGGTGGTCTCGGCACAGCCCGTGAAGCGGATCTCCGACAGCTTCAGGTCCTTGATCGACCGGCCGAACAGCGCGCGGACGTCTTCCCCGGCCAGGATGAAGCGGTAGTCGTCCGTCAGCACCTCGATCCAGACCGCCAGCCGGGCGAGCTGCGGGCGGTCGCGGATCAGGTCCAGGTCGGCCCGGCGCGCCATGCCGTCCGGCGCCCGCTCACACAGTTCGCGCCAATAGCCGAGCCACGCGTGCGCGGCCGGCATCGTCAGCGCGTCCGGTTCGACCAGACGCAACTCCTTCAGCGGGACGACGAAAGCTGAGGACATGGGCTGCCGGATGGAGACTCGGACAAGCGGACCGCGTCGATGCCGCGGGCCGGCCGCGAGGATACACGTCAGCGCTCGTGCCGAAAACAAAGATTAGCCGTATTACGTGTTTCCAGGTTACGCTTTCGCGGATCGCGTGCAGTCAGGCCCGGCGGTCGCCGGCGATCAGCGGGACGAAGGCGACCGGCAGGACGCTGCGGCTGTGGGTTCGCCCGTCCGCGTCCTTGGTGACCAGGCAGAGGTCCTGCGCGCCCATCAGCGCACGCCCGCCGTCCGGCTCGACCGGGACGACCAGCCGGCCGCCGGGGGCGAGCTGCTCGGCCAGCGCGGCGCGCACGCTGGCCGGCGCGGCGGCGGTCACCGCGATCGCGTCGAACGGCGCCGCGTCGGGCCGGCCGTGCGAGCCGTCGCCGGCGATCACCCGTACATTGGCGTAGCCGAGTTCGGTCAGCCGGCTGCGCGCGCTTTCGGCGAGTTCCGGGACCGCCTCGAGGCTGATCACCTCGCGTGCCAGTTCCGCCAGCATCGCCGCCTGGTAGCCGCAGCCGGTGCCGATCTCCAGCACCCGGCTGTCCGGGCCCGGGCGGCACAGCTGCGTGGTGATCGCGACGATGTAGGGCTGGCTGATCGTCTGGCCGTGGCCGATCGGCAGCGGCCGGTTCGCGTAGGCGTCGGCGCGATCGCGCTCGGGCACGAACAGGTGCCGGGGCACCCGTTCCAGCGCCGCGCGGACGTCGTCGTCCAGCCGGTCGAAGCCGAGCTCGCGCGCGGTCGCCCGCACCTCCCGCGCGACCGCGTCGGCGAGCTGCCGGCGCTCCCCGGCGCGCGGCCAGGCCGCGCCGTCCTGGGGGCGTCCGGTCTGATGCCGTCCAGTCTGATGCCGTCCAGGCGCGCCGTCACCGGTCGGTCTCGCCATCGCGCTTGGCCTCGTTTCCGTGCGGGTCTCGAGCGAGTCGTTCAGGTGCCGGGTCCTGCACTTGCAAGCGGGGACCCCGCGACCACATATGCCAGCTAGCCCGACCGCGCCCCAGCCGCCCGGTCTCAGGAGCGGCGGCGGTCCGAGCAGTCTAGCACTGGCACACGCCGAGCACACATCGGCCCAACGCTGGGCCCCAGCACGGGCGCTGCGGCACGGGCGTAGCAGCACGGGCGCTGCGCGCGTCGCGCCCGAACGGCCCGCGACCCCGAACACGCCGAAGCGACCAACACGACCACGCATGAAGGACGGGTGAGCCCCCATGGCGAAGGAGACGCATAGCTTCCAGGCAGAGGTCAGCCGACTCCTGGATATCGTTGCGAACTCGCTCTATTCCAACAAGGAGGTGTTCCTGCGCGAGCTGATCTCGAACGCCTCCGACGCCTGCGACAAGCTGCGCTACCAGGCGATCACGCAGCCCGAGCTGACGCAGGACGATCCGGACTTCCGGATCAACGTCGTGCCCACCAAGGAAGCGCGCACGATCGCCGTGATCGACAACGGCATCGGCATGGACCGCGACGACCTGGTGCAGAACCTGGGCACGATCGCCTCGTCCGGCACGCTCAAGTTCGTCGAGCAGTTGCAGCAGTCCGGCGACAGCGACAAGGCCAGCCTGATCGGTCAGTTCGGCGTCGGCTTCTACGCCGCCTTCGTGGTCGCGGACAAGGTCGAGGTGGAAACCCGCAAGGCCGGCGAAAGCCAGGGCTGGCGCTGGATTTCCGACGGCCGAGGGGAGTTCACCATCGAGGAGACCGACGCGGCGCCGGCGCGCGGCACCCGCGTGCGCCTGCACCTGAAGGAGGGCGAGGACGAGTTCCTGGAGGATCAGCGCATCCGCCGGATCGTCCAGACCTATTCCGACCACATCGCGATCCCGATCCTGCTGGGCGAACGGCCGGACCCCTCCGAAAGTGATGGGGAAGGCAACGGCCCGGACCAGCTGAACACCGCCTCCGCGCTGTGGACCCGGCCGAAGTCGGAGATCAGCCAGCAGCAGTACACCGAGTTCTACCACCACGTCGCCCACGCGATGGACGAGCCGTGGCTGCGCCTGCACTTCAAGGCGGAGGGCAAGCTCGAGTATACCTGCCTGTTGTTCGTGCCGACCCAGCAGCCCTACAACCTGTTCCACCCGGACCGGCAGCACGGCGTGAAGCTGTACGTCCGCCGGGTGTTCGTCACCGATCAGTGCGAGGACCTGGTTCCGGCCTACCTGCGCTTCCTGCGCGGGGTGGTCGACAGCGAGGACCTGCCGCTGAACATCTCCCGCGAGATGCTGCAGCACAACCCGACGGTGGCGAAGATCCGGCAGACGCTGGTCAACCGCGTGCTCGGCGAGCTCAAGAAGAAGGCCGACAAGGAGCCCGAGGCCTACCAGACGTTCTGGGAGAACTTCGGCGCGGTGCTGAAGGAAGGCCTGTACGAGGACCAGGAGCACAAGGACCAGCTGCTGGACCTGGCGCGCTTCCGCTCCAGCGAACGCGACGGCCTGATCTCGCTGGACGACTACGTGCAGACCATGAAGGAAGGCCAGCAGTCGATCTACATCATCACCGGCGACGATCTGGACACGCTGAAGAAGTCCCCGCAGCTGGAGGGCTTCAAGGCCAAGGGCGTCCAGGTGCTGCTGCTGGCGGATGCGATCGACGACTTCTGGACCTGGATGGTCGGCGAGTACCAGGGCTACCCGATCAAGTCGGTCACCCGCGGCGCGGCGGAGCTGGACGACATCAAGTCCGGCAAGGAAGACGAGTCCTCCGACAGCGAGGAAGAGAAGCAGGATCAGCCCGACGACAGCCAGGTCGGCACCCTGGTCGCCTTCCTGAAGACCGCGCTGGAGGACGAGGTCAAGGACGTCCGGTCGACCCAGCGGCTGACCGACAGCGCGTGCTGCCTGGTCGCCGACGAGGGCGACATGGACATCCACCTGGAGCGCATGCTGCGCCAGCACGGCCAGACGGTCCCGACCAACAAGCGGATCCTCGAGATCAACCCCAAGCACCCGCTGATCCAGCGGCTGGCCGAGCGCGCCAGCCAGGGCGGCCAGCCGGCGGCCAACGGGAGCGGCGATCCGATGACGGATGCCGCCTGGCTGCTGCTGGACCAGGCCCGGATCGTCGAGGGCGAGACGCCCAGCGACCCGTCGGCGTTCGCCCGCCGGATGAGCCAGCTGGTCGCCAAGGGCCTGGCGGCGTAACCGCGCCGCTTAAGTTCAGCGCCCGCGTATGCCCGAAAAGCCCGCGCCGACGTTCGACTTCGAGACCGCCGCCGGGGCCGGGCCCGGGCGCCTGGTGGTGGGCGTCGACGAGGTCGGGCGCGGGCCGCTGGCGGGGCCGGTGGTCGCCTGCGCCCTGGCGCTCGACCCTGCGGCGGCGCCGCCGGCGCTGATCGCCCGGCTGCGCGATTCCAAGACGCTGAGCGCCCCGGCACGGCGCGAGATCGCGGACGGCCTGCGCGCCTGTGCGGTGCACGCCCTGGGCCGGGCGGAAGTCGGCGAGATCGACCGGCTGAACATCCTGCGGGCGGCGATGCTGGCGATGGTCCGCGCCGTGGCCGCGCTGCCGCAGGTGCCCGCGCACGCCCTGATCGACGGCAACAAGGTGCCGGACGGCTTGGCGTGTCCGGCCCAGGCGGTGGTCGGCGGCGACGGCCGGGCGCTGTCGGTCGCCGGCGCGTCGATCGTCGCCAAGGTCGCGCGCGACCGCGAGATGGCCGAACTGGACCTCCGGCACCCCGGATACGGCTGGGCCGCCAACGCCGGCTACGGCACCCGCCAGCACCGCGACGCCCTGGCCCGGCTGGGCGTGACGGCGCACCACCGGCGGTCCTTCAAACCGGTCCAAGAAGCTCTTAAGAACGCCTCCTAACCTCTTGAGTCCGCCAACACTCTTGACCGCGACTCCGGCGTGACTCAGGATCGATGCTTCGCGCCGCCCGATTTCACGGGCGTAGCCGCGCGGCGATACGGGGGATGAGGTTTTGAGTATGGGATCGGTGGTCCGGCCGACCTTCGGGGGCAAGCAGCCCGCGGCGACCACACAGCCGGCGGAGCCGCAGCTGCGGCCGCCGGAGAACCGGATACTGGAGCAGAACTGCATCGACGGGCTGAACGCCCTGCCGGCGGGCTCGGTCGACCTGGTGTTCGCGGATCCGCCGTATAATCTGCAGCTGGGCGGCGAATTGCACCGGCCGAACAACACCCGGGTCGACGGCGTCGACGACGCCTGGGACCAGTTCGACGACCTCGCGGCCTACGACGCGTTCTGCCGGAAGTGGCTGACGGCCGCCCGGCACGCGCTGAAGGACGACGGCTCGATCTGGGTGATTGGCAGCTATCACAACATCTTCCGCCTCGGCGCGCTGCTCCAGGACATGGGCTTCTGGATCCTGAACGACGTGGTCTGGCGCAAGACCAACCCGATGCCGAACTTCCGCGGCCGGCGCTTCACCAACGCGCACGAGACGCTGATCTGGGCGGCCAAGTCGCCGAAGTCGAAGTACACCTTCAACTACCAGTCGATGAAAGCGCTGAACGACGATCTACAGATGCGCTCCGACTGGACCATGCCGATCTGCTCCGGCCAGGAGCGGCTGAAGGACGCCAGCGGGCGCAAGGCCCACCCGACGCAGAAGCCGGAGGCGCTGCTGCACCGGGTGATCCTGGCCTCGACCCGGCCGGACGACCTGGTGGCCGATCCGTTCATGGGCTCCGGCACCACCGGCGCGGTCGCCCGGCGCCTGCGCCGGCGCTGGCTGGGCTTCGAACTGGACGCCGACTACGCCGCCGCCGCCCGGCAGCGGATCGACGGCGTGGTGCCGGTCGACGATCCCACGCTGGTGGCGATCGAAAGCAAGCGCGACGCGCCGCGCATCCCGTTCGGCTGGCTGGTCGAACGCGGCGAGCTGCACCCGGGCGACCTGCTCTACGCCGGCGGGCGGCGGCAGTTCACCGCCAAGGTCCGCGCCGACGGCACGATCGTCAGCGCCGACCACAAGGGCTCGATCCACCAGGTCGGCGCCGCCGTGCAGGGCGCGCCCAGCTGCAACGGCTGGACCTTCTGGCACGCCGTGCAGCCCGACGGCGGCCTGGTCGCGCTCGACGTGCTGCGGCAGAAGCTGCGCGCCGAGCTGACCTGAGCGACCGCCGGCATTCGGCCCAGAGCAAAATCGATGACGGTCTGGTCGACCTTCATCGTGAATTTTTCTCTAACTGCTTGAGGAGAAAGCAAGATACAGCTGAAAAGTGGCTTTTCAGCATCTTGCTCTAACCGGTCTCCCGCATGTAGTAGATCAGGTCGAGCGGCGACGGGCTCAGCCCGGCTTCCTGGATCAGCGCGTGCGCCTGGCCGCGATGGTGGGTCTGGTGGTTGAAGACGTGCGTCAACAGCGCGCCCAGCGGGTCGCTGTGCGGGACGCCGCTGGACGTCTTGTAGGCGAGCTGGGCATCCAGGTCGGCTTCCCCAAGGCGACCCACGAACCGGCGGATCCGCGCGTCCTCGGCGATGCGCGCGGCGCGCAGGGCGTCCAGGTCGTCGTGGACCCGTTCGTCGACCTGGCCGTGGACGGGCGGCAGGTGCTGGAACCGGTCGAGCCAGATGCGGTCGGTCACCAGCAGGTGGTTCAGCGTGCCCAGGATCGATTCGAAGAAGGCGGCGGGCCGCTGCGCCCGTAGCGCGTCCGGACTGAGCGCGGCGACCGCGTCGTACAGGCGCGCGTTGGCCCAGGCGTTGTAATCGGCAAGGCGCTGGAAGTCGGGCAGGCGGCCGGGCATGGCGGGCGTCCCTTACGGCTCGGTTCGGCCTTCTTCGATTCCGCTCCAGACGAGGCCATACGGGATAAAAAAGCACCGCCGGGCGGCCGGGAAAAGGGGGAGCCCGGTGACCGCCGGCGGTGCAGAGGTCCAACAGGGAGGTCTGAATGGCCGGGGCATCGGCCCCGGGCAAGGCGGGCCGCCGGACCGCCCATGGCGGCGTCCGGCGTCCAGCGTGCGCCGGGCGGCCGGCCGGGCCAAGAAGACCCGAGAACCCCCGGCCGGCCCGCCCGGTCGGTCGCGAACCGGATCGGGCGTTACGCCCGACGCCCGGTGGCGAGCGCCTTCAGGTAGCGGTTGGCCGCGCTGGCGGCGGTGCCGCCCAGGGCGACGTCGCGCAGCAGGACGGTGTTCGGCCGCCCGGCGGCGGTGCGCCGGATCGGCCGCCGGCCGCCCGTCAGGCTGCTGCGCAGGCGCCGGAACACGCCCGTGCGGTTGGCGGCGGTCTCGGTGGTCGTGGTCTGGCGATCGCGGAGCATGCCGGCGGTCAGCATCGTCATCGGTGGTATCTCACTTCGTCTCGCGGGTTGAACGGGTCCGTCCACGGCCGACCGGCGCATTCATGGCGTCGTCGCCGTTCACCCGGATATTTGGGAGCGGATGTTTCACGCGTCCAATGTCCGGTGACTCTCGCGGCCATGCGTATTGTGCATGTGCGAAAAACGCCGGTTCACGGGGGTTTGCGCGCGATCGACACAGCGTCGGGGCCGTACGACAGGACCCGCGTCAAACGGCGTCACCGCCTGTTTCACGGGCGACGGCTAATCGTCCAGAAGCGACGCCAGCCGGTCCATCGCGGTCGCCAGGCGGGTCTGCGAGGAGGCGAAGCACAGCCGCAGGTGGCCTTCGCCGGCGGCGCCGAACGCGATCCCGGGGGCCAGTCCGACGCCGGTGCGCTCCAGGATCTGCTGGGCGTAGGCCAGGCTGTCGCTGACGCCGTCGACCTTGAAGAAGGCGTAGAACGCGCCCTCCGGCCGGGCCAGCGTGACCCGGCGCATCGCCCCCAGCCGCTGCAGCACCAACTCGCGCCCGGCGGCACAGCGCTCGACCATCTCGCGGGCGAAATCCTCGCCGTCGCGGATCGCCGCCAGCGCGCCGGCCTGCAGGAACGCGGGCGCGCCCGAGGTGTTGAACTCGATCAGCGAATCGAACGCCGGGCCCATCGACGGCGGATGCACCAGCCAGGCCAGCCGCCAGCCGGTCATCGCCCAGGTCTTGGAGAAAGAATTGACCACGATCACCGGGTCTTCCGGGTCGATCAGCGGCAGCACGCTGGGCGCGCTCGCCGGCTGGGCCGAATCGTAGACGAAGCGGTGGTAGACCTCGTCCGCGATCAGCCAGACGCCGCGCGCCCGGCACAGGTCGATCACCGCCCGCAGGTCCGCCTCGCTGGCGGTCCAGCCGGTCGGGTTGGACGGGCTCGCCATGAAGATCGCGCGGGTGGCGGGCCCGATCGCGGCGTCCAGCGCGTCGACGTCGAGCGTGAAGCCGCCGTCAGCGCGCCGGGCCAGCGGGACGTCGCGGATCGCCCCGCCGTGGATCTTCGCCGCCGCCAGCGCGTTCGGCCAGACCGGGGTCAGGGCGATCATGTCGTCGCCGGACCGAAGCACCGCCTGCAGGATCAGCTGGATGCCGTTCATCCCGGCACTGGTCAGGGACAGCCGCGCCGGCTCGGGCCGGACTCCGTGCAGCCGGCCGTGGTAGCCGTCGAGCGCGTCCAGCAGCTCCGGCCAGCCGCGCTTGTGGGTGTAGAAGGTATGCCCGTCCGCGAGCGCCTTGGTCGCCGCATCGCAGATCACCTGCGGCGTGGTCAGGTCGCCCTCGCCGACCCACAGCGGGATCAGGTCGTCGCGCCCGAAGCCCTGCTGCCACAGCGCGACGATCTTCGACGGCTCCAATTCCGCCACCTCCGGACGCAGGGGCAGCGGCGGCTGCGGCGCAATCGACTCGGTCGGCATGGCGGCGTCAGGCTCCGGGCGGTTTCACGTGCAACGGCCGGGAGCATCGACCGGCGCCGGCGCGATGGCAAGGGTGGCGCGGTGGGTCCCCTCGCCGCCACGGGGAGCAGAGGCAGAGGGTCAGGCGGTCGCCTCGGCTATCGCTGTCGCTCGGCTGGCGCTGCCGCAGTCGCTATGGCGGCAGCAGCCGCCGACCCCGGAGCCAAACCCTACCGGTTCGGCCGGATCATGATGCCGAGGTCACAGCCGGCGAAGATGTGCAGGTGGAAGTGGGGGACTTCCTGGTGGGCGTCGCGGCCGCAGTTGGCGAGGATGCGGTAGCCGTCGGCCACGATCCCGCGCTCGCGGGCGATCTTGCCGGCGGCGCGGAACAGCGCGGCGATCTCCGCGTCGGACGCCTCGTTGAAAAAGTCGTCGCTGGAGACGTACTGGCCCTTGGGGATCACCAGCACGTGGGTCGGCGTCTGCGGGTTGATGTCGTTGAACGCCAGGACGTGGTCGTCCTCGTAGACCTTGTCGCAGGGGATCTCGCCGCGCAGGATCTTGGCGAACACGTTGTTGTCGTCGTAGCTGGCCATCGTCGTCTCGCTCCCTCGCTGGCGGGTTGCTCCGCACCTCACGCCTGCTTCTTGCGCGCCATCTTCTCGGCGATGCCGCTGGTGCCCAGCCGTGCCTCCAGCGCCTGCCAGACCTGGTCGGGGTCGAGCCCGCGCGCGGTCCACAGCACCAGCAGATGGTACAACAGGTCGGCGCTTTCGTCGGCGAGCGCGGCGTTGTCGCCGCGCACCCCCTCGATCACGGCCTCGACCGCCTCCTCGCCGAGCTTCTTGGACACCTTGTCCGGCCCGGCGGCCAGCAGCTTGGCGGTGTAGGAACTCTCGGGATCCGCGCCCTGCCGGCTCTGGATCACCTGGTAGAGCTCGTCCAGGACGTGGCTGTCGCGCTGGGCCATCGGATCGGTCGCTCGCTTGTTCGCGCTGAAGTTGATTTAGAAGACGTGCGGCGGACGCGCGGGCAGGCCGGCGTCCAGCAGCGCCCGTTTCGCCTGCGCGATTGTGTGCTCGCCGAAGTGGAAAATCGAGGCCGCAAGCACCGCCGAGGCGCCGCCCTCGCGGATGCCCTGCACCAGGTGGTCCAGGCCGCCGACCCCGCCGGACGCGATCACCGGAATGCCGACGGCGTCCACGATCGCGCGGGTCAGCGGGATGTCGTAGCCGATCCGCGTGCCGTCGCGGTCCATCGAGGTCAGCAGCAGCTCGCCGGCGCCCAGCTCTTGCATCTTCTTCGCCCACGCGACCGCGTCGATCCCGGTCGCGTTGCGCCCGCCGTGGGTGAAGATCTCGAAGCCGCTTGCGATCTCCGGGTTGTCGGTCGCCTTGGCGTCGAGCGCGACCACGATGCACTGGTCGCCGAACTTCTCCGCCGCCTGGCGCACGAACTCCGGCGTCTTCACCGCGGCGGTGTTGATCGAGACCTTGTCCGCGCCGGCCAGCAGCAGCTGGCGGATATCCTCCAGCGTGCGCACGCCGCCGCCCACGGTCAGCGGCATGAAGCAGGCCTCCGCGGTGCGGCGGACGGCGTCCAGCAGGATGCCGCGGTCCTCGTGGCTGGCGGTGATGTCCAGGAAGGTCAGCTCGTCCGCGCCGGCGGCGTCGTAGACCTTGGCCTGCTCGACCGGATCGCCGGCGTCGCGCAGCCCGACGAAGTTGACGCCCTTGACCACGCGGCCGTCCTTGACGTCCAGGCAGGGGATGATCCGCGCCTTCAGCATGGCTCGCCTCGCGCCTCCTGGCGGGTCAGCTCGAGCGCGGCGCGCGGGTCGATCCGGCCGTCGTAGAGCGCGCGGCCCAGGATCGCGCCGGTCACGCCGTCCTGCTCGACCGCCATCAGCCGGCGGATATCCTCGAGCCCCGAGACGCCGCCCGAGGCGATCACCGGGATATCGACGGCGCGCGCAAGCGCCGCCGTCGCGTCGACGTTGACGCCCTCAAGCGCGCCGTCGCGGTCGATGTCGGTATAGACGATCGCGCTCACGCCCGCGTCCTCGAACCGGCGCGCCAGATCGGCGGCGGCAAGGTCGCTGGTCTCGGCCCAGCCCTCGGTCGCGACCCGGCCGGCGCGGGCGTCGATCCCGACCACGATCCGTCCGGGAAAGGCGCGGCAGGCCTGGGCGACCAGGTCCGGATCCTTGACCGCGGCGGTGCCCAGGATCACCCGGGCGACGCCGCGCGCCAGCCAGCGCTCGACCGTGGCGAGGTCGCGGATGCCGCCGCCCAGCTGCACCGGCGTGTCGCCGACGGCCGTCACGATCCGCTCGACCGCGTCGGCGTTGACCGGCCGGCCGGCGAACGCGCCGTCCAGGTCGACCAGGTGCAGCCAGCCGAAGCCGGCGGCCTTGAAGTCCGCCGCCTGGGCACTGGGATCGTCGTTGAACACGGTGGCCTGCGCCATGTCGCCGCGCAGCAGCCGGACCGCCTGGCCGCCCTTCAGATCGATCGCCGGAAACAGATGCATCAGCGCCCAGCCCCGCCGGATCCGCCGGTCCCGCCCCCGCCGGACGGACCGCCGCCGGACGGACCGCCACCGGACGGGCCGCCGCCAGCGCGCTCGGGGTGGCGGGCCTGCCAGGCCTCCAGCGGCTTGACGTAGTAGTGGCCGCCGACCCAGCGCCCGTCGACCAGGGCGTAATAGGGATTGGTGCCCCAGTGGCGGTACCCCATCGCCTCGTACAGCTGGATCGCGCGCGTCTGGGTGTCGCGCACGTCCAGCGTGACCGCCTGCAGGTCATGCTGGATCGCGCGCGCCTCGACCGCCTCGACCAGCCGGCGTGCCAGGCCGTGGCCGCGCGCCCAGGGCGCCAGGAAGAAGGTGGTCAGCTGGCCGACATAGGCCTGCGCCTCGTTGTTGCGCGGCGCGCGCTGCAGCTGCACCGACCCGGCGATCACGCCGTCCAGCCGGGCGACGAACAGTTCGCGTTCCGGCACCAGCAGCACGCCGCGCCAGTAGGATTCCATGACGTGGCGTTCGGGCGCCTTCAGCCAGCCGAAGCCGCCGCCGTCTTGAATCGCGGACTCGGCGGCGTCGCACAGATCGTGCAGGTCCGCGCCGACCAGCTCGGTGATCAGTTCGACGGCGGTCGCCGGCGCCTTGGTCTCGGTGTGCTGGGTCATGGCGTCCAGGTGAGAAAGTTCGTCAGCAGGCGCAAGCCGGTCGATTGTGACTTCTCCGGATGGAACTGCGTGCCCACCAGATTGTCGCGCCCGATCACGGCCGTGACCGGCCCGCCGTAGTCGGTGGTCGCCAGCACGTGCGCGCGCTCGCGCGGCTGGACGGCGTAGGAGTGCACGAAGTAGGCGTGCGCGTCCGCGCTCAGGCCCTCAAGCAGGGGATGGCGCGGCGCGACCGGCTCCAGCGCGTTCCAGCCCATGTGCGGGATCTTCAGCGCCGGGTCGCCGGGCCGCAGCGCGGCGACCTCGCCCGGGATCCAGTCCAGCCCGGGGGTCTCGCCGTATTCCAGGCCGCGGGTCGCCATCAGCTGCATGCCGACACAGATGCCCAGGAACGGCCGGCCGCCGTCGATCACGGTTCGGTTAAGCGCGTCGACCACACCGTCCAGCGCGTTCAGCCCGCGCCAGCAGTCGCCGAACGCGCCCACCCCGGGCAGCACGATCCGGTCCGCCGCCACCACCTCCCGGGCGTGGTCGGTCACCCGGACGTCGGCGCGCACGCCGGCCTCGCCGGCGGCACGCTCCAGCGCCTTGGCGGCCGAGCGCAGGTTGCCGGAACTGTAGTCGATCACGGCGATGGTGCTGCGGGTCATGACGTTTCGCCTACGCAACGAGATCGGACGCGTGCCGGGCGGCGGCGCGCGCCGCGGCGACGGGTGGGCGCTACAGCGCGCCCTTGGTGGACGGGACCTGGTCGGCCTTGCGCGGGTCGATCTCGACCGCCGCGCGCAGCGCCCGGGCCAGGGCCTTGAACGCGGATTCGGCGATATGGTGGTTGTTGTCGCCGTACAGCGTCTCGACGTGCAGCGTGATCCCGGCGTGCTGCGCGAACGCCTGGAAGAACTCCCGGAACAGCTCGGTGTCGAAGTCGCCCACCTTGTCGCGGCTGAAGTCGACCTTCCAGACCAGATACGCCCGGTTCGACAGGTCGAGCGCGACCCGCGTCAGCGTCTCGTCCATCGGCAGGTAGGCATGGCCGTAGCGCTGCACGCCCGTGCGTTCGCCCAGCGCCTGCGCCACCGCCTGGCCGAGGGCGATGCCGGTATCCTCGGTGGTGTGGTGCGCGTCGATCTGCAGGTCGCCCTTGGCCGCGATCTCCAGGTCGAGCAGGCCGTGCCGGGCCAGCTGGGCCAGCATGTGGTCCAGAAAGCCGATCCCGGTATCGATCTGGTAGTCGCCCTGGCCGTCCAGGTTGACCCGGACCGCGATCTCGGTCTCGTTCGTCTTCCGCTCGACGCGCCCTTCGCGCATGGCCCTCACGTCCTTCGTTCTCTCATCCCCACGCCCTCGAGGGCGCTGAATCCCCTCTCCCTCGAGGGGAGAGGGAGGGGCCCGCGAACCGTCGGGTTCGTGGGAGGGTGAGGGTGAGACTCCGCGCCGTACGCCGGGGATTTCCACCCTCACCTAGCCTCTCCCCTCAAGGGAGAGGGACCCGCTACTGTGGCCGTTTTCGCTCAGCGCGCGGACTTGTAGCAGGATCGCCGGACGCCCGCCAGCACGGCGCGTCTTGAACGCCGGTCCCCACTCCCTCATTTGTCAGGCATGGCACAGGACGCGCAGGATTCCCAACAGCCGCATTCCCCCGCCCCCTGGCACGGCACGACGATCCTGTCGGTGCGCAAGGGCGACCAGGTGGTGATCGCCGGCGACGGGCAGGTCACTTTCGGCCAAACCGTGATGAAGGCGAACGCGACCAAGGTCCGCCCGCTCGGCACCAAGGGCGACGTGATCGCCGGCTTCGCCGGGGCGACGGCCGACGCCTTCACGCTGTTCGAGCGCCTGGAGGCCAAGCTCGAGCAGCATCCGGGCCAGCTCAAGCGGGCCTGCGTCGAGCTCGCCAAGGACTGGCGCACCGACCGCTACCTGCGCCGGCTGGAGGCGATGATGGCGGTCGCCGATCCGCAGCATTCCCTGGTGCTGACCGGCACGGGCGACGTGCTGGACCCGCAGGACGGCCTGATCGGCATCGGCTCCGGCGGCCCCTACGCGCTGGCGGCCGCGCGCGGCCTGCTGGACGTCGACGGCTACACGGCCGAGGACATCGCGCTGAAGGCGATGAAGATCGCCGGCGACATCTGCATCTACACCAACGACGCCATCACGATCGAGAAACTCGATGCCCGCTGACAGCGATACCCAGCCCAACCGCGACGCCGCCAGCCCGGGCGGCACCGGCGGCAGCGGCCCGCAGGCCGCCCAGCAGGCCAAGCGCAAGGCCGGCGACGCCGCCTTTACCCCGCGCGAGATCGTCTCCGAACTGGACCGCTACATCGTCGGTCAGAAGGACGCCAAGCGCTCGGTCGCGATCGCGCTGCGCAACCGCTGGCGCCGCCAGCAGCTGCCCGACGAGCTGCGCGAGGAGGTGCTGCCCAAGAACATCCTGATGATCGGGCCGACCGGCGTGGGCAAGACCGAGATCGCCCGCCGGCTCGCCAAGCTGGCCCGCGCGCCGTTCCTCAAGGTCGAGGCGACCAAGTTCACCGAAGTCGGCTACGTCGGCCGCGACGTCGAGCAGATCATCCGCGATCTGGTCGAGATCGCGATCTCGATGACCCGGGAGCGGCTGCGCAAGGAGGTCCAGGCGTCCGCCGAGCTGAACGCCGAGGAGCGGGTGCTGGACGCGCTGGTCGGCCAGAACGCCCAGGGCGAGACCCGCACCAAGTTCCGCCGGATGCTGCGCGGCGGCGAGCTGGACGACCGCGAGATCGACATCGCCGTGTCGGATTCCGGCGGCGGCATGCCGATGATGGACATCCCCGGCATGCAGGGCGGCCAGATGGGGATGATGAACCTGAACGAGCTGTTCGGGAAAGCCTTCGGCCAGGGCAAGCAGAAAACCCGCAAGATGCGGGTCGCCGACGCGCTCGCGCAGGTCACCGAGGAGGAGGCGGACAACCTGCTGGACCAGGACAAGCTGTCCAGCCAGGCGATCCGCACGGTGGAGGACAACGGCATCGTCTTCCTGGACGAGATCGACAAGATCACCGCCGCCAGCCAGGCCAGCGGCGACGTCAGCCGGGAAGGCGTGCAGCGCGACCTGCTGCCGCTGATCGAGGGAACCCAGGTCGCGACCAAGCACGGGACGGTGAAGACCGACCACATCCTGTTCATCGCCTCCGGGGCGTTCCACTACGCCAAGCCGTCGGACCTGCTGCCGGAGCTGCAGGGCCGGCTGCCGATCCGCGTCGAGCTGCAGGCCCTGCAGCGCGACGATTTCAAGCGCATCCTGATGGAGCCGGAGAACAGCCTGATCCGGCAGTACCGCGCGCTGTTGGAGACCGAGAACGTCACCCTGACGTTCAAGGAGGACGCGATCGACGCGCTCGCCGACCTGGCGGCCGAGATCAACGCCAGCGTCGAGAACATCGGCGCCCGGCGGCTGCACACCGTGATGGAACGGCTGCTCGACGAGATTTCCTACACCGCCAGCGAACGCAGCGGCGAGGAAGTCACGATCGACGCCAACTACGTCCAGACCCAGGTCGCCGACCTCGCCAAGAACACCGACCTGTCGAAGTTTATTCTTTAGACCCGGTGCCCTGTAGGGTGGATTCGCCACACTCCGCGGCAATCCACCGTAACGCCGGACGGATAAAACGGCGGGTTGCAAGCGCGCACCCGCCCTACGACACCCATATCGCAACGGTATGCGCGCAAGCGGCGGCATCCGGATGACGACGGCCGTCGCGGCGGGTCCCTCTCCCTGGAGGGGAGAGGACAGGTGAGGGTGAGACTCCTCGGCGTAGAGCGGGGACTCCCACCCTCAGCCTCCCACGCGCCTTCGGCACCTGGGCCCCTCCCTCTCCCCTCAAGAAGGGAGAGGGGATATTAAGCGTGCACAGCTTGTTGAAAACGCCGGTATCCCTACGCCGAGCGGCGGTTCTGGGCCGGGGCTTCGCCAGTGTCGCCGGCATTGGGGTCCTGGGCGCCGGCGTTGTCGGCGGCGCGCTGGCGCAGGTCGGACAGCATGCGGTTGACCGTCTCCCGGTCCAGGCCGTGGATCTGCTCGGCCAGGCGGTTGGCGAGCTCGGTCGCCTCGGGGCTGAGGCCGCTGGTGTCCACGGTCACGCGCGGGTGCGACAGGTCGGCCAGGCGCTGCAGCTCCTCGGCGTCGTCCCAGATGATGTTGAGCGCCTGGCACACCCGGTGCACGAACCGCCGGTTCGGCCGGCCGCGGTGGCCGTGCTCCAGCGCCGAGAGATAGGCGGGCGAGACGCCCAGGTCCGCGGCCATCTGCTTCAGGGTCAGGCCGCGCTCGCCGCGGAGGTCGCGTAGGCGCTGGCCGAATGGGGTCATGGGACCTCCCGTGGCGTTTCCCTCGCGAAGCCAGGGGCCGTTTCGCCCGCGTAACGTCCGCGCCCGCGCACGACACAAACCCCGGCTCTTGCGTGAAGGTGACCCGTGGAAACGCGGCGATCAACCGCTTGAAGTTAGAGCGATTCCGTGGACCGGCGCGGTCCCGGCCGGAGACCCTGGCCGACCCGGCCGCCGCATCCCATCGGTATCTTATTCAGTCCGCTTGATAAACCCCACGACGCCGCGGCCCGGCCGCGGGTCCCGGAATCGGACGCGGCCGCGGCGCCCTCGTCCGGTCCGTCGTACGGGGCCGGGCGCTCAGCCGCGCTTGCGCTTGAGCAGGACGTAGAGCGCGCCGCCGCCGCCGTGGCGCGGCTGCGCCGCGTTGACCGCCACGATGCGCTCGCGCAGCGGCGACATGTTCAGCCACTTCGGCACTTCCTGCTTGAGCACGCCCGGACCGCCGGAAAAGGTGCCCTTGCCGGTGATCACCAGCACGCAGCGCTGGCCCCGGTCGGCGGCGGCGACGATGAAGCCGGTCAGCGCGTCCTGGGCGGCCGCCCGGGTCATGCCGTGCAGGTCGATCCGTCCCTCGATCTCCAGCCGGCCGCGTTTCAGCCGGTCGGCGGTGCGCCGGTCGAGGTTGTGCAGCCGACCCGGCGTGACCCCGGGATCGGGCGCTTTCCTGGGCTGGATCGGCGGGGTCGGCTGCGGGCGCGGCGGCGCCTTGGCGGGCTTGCCATCCGCGGATTTGGCGGACGCGTCGGAGCCGGTCGCGGGTTTCGTCGGCCGGGCGTCCGGGCTGGCATCGGGCACGTCGACCGGGGCGCGCTTGCTGTGGCGCATCGGCGTGGCGTCGCGCATCACCTCCTGCCAGAGGTCGCGTTCCGCCCGGCTGGCGACGCGTTCGCGCCGCCGGCGTGCCCGGCCGCCGGGGGTATCATCCGCGCTCATCGCCCCCGAAGTCCGCGTCCGCCGCGCCGACCACCAGCACGTGCAGGTTCATCGGCCCGTGCGCGCCCAGCTGCAGCGTCTGCTCGATGTCGGCGGTGCGCGACGGGCCGGTGATCAGGTTCACGGTGCGCGGCCAGTTGTCCGACCACGCGCCGTCGGCTCCGTCGGATCGCCGGCCCAGGCGTTCGCGCAGCCGGTCCCAGACGTCCTCGTAGACGCCCAGCACCTCGGCCGCGCGCACCACGACGACGTGAGTGGCCGGCAGGAAATTCAGCGTGGTCGGGCTGGTCTCGCGCGAATAGAGCAGCAGCGTGCCGGTCTCCGCCACCCCGGCGAAGCCGCGCGAGACGCCCACGCCGGTCTGCTCTTCGCCCGCGCCCTGATCGACCTGCAGCAGCGGCGCCGTATCGTGCCAGTCCAGCTCGGTCAGCTCGGGGTGCGGGGCGAGCCTGGCCTGCGCCGCCTCGTTGCGGCCCTGCAGGTAGGACAGCACCGCCTGCGGCACCTCCGCCATGGTGTCCAGGCGCTGGGTCGTGGCCGCGGCCTCTTCCGCCATCTGCTGGAACAGCTTGACCGTCTCCTCCCGGCCCAGCTGGCCGCGCGCGGGAACCGGCCCGCGCGGCGGGTTGGCGGTGCGCCGCTGCACGGCGTTCAGCCGCTCGCCGGTCAGCGGGCCGCGCTTGAGCGACCGCCGGACGGCGCCGAGCACGCGCGCGCGTTGGCTGTTCTGCACGCTCATTCGGCCGGCTGGTCCTTGGCTGGCGCCGCGTCCCGGTCGCGCTGGCGTTCCGCCCAGAGCTGCTGGAACGTCTTGCCCTCCGGCGCGGGGAAGTCGCGGTGCCGGGTCCAGCCGCCGGCGAGCGGCAGCCAGCCGAACCGGCCCTTGCGCTTACCGACCAGGTGCATCGCCTTGGCCTGCAGCCGGGTCGCCAGCTGATACAGCCCCGGCCGGCGGGCCAGCGCCGCCCACAGCTTCAGGCCGGTGCGCGCGGGCAGCGGCTGCAGATGGCGCTCGTACTCCCGCTCGCGCCAGTGCCGCATCATCTTGGGCAGCGGGATATGCATCGGGCAGACCGACTGGCAGCGCCCGCAGAAGGTGGAGGCGTTGGGCAGGTGCCCGGCCTCGTTGACGCCGATCAGGCTGGGCGTGAGCACCGCCCCCATCGGGCCCGGATAGGTCCAGCCGTACGCGTGGCCGCCGACCGCGTGGTAGACCGGGCAGTGGTTCATGCACGCCCCGCAGCGGATGCAGCGCAGCATGTCCTGGAATTCGCTGCCCAGCATCGCCGAGCGGCCGTTGTCCAGCAGGATGACGTGGAACTCGTCCGGTCCGTCCAGATCGCCCGCGCGCTTCGGCCCGGCGGAGAAGGTGGTGTAGACCGTCTGCTCCTGACCGGTGGCGGAGCGGGCGAGGACGCGCATGATCGTGGTCGCGTCCTCCAGCGTGGGCACGATCTTCTCCAGGCTGGCGATCACCACGTGGACCCGCGGCAGGCACTGCGTCAGGTCGCCGTTGCCCTCGTTGGTGACGATCACGGTGGCGCCGGTCTCGGCGATCAGGAAGTTCGCCCCGGTGATCCCGATGTCGGCGTCCAGGTAGCGCTGGCGCAGCACCGTGCGCGCCTCGTTGACCAGCTGGCGGGCTTCCGACAGCGCGCGCTCGGGCGGGAACTGCAGGTGGTGCTTGCGGAAGTCCGCCTCCACCTGGTCGCGGTTCAGGTGCACCGCCGGCGCGATGATGTGGCTGGGCGGCTCGCCGCGCAGCTGGATGATGTATTCGCCCAGGTCGGTCTCGACCGGCACGATCTCGTGGCTTTCCAGGAATTCGTTGAGGCCGAGCTCCTCGGCGACCATCGACTTGCCCTTGGTCACCGTCCCGGCGCCGCGGCGCTGGCAGATCTCGAGCACGTGCTGCCGGGCGTCCTCGGCCGTGGGCGCCCAGTGCACCTGGCCGCCCTGGGAATTCACGCGGTCCTCGAACTGCTCCAGGTAGAAGTCCAGGTGCTCCAGCGCGTGGTCCTTGACCTCCTTGGCGTGGTCGCGCAGCTGGTCGAACTCGGGCAGCCGGTCGACCGCCTTCTGGCGCTTGACGATGAAGCCCTGCTTCATGTTGCCGAGCGCGCGCTGGAGTTGCTGGTTGTCGAGCGCCTTGGCCGCGTTTTCCTTGAAGGCGTGGGAGGTCGGCTGCATGGCTCAGGCCTCCTTTCCGGCCGCCGCGGCTTCCAGCTCGGGCGGGCTTTCGCCCGCGGCCTCGCCGATCGGCGGCGTCGCGTGGGTCATGTCGGCCAGCACCTCGGCGACGTGGCGGACGTGCACGGCGGAGCCGCGGCGCTGCAGCTTGCCGGCGATGTTCATCAGGCAGCCGAGCTCGCCCGCCAGCAGCGTGTCCGCGCCGGTCGCCTCGACCGACTGCGCCTTGCCGTCGACCATCTGGTTGGAGATTTCCGGGTACTTGACGCAGAAGGTGCCGCCGAAGCCGCAGCACACCTCGGTGTCCGCCAGCTCGGCGAGCTCCAGCCCGGCGACCGACGACAGCAGCGTGCGCGCCTGGCCCTTCAGGCCCAGTTCGCGCAGGCCGGCGCAGGCGTCGTGATAGGTCACCTTGCCCTCGAAGTTGGCGTCGACCGCGTCCACACCCATGACGTCGACCAGGAACTGCAGCAGCTCGTAGGTTCGCGAGGCCAGATCCTCGGCGTCGCGCGCGAGGTCCGGGTCGTCCTCGAACAGCTCGGTATAATGGGTCGCGATCATGCCGCCGCAGGAGCCCGACGGCACCACGACGTAGTCGACGTCGCGGAACGCCCGGATCACCTGCTGGGCAATCAGCTTGGTGTCCTGCCGGTCGCCGGAATTGAACGCCGGCTGGCCGCAGCAGGTCTGCGCCTTCGGCACCTCGACGCTGCAGCCGGCGTCCTCCAGCAGCTTGACGCCCGCGAAGCCGACGCTCGGCCGGACGAAGTCGACCAGACAGGTGACGAACAGCCCGACCCGCGGCGGGCGCGGCGGCGCGCTGGGCGCGCCCGTGTGTTCAGCCTTCGCGGCCATTTTTCGCCTCCCCATATACGCGCGCCAAAATGGCCTTGGCGCCGGTATAAGGCAAGCCGCGCAGCGGCAGCGACCAGGGACGGTGTTTCACGTTAAACACGGGTATGGTGGTGGCATGCCGCCAAACCCCTCCCTGTCCCTTGACGGGAGAGGGCGGGGCCCGCGGGCCGAAGGCCTGTGGGAGGGTGAGGGTGGGAGTCCCCGCCGTACGCCGAGGAGTCTCACCCTCACCTATCCTCTCCCCTCGAGGGAGAGGGACCCGCCGGGTCACCCGTCACACAAGCCGGGACGCCGCTAGCTCCCCGCCCGGCGGGCGGCGACGCTTTCGGGCAGCAGCAGGTAGTAGCGGCCCTGCTGCTTCATCCGGCCGGCTTTTGCGAGCGCCGGTTCGCCGGAGCCCCAGAAGAAGTCGCCGCGGACCGGGCCCTGGATCGCGCTGCCGGTGTCCTGGGCGACCATCAGGCGCTGCAGCGGCTGCTTGGTGACCGGGTGGGTGGTGTCCAGGAACACCGGCGCGCCGAGTGGCATGTAGGCGGGATCGACCGCGAGCGACCGGCCGGCGGTGAGCGCCACGCCCTGCGCGCCGATCGGCCCGGGGCCGTCGATCTTGCGGAAGAAGATGAAGCGCGGGTTCTGGCGCATCAGGGCGTCGGCCTTGTCCGGATGGGCGCGCAGCCAGTCGCGGATGCCCTGCATCGACATGTCCTGCCCGTCCATCTCGCCGGAGCGGATCAGGGCGCGGCCGATGGCGAAGAACTCGTGGCCGTTGTTGGCGGCGTAGCCGACCCGCTGGCGCGTGCCGTCCGGCAGCTCGACCACGCCCGAGCCCTGGACGTGCAGGAAGAACACGTCGACCGGATCGTCGGCGTAGAACAGCGGCAGGTCGTTGCGGTCCCGCAACGCGCCGTCCCAGATCTCCGCCCGGGTGTAGTAGGGCACCAGGCGCTGGTCCTGGACCCGGCCGACGATCCGGGTCGGCTTCAGGTCGGCGCGGAACTTGGCGACGTCGGCGGTGACCAGGTCGTCCGGGCGAGCGTAGATCGGGTGCTGATAGGGCCCGCGGCGTTCGCGCGCGCCGTCCAGGCTGGCCTCGTAGTAGCCGGTGAACAGGCCTTTGGGTCCGTCCGGGCTTTCCGCGGCGAACGGGACGAAGTGACGTTCCAGCGCCGCGCGCACGGCCGCGCCGTCGTCCGCCGACAGCTCCGCGAGCGCGGCGCACGGGGCCTGCCAGTCGGCAACCGTGCCGGCGCGCCCGTCGGGCCCGACCGGCGCGTCGTCGGCGCGCTGCATCAGCCTGGCGCAGGAGCGCTTGAGCGCGGGCAGGGCGTCGGCGAGCGTATCGTCCTGCCAGCCCGGCAGGTCGGCAAAGGCGACCCGAGCCAGCAGCAGCCGCGGCTCGCGCTCGGCGTCCGCCGCGGGTTGCGGCTTCGGCGCGTCGCCGCAGGCCGCGAGCGTGAGGGCACAGAAAACGAGCGCGACCCATCGTGTGGCCGCGCCCGGAATCGCTTGGAGTCGCATGATCTTGGGACGTCCCGTCGCCGCTGGTTCGACGGACCCTACTCCGGGCTGCGCGTCGCCACCAGGGTCCAGTTCGGGTCGCGCGAGCGGGTGTTGCGGGCGAACGTCCAGATGTCGGTGACGTCCAGCACCTGCTCGGCGTCGCCCTCGACCACGTTGCCCTCGGCGTCCTTGAGCACATTGATCTGCTCGGAGACGAACTTGACCGTGACGAACGCGGTGCGGTTCTGGAGCTCGGCCTCGATGATCTCCGCCTCGCGGATGTTGACCAGGGTGGTCTCGAGCGTCTGCCCCGCCTTCTCGCGTTCGTCGATCGCCTGTTCGAAGTCGCCGTAGACGTCGTTGGCGAGCAGCTGGCGCAGGGTCTTGCGGTCGCCCTGGGCGTAGGCGTTGACGACCATCTCGAAGGCGCCCTTGGCGCCCTCGGCGAAGCCGTCCTCGTCGAAGTCGCGGTCGGCGAGCTTGATCTGCGTCAGGCCGGCGGACAGCGGCGTTTCCGCCTTGTCGGCCGCCTTCTTCAGGTCCTCGTCGGTCACGCCGTTGTCCTCGGCGCGTCCGGGCATCGGAACCACGGTGTCGCGGTCCGACCCGTCGGAGCCCTGCTGCTGGCGCTGCCGCGAGGGCTGGAAGGGATCCTGCCCGGGCCGCTGTTCGTGCCCGGTGCGCTTGCCCAGCACGCTGCGCAGACGCAGCACCAGGAACGCCGCGATCGCGGCGAACAGAATGATGTCGAAAAACTGGAAGCCTTCACCCATGGAAGCAGGCCTATGTCCTGGCGTTGGTGCGGTCGACCCGGCGACCGGCTCACGCCGAAATGTCAGGCGTCCGCCTCGACGACAAGCCGCATCGGCACGTATTGCTCATGCCCACCCCGGCGGTCTCCGGTGCCCTGTTCGGGCCGGTCGACCCCGCCGCGGCGCGCGGGTTCGCGGATGCGTCTTGCGCGCGTTTTCGAGGCAGCCCGGATCCGCCCGCTTGCGCATCGCCTACGTCCTCAACACATAGGAGTTAAGCTGGGAAAGGGCAAGTATGGGTCTCATCCTCCTCGTTCTGTTCATCGCCGTGCCGATCGTCGAAATCGCCGTCCTGATCCAGGTCGGCGGCTGGATCGGCCTGTGGCCCACCCTGGGACTGGTGATCCTGACCGCGCTCGTCGGCTCGATCGAGTTGCGCGCGCAGGGCCTCGCCACGGTCAACAAGCTGCGCCGCCAGCTGGACCAGGGCGAAATCCCAACCCAGACGCTGTTCGACGGCGTGTGTCTGCTGTTCGCGGGCGCGCTGCTGCTGACCCCCGGCTTCGTCACCGACGTGGTCGGCATGCTGATGTTCCTCGCGCCGTTCCGCCGGCTGCTGCTGCAGGTGGTCGGTCCCTACGTCCGTAAACGTGCCGAGGCGCGGGTCTACACCCACCAGGCCGGACCGGGCGGTCCGGGCGGTCCGGGCGGACCAGGCGGTCCGCGCGGTCCCGGCGGGCCGGGCGGCCCGTTCGGCGGGCGCGGCGGGCCGGACGACGGGGTGATCGACGCGGACTACCAGGACGTCACCCGCGAGCCGGACGACGCCAACGCCAACGACGACCCCAACGACCCGAACCGCCGGTTGCGGCGCTAAGGCAAGATGCTGAAAGGTGGAATCGCCTTTCAGCTGACTCTTGCCCTATCTTCAACAAGTTAGAGCTACATTCAGCTCACAGGCCGTATCGGCCTTCAAGCATGTAGCTCTAGGGCAGGTTCGCGCGAGCTTCCGGGATCCTGCCGCTTGGACTCGCCCGCGGCCGCCTTTCCGTCCCCGCGCGGCGCGTGGTTGTGAGGGGTCGGCGTTCGTGCTAGCCAACGCGCGGCTTCGACCGGCCGGCGGGGCGCGCGATCCCGCCCGGGCGGTTCCCGCGTGCATTCGCCGCACCCACCGCTCACCGACCAGGCACTCCAGCAGGCAACAGACATGGCACAGGACGACAGCAGCAACGGCGGCCCGGCCGAGGGCCAGCAGGGCGGCGCCGACGGCGCCCCGCAGAGTGCGCAGCAGAGCGCGCAGCAGCAGCCGGACCAGCGCGGGATCACGATCCACACGCAGTACGTCAAGGATCTGTCGTTCGAGAACCCGAACGCGCCGCGGATCTACGTCAACATGCAGGAGAGCCCGAGCGCGCAGGTCTCGATCGACGTGCAGGGCACGCGGCTGCAGGAGAACACCTACGAGGTGGTCCTGACCGCCGAGGTGAAGGCGACCCTGCAGGATCACACCGCGTTCGTGATCGAACTGAAGTACGGCGGACTGGTCACGCTGTCGGGCGAGGTCACCGAGCAGCAGCGCGAGACCCTGCTGCTGATCGAGGTGCCGCGCTACCTGTTCCCGTTCGCGCGCAACGTGATCTCCGACGCCACGCGCGAGGGCGGTTTTCCGCCGCTGTTGATCAACCCGGTCGACTTCACCCGCCTCTACCGCGACCAGAAGGCGCGCCAGACCGAGGCGGCCCAGCAGCCGGACCAGAACGGCGACGGCCAGCAGGCTTAAGCGCCCGCGTCCATCGTGGTTCGATCAAACGCCGGGCTGCGCAGGTGCCGCAGTCCGGCGTTTTTTGTTCACCAGCAAGACGCCAAGGGAATAAGGGATTCACCAAAGAGGGCACGGAGACCACAGAGATAGAAGAAAGTGCGCTTGATCTAAAATATATCGGTACCAAAGGACGCGTATTCTTAGCGGGCTTCGCGCGCAGTACGCTACTTTTTCTGTGATCTCAGTGTCCTCTGTGGTGAGAAACTCTTGCTTAGTGTCTTGGTGTCTTCGTGGTGACCCAAAAACCTATTGCTGCCACAGCGGATTCGAGAGCTTGGCGAGCATGGCCTGGTGGGCC
Source organism: Rhodovibrio sodomensis (assembly GCF_016583645.1). Classification (GTDB taxonomy): domain Bacteria; phylum Pseudomonadota; class Alphaproteobacteria; order Kiloniellales; family Rhodovibrionaceae; genus Rhodovibrio; species Rhodovibrio sodomensis. The sequence goes on along the minus strand of NZ_NRRL01000007.1, from coordinate 32 downwards.
TGCTCCTCGGCTTCGGTCGGGGCGTGCGGGCG
>NZ_NRRL01000006.1 GCF_016583645.1 Rhodovibrio sodomensis | reverse complement strand
GGTGAACTTCCGCAACGACGGGAGCCACGAGGGTAATCAGTACTTCTACCTCAAGGCCACCAACCTGTCCGGCAACGCCACGATGGGGCGCAGCCGCGGATCCACCTACATCCTGAACGACGATCCCCAGTATGTGAGTTGCACCTCGACTGTGTCTTGGAGCATAAGGTATTGCCCTCCTCATGACAAAAATAATAATTGCTACACAAACTATTGTAGCAGCACCCGGAACAAGGGGCACGGCTGGTCCGGCTGGCTAGACGCGACCTCGGGGTATGGTAGCTGGTACGGGCGCTGCTACAACGGAACGTGGCACTATCGCGGCTCTAAGTGGTGCTACTGATCCACCAAGTGTGACACCCTAAACATCCACGCCCCGCGCGTACCGCGCGGGGCGTCCTTCCCGGGGCCATGCGTGGAGCCGTTATCCGGTCAGGCGGTCGACTAGGATCTGTTGTGACGGCGGCTTGAAACCTGACAGGATCGCGGGGTCCTCAGTGTGGCCGGCCAGCCGGAGGCCCGGCGCCGCGGCCGCCAGGCTGCCCAGCCGGCGGACCGTGTCGGTCTTGGTGACCACGAGGTCGAGTGCCCCTGCCTGCATGAAGGTGCGGGCCGCCCGGTCGCACTCGCCAGCCTCAATGGCGCCAAGCGAACTCTTTCCCACGCCAGTAGGGCCCATGAGCACGAGTGGTCCCGCCTTCGTCAGCCGCGCCGGGTCGGGCAGGATGTCTAGGATTTCCGCGTCCTCGCCAATGCTTGCACGGATGTGCGCTAACAGGGTCGGCAGGCTTTCGGTTTCGAAGCTATGAACGGTCATGGAGGGTGCACGTGAATCCGGACATTGGGGCGCGGCGCCGGCGAGTCGGCGCGCGAGACAGCTGACCGAAGAAATGCCGGGATCAGGGTAGACAACGGGTAAAGGCGGGACTCTTTAAGCGGCGTCCTGCCCGTGCCCGGCTTCAATACTGGCGATCGCATCCCGCACCCGCCAGGCGATCGGGCGGGCGGGCGGCTCTTCTCCCCGCTGCTCCAGCAGCGCAGCGTAGAGGGGGTGCAGGACGGCCGGGGCGAGCAGACGGGTCTGGGCAGCGAACGCCCGCGCGACCTCCATGCGCGAGCTCTGCAAGGCCTGCATCAGGGTTGCGTGGGCCTCGAGCAGGGTGTTGAACGCGTCGGCGTGGCGGCCGGCCAGCGTGTACAGACTGATCTGCTGTCGCCGGCCGCGAAGGTCGTAATCACCGACCCAGAGCGCGGCGTAACGCGCGCCGATCAACTCGCGGGTCCGGGCGCCGATCAGGATGTCGGCGGAGAGCATCCGGCAGTGCTCCTGAATTCGGCTGGCGACGTTGATGTCATCGCCGAGCACAGTGTAGTGGCGGCGCGCCGGCCCGCCGATCGATCCGACGTAGGCTTGGCCGCTGTTGACCGCGATGCCAATGCGTACGTCCGGCCAGTCGCCGGCCTCCTGGCGCTCCTGGGTTTCCCGTTTCAGCCACTTGCGGATCGCCAGCGCCGCGCCGCAGGCGAGGTCGGCGTGATCAGGCTGGTGACGTGGGGCACCCCAGAAGGCCATGAGGCCGTCGCCTAGGAACTTGTCGACCGTTCCGCCGTGATCCTGGATGATCTTGGCGAGCGGATCGAAGATCTCCGACATCAGGCGGACGAGTTCCGCCGGGTCCCTCTTCTCCGACAGGCCGGTGAATCCGCGCAGATCGCAGAACATCGCCGTGAGATCGCGGGTTTCGCCCACGAGCGTGGGATTGCCCGCGTTGGTCGCGAGCTCCTCGGCCACGCGCGGGTCCATGTAATTGCGCATGGCCGCGCGCGAGCGGTCGGGCACAATCCAGAGCAGCGCGATTAGCCCCACGAGATAAGTCGCAAGCAGGCTCGCTGCCGGCATCGCCGGATCGATCTGCAGGCCGATGTTCATGTAGACGTAGGCCGATGCCGCGACGTAGCCCGCGATCATCGCGGGGCCGACCACGGAGATCGCCGCGGCTCCCATGTAGGGCATCGCGATTGCCAGACCAGTCGCGGCGACAAGTGAGAGGCTGAGCTCGAAGACCTTGCCCCAGCCCGGACGGACCGGGAGGTTCGCGGGGTCGGGCCAGTCGCCGCTACGCGCCGCGAAGGCGTCGAATCCGGCGAAGGCGCCGGCCCGAAGCGCGTCGAGCGCGAGTGGATCGAGGAATTCCAGCAAGATCACCGCGAGGCCTGCGAGCATCGCCACCAGCGCCGGCCCCGCACGATAGCGCAGGAACCCGCGCAAGCGGCTCCTCCTGGGCGTCGATCGGGGGCTCATGGAACGCGAAGACCTCGCTGGACGGCGGCCGTGACCTTGTGACCCTGGTCACACCGGGAAGGTGGGTGCGCTCTGGCGCTTTGGGACGCCGGTCAGCGTGGGCCACCAATCTATAGCTTGATGGTTAAGTCGAGCTTTCGCGTGAAAGCCGACGGGCTTGGCAGGCGCCGCCCGCCTTCAAGCCGCGACGGCGGGCGGCGCTCGGCGCAGATCCCGCGCGAGCTGGCCCTTCAAGCCCGGCCGGAATCCAAAGCGGGCGAGGTAGGCGTCGCCAGGGCCGCGTCGGGTCTGGATCTGCGCGGCCTCGCGCAGGCACGCCTCGCCCAGGGCGCGATGAAGCAGTCGACCGCCGATACCCCGCCCGGTCTCGGTGGGGTCGACGCCAAGGCCCTGCAGGAGGGTGAGCCGGTCGGGGAGATGACGTAGCAGCAGGAAGGCCAGAACCCGATCCGGTGCGGTGTCCTGCACCGCGACCAGCAGCTGATGCTCACTGTCGCCACCTGCGAACGCGGCGTCGTCGACGGCCGCGGCGAACTGCTGCGGGGCGATGTCGATCTGGGCTGTGCGCCGCGGGTGGCCGCGGCAGATGGCGAGGACGCCGGGAAGATCCGACAGGGTGGCGGCACGGACGCGGAAACTCATGCTTGGCGCATTCCGCGAGGCGTCATGGGAAGCCTTTCGATGATCGTCTTGAGACTGGATGCGAGCGGGGAGATGGGGTCGCGGCCGGGTGGCGTCACGGTTCGAGCTCCACGGTCCAGTAATCCACCCACTCGGGCCGGATGAAACGCGGCGGGTGGCGTCTTGCCTGCACGTTCAGCTGGGCTAGGGTCGGATGGCAGGGCTGTTTCAGTAGCGGCATGCCCGCCTGTTCTGGCGTTCGGTCCGCCTTGCGCCCGTTGCAGGCGCCACAGCCGGTCGCCAGGTTGCCGAAGCTGGAGATACCGCCCTGGGCGCGCGGACAGACGTGGTCGAAGGTCAGCTGCTCGACAGCTAGCCGGAGGCCACAAAACAGGCAGGTAAAGTCGTCGCGCAGGAACAGGTTCAGCCGGGTCAGCGGCGCCGGCCGATCGAGGCTGATGTAGCGCTTGAGCGCGATCACGGCCGGCAGGCGAAGCTCCGTACTCGGGCTACGCACGCACCTGTCATAGTAGGCTACGGGCGTCACGCGGCGCTCGAGCACGGCGCGGAGCGCGTCCTGCCAGGACCAGGTGGAGAGGGGGAGCAGCGAAAGCGGCCGGAAGTCGGCGTTCAGCACGAGCGCGGGGCAGGCGGACGGTGCGATCATGACGGGTCCTGCAGCCGTTCGAGGCAGCAGCCCGGCATTGCGGCCAGGCCGCTCAACCAGGATATGGCGTAGGATCACGCGGTCGGCCGCGCGGCACGGGCGCACAGGCGCACTTCACGCCGGGTCGGTTGACTGATAAGCGGTCGATGCGGCGCCACGGGCGCCGCAGGCCGCTCATACAGCGCGTCTGTTGAGCACGACTTATCGAGTGGGACCGCGTCCGTGCGCCAATCCGGCGTGCGGACGCGGTTTCTCGGCCGGGTAGGCGAGGGCGGCGCCGGCCAGATAAGCGTTTCAGGAAAGTCGCGGCGCGCGGATCAGGCCTCGCGCTCCAGCGTTTGGATGTCAGGGATTTCCGAGAAACTGACGCTTCCATGCGCGGGGCGTTCGCGGCCGGTCAGATAGGCCGGGGCGGTGCAGCAGCGGTTGCGGCCACGGCGCTTGGCGTCGTAGAGGGCCTGGTCCGCTTCCGCGAGCCAGCCCTGCGCGTCCGCGATGTGACCGGCGAGCGGACAGATCCCGAAGCTGGCAGTGACGCGGATGCACCTGTCCTGGTAGGGCACCTGGAGGCCGGCGATCGCCTCGCGGTGGCGCTCGGCCGCCACCTGCGCGCCTTCGATGGGGGTTTCGGGCAGCAAAAGCGCGAACTCCTCCCCACCGATGCGGCCGATCCTGTCGCCGATCCGGATGTCGCCGGCACACTGGCGGGCGACCGCGCGCAGCACCGCGTCACCCGCCGGATGCCCGAGCGTGTCGTTGATCGCCTTGAAGTGATCGATGTCGAACAGGACCAGAGCGGCCTGGCGGCCGTAGTGCCGCGCCCGGCCGATCTCCTGATCGATCTCGCTCATGAGACCGCGGCGGGTCATCAGCCCCGTCAGAGCATCTGTGGTGGCGACCTGACGCAGTTCGAGCTCGTCGACGACGAGCTGCGCGAAGCTCTGCAGGATCCCCGCCTGGTGCTGGTCGAAGATGCGCGGCTCGGTATCGATCGCGCACAGCGAGCCGACGCTGTACCCTTCCGGGGTCTCCAGCGGAGCGCCGATGTAGGCACGGATGAAGGGTGGCGTCTGAACCAGGGGGTTGGCCGCGAAGCGAGGGTCGAGCCGCGCGTCCGGGATAACCAGGGGCGCCCGCTGCTGGATGGTGTGCGCGCAGAAGGCCACGTCCCGTGACGTCTCGCTGGCGTCGAGCCCCTGGATCGACTTGAACCACTGGCGGTCCAGGTCGATCAGGGAAACGGCGGCGATCGGCACCCGCAGGACGCTCTTCACGAGGGCCGTGATCTTGTCGAACGGCGCTTCGCGCCCGGTGTCGACGATCTGATAGCGGTGCAGCGCGGCGAGCCGCGCCTGCTCATCGGTCAGCTTGCAGTCCGGCATTCCTGGTCGCCCCCGCCAAGGGTGATGATGGTGTCGACGAGCTCGGCCTCCCAGGAGTCCATCGCGGCCCGGATCACGCGGCGGACCTCCGCCTCGGGCAGGCCGGACCGTATCAGGTTCGCGGCCAGCTCAATCATGTGGCGATGATGTCGCTCGAACTGCTCGGCGAGCAGGGCTGGCACCTCCGCCCGCGCCGGTGCGCTGGCGACCGTCTCTACGATCTGTTCCGCTTTCGAGGCGACCATCCGGGGGCTCCCGTTCGAACCGACGAGAGCCTGCCCGCACAGCCTTTAATCAACGGTAAAAAAGCTCACGAATACCGGACTCGCGGAGCGCAACGGTCAATCCAGGTCGAGCCGGTCGCGCGTGCGCTCGATTGTGGCGTTGTGGTCGGTGGTCTTGAGGTACGCGCTCGACGGCTTGCGCCCCTCCTTCTGCAGCACGAACGCGAACCGCTTGGCGATCGCTTCCGCCGCGCGGCCCACGGGGTCGCTGTCGTGGTCGCCGGAGAGCTCGTGGTACGCCTCGTAGAAGGCGTGGTCGTGGATGTGGCTCTCGGTGTCGGCGCTGTCGTGCAGGTACTCGTGGAGCAGCGTCAGCGCCAGCTGGTAGGCGCCGGCGTACCCGCGCTTCATCTGCTGGGCGACGTAAGTCCGGTCGAAGGCGATGAAGCTGCTGCCGTCGGTCCAGGCGAGCGCCGTCTCGGAAACGCCAAGAACCAGCTTGCGCATGCCGCTGTGCGCGACCAGCGGGCTGCGGCTCACGGCACTCGCGATGTAGTGGTTGCTGTAGGTCAGCGTCTCCAGCATCAGCTTCTCGGTCGGCTTGAGCTCGCGCGCCTTCAGAAGGACGTGATTGTCGCTGATGACATCGGAGAGCGAGTCCCGCGAGACCACGGGGATTTGCGCGTACCCCCTGGAGAAATAACCATGCCCCCAGGCCCGATCCATGGCCGCGCCGAGGCGCTCGAGCAGTTCCCTCCCGTTGGCGGCGTCGAAGCGTTCCAGGGTCTCCTGCGAGATCGCAAGGCATAGCCCGCGTTGCTGGGCCGTCTCGGCCAGCTGGTCGCCGCGCGGGGCGATCACGACCTGGCTGCCGAAGCGCCCGGGCGAGCCGCTGTTGAACTGGTTGAGAACCGAGATCTTGTGTTGTCGGCCGGCGACGTCCGTGATCAGCTTGAGCTCGGGAAGGGTTTTCCGGTCGAACTCGCCGGCAACCGCCTGGTCGGCGAGGTTCTGACGCTCCGCGTCGGTCAGGCGGGCCTTGGTGGCGTTCTGCTGGTTGGCGTGGGCCTGCAGATGCTTGGCGATCCGCCGGAACACCGGGCAGGAACGCTGCACGTCGTTGCGGGCGAAGTTCACGTCCAGGCGCTTGCGCGAGACCACGACGCCGCCGACGCCGTAGGTGTGCGCGGGCATCCGCGTGACCAGGACGCCGAGGTTGTAGACGTCGAGGGTGGCCCGGCTTGAGGCGATCCGGATATAGGCGTCCTCGTCGACGATGTCCCAGCTCGCGGTGGCGGGGTCGGTCGAGAGGATCTTGCCGTTGACGATCACCGGGATCGACACCCAGGCCGCCATGTCCTTGAACTCCCTGAGCGTGCGGTCGAGGTCGCTCGGCAGCAGCGGCTCGTAGAGCTCGACCTCGATCTGGCAGCCCGCAACCGCGTGCTTGGCGTCGACCACGTGGAGGTCGTAGTCGAGCCCGCGGTTCTTGACGTCCACCTCCATGCGGAAGACGTTGCTGGCCCACTTGTTCCGGCCAAAGCTCATCAGCTGGCCGCGGCCCATCCGGTATCGGCCCCACACGGCATCACCCTCTTCATGCGGGGTGCCGAACGTCTCGAAGTGCGCGGTGATCTCGGCCTCGTTCTGGAATCCCCGGCCGTCGTCGCGGATCGAGAAGCGGTCGGCGTCGATCTCGATCTCGCACCTGGTGGCGCCCGCATCGCCCGAGTTCATCACGGCCTCGAGCAGGGCCTTGGAGATCGATCCGGCCTGCTTGCGGATGACGTCCATCAGGAGGTTCGGGTGCATGCCGAAGGTGCGGGTTTCCTGCCGGGGCTGGGTCATTCGGTGATTCCATGAAATGGGCGTCGGGCGGTCGCCCGGGCGCGGCGCGCGGTGACCGCGCCTCGGGGGGGGCCTTCACGAGAGTGTTCCAACGCGGGCGCGCCCAGGATCAGTGCTCGGGCGCGGCGTCCTGGTTGAGTTCGGCCAGATCGCGGCTGGTCAGGAAGCGCCGACACTGAACGCTCGGGGCGTGCGGGTACCCGGTGACGCGGATCGCCCGTCTGAGGGCGGCCTCCTGCGCGTGGGTGATCTCCTTGAAAACGAGCTCGCTGCCGTCGATCCGGGGGCTGCCGGCGTGCTTCAGGATCGATCCCTGGTTGCGGATCGCCTGCTTGAGCGTGTCATAGGCGGGACCGCGCTCGATCTTGAGGGTGAAGGTGGTGCGCACGCGGGTTTCGTACGCCTCGTTCAGCAGCCAGTGCTGCGACTCCTCCGGGTAGCCCAGGGCGGTCATCAGGGTTCGGAAGCGATTGAGCAACGAGCGCGCGTCCTCCTTGCCGAGGAGCCCGTAGAGCATGGCCTCGGTCATGAAGGGCGCATGCGCGTCTTCGGCGTCGGCATCACTGATGTGAAGGTTCTCGGGCCAGAACGGCATCGGCTTGTCCTGGCAGGTGAAGAAGGCGATATCCATCGCGGCGGCGACGGCGGCCTTGTGGTCGAGCGATCTGGCGGCCATGCGGTTTCCTTTCGTGCCGGGCGCGACGCAGGCGTTGGTCGTGACGGGAAAATGGGACCGGAACCAGAACCCGGTCCGGCTGGGGTATTGCGTAAGGAGATCAAAAAAGCCGTATTTCCAGTCACATCCACGGAATTTTCTTCAAACCCGCTCAGTCGAAGGAAGGACCAAGGCAAATCTTGCAGCAAGTGTGTTCAGGAGGGTTTCGGCACGCTTGGGATATTTGCATCGCGGGAGCTGGTGTCGTATCTTTGAACGCTAAGTCCAGGTCTATAGGGAGCTTGCCGTGAACAAATATGGGCAGGAGTATTCCGGTCCGGTGACCCAGGGGCACACCAAGGCCGATACAGCTGCGGTGATCCTCGATCCGGTGGCCTATTCCTCGAAGCTGTGTGAGGCACTTCAACTGCTCGCGCAGGAGTTCCACGAGGGACGGACCCCTATCGCGGATGAGGCTGCCGAGCGCGAGAAGGTCAACGCCTTGCTCGATGACCTGGCGCGCGACCCGCGCGAGAATTAGCCGGTTGAGTGGAGTGGATGGTGGGGGCGGGCCGGCGACAAGGGTCGGGATCGAAGCGGCGACAGCGCTACCGCGATCTCGTTGAAGGGATCCGCCGGCGTTCAAATGTCGCGGCTCATGAGTTTTGCTGGAGCTCAGACCGAGATGTCTTCTGGGCTGAGCTTCGATTCCTCGTTGGTGAGTTGCTGGATGGGCGCACCGTTGCCCGCACGCTTCACAGGCAGCGCGAAACCTACGGTCCCTGGCGCGCCGCGTACGACCTCAAGACGCGGCTCACCCGGGATAAACCACCAGACCCCGACAGCCTGCAGGTCGTGAACATCCCCGGCCTTCCAGCAGGCCTGGAGGTTAGGCGGGACTGGGAGTGGCCGTTCGCTGCCTATCTCCTGGTCGTGCGACGGGAAAAGATCGTGCACGGGATGATGGTGGCGAAGATGACGGAAGATATCCGTCAGAGTGTGCTCGATGCGGTGCGTGAGCGCGTCCTCCAGCCGAAAGGCGCGGAGACGGATCGAGATTCCGAGCTCGATCAATCGCCGTCATAGCGAGGGCATGACGGTGAGTGGAGGCGATCCGATCGCGCGTCGGCGATACCTGGGACTCTTCTCAGTCGTGACCGTTGCAGGGATGGCCGGAGTCGTTTTGGCCGCGAGCTGGCCAGGCGGATGGGTGCACGGAGGAAGGGGTGGTGCTCTGGGGGTGATCATCGCACTCGGGGCGATCTGGATGAAACCGAAGTTCCATCTCGCCCTGCTTGAAGATCTGCGGGAGCATGAGGAGGAAATGCTCGGTTCGGCGAGTAATGGCGCACCCCAGAAGCTTGGCGAACCAATGGACGCAACGCGGCTGACTCGCTGGATACGCGCGCTCGAGTCCTCGATCCATGTAGGCGCGGAATCAGAACAGCAGGCGATCGCATGGCTGGCGGGCGCCACCAGCGTTGGAACGGCGTTCTGGGGTTTTGGGGATGTTCTGGCGCTATGGCTGCGAGAGGCTCTGATCCATTGGGAGCTTGTCGCCGCGCCGGTCGGTGCGTGTTAGACGCTCCCTGAGGCAAGTGGGGGGGGGGGTGTGACCATTCGCCGGTTCTGTGACTAACGACCGGCGCCGCGCGACAGATCGAACACCTGGCCATCCCGAAGGACGGGCAAGTCAATGTGGTCGCCCGCCGCCAGGGCCTCTTCGGAGAGGTGCGTGAGCGCTAGCGACCGGGCCGGGAGCTGGTCGCGTCGTACCACCAGCGTCTTGTAATCCAGGTGACCGGGGCAGGCCTGTGCATAGCCGTGGCACTCGACGATCATCAGGTCGGCGCCATCGGCGAGCCGCGGCAGCGTGTCGGTCCACTCGGTATCGCCCGAGTAGGCAAGGACGACGCCTTCGGCCTCGGCGCGCAGCCCGTAGGCCTCGATACCGTGCACGACAGGCTCGGCGCGCAAGGTGAACCCTGCTGAATGATGCGGATCGCCCGACTGCCAGCTGCTGTATCGGAGCGGGAAGTTCCAGTCCTGCCGCAGGTTGGAGTAAAGCAGCTCAACCAGGCGCGGCAGCGTGTGCGGCAGGTCGCTCGGACCGATCAGGTCGAGCTGACGGGTCCGGCCTGCCACGTATTGCTGGTGCAGCAGGAAGTAGGGCAGGCCACCTATGTGGTCGCCGTGCAGGTGCGTGATCGCGATCGCGTCGATCGCCTCGGGATCGCAGCCATAGGCCGCCATCGCCGCGAGGGTGTTGGCCCCGCAATCCAGCAGGATCTCCCCGCCGCGGCTCTTGAGGTGAAAGCTGGTCTGATTGCGGCCGCCGCTACCGAAGGCGTCACCACATCCAAGAACGGTCAGCTGCATCCCTTCACTCTCCCTGGTCGGGCGATGTCCTGCGCGGCGGCCAACCGGCCGGTTGCCGGCGGTCCCATAGCTTGAACGTGGGGGCGGCTCCGCGAACGGGATGGGTGATTTGCCCCCGCACGCGTGCGGCCCGTCACACGTGCTTGGCCGGACCCGACCCTGAACAGGGGAGTCTATACGCTCCGGCGTTGACGGAAGGTTGCCAGCCCGGAAGGCCGGTCACGCCGATCGCGAGGCGTCGAGCACGCCGGGGCCAGGATGATGGGCGAGCATGCGCTCGGCCCACTTGCGGCCGGCAGGAACCGAGCCGACAAGAGCCCAGATCGCACGTCGCCCGGCGTGGACCTCCGCGCGGTAGCGTGGCTGAGGGAAGGCCCGGTTTACCGGAACCTCGCCTTGGGGGCGTCGGGAGACGATGGCGATTGCATTCCCGCCGGTGCCGGCGGGCACGAGAACCCAGTGCCCGGGCGAGTGGCGCTGCCAGGTGTATTGGTGTGGAGCGGTCATCGGCTCCTCCAGCTCATACGATCAGGCACCGAGGCCCGGGTCACTGATCAGCGCGGCCCAGCCATCCTCGTCGAGGACCCGCACGCCGGCTGCCCGGGCCTTCGTCAGTTTCGATCCGGCATCGGCGCCCGCCACGAGGTAGTCGGTCTCGGCGGAAACCGAACCGGAGACTTTCATCCCCAGGGTCTCCGCCTGGCTCTTGGCCTCCGCGCGCGAGATCGACAGGGACCCCGTGAAAACGACCGTTTTGCCCGCAAGCGCTCCGCCGGAGGCCGGCGCCTTGGCGTCGGCGACCGTGAGCTCCCGCTGCAGGGCGTCCAGGGTGTCGCGGTTCTGCGGCTCGGCGAAGAAGTCGAGGATGTCCTGGGCCATCGCCGGGCCGACCCCGTCAATCGAGAGCAGGTCCTCGCGGGCGGCTTTCTGGTCGGACTCGAGCGCGGTGCGCATCGCTGTCAGGTTGCCGTAGTGCTGGGCCAGAAGTTTGGCTGTGCTGGCGCCGACCTGCGGGATTCCGAGGGCGTTGACGAACCGCTCCAGCGGCACCGTGCGCCGGGCCTCTATGGCCTCGATCAGCTTCTCGGCGGAGCGCTCGCCCCAGCCCTGCCAGCTGGCGATCGCGGGCTCCTCGTCCCACAGCCGAAAGATGTCGGCGGGTGTTCGCACCAGGCCGCGGTCGATCAGTTCGACAAGGTTCTTCTGACCCAGGCCGTCGATATCCAGGCACTCGCGCGACACGAAATGCTTCAGGCGCTCCTTCATCTGCGCGGGGCAGATCAGGCCGCCGGTGCAGCGGGTCACGGCCATATCCGCTTCGCGGACCGCCGAACTGCCGCACTCGGGGCAGGTGTCGGGCATCGCCCATGGCGCGGACTCGGCTGGGCGCTTCTCTCTTACCACCTCGACCACCTGCGGGATCACGTCACCGGCGCGCTGGATGACGACGGTGTCGCCCTCGCGGATGTCCTTGCGCGCGATCTCGTCGGCGTTGTGCAGGGTCGCCCGGGACACCACGACCCCGCCCACGGTGACCGGCTCCAGGTGCGCGACGGGCGTGAGGGCGCCGGTGCGGCCGACCTGGATGGCGATCCTCTCCAGCCGCGTGGTCGCGCGCTCGGCGGGGAATTTGTGCGCGGCCGCCCAGCGCGGCGCGCGGGAGACGAAGCCCAGGCGCTTCTGCAGCGCGAGATCGTTGACCTTGTAGACGATGCCGTCGATGTCGAAGTCGAGGTCGGCGCGCTGCTCCTGGATCTCCGCGTAGTAGGCCAGGAGGTCCTGGACGCCGTAGCACAGGCGCGACGGGTGGGTCGGGATGAAGCCCCAGCGGGTCAAGTTCGCGCGGGCCGTTTGGATCGTGTTCCCGATCGCCTCGCTGCAGTCACCCCAGCCGTAGGCGAAGAAGGCGAGCGGGCGCGCGGCGGTGACGCCGGGCTCCAGCTGGCGCAGCGAGCCGGCGGCGGCGTTACGCGGGTTGGCGAAGGTTTTGCGGCCCGCGGCCTCCTGGGCTGCGTTCAGCTTCCGGAAGGCGCTGCGGGCCATGTAGACCTCGCCGCGCACCTCAAGGGCCTGCGGCCAGCCCGTGCCGCTGAGCTTTTGCGGTACGTCCGCGACGTGGCGGATGTTCGCCGTGACGTCCTCGCCGACCGTGCCATCCCCGCGGGTTGCGGCCTGGACGAGATAGCCGTCCTCGTAGCGCAGCGAGCAGCTCAGGCCGTCGATCTTGGGCTCGGCGAAGAACTCGATCGCAGCCGCCTCGTCGAGCGCGAGGAAGCGCCGGATGCGCCGCAGGAGCTCCTCGACCTCAGCGTCCTCGAAGCAGTTCTCAAGGGAGAGCATCGGCTGGGCATGGGTTACCTGCTGGAAACCGTCCGCCGGCGTGAAGCCGACGCGCCGCTCGGGGCTGTCCGCGCGCACCAGATGCGGGTAGGCCTGTTCCAGTTCGAGGTTGCGCCGGCGCAGGGCATCGTAGGCGGCATCCGAGATCTCGGGCGCGTCCAGCTGGTGGTACAGGAGGTCATGGTGCGCGATCTCGGCCGCCAGACGGGCGAGCTCGCGGCGGGCGTCGGACTCGTCAGGTGCGACGGGGGTCGGGGTATCGGACACAGCTTACTCCTCGGGCATCGCGACCAAAGCGCGCTCTCGCCCAGGAAATGGGGTCAGGCAGCACGGCCGGCCGGACGGCCTGGCGTGACGGGATGATGTTGACGTCGGAGGCGGCCGTGCGGCCGGAGTAGGCCGTCGGCCGGCTCAGGCCGCGCGGTCTTCTTCCCGGCGTGCTCGGGTACGCAAGGGGATCCAGCAGACCGCCGTCGTGCCCTGGTCTCGGACACTTTCGAGCCGGATGTCGCCGTCGTGCAGACGGGCGATTTCGCGGGCGATCGCAAGACCGAGGCCGACGCCCTCGGGATGGGCCTCGTGCCGTGCGCCCACCTGGACGAACGGCTCGACAGCCTCGCGGCATTCCTCTTCTGACATGCCGCGGCCACGGTCCGTGACCGAGACCTCCAGAGCGTCGTTGCCGGTCGGTTGAGCGGTGAGCGTGATGACCTCGCCATAGGGCGAGAACTTGATCGCGTTGGAGAGCAGATTGACGACCACGCGCGTGAGCCGGCGCGGGTCGCAGTGGACCTGCGGCAGGCCCAGGTCTGCGTTGATCGAAATCGACACGTCCTGGCGCTGCGCGCGCTCGGAGACGAGGCGCACGGCCGGTTGCAGGATTTGCTCCTTGAGGTCGACCGTCCGGAGGTTGAGCGCGATCCGGCCGCTCTGGCCGCGCTCCAGATCGAGAACGTCGGATATGATACCCAGCAGGTGCTCGCCGGAGCGTCGGATGTCGCGCGCGTAGCGGCTGTAGGGCGGTTGGATCTCGCCGTATAAGCCCTGCTCCATGACCTGGGCGAAGCCGATCACCGCGTTGAGCGGCGTGCGGAGCTCGTGGCTCATCTGCGCCAGGAAGGCGGACTTCGCCTGTGCCGCCTCCTGGGCGTTGACCAGCGCCTGGCCCAGCCGGGCCTGGGTTGAGCGCATGCTCAGCCCCGCCCCCAGCATGTGCGCGGCCGCGGAGAGCGCGTCGATTAGGTGAGCCGACCAGCCCGCAAACGAACGCTCGTCCGCGTCGCGAACGATGTCGAAGCCGATGAAGCCGGCGAGCTGCTCGTCGGACAAGACCGGATGGACGCACAGCGCCTCGATGTCCTGAGGTTCCAGGATTTCGCGCTCGCCCGCACCCATCTGCTCGGGGCCCGAGATCACGTGCGGCAGACCCCGCTCGAAACGGTCGACCCAGGTGTCGAAGCCGGCTTCGATAAGGTCGATACCCTGCAGGTCGGGGCTGTCTATCTGCGGCTCGATGCCCTCGTCGCACCACTCGAAGCGCTGGTTCGCGATGCGCCGATGGCCGTCGGCGGCGGGCGTGACCTCGAAGAAGTAGCAGCGGTCGACGCCGGCCGCGGGCCCGACCGTGCCCAGCATCCGCTGGCACTCGCGCTCCCAGGACCGGCCCGTCAGGAGGCGCTCGGCCGAGGAGACCACCGCCCGGAGGACGTCGTCGCGCTGCTTCAGGGCCTCCGCGCCCTCGCTGGCGATCCGCGGCAGCGCCATCAGCGCGAGGCAGACTTCGCCCTCCCAGTTGATCCGCCAGATCGTCATGTCGACGGTGCGCGGGACACCGCGGGGATAGACGGTCCAGATCTCGGTGATCTGTTCGTGCTTGCGCAGGCGCTCGGACATCACCCGAAGCCGGTCGCGCGTGACCCTGCGGATGTCGGAGAGGTCGCGCGCGCGGAAGGTCTCGAGGTCGGGAGCACCCCAGAACCGCAGCCCCGGATCGTTCGCCCACCGGAACGCGTTGTGCTGGACCGAATAGATCCAGAGCGGTAGCGGGATCTGATCGGCGAGGAAGGTCTCCGGCGTGGTGCACGGAGGGTTTGATGTCATCTTGGCAGTCCCTGTGACGGCGGCCCGTCTCTAAACAGGCTAGCGCTTTGACCGAATTTCGTAAACAAAATTGGTTTGGTCCGGGTTTACTGGCCGCGATTGGCGCAGGTTCGCTCGACCTGGGCGATCGCCCTGCGCTCGGCGGGATCCATCGAGAGCCCCCAGCCTTGCTTGATGGCGACCCAGGTGCGCACGTAGGCGCAGCGGTAGGCCCGGTTCTCCGGGAGCCAGCGCGCCGGGTCGTCGGCGCCCTTCGAACGGTTCGCGCCGAGCTCGACCGCCATCAGATGCTCCGGGGCGCTCATGTCGTTGGCGTAGCGCTCGCGCTGCGCGGCGGACCAGCGGTAGCCGCCCGAGCGGTGCGCCTCGGCGAGCGGCACGACATGGTCGACGTCGAGATCGCGGGCGCGCTTGAAGACGCGGCCGGTGTAGGGATCGTGCCATTCGCCGGTGACGACGCGGCATCCATCGGCGGTCAGGCTGACCGGAACCCGGCTCTCGGCGATCAGGACTTCGTGGCGGACGTTCTGGCAGTCGCCGTCGTCGTCGGTCCAGTGACGGTAGAGATCGCGATCGTACTCCTGATAGCCGCCCGGCGCCGGTGCGCCGCTGGTGGTCGCGCCGCCGCTCACGCCCTCGAGCTGGCGGAGCATCGCCTGTTTGCTCTGGAAGGCGTGGCCGGAGAGAGGCCCGCGATGGCAATGGTAGCCGCCGTTCTGGCGGTCGTGATGACAGCCGTGCGCGTCGAGTCCACCCGGATGGGCGCTGGCGGACGGGCTCGACATCAGCAGGAGGGTCGCTGCCAACAGGGCGAGCGCGCCGAAGGTTCGGGTCATAACGCCTTCCAGTTGGGTCGGAGCGCGCCGGCGCTCAAGGTTGCGCGATCATCTCCGGGGTCGTCTCGCCCCGGCGGGTTTTGGGTGGCTCGGGGCTCGGTGCCTGCGGGGGACGGACATCGCGGTGCGCGGCGACCGCCGCCCGCAGCTTCCGGGCCTTCTGGTACAGCTCGGGTGTAAGCTTGCCGAGGATCGGGCTGTTGCCCTTAAAGGCGACATAGGCTGGCGTCCATTCGACCATGGTCTCCTTGGCGAACTGGAACTTGCCGGCCTTGCCAATCCCGCAGTCGGCGATCTCCTGGTCGCCCTCGATGGTCAGATCGCCCGGTCGCTGCATCCAGAGCTTCTGCGTGGTGCCCGGACAGAACCGCACGAAGCACCGCTTGCTGCCGTCCGGGCGCTTGCGGATCTGAACGCCGGTGATGATGCAGGGGCGTGCCTTCGGGCCAGGCCGGTCCGGTGCGTCGTGATAGGGGGCGTAGAGATAGGCGATGTCGCCCGCGCGCGGCAGGTCGGGCAGCAGGGCCGGCACCTTTGGCAGGCCGCCGGCCTCGCGCACCCGGCGGACGTTGTTCGCACGCCCGTAGGCGACCCTGGCCGCCTGCATGTCCGCCGCACTCAGGCGGCCGAGCACCGGTGTCCCAGCCCGGCCGAAGATCGCATGCTGGCGGTTGTAGGGCATCTCCACCTGGTCGGTGAGGTCGAACTTGCGCGCCCGGGTCAGGCCGGCGGCTTGCATGCCCTCGGGCGACGCGATCGTGAGCTCGCCCGGGAACAGGCGGTCCAGGTTGCTGGCCCGGCCGCGGGCCACCGTGATCTTGAGGGCGTCCGTGCCATCGATCCGCGCGACCTTGGTGCAGGCCAGCACGAGCACGGGCTGGGCCCGCCGGCCAGGCTGGTCGGCCGTCTCGCGCTCCGGCGGATAGGCGAGAATCACGTCGCCGGGCTGCGGCAGGTCCTGGTTTTGCGGCGGCATGGCGCCCGGGCTCCTCAACGGTGTGCGTCGCTGAGGGATTTGGAAGCGTGGGCCAGTTGGCGTCGTGACGGGCGCGCATCGGGGCGATCAGGCGGCTTTCGACGTCGGCGTACCGGCGACGTCAGCCGCCTCGCCGCCATCCGGGTATCCGCCGGTGTCGCGTGGATCGAGGGGCTCGGCCTCAGTCGCCGGATCAGGATCCGTGGCGGGGTAGAGATCGAATTCGGTCGTCGCCGGCGTGTAGAGGCTGTGCGCGGGCTGGACCGGCTCCTGTCGGCTGTCGGGCACCGGGTTTCGGGCGATCATGCGATGGCCCGTGAAGGCGCCGAAGGCGACGGCGATCGTGGTCAGCATGAGCGGAAGGCCGGCCGAGCCGGCCAGCTCGAGCACCACCGCCGCAACCAGCGGCCCCGCGATCGCGCCAGCGCTGTAGGCTGCGAGCAGGCCGCTCATGGCCGCGACGTAGCGGGGCCGGGAGACGTGATCCAGTGTCTGCGCCGCGGCGATCGGGTAGACGGTGTTGATGCCGGCGCCGATCGCGCCGCCCGCCAGGAGCACCAGCGCGAGACTGCCCGAGGGCGCCACCAGCCAGGCAAGCGCCGCGGTCGAGATCGTGACCGTGGCAAGCACGCCTAGGAGGACGATGCGGCGATCGTGCGTGTCGGACAGGCGGCCCACCGGGAACTGCGCCAGGGCGGCCCCGAGCACGGCGGATGCCATGAAGGCGGAGATCTGCAGCGTGGAAAGCCCGATCTCGGCGGCATAGACCGGGCCGAGTCCGCTGAAGCTGCCGATCAGCAGGCCCGAGACGGCCGCGCCGACCATGCCGGTCGGCGAGACACGGTAGAGCAGGCGCACGCTCAGCATTTCCAGATCGTCGATCCGGGGCGCCGGGGTCCGCGTGAGCGCGATCGGGACGATCGAGAGCGCCACAGCGAGTGCTGCGACCATGTAGGTTGCCGACGCCGCGGAGCCTTCGAGATTGACCAGGAACTGGCCGGCGATCACTGCCACGGCGCCGACCACCATGTAGATGCCGAACAGCTGGCCGCGGTTCTGCTGGGTGGCGCGCTCGGAGAGCCAGCTCTCCATCGTGGCGACGATCCCGGCGAAACAGAACCCCTGGATCAGGCGCATGGCGATCCAGACCGCCGGCTCGACGCCGGCGAGGTGGTAGATCATTGCCGTGCCGGCGAACAGGGCGCTGAGGGCCGAGAAAACACGGATATGACCCACCCGTTGGATCAATGTGCGCCCGCGCAGCGCGCCCAGCATCTGTCCGGCGAAGAACGCCGACATCGCAAGACCGATCATGCTGCTAGACAGGCCGGCCGCGCGCATCTCCAGCGGCACGGCGATGCCGAGCAGGGCGGTGCCGACCATCATCAGGCTGTTACCGCTCAGGAGCGTGGAGATCGGGGCGATCTGGCGAAGCATCCGTGGGACCTTGGCAGGCGGGGGCGAATCACGATGCCGGCCGCGTGGGGCCGCGACCGGCATCCTGCAGCCCAGAGGTTTCGTTTTAATTCCCGCTGAGCGAGAACCTCAGGTCGAGTCGCTCGGCCATCGAGGCGCGGTCGAGCATGCCCATGAAGATCATCTCGACCAGGGGCAGGGGCTGCTCGAGCTCGGCCGTCACGCGCAGGGTGCCGCCCTGCTCGATGAAGTCGGCCAGCACGCCGTACTGGTCCGGCTTGCCGCGCCGCTGGATGTCACGGCGCAGGTCCTGTGCCATCCGGGCGCGGGCGGCCGCGGCGTCCGGTGCGCGGGTCATCTCAGCGCGCTTGGCCGCGGCGCGGTCGAGCACGCCCTTGTCGGTGATCTCGAAGGACCACCCGGACAGCGTCATGGCCTGAAGGCGCGGGTCGCGGATCTGCTCGATCTCGCCCGCCGTCTTGAGGTCCGGAACGCCGCCGATGCTGATCTGCGTCTTGAAGGCGAGCAGCTTATCGACGCTGAACGAGAAGTCGCGGATGTCGAACTGCTGCTCGCCCGGGAGGTAGCTCTGCGCGGTCCGGAAGCTGAAACCCATCTGGTCCATGTCCGGAACCTGCCGGCGCAGGTCGGCCAGGCGCGGATGCTCGGTTTTGATCGACGCGCCACGCAGCTCGGCGATCAGGTCGAAACCGCCCGGACGCGCGGACGTCACGTCGAACAGCAGAAGCTCGGCCCCGAAGCTCTGAGCGTCGTCCTCGTGGATCTCCATGCCGGTCACCGTGATCTTGGGCAGCTTGTCCTCGATCAGCGCGTCGACCAGTCGTGCGGGGTCATCGGACTCCTGAAGCGCCCGCAGGGCCCCGAAGTCGATATCCTTGAAGGAGCCCTCGTCGAGCCGGAAGCGCTTGGGCAGGAGGTCTGGCGCAACCGGCGAGGTGACAACGTTGTTCTGCATGAACACAGGCTCGATGACGTCGCCACGATGCGGGACAATGATCTCGAGGTCCCAGACGTTGATGACGTCGGCCTTCAGGTCGCCGAGATCGTGGATGTAGACGGCCGAAGCCAGCAGCTCCGCACCGTTGGTCTCGCTCACGACAAAGCCTGTGAGCTTGGCCTCGCCAAGCGCGGGAAAGGCGTCCGGCGCGCCGGCGCGGATCGCCTCCAGGCTGTTGACGTCGAGGTCGCTGATCTCGGCCTTGGCGAGCATCACGTTGCTGCCGTCGTGGTCGATCGTGAGCTCGGTCGCCTCGAGCGCGGCGATGGTCTCGGGCGCGCCGGCCGAATCCGTCGCCACACCGCCCAGGAACAGCGAGGCCGCCTTCAGCCGGTCGTCGTTCGGCAGCGCGATCTCGAGGTCGCTCAGGGTGACGCCCTGCCGCGCGGCGTCGACCTCCATGGCGCTGTAGCTTATAGTGGCGCCTTCCGGCAGCGAAGCCTGGAAGCGTTCGACCGCGGCCTTGGCCTGGCTTTCGGCGGTCTGCGTGACGGCGTAGTACGCACCGCCCGCGCTCAGAATCGCGGTGCCAACGGCGCCGGTCGCCAGCAGCATCTTCTTCATGTGGTATCCTGTCGACGGAGGAAAGGGAGAGTGCCGCCATGGATGTGGAGGCGGGCGCGCTGACGTGACGGCGCGCGGGTGCCCGGATCGCCGGCCGAAGGGGCAGAGAGAGCTGCGCGCGGGACCCTCGCGGGTTGCCGCCGCTCAGCCGTCGTGAACGGAGTCGACCAAGTCCTCCAGGCGCTCGATGTCGGTGATCACCAGGACGGACTTGTCGCGCTGCAGGATGCCGCGCTTGCTAAGGTCGCTCATCACCCGGGCGACCGTCTCGCGCACCGTGGAGACGCGCGCGGCGAGCTCGGCTTGCTGCGGAATCGGCTCGATCCGGGCGGTGCCGTCCTCACGTTCCCCCAGGCGGGCAAGTCTGAGCAGCTCCGCGTGCACCCGGTTGTGGGCGCCGAGCGTGGAGATATCCAGGATCCGGGTGGAGGAGGCGCGCACGAGGCCCGCGAGACGGGTCATCACCGCCATCGCGAATCGGGGCTCCTCCTCGACCAGTTGGCGGAACGTCCGGGCGTCGAGTGCCGCGGCCAGGACGTTGTCCAGGGCCTGAACCTGCGCCGACCGGGGACCCCCGTCGATCGCCGCGAGCTCGCCGAACGAGCCGCCGGCTTCGATGTCGCAGTAACTGACCTCGCGCCCCTGAGGACCGAAGTTGACCACCCGGACGCGCCCGCTTGCGATGAAGAAGACGTCGCGGTCGACGCTCTCCGGCTCGATGATGACCTGACCGGGGCCGAACCGCCGCCAGCGGCACCGGCCGGCGATCCGCGCGCGCGTCTCGGCGGGCAGATCCTGTAACAGCGTTACGGTCGAGAGCGACTTGTCTTCGGTCTTCGTGGCAACCACGGATGCTTCTCCCGGGTGACGTCCTTTTGTCGTACGGTCGCCGGCGTTGAAGGCCGGTTAACGCCTATGCAAGGAACGTGGGATCGGTCTGGAAATCTGGAGGGGCCCGATCAATCGGCTGCGATACCGAGCGCGCGGGCCCGCGCGAGCGCGGCACGGGTTTCCTGGCGGGCCCCATCCGGATCGGCCGCGCGCAGCGCGGCCACGAGATCGCGGGCGACGTCGCTCAGTTCGCGCCGGCGGTACAGATGCTGGTTGCCGGACGCGAGCAGTTCCGCGATGCGCTCGGCGGGATCCCGCCGGCAATCGGCCGGGGCGACGAAGCCGGGCAGGCGGGCCTGGCCGTCGACCACTAAAATGCGGCCGGCCTCGATCAGCGTCAGGAAGGCGCAGTCGACGCGGGCCTGGGCGCCGGCGATCGCGTCCTCGAGGGCGTCGTGACGCTCCGGGGCTTGGCCTGCGTGCTGGACGATGTACCAGTCGCTCCGGTCGTCCGGGTCGGCTACGACGCGCGCGGTCAACTCCGGAAAGCGGGCGATCAGGCCGTTGGGGTCGTAGGCGTGCGCCGGCCCCATGGCCGGGCTCGCGGGATGACAAACGGCAGCCGGCGCGCGGTGGCTGGTGGCGTCGGGCGTTAGGGTTGGTGTCGCGGACATCGGATATCTCCTGTGTGCCTGAGCGCTCTTTAGGCGGTGACTCAGATCCAGTCGGCGAGGCGCGGGCCGCGCGTGCGCACCCGTGGCGGCCCCGCTGGCGGCCGGGCGCCCACGGCGTCGCCTGGCAGATACAGGCTGTCGGGCCCGACCAGGACGTCGCCGGTCTGGATCAATTCCTTCAGGCTCTCGTTCGCCACCGCCTGGGCATGCTCGATCGCCGGCTGCAGGCAACCGTGGGTGGCGATCCGGAAGCTCCCCTGCTGGACGACGCGGGAGCCATCTGGATAGGCGAGCACGTCGACCCTGAGGGTCTGCTGATACGCCTCGACGACACCGTGGACGTCATCGCCCAGCCGCGGATGCTCCGGGGTCGCGCAGTGCTCGTGGGTCAAGTTCACGACGGTCTCCGGGTGTCAGGCAGCCCACGCGGCCTGAAGGGGCGCCACGCGCTGGGTCAGGGAGAGCAGTTCGCCGGCCGTGTCGCCGGTCCAGCCGTCGCCGAGCGCGTGGGCCAGGTCGTAGCCGGCCGGGAGCTCGCGGTAGAGCGCGCGGTAGCCGGACGCCGACTTCAGGTAAAGGGGCCAGTCCATGATCTCGACCGGACCGGCACCGGCCGCCAGCGCGAGCTGAGCGACCTCGTCGCCCTGCTGCAGGCCGAGCCGGCAGTTGGTCGGAGCGATTACCACGCGGCGGCCCTTGAGCGGCGCCCAATGGTAATCCGCGGCCTTTACCTCGCCGACCTTGTGGGCGATCACGGCGGCGTCGGGGAATAGGCGCCGGCCGGCCTGCAGCGCACGCCGGCTCTGCACGACGATCACCGGCGCGTCTGGCTTGAGGGCGAGCGCCTCTAGGCCGTACAGCGGCTCGCGGTCGAACGGGGCGGCCGCAAACAGGAATCGGACCACAGCGTCGGTGCCGCCGATCTCGAGCAGATCGCGCACCGCGAGCGAACTGGGGTCGACGTGGTAGAGCGCCTGACCCGCCACCGGATCGTAGTCCTCGAGCGGATCGTCCTCGGCGTCGAGCGCGCCCACGACGACGGCCTTCTCGAGCTCGGCCAGCTGGTTGCGGCGGATCGCCTTAACGGTGGCCTTGACCGGGAAGCCAGTAGCCAGCCACAGCGCGAAGCCGTCGAACGGATTGCGCACGACGATCCAGGGCGCGTCGTCCCGATGGGCGCGCTGCGGGGCGTGCGCCATCGCGATGGCGCGGCGGACCGCCCCCTCGCCGGCGCGCGTGAGCACGTCGTTGAAGTCGCCGTCGTCGAGGTCGACGATGCCATCAGAGGGCAGGGCGATCGCGGCCTGATAGCCCTGCATCCGCCAGTAGGAGGCAGCGCGCACGGCCATCGCCAGCCCGTTGCCGCTCGCCTCGATGTCCGCGGCGATGACGATCCGCGTGACGCTCGCAGGAATCTCGACGCGGGTGAAGTTCTGCGCCCCCAGCAGGATCCAGGTGGCGATCCCGGTGGCCTGGTAGGTGGACAGGCCGGTCTCCGGCCCCTCCGCGAGGATCAGGTCGCTGTCGGGCTGCGCCAGCTTGACGGCCGACCCCAGCATGATGCCGTTGGTGCGCTTCTTGTCTTGCAGATCGGCCTTCGCGCCCTGGTAGAGCAGCACCTGCTGGACGGCCTGGGTCTGACCGTCCGGCGCAGTGGACTGGAACACCGCGGCGTCGAGCCCTTCCGGGAAGCGCGTGGGGTCGATCCCCATCTTCTCCATGCCGTTGGCGTTGATGCGCCGGTGCCCGACGCTATCCGGCAGGTCCATCGTGATGCCCCGGGAAGCGAGGTAGGCCGAGGCGGGCGTGCCAGCGGCGGGCCGGCTGGTCCGCCATATGAAGTTGGCGGCGCGCAGGCGCTTCTCCTCTTTTTCCTTGGCCTCCTTGGCCTCCTTCTCGCGATCCCGCGGCGGCAGCGGCGGCAGCGGCTTCGCCTCGTCGATCTTGAGAAAGCCCTTGGCCCATTCGACTGCTTCGGCCGTGGTGGCGTTGTAGTGCCACTCGTACAGCGCCAGCATGTCGCCGCCCTCGTCACTGCCGAAGTTGCGCCAGCGCCCGCGCTTGTGCCCCTGGCGCCAGACGACGAGCCCGCCCTTGGGGAAAAAGCGCAGTTCCCCGCTGGTCTCCTTGACTGGCTTTTCCCGCAGAATCTCGGCAGCAGCGTCCTCACAGGCGGCGCGCAGCCGCTCGGCGATCTCCGAGACCGGGATCCGGTCGGGACGGTGCTTGTGACGTAACGACATGGGGTGGCGATCCGATCAAGATGTCTCTGACGGGAAGGTGGGTGCGCGGACGGCCCGCGGGTTTCCTGTAGACACGGAAACGCGCCGGTCTGACCGCGCCCGCCAGACCGCTTGCACTGCTTTACGCACTTACATCGGTATTACCGCTTTAAGCGCTTTCTTACTCGGGTCAGGCCGCGGTGACGGCGAGAACCGTCAGCGGATCGACCGTCGCCGCCGCGAGGTCGCCGGCGAGGGCCGGGCGGCGATCCGGATGGCACCCGGCGATCAATAGATCGCGCGCCAGCAGGCGCGCCTCGTCGCGCGTCTCGATCAGGACGTCGCGGTAGTCCAGGGCAAGGAGCTCCGGCGGGTGCGACAGCACGCGCGCCTGCAGGCCCGCCAGTCGATCGGCGGCCGCCTGCGCGGCCGCGAACAGACGCCGTGCGACATCTTCCTCGGCCGGCGTGCAGGTCGGAACCGGCCCGGGAAGGCTGCGCGTCAGATCATCGAGCGCGGCCACGACCTCGTACCGAGGCCGCGCCGCCAACCTCTGGGGCGGCGGCGCGGTGGGCAGGGCGAGGGCAGATATGGCAAGGGCCAGATCCGACGCGCGGGCCATGGCTTGATCAGGCCTGCTTGGCATCCGGCCCGGCGTTGGCCTCGTCGTCGGCCGGGTCGTGCGGCGGGTCGATCTCCTCCGGCGCTGTCTCGCACCGCAGGCGCGCGAGGGTGCGCCCAAACTTGCCCGCCAGCATGCGGCGCAAGCGCGGGGTCATCTGCTGGAGAAGCGGATCCGCCTCGCCTTCGAACTGGTAGAGCAAGTCCGGGTCGTGGGCGTGGTCGATCACCTCGATCAGCCACTCACCGGCCGACTTCTCGTCAGTCAACTTGCTGGCGTTCCAGCCGGGGGTCTGCGATAGGTCGGGCGTGCCGCGGGCCGGCCAGGGCCCCGTGGCCGTGGCCTCGGGCTGGGTCTCGGCCGAACCGGGCCGCTCAGTCTGCGCTGACTGCTTGGGCGCTGGCGAAGCGGGCTTGTCGTCCCCCTTTTCGCTGCCCTTCCCGGCGGTCTTGCCCTCGGTCTTGCTGGTGGCTTGCGGCGTCCCCTTCGTCGAGGACCCACTGGAGCCGGCCTTATCCGTCGTGCTGGTACTCGACCGCGACTTGGCGCCGGCCGTCTCGGAGCCGCCGGTTGACGGGTCGGTCTTGGCCGCCGCGGCCGGGAACGGCTCGACGCCCTCGAACTGGTCGGCCGTCTGGCGGCTGGAAGCGCCCTTCTTCGCCAGCAGGGCCTCGTCGACGATCTCCCGGCAGCATTGCACGCTTTCGCGGTCAAGCTCCCGGAAGGTCTTCGCCTCGTTCTGCTCGGCGCAGAGGCGAACCGCCCGCTCGTCGGCGCAGTGGTTCATCAGGTAGTCCTTGAACCAGGTCCGGTAGTCGGATGGCGTATCCACGGCCTTCGCCTTCGTGCCGTCCGGCTTGTAGATGACCAGCCGCTTCTTCTCGCCGCTGCGCCCCCCGCCGGATTGGCTGTTCGCCGGCTGGCGGTTGGGGGCCTTGCCGCCGGTGTCCTTGGCCGCACCGTCTGCGGCGCGCGCCTTCTGGTCCTGCTTGACCGACTGGATGACGTTGTCCGCGTCGCGGAGCATGTAGCCGCCGAACGCGTCACCGAAGGTCATGAAGCACCGCTTGCGGGCGTCGGTCACGCAGCCCTTGCGCGCGATCTCCACGGCCGCGCGCATGTCGGCCTCGTCACCGATTCGCCCGCGCGCCCGGCCGATCCCTTCGGCCTCGCGCACGACCTCTTGGCCATCGGCGTTGCGGATCACCAGCCGGCCCTTGCAGGCGAAGCAGAAGACGACGAACTTCGCGTCCGCGCCTGCGCCCCGCCGGCAGTCGACGTCGTGGTAGATCGTGGTGATCTCGTAGCTGAACGACCACATCTCGCCGAACACGCGGTTAGCGAGATAGTCTACAACGACCGCCGGCACGTAGATCACACGCTGCCCGTCGATCGTCTCGAAGGTCCGCAGCGCGCTCTCCGGCAGCTTGGTGAACAGCAGGCGGCGCTGCATGTCCGTGAAGACCGTGGTGGGCGCGTAGCAGACAACCCGGTCCGGCGCCTTCGAGGCCTTGTCGAGATGGGTGTCGATCTCTGCCGTCATCCGCGCCTGGTCTTCGGGGTCGCCGGTCGCCGGGGCCACCTCGGAAGGGCTCGGCGCGGTGACCCGCGCGCCCGCGATCTCCTCGAGTGAGGGATTGCCCTTCGGGATCTCGTTTGGATTCAGGCTGCCGGAGATCGGGCCCGTGTTCGCGCCATCGACGGCGGCGCTGTCCGCGACGCTGGTCGCGCGCGCGTCGGCGACGATCGCCTCGGGCGACGGCGCCGACGCGTTCTGCACCTCCGGGGCCTGCGAGGCCTGCGAGGTCGCGGTTTTGGTCGAGGTCGCCTGGCGAGGGGTCTGGTTGCGGCTCTTGCGCTGCGCGCGGTTGCGTCGCTTACTCATGGCAGGCTTCACCTCTCACGGTCGGGGGCGGGTGCGCCGCGGCGCGGGAACCCACGCGCGGGCGGTCGTCGATTGCTTGGAAAATGGGTGCGATCGGGGATTCCGGCCCCGGCGGGAGATCCCACCAGGGCCGGATGCGGGCTAGGAGTTCTCGCCCGTGACCTCGTCGAGGCTCTTGCCGGCATGAGCGGCCTTGGGCTTGTTGACCCGCATGCCGCGAAAGCCCTTCTTCTTCTGGACGACCTCCTGCGGGGCCACCTCGTAGGTGGTCACCACGAGATCGCCCAGGTTGGCCGCCTTGTGCTCGCCCAGGCTCTGCTTCAGGCGGGAGGAGAGCTTACCTTTCTCCTTCTTGTGGTAGCCTTCCATCATCGAGTGATGGCGGTAGTCGTGGACCAGTTGCTGCGCTTCTTCGTCGTCGCGCCAGTCGAGAACCGGTAGATCGGGATTGATCTTGGTATAGAGACGGTTCACGACGTCGGTGTCCCGGTCCCAGTTGATCTCCGGCATCTCGTCGGCCTCGACGCACTCCCAGAAGGCCCGGGTGCTCTCCAGGATCTCCGCGATCAGCTCGTCGTCGCGCTCGACCGTGAACGTCTGGTCCTGACAGCCGCCGATCAGGGCGACCAGGACGGCGTACTCGTGGCCGGTGACCGCGAGCTGGGCCTGCAGCTTCAACTGCAGGTGCGCCGGGATCACCCAGCTGCCGATGGCGTTCTTCCACTTCCAGGCCTGGTCGCCCGCGACCGTGCTGATCTCGTAGGGCACGTAAACGTCCCCGCCGGTCTGATCGACCTCCCAAGCCGGCCGCGCGCCCAGTTGCGGCAGATCCGGATGGAGGTAGTAGCCTTCGGGCTTGCGGATGATCCAGCCCTCACGGTCCGCCATCTCCTGGGCGATGATCGGCTTGAAGGCCTGGCTCCACTGGGCCCGCGCGCCGGCGCCGTTCTGATCTCGGGTCAGCAGGCCCTTCTTGTAGGCGTATAGCAGCAGCGGGGAGGCGTAGGGCGAGACCGGCTCGCCCCCCTCGTCCCGATGATCGGGGTCGGTGTCCTCCTCGTTGTCCTCTTGAACGCGCTCGAACAGCGCGGGCACCTCGAAGGCGTCCAGGCTGGCGGCGCGGGCGGCCAGCCAGCGCTCGCGGTCGCCGTAGGGCACCAGAAGCGGCGCGTGCCGTGCGCCGGCGAGCTCGACGGTCGTCGATGGCGCGTCGAAAGGCATCTGATCATCTCCTTTATACCGTAATCAAACCGGTAGAATCCGGTTTTCGCGGGGCCGCGGGCGGGACGCGGCGGGTCGGTCCACCACCCGCCGCGTCCGGACGCGGGCCTCCAAGAACGGAACCTGACTCGTCTCCAGAGGGAAGATGGGGTCAGGGCTCGGCCCAGGGCCTCACCCTCTTATGCTTTAGGCGCGGGCGGTCAGGCGGCGCGTGTGCGGGTCGCGGGGGCAGGTAGCGCGGCGGGGTTCCACCCGCCGTTGTCCCAGATCCACTGGCCGCGCCGGGCGATGCCATCCATCACCGCGGCCCGGCCGCGCGGGATCGAGACCAGCCCGTTGCGCAGATAGAAGGCGGCGGCCGCGAACGGGCGCATGTCGGCGTGGTGCTCGAGGAGATCGTCGAGCTCGAAGCTCATCCAGAGATCGACGGCTTCCGCGTCGATCTCGAGCGCCAGCGATTCGTCGTGCTCCATGGCCCAGACCCGGCCGTAGGGGCGCGGCGCATGCGTCTCTGGCAGGGCGAATTCGGCGCAGTGGTCCCGCAGGCCTTCATAGGCGTTCATCCCTGGCGCCGGGATCTCGTACTCGCGTGGGCGCTCTGCGTCGCGACGACCGGGTTCAAGCGGCCGCACATCGACCTCGCAGCCCCGCTGGCAGACCGCACGGAAAATCCGCCAGGCGTGGAACGGCGGGTGCATGGCGTTGAGCGCCCAGTAGAAGTCGATCGCGGTCAGCATGGCGGTGTCGATCAGACGGAACTGAGGGGTCACCATGCGCTGGGCGTAATGCCGGTCCCAGACCCCGTCGACCAGCCAGCGCGAGGAAAGGTAGGCGTCACCGTATCCGCCGGCATCCAGGTCGGTGCGCAGGGTCTCGGCGCGCCGCTGCTCCCGCTGATCGAGGGTCAGGCACATCGCCAGAAGCTCGGCGCAGGTATCGGGGCTGTAGGTGCCGGGACCGATCCGGACGATCTCCCGACCGTCCTGCCGACGGCGACGGATCCCTGCGCGCAGGTCCCAGCGGTACTGGCTGTTCGCGAGCCAGTTGCGCAGCTCGTTCAGGCCCCGCATGTAGGCGTTTCGCTTGTGGGTGAGCATCTGCTCCAAACTCCGGTCGCGGGCCCCGCTCGCGGTGCAGAGCGCGCAGCCGTGACGTGCCCCGCAGGCCGCCTTCGGCCCGCGGTCGCCGACCACCACCGGGCATTCCCCGGCGGACTCCCGGTAGATATGGACGGTTTCCTCGAAGTCGGGCCGCCAGGCCTGGAACGGCGGGTCGGCGCTGTCAGAGGCCAGTGCCAACCATTCCCAGACATCGTCGGCACTCCAGCCAGCGATCGGGGCCTGCGTGCGCGTGCCATAGCCGCTGTCGACGGCACTGCCGTCATGAACCCCGAGGCTGGTCATGCTGCCCGCGCGGTGCGCGCTCTCGCTCACGCGGCTTCCGACCAGGACGAGCGGTGCCAGGGCGCCAGCCTTTCCCCTGACGCGCCGCTGGACCCGTTCCGAGGCATGGCGCACGGCCCGGGTGCCCGGCTGGAGCTTGAGTGCCACCGAGCAGGCCCGGTGGCTGGTGTTGGTCCAGGTCGGCAGCGCGCGTCCCGAGATCAGCTGCACCAGGTAGGAGTCCGCTACTGACGGTTGGCTAAGCTCGACCTCCAGGTCGATTCCCCGGTGGCGCGCATGAGCCTCGAGGAGCCGGTGGTTCTCCAGCAGCGCGGCGTGTACGGCCGGGTTCTCGATCCCTGTGTTGCCGCTGACGACGATCAGGGGGTAGGGGGCGGTGCCTTCGTCCCGGACGCGCGTCCATGCCTGCAGGGCGAGCCCGAGTACGACCGATGAGTCCTTACCCCCGGAGAACGCGGCTGCGACCAGTTCGCCGCGCGCAAGGGCGCGCGCGATCTCGTCGATAGCCTGCTCGGCCTTGGCCGTGATGTCGGGGGCGGCTGGCGCGGCGGTCGTCATGCTCCACTCCGCTCGTTGTGCCTTCTGGCACGGGAAGTGGGCACGCTTGCGCGAAGTGGGCACAGGACGAGAGCGGCGGGCTAAATAAACCGGTATTATCACCGAAACGAAGATCCATGACCAATCTTCTGGCACGATCTCGATCAAGATGTTGGTACGGAGTGGTGCTGAGTAGGCCGGGTGACGGGCGCCTGTGCCCACCGATTAGCTGAGATGGTTAGGTGTCAACCAAGCGCATCCTACCGGCGGCTTTCATCAAGCGCCGCAAGGCCAACTCGCCGACAAAAAGAGAGCGAGCACACAGGCCTTACGCAGATCGGTGCTGGTGCCCGCTCTGCTACCTGAGGTCATCAACTTAAGCCAGGCTACAGCCACATGCTGATGCGGGTAGCTAACACGCACATACCGATCGGCCGAAGGCACTGATGCGGCAGATGCGCGCTTCGTCGACGACATCTTCGTGGCGCGTTGATGGCCTCCTGTCCTGTAACGAGCGCGCGGATCTTCGGGCCGAGGCCTGGATAAAGAGCAAGGACAAAGCGGTGCCGCTGGCGTGGGGAGCAGGGCTTCCTGCAGAGCGACTCTCTGACGATCCTGAAATCGTTCCGTGCTAGAACTCTCGCCGGAAGACCCTGCCAATCTGCCCTGCCGCGTCGGTCACGCCGGGGCTGGACCGCTAGCGGGCGGGGATATCACTCGTCCTTGCGCGCGATTTTCTGCGTCGTCGGATCGTATCTATACAGGTGTAGCGTGCCGCTCTGTATCAGGCGGGCCGCTTCTCCTACGTGCTCAGGGAGCACATAGAACCATTCGCGCGGATGCACCCGCTTGCCGAAGCGGTCGGTAACCGTCAATTGCGACGGTCGGGCGGGCTCGAAGAAGCGGTGGAGTAGGTCTTCCACCTTTTGGCGGCTGAGATTGCGCAGCTCGTAGGTCGCTACGATCTCAACGTCTGCCAGCAGGAAGGTCGCGTCGTTGCGCGCGTCGGCCACCCGCCGGGACACGTTCTGGGAGGTGACGCCGATCTTGTGCAGGATGTTCCGGACTTCGGCGATCTCCGGGCGGTCCGACTTGCTGCGGGCGACGTAGATGGTCCCGCCAACCTCGAGCGCGTCCGCGCGCCAGGTCGGGTCCAGCGGACCCATCCGCGCACGGTCGACCTTGCGGGCCGTCCGGTCGGCCGCAAGCGCCTTGCGCAGCGAGGACATCAGCGGATCGCTCTCCATCCCGTTGGAGAAGATCAGGCGAAGCCGGTAGTCGGGCTTGCCGCCGCGCCGGGACAGTTCGGTCTTCTCCGCGACGTACGCGAGCAGCCCGCGGTGCACCAGGTAGTCGCCTTCGTTGATCGGGAGCTCCTGGCGGTCCTCGATCGGGCTCATCGTGCGCTCGCCCGATTCCAGCTTCGCCTGCATGTCGCGGAATCCCTGTTCGAAGGTGGCGAAGTCGGTGCAGGGGTAGAGTTCCGCGCGGTGGTCGGGCTGCTCGCGCGCGGCCGCCGGCGTGACGTGCCGCAGTTCGGTCGCGGCTTCGCAGAGGTCCTCGTCGTCTTCCTCCCAGACGTCTTCCAGGCTCGCAGGAACCTCCTCTTCGGGCGGGTCGTCGCGCCATGAGCGCGCGGGCGTCGCTTCCCGGCCGAAGACGGTCCTGGCGCCCAAAAGGCCGTTGCGGTCGGCCGCGCGCATGGCTTCGGAAGGCTGGCCGCCGAGCGACTTCCAGATGGCGCCCAGCTTCATCTCCTCCACGTCGCGCGCGTTCTCGTCGGGCAGGCGCCCGTGGATTTCGTAGAAAGCGTTCACGCGCGCCACCGCCGACGCGTTGCGGTCGGCCGGCGCGGAGGCGCGTCCGGCGCCCGTCCGGATCTCGAGGAGGCCGTGGGGGTCCTCGTCCTGGAAGACCTCGTCGAGGGAGCGGTAGCGGGGCATCGGGCGCTCACTCCTGGGAATCGGCGTTCGCGCGGGCGCGCTCGGCCTTCTTGGTCCGGATGTAGGCGAGGGCTTCGGCCAGGCGCTTTTCCAGCGGGTCCTCCGCGTGCGGATTGGGCTCGCGGCCTTCCTGCTCCCGGAACCGCTTGATGCGCGGCCACAGGACCAGCGCCTCCCGCTCGCTCATCTGGATGCGTTGCGCGACCATGGCGTTCTGGATGGTCTTGAGCAGCGGCGTATCGAGGGCGCGCGAGGCGACGTCGAAGCCTTCGCGGAAGGGGTTGATGGAATCGATCAGGTCGATGTCGAGCTCGCGCACGTTGATGAAGCGCCTGACCATGTTCATCAGGGACATGTTGACGCCGGGGTCGTCGCCGTCTCCGGCCGCCGCGTCGCCGCCGTCGGCCGCGCCCCCGTCGCCCTCGGCGTCGCGCTTGGCGGCGCGGATCAAGTTCATGCGCGCGGCGAGGTCCTGGCGGATCGCCTCGGTCTCGTCCTCCGTCAGGTTTTCGTAGCTGTTCTCCACGATCTCGGTCAGGACCATCTGCGTCGCCACCTCCGGCGCGACGTCGTCGCCGACCACGCGCCGGTCCATCGCCTGGCAGGCCTTGGCGACGAGGTCCTGCATGTCGTTCTCGACGATCGCCCGGCTGCGCTCGGTCGGCGGTTCCAGGAGTCCCTGCACCCCGATGTTCACCCGGCCCTCACCGTCGGTGTGGACCGGCTCGCGGACGTCGCCGTCCTCGCGGCGGTAGAACTTGAAGTTCGGGGCGAGCACCTGCTCCATTAGCAACGCACCCGAGACCGCCTTCAGCATGTCGTTGACGGCATCCGCGACCACGGTGGTCTCGACGCCGGGTTCGGCGACCAGATTAGTGAACTGGGCATGGGGCTTGCCGGGCGCGTCCCGGGTCGCGCGGCCGATGATCTGGACGATTTCGGTCAGGCTGTTGCGGTAGCCGATCGTGAGCGCGTGCTCGCACCAAATCCAGTCGAAGCCCTCCTTGGCCATCCCGAGCGCGACGATGATGTCGACCTTGTCCCGGTCCGCGGCGTCATCGCGCCTACCGTCCGGACCCCGAATCTCGGTCTGCAGAGCTGTCTTGACGCCGGCGCGGTCGGAGCCGTCGTCGACGAGGTCGGCGATCTTGACGATCCGGTCGCTGCCGTGCAGTCGCACCAGGTCGAAGCCGGTCTCCTGTTCCTGGCCCACGTGCTCGCCCAGCGCGTTCATGATCAGGCCAACCTCGTTGTGCTTGTCGTCGAACGCCTCGGCCGAGCCGCGGTGCGGGATGTGGACGATGGTCTTCTTGTTCGGGTCGAGCACGTCCTTGATCGCGGAGATGTAGCGGCCCCGGTAAAAGGCGTAGGAGACGCCGAGCGACTTGAGGTGCTCGTAGCCTTCCAGCTGCTCGAAGTAAGAGTAGGTGATCGAACGGAACTTGGCTTCGTCCTTCGGGCGCAGGACCGGCACGCTGTCGCCGCGGAAGTACGATCCCGTCATCGCCATGACGTGCGCCTGCTCGCGGTTCAGCAGCCGGCGCAGGATCTCGCCCAGCCGGTTGTCGTCGCTGGCCGCGACGTGGTGGAACTCGTCGACCGCGACCAGGCAGTCGTCGAACGCTTCCACGCCGCGGCTCCTGACGAGCGCGTCGAAGGCGAAGCGGAAGGTCGCGTGGGTGCAGACGATCACCAGGGAGTCGGACTCCATGAAGGCTTCGAAGGTCCGTATCTTGTGGGCCTTGGACCGGTTTTCCGCGCCCGAGACGCAGAGGTTCCAGCGATCCTCGACCTCCCAGTCGCGGTGAAAGCCGTTGCTCGTCAGGTCCGTCGATGCGAACGAGCTGCCGATCGACGTCTCCGGCACGGCCACGATCACCTTGCGCACGCCCTGGTTCTCCAGCTTGTCCAGGGCGACGAACATCAGCGCCCGGGACTTGCCCGAGGCCGGCGGAGCCTTGAGCAGGATGAACTGGGCCGCGCGCGCCTCGAAGACCCGCGCCTGCATCGGGCGCATGCCGAGCGCGTCCGCGCCGGAGCCACCGGACGAGCCGTACGTCATGCGGATCAAGTCGACCATCAGGCGGCTCCTTTAGAGGCTCGGGCGTCCGGGGTCCACGACCGAGCGGCGTAGAGCTTGAACAGCTTTTCCAGCCGCTCCGTGTCGTTCTTGAACGGCCGGCCGACGTACATCGTCTCGAGCAGTTCGTCGTTCCGACGATGCGCCTCGCGAAGATCGTCCGGCATTTTTTCCGGATCGTACAGGTCCGCGATCGTCTTCGGGTGGTGCGCGGCGCGCGTCCGGAGGATCCGACGCGCCGACTCGTTGAGCTCGTCGAGCTGCGAGGCCGTCATGCGCGGGACGGGAAACGTGTGCCAGCCGAGCGTGTTGGAGTACCGGTAGCGGCGCTCGAGCTTGCCGCAGATGGCCTCGATCCAGACCAGATGAAGGCGCGACGCGACGAGCGCGAAGGTCCACGGGGGCGCGTTCGGGATCACGAAGCACAGGTTCGAAGGGACGACCTCCGCGGGCGCGAAGTCCGCCGGCAGGACGGGGCGGCGCTCGGAGGACGCGCTCGCGACGATCAGCTGGTTAGACGCGGAGGGCGGTGCGGGGTGCCAGAAGCGATGCGGGACGCCCGCGCGGTTCTGCGTCTCCACGTTGGTGCTGTCCAGTCGGTGCCTGCGGGTCCGCTCGACGCGTTCGGCGATCGGCGGAATCGCGCGCGCGATGTCGAGATCCTCGTCCTCGATCCAGATGCAGAAGCGTTCCTTGCCCTCGATCAGTTCCGTGGTGCCGACGAACGGCCGCAGGAACCTCTCCGCCTCCGGGTGGCGCTCGAGGATCCGATCCTTCTCCGCGGCCGACAGCAGGAGGTTGCCGCCGTCGTTCGGCATGCCGCCGTAGAGCATCTGTGGCAGGCCGAACAGGGATCGGCTTTGCTGGCCGCCGTAGACCAGCGGCCCCTGGATCAGGTAGGCGTTGATCGGGCCGCCGCTCTTGACCACGCCGTCGTCGTACAGCCGGACGGGCCCGTCGCTCGTTCTGCGGCATCCGACGATCACGCAGTCCACGGCGGCGTTGGCGGCGGCGTTGTTCCGCCATTTGAAGGGGCGGTGGGCGAAGTTGATCTGCAGGTCGTTCAGGATATGAGGCCAGAGGGCGGGTGCTTGGCGACCCTGGGTGATCGAGCTCGTGGCCACGATCCCGAACCGCCGGGACTCTCCCGACCGGACGAACTTGGCCGCCAGATGAAACCAGGCGGCGACCAAATCGAGGCATTTGTAGCCCTGGATCCCGTCGGCCTCGAACACGCGGTTGCGGTCGCGCTTCTGCTCAGGGGTCTGAGACTTCGCGCCGGCGAACGGCGGATTGGAAGCCACCACGATCTCGCCAGACCCCCCGCACACCTCTTCCCAGTCCGCATGCAGGGCGTTCGCGTGAATGATCCGGCCCCCGTCGTGGAGCGGAAGGCTCTCCGTCGCGGCGCCGAACAGCTCCTCCATCTCCACGTTGGCCTGGTATTCGGCGATGAACAGCGCGAGCTTCGCGGTTTCCGCGGCGAAGTCGGCGATCTCGATGCCGCAGAAGTGGTCCAGGTTGATCGCCGACCACATTTGGATTTGCCGTTCTCCGGTCAGATCCTCGAGGCGCTTCAGGACCTTGGTCTCGCGCGCCCGAAGCTCGCGGTACGCGATGACGAGGAAGTTGCCGGAGCCGCATGCCGGGTCGAACACGCGCAGCCGCGCCATGCGGTCGAGGACGCGCCGCAGCGCCTTTGGCTTGTTCCAGTTCGCCTGGATCTCGGCGTCGAGTTCGTCCAGGAACAGCGGGCCGAGCACCTTCAGGATGTTGGGAACGCTCGTGTAGTGCATTCCCAGCTCGCCGCGCATCGAGGCGTCGGCGACCGACTGGATCATCGAACCGAAGATGTCCGGATTGATTTTCCGCCAGTGCAGGCCCGCGGCTTCCTGGAAGCATCCCCAGGCGACCCGGTCGAACACGGGAGCGTCGGACGCGCCGGCGAACAGGCCCCCGTTCACGTAGGCGAGCTCGCGGGTCCAGTCCTGGAGGTCTCCGCGCTCTCCGGCCGGACGGTTCATGGCCGCGAAGGCCTGTCCGATCGCGACATGGGCCTCGTCGCCCCGCGTCCCGGCGTGGTTGGTCACGAGCCGGGTGAACTGGTCCTTCGGGAAGATGCCGACGTCCTCGGCGAAAAGGCAGAAGATCAGCCGGGTCATGAAGCGGTTCAGGTCGTGACGGCGCGGACCCGACGTCCATTCGGGATTCCTGCGGGCGAGCGCGTCGTAGAGCCGGGCGAGCTTGCCCGTCGCCTTAACGTCGACCTCATTCTCTTCCGCGGCCTTGAACCGGGTCATGCCGGCGGCCGGCAGGAAAAACCCGAAATGCCGGTGCATCTCGGCGTAGGCGCAGCGCAAGGTCTCGCCTGAGGCCGGATGCTCGGCGATTAGTTCCTCGCCGTCGGTCGCGAGCAGGATCGCCGGCGCGTGGCAAGCCGTCTGCTTGTCCGAGCGCAGTCGGGCGAGCGCGTCCTCGACGTCGCCAGGGTCGGCCGGCGCGTAGTGGAACTTCCGGTTCATCAGCACGCCGCCCGGTAGTCCGGATTTGTTCAGGGATCGCCGCCCCGGACGCAGCTTCGAAATCGTGGCCGGCGCGTTGCCGGTCGCGGCGGCGAAGGCGTAGGGGAGTTCGTTCGGATCGAAAGGCTTTGCGGCGATGGCCTCGAGCGCGTCCGCTATTTCGGTAGGTGTCATCTGGATCTCGTCAGTAAAATTCGTCGAGCGTGTCGGCGTCGCGCGCGTGGGTGGGCGGGAGACAGTCTACGCACGGGATGCGACCAGGATGCTTTCGTGTCAATTGCACCCTGGGTAACATGCGTGGGCCGTCGGCAGGCGTCGGTCGCAATAAAGATGTTCATCGCACCACAAAGCGCGCTTACGTGGAACCTGGGTCCACTATCTTATCTTGATACTTGATGCCGACGGCGGCTGGTCGTTTACGTCACGAGCGCTGAGGCGCGAGCGGCAAATACGGGTTTTTTTCAACTCTTTGCAGACAATGCGTATCCCTTAGGGCGCCCCGCACTTTGCCGACTTGAAAGCGTCGGGGACGGTCGCGTAACCGACCGGAGCCTGGCCGGTTACACACGTCGGCGCGTATTGCTCGACGCATTGCCCACCGACGAACGTCACCAGGGTCTGATCGCCTATCTCGACTTAGCCTTCCGGGAGAACCTCCACGTCAATCGGATCGAGTCCCTCAGCGGAGCGTCGCTGGGCGTGACCACGAGCGTGTCGCTGGCGGTCTGAACGATCGGACAGGCCCTGGCGCAGGCCCGTGAGATGAAGACCAAGCATGCCGTCAAGCAGATCGACCGCCTGGTGAGCAATTCCGCCACCGATGTCTGGGAGATGTTCGCCGACCGGGTGCCCGAGGTGGTCGGCGTCGCCCACTCGAGGCGAAAGACAGTGACTTCGCGGCGATTGGGCTGCGCGCGTCGGTTTGCTAGGCTCGGTCGTAATCCAAGCTGGCAGGTTGCCATGCCGTGCCACGCCGTACACACGAATCCGGCAAACACGCGCCGAACAAGGAGGCCACGCTGGGCACCAACGTCACCCAACCGTCTGCGGACCCTGCGGGCAAGCGCCAGGCGTTGAAAGCCGCGCTGGCTGGCGGTCCGCTGGTCGTCGCGCCCGGCGTGTTCGATCTGATCTCGGCACGGCTCGCCGATGCTCAGGACCCCGCCGCGCTTTACATGACCGGCTACGGCACTGTCGCGTCGCACTTGGGCGTCCCGGACGCGGGGCTCGCCACCTACACCGACATGGTCGGCCGAGTCCGCCAGCTCGCCCAGCACACGCGCGCCCCGCTGATCGCCGATGGGGATACTGGCTACGGGGGTTTGTTGAACGTCCAGCACACGGTGCGCGGCTACGAGCAGGCCGGCGCCGCTGCGATCCAGCTCGAGGACCAGGAGTTCCCCAAGAAGTGCGGTCACACGCCCGGCCGGCGTGTCGTGGCCGCAGAGGAGATGGTAAAGAAAATCCGCGTTGCCGTGGACAGCCGGGACGATCCGGACTTTCTCATCATCGCGCGAACGGACGCGCGCACGACCCACGGGCTCGAGGAAGCGCTGCGCCGGATCGCCCTCTACGGCGAGGCGGGGGCGGATATGCTATTCCTGGAGGCCCCCGAGAGCGAGCGCGAGATGGAACGTATCGGCGGGGAAGCCGACAAGCCGCTCGTCGCCAACATGGTCGAGGGCGGCCGAACGCCCGTCCTGTCCGCTGAACGGTTGCGGGCGTTCGGTTACCGGATGGCGATCTACCCGGCGACCGGGTTCCTTGCGGCGGCGGCCATGCTGGAACGGGTCTACGCCGACCTCGTGGCGACCGGCTCGAGCGCCGGCCTCGACCATCAACTCTACAGTTTCGACGCCTTCAGCCGCCTCATGGGCTTCGAGGAGGTGTGGGCGTTCGACCGCCGCCACGCCGACGAACCGGACAATGTGGCGGCTGCCGGGTCCGAGCGGACCAAAGATCAAGAAGACTGACATCTCAAGGGGAGGACAACGCATGAAAATGACCCGTCGAGGCGGCCTGAGCGCCGCCGTGATCGCGCTGGCCGGGATCGTAGCGGCTTCACCGGCCGCCGCTCAGGAGAAGATCAAGCTCACCTTCTCCACCTACTGGCCGACCAGCTACGAGTACCTTTACAAGCCGATCGAGGCGTTCGCCGAGAAGGTCGAGAAGCGCACCGACGGACGGGTGGAGATCGAGATCTTCCACTCCGCCCAGCTGTTCGGCGGCAAGGAGGAGTTCGGGGCGGTCGAGCGCGGCGACGTGGACATGTCGGCCCCGCTCGACATATATCACACCGGCAAGGTACCGGCACTGGGCGTGTCCAGCCTGCCGTTCATGTGGGCCTCGCCGGCCGCGCTCCAGGAGACCCTGGACGCGGGCCTGTGGGATCAGGGCATCAACCAGGCACTCGCCGAGCACAACATGAAGGTGCTCAACGTCGCCGTCGGCGGCCCGTACCAGATCTACGCCAAGGACTTCCCGGTCCGCCAACCCGCCGACCTCTCGGGCAAAAAGATCGCCGTCTCCGGCACCACCGCGAGCAAGGCTATGCAGCTCTTGGATGCCTCGCCGACGACCATGAGCTCGGGCGAACTGTACCTCGCGCTGCAGCGCGGCACGATCGACGGGACCACCCGGCCCCTGCTCACGGGCCTCGGGCGCAAGCTCTACGAAGTGCTGGATCACCTAACGATTACGAACATGGCCTATTTCACGACTTTCCTCGTGATCAACCAGGACAAGTGGGAGAGCCTGCCGGCCGACGTTCAGCAGGTCATCCAGAAGGCCGCCGACGAGCGTAGCGCCGACCAGCTCGATCGGTTGCAGACATTCCTGGACGAGGCCGTGACACAGTTCGAGGACAAGGGCGTAGACGTCCACCAGCCGAGCGCCGAACAGCTTCGGGCGTTCAAGGACGAGATGGCCCCCGTCTACGACTGGTGGACCGGCGAGGTCGACGGCGCCGAAAAGTTGATCGAGTTCGCGCGCGAGAACCAGTAAGCCCGCCGACCCCGCGCCCAGCAACCGGCGGACCGCTCGCCCGCTTAACCCGGGGGGGCGTAGCGGTCCGCCGCCCGGCGGGTCGCGGACGTACCCGTCCGCGTATCCGCGATTCTTTCGCGCTCTTCGCGCCCCCGTGATCGCCGGATTGCCATGTATTTGTCCCGTATCGCCGATCGCCTGAGCCGAACCTTCGAGGTGATCTCGGAGACCGCGCTCGTGGCGCTGCTTCTGCTGGTCGGGCACGAGGTGTTCCTGCGCTACGTCCTCAACGCGCCTACGCAGTACTCCGTCGAGTTCAGCGAGTACCTCCTGGTCCTCCTGAGCTTTTTCTCCATCGCCTACGTGCTCCAGCGCGACCGGCACGTGCGGGTGACCTTCGTCCGCGAGCTCCTGCCGCCGAGGGGGCGGGCGCTGGCCGACATGCTCGCCTACCTCCTTCTCATCGGCTATTCCGGGGTGCTGATCTATTACGGCGGCGAAATGAGCCTGACGGCTTTTATGGGTGACGACCGCTCGTCCTCCCTCGTCAGCTTCCCGCTTTTCATCCCCTACGCCCTGATCCCGCTCGGCGCGCTCGCGCTGGCCCTGCAGGCGGCGGTGAAGGCGGGCGACGCCGCCCAGCGCGTGCGGGCCGGCGACCCCTCAATGTCGGGCGAGGAGTAGCCCCGCCATGGATCCGGTCACCATCACGGTCATCGTCCTCGCCGCCCTTTTTCTGCTGTTCCTGATCGGCATGCCGGTGTTCGGCGCGCTGGCGATGGCCAGCGTGACCGGCATCCTGCTGCTGCAGGGCGTCGATGGCCTGGGCGCCATCCCGGGCGTCATCTACGACCGGATGAGCGGCTTCACCCTGGTGGCGGTGCCGCTGTTCATACTGATGGGCGAGATCATCTTCGTGAGCGGGCTGGGCGCGGAGATCTACACGGCGACCAGCCGGTGGCTTCACGGGCTGCGCGGCTCGCTCGGCATGGCGAGTGTCGCGGCCTGCGCTGTTTTCGGGGCGCTTTGCGGGGTCTCCGTCGCCGGCGCGGCGACGATCGGAAAGTTCGCCATCCCGGAGATGCTCAAACGCGGCTATGACCGTCGCCTCGCGACCGGCTGCGTCGCCTCGGCCGGCGGGCTGGCGCTTTTGATCCCGCCGTCGGTCGGCCTGATCCTGTACGGCCTGGTCGCCAACCAGTCGGTCGGGCTCCTGTTCATCGCCGGGATCGTCCCCGGCGTGATCCTGGCGCTGATGATGATGGCGTGGATCTTCGTCGTCGGCCGCTTCCGGCCCGAGGCGGTGGGCGTCGACGACCGCACGGTGACCTGGGCGCAACGCTGGGACTCCCTCTGGCGCATCTGGCCCGTGATCGTTCTCATCGCGGCCGTGCTCGGGACCATCTACACCGGTGTCGCGACCCCGACGGAGGCGGCGGCGATCGGCTCCCTGGGGGCGTTCCTTGTCGCCCTGCTGCGCGGCAAGCTCGACCTGGCGACTACGCGGCGGATCCTGCGGGAGACGATGGTCAACACAGGCATGATCCTGGCGATCCTGGCGAGCGCGCTGGTGTTCGGCTACCTGCTCACACGCCTGCGCGTGCCGCAGGAGCTGGTGATGCTCGTGACCGAGAGCGGTCTGTCCGAGGCGGTGATCCTGGTCGGGATCTTCGCGCTGCTGATCGTCATGGGAATGTTCATGGACGTGGTGTCGGTGATCTTGATCGCCACCCCCATCCTGCTGCCGTCGGTCGAGGCCATGGGCTACGATCCGCTCTGGTTCGGGATCGTCATGGCGATCGCCTGCGAGATGGCCGTGATCACCCCGCCCGTCGGGCTGAACCTTTTCGTCATCAAGGGCATATCCCCCGAGAGCGTCAGTCTGGGAGACGTCACGCGCGGGGCCGCCCCGTTCGTCGTGGTCCTGATCCTGGGCCTGGCGCTGTTCGTGGCGTTCCCCGAGCTCGTGCTCTGGCTGCCCTTCCAGGCGCTGTGAGACGCGGGGTCCGAACCCGGCTGCCACGCTCTGTGATCTGAAGGCTGGCCTCGCGGCGCGGATCGGCGTGCCGCGCGCCGTCCGCGCCACCCGCGCGCGCCGGTTCGACGGTCGTCTCTCATGACCCCCATCAGCGTCCAGCCCGGGCCCGGCATGCCCGCGCAGACGATGAATCCGCGCCCATCCGGCCGGACAAGATTTGGCCCGATCGGGCAAATTCTTGCCCGGCTTAACCGCCCGCGCGCGGGGTCTGTTGTTCACACTCGAAGACACTCGTAGGGAATTACGCCGTCAGCACGGCTTTGGCGAGCGCTCGGAGCGCCGTATACTACGACTGCAGGTTTCGTCCGACAGGGTCGCGCACAGCGCGGTGGGCACCTATGGAGGGCGCGCGACCTCATCACCGGGCGAACGCGCGAGGACCGCTCACGACCTGAGCACACTTGCCGGGCCGCTACTGTCGCCGCAGTTGACTGAGCGGCTCATCGCGAACGGCTGACGCCATGGCACGCACAGGCGACGAGATCGCCTTCTATCCGGTCGTCAAGCTGTTCACGGCGGACGCCGAGGCCGTCTGGCTGCTGACTGAGCTCGATCCGGCGGACCACGACCTCGCTTTCGGCATCTGCGACCTCGGGATCGGCGAGCCGCGGCCCGATTATGTCCGGATCTGCGATCTCGAGTTTTTCTTCGGGCCGGACACCTGGCCGGTGGTGGTCGATGTCGACTTTACCGCCGACCGGCCGCTCAGCGCGTAC
The DNA here is from genome assembly GCF_016583645.1 of Rhodovibrio sodomensis. Taxonomy (GTDB): domain Bacteria; phylum Pseudomonadota; class Alphaproteobacteria; order Kiloniellales; family Rhodovibrionaceae; genus Rhodovibrio; species Rhodovibrio sodomensis. Next base: position 77,406 of record NZ_NRRL01000006.1, on the reverse strand, counting down.
CTCAATGACGCACGCCGGCGCGGGCGAATCGTTGCCTGACGGTCTGATGTCCGGGGTGTCTCAATAGGCCGTGGTCGCGTGAGTCGTCTCTCCGTCCAACCGAAAATGACTCACTGAGGTCCTTCGCGCCTTTTGAGTCGCGCCGTCGCCTCACCTTTTAGACCCGTACGAGACAGATCGATGGAGATCACCTGAAACGCTGATCGGCTACGCCCGCACATCCACCCTCGACCAGCAGGCCAGCATCGAGGCGCAGGTCCGAGACCTCCAGGCGACCGGCTGCGAGAAGGTCTTCCAGGAGCAGGTCTCGTCCGTCGATGTTGCCGCCAGGGATCAACTCGCGCTCGAGCTGGACTACTGCCGCGATGGCGACACGTTGGTCGTGACGAAGCTCGATCGGCTGGCCCGGTCCACCGCCCACCTGCTGGCCATCTTCTGGCCCGAGCGCAGCACGTGCTGCCCCCGGCCCGTGACGACATAGCCATGACGGGCATAGAACCTCTCTGCGTTTTGCGAGGCGTCCATCGCATTCAGACTCACGCGCTGATGCGGATAGCCGTCGCGTAAATCCCCGCCCGGAATCGGGCGGGGCCACCGTGGGTCTAGCTGACGCAGACTGCTAGGCGGCGGCCGGGGCGAGGCGCCGCGCCGTGCGGCGCAGGTCCTTGTAGAGCGCGCCGAAGACCAGGACCGGGGCGAGAAGGTAGAGGCCGCGCTTGCAGACCACCAGGCCGATCAGAACTACGGGCGCGCCGAGCATGCCGGCGGCGACCGACGCCATCGCCACGATCAGGTGGGCCGGGGCGACCAGCGTTCCCAGGACCGGACCGAACAACTTGACCGCGTGACGATACACCAGGAAGAGGTTCACGGCGATCGGTGCCATCAGCGCGAGCACCGCCCAGCCTGCCCAGGTCAGGGCGCCGAAGTCGCGCACCAGTTCCTTGGAGAGGTGCATGCTCACCGCGATCGGATCGGCGATGTGCAGCAGGCCGAGCATCGCGCCCAGCGCGGCCGGGGCCAGCAACTGGGCGTTCCGGCGCTGAGTCTCCTGCCTGCGGACGGCCGCCGCCTTGATGTAGTGGCGCGGCCGCAGCGCGTTATGGATCTGCCGCACCTGCTCGTCCAGAAGCGGCACGACCTTCCATCCCACAAGCGCGAGCAGCCCCGCGAGGAGGGTGAAGGTGATCCAGGTACTTGGCGAGTCGACCGCGATGTCGCGGGCCCGCATGACGATCTCGAAGTCGCTGATCATGGTGTTCGCCGGTTGACCCGGCCCTTTCCTGATCAGCGTGCGCGATTCCGCGCCTCTTGCCCTTCCCAAGGCATTATCTTGAGCCTGACACTATAGCGGAGCCGGTTACCCGCAAGTAAAAACACCCGCCAATCGCGTGACCGCCGTCACTCGAGGGCGCCAAAAGCGGGTGCGCGACCCCTTTCTAAGATCCGCTTGAGAGCTCCGTGACGGACGCCGCCAGCTGGTCGAACATCGCTGTCAGCGTCGCCTCTTTCACCGTGCCACGGACCGCCTCGTCCTGCAGGTCGGCCAGCATCTCAAGCAGCCGTGCCTTGCGCAGCCGGCGCGGATCACCGGGCGCCTCGATCGGCAGGGAGAGGATCTGACGCGCGAGATCGAGGCCGCGGTCATCGGGGGTGGTCGCCCTATCCGGCGCTGCTTTCGCCGCAGGGTCCGCGGTTGCGCCGGGCCCGAGTTGCGCCCGGAGCAGCGTGGCATCCAGGATCGGCTGATGCGCCCTCAGCGCGCGGGCGATGCGCCGGATGTCGGCGGCCACGGGCGCGGGGAGCGTGCGGGCGCGCTTTTCTCGATATCGCATGATCCGGTACTCGCGAGCGTTGATGAGGGGTCTTATAGGGTGGCGAAGATGAAGACGGCGTGAACGGATCAGGTACGGGGGCCGTCGTGTGGGGCAAGGAGGCAGGTCACCACAAACGTCAGCGCCGGGCGCAGGCGGGGCGGGAACGCCGCGTGAGCGCGCGCTTCAAGCAGCTTGCCCGCGATCAGCGCGGGCGGCAGCGGCGTCAGCCCGCCGGACCTGCCCGATCCGAGGACGGTCAGGAGCGTGCTCGTGAGTGCGGGACAGTCGGTTTCCGGGTGATCGCGGGCGATCCGGTCGTAGTCGACGAATTGCCGCGCTCCGGACTGGATCGAGGCGAGCCGAAGGCGGGCCGCGCCCGCGGGGCTGCCGTCGGGGGCGTCCTCCGGGCTCCCGCCGATCCAGGCGAGCAGATCCTCGGCGATCAGCGGGTCCGGCATATCCAGCACGGCGAGCGCCAGCAGGCTGGCGTGCACGCCGATAAGGTCGTCACGGATCAGGTGCGCTGGATAGGGCTCATTCACGAAACGGGACCTCACGGGAAAAGGGGCGGCACGCCGGCGGAATGCCGGCGTGCCGGGAGCGCTCAGGCGGCGAGGAGAGCGTGCGCGGCGCGCGGCTCGGCGAGCAGCAGCTCGGGGTTGCCGGGGGCCAGCGCGTCGGTCGGCTTCTCCGGCGCCAGTCCTGCGGCGATGCGGATCTGATGCGCGATCGCGCGGGCCAGCAGGGGCGGCACGCTGTTGCCGAGCTCGCGGAAGCCCTGGAACTTGGTCGCGTGCAAACGGACATGATCGGGATAGCTGTGCAGGCGCATCCCCTCACGTACCGTGATCACCCGCGGCAGCCGGTGGTGGATCGGGCGCGGCGCGGTATGCCCCGACACCCGGCGGCCGTCGTAAGTGCCCCCGACCGAGCCCGCACGCAGGGTCGGGCTGTAGCGGTCCGGGTGCAGACGCGGCAGGTTGTGCCCCTCGCCAGCGGATTTGCCCGGCGGGGTCCGCTCGTAGATGCCGCGCGTCTTGTCGCTGTGGCGCGTGCGCATCGAGCAGGTGAGCAGTTGCGGGTCCCAGAGGCGCGGGTAGGAGAGATCGTCGACGTCGTTCGCTAACCCCTTCAGGCCGAGGGCGTAGCTTGAGATGTAACCGGGGTCGAAGCCGTCGAGCCGGACCTCGTCGCTGGTGAGGAGCGCCTCGAACAGGTCGGCGTCGGGCAGGTCATCCAGCGCTTCGGCGACAGTCGGAGTGCGCCTGAGAAAGAGATCGCTGCCGTTGGGGTCGACGGCGTGGGTCGGCTCCGGATAGGCGGGGGCGTTCTCGCCCCGGCGGTAGAGCATGATGATGATGCGTTCGCGCGTCTGCGGTACGCCGAAGTCGATGGCACGCAGGGTGCGGATCGGTGTCACGACGTTGAAGCCGATCTGATGCGCCCGCTCGAGCAGCCCGTCGAGGACCGGACGGTTGCGCGCCTCCAGCAGGCCCGGGACGTTCTCCATCACCGCGTAGCGGGGCTGGAGCTCGCCGACCAGGCGAAGGAAGTGGTCGACCAGGTCATTGCGGATGTCCGAGGGATCCTTGCGGCCCATGTTGGACAGGCCCTGGCACGGCGGTCCGCCGAAGACGGCCGTGAGCTTGGTCAGCATCTCCGGGTTCCGGCCGAGACCGATCAGGTCGATGTCGGTCGCACGCAGCGCGCCCCGGCGCAGGTCGTCGCCGGTTGCCTGGCCCAGGTCGGTGACCACGCCGGCGCCGTAGGGCATGTTGTAGTGATGCACGCCGACGTGCTGGGGCTCGATATCGGCGGCGAGCGCGCAGTCGAAGCCGCCCTGCTCGGCGCCGTAGCTGAGGCCGCCGCCGCCGCAGAAGAGGTCGGCGAAGACGCCGCGCCGGGGGGAGGTCACGGTCATGAGTACTGATCCCTGTGGTTTTTACGAGAAGGGCAGCCGACGCGAAAGGGGCGCCGGCTGGAAGGCGCGGCGCCCTCGGATCGCGGCAATGGCGGTTTGCGGCTGGCGATCAGGCGGTTGCCAGACTGGGGCCGTAGTCGTTCGCCTCGCGCTGACCCGGCCAGAACAGAATTGCGATCCCGAACAGGATGTTGGCGATCGGGACGAAGAAGAGCAGGTACCACCAGGCGCTGACGCCGATGTCGTGCAGGCGCTGGGCGGTGATGCACACGCTGGGGTAGAGCATCAGGAGGCCGGCCAGATAGGTGCTCTCGTGGGTCTGGGTGACAGTGTAGAGCAGCATCGCCAGACCGATCTGGACAACCAGGAGCAGCAGACTCGCGCCGAAATAGGAGAGGCGGCCGCGCCGGCCCTCGATCGTGAACATCCGGTTCATGTCATATCTCCAGGAGACAGGGTTGGGCCGGCGGCCGCCGGTGGTCCCCGGGAGATGGGAGTGGCTAATCGAGGTTGGCGCGCCCCGAAGTCTGGAGCGTATTGAAGCGCACGTAGTCGGACAGATCGTCGTCGTCGCTCCGGCTGACCGCGCGGCCGTCGAGGATGCCTGTTTGGTCCGGCTGGACCTGGTGCAGTCGGGCCAGCTCGCCCGCGTCCGGCTCGCCGCGGTAATGCAGGCCGTCGGCCGCGTGCTCGTAGAGCTCGATCCGTCCTTCCGGGCTGCGGCAGAGCAGCAGCATGTTGAGGGGCGCCCCCTCCTCGACGAGATAGTACAGCGCCAGGACGGTGGCCGTCTGGCGCCCCTGCGGGCCCTCGATCTCCATGTCCCGCCAGATGTGGTCGTCGTTGAGCCGGGGCTCGAAGGTCCACTCGGGCTCCTGCAGAACCTCGTGCGGGCGCACTGCGCCGTCGCGCTTGCCCTGGTGCAGGAACTGCGACAGCGGGCGCAGTCCGGGATCAAAGTCTGGCTCGCTCTCCGGCAGGTAGCCGAGGTCGGTGAAGTACTCCGCGAGCTTGCTGAGCTCGACGTCGCCGGTGTCGGGCTCGCCCGCACCGAGATCGGCAAGCGCCCACAGTCGCTCGTCGCTGCCGAGCCACAGCGCGGTGAACAGCCACACCCCGGGTCCGAAGGGATTGCGGAGCAGCGCCACGGGCGAGTGGTTGCCGTAGTAGTCCTCCTCGCCGTTGGCGCGTAGGCGGTTGATCTGGTCCGGCGTGAAGATCCGGTTCAGCATCCTGATGGTCCTCGTTGGCGGGTCTGGAAGGCCCAGGGTGTGCTCAGGAGAAAATGGGTTCAAGGACGCGGTGATGCCGGCGGCCTTTCGGCGCGTGCCAGCAAATGCGCCGATAAGGACGCCGGCCTGCTAGCGCACCGCGCGGGCGGCAATATCTCCAGAATGTGTGGGCTTCTGCCCATCCCCGTTTCTCGGCCCCGGAGCCCGTCGATGCCGAAACAGCTGCACTTCCAGCGCAGGACGACCCTAGCCAGCCTGGCCCATCTGCGTGAGAGCATGTCGAGTGTCGTCGTGGTGCCGACAGGCGGCGGCAAGACAGGCATCCTGGCTTCGGTCTCGGAGACCTTCATCGACTTCCGGAAGGCGACGGGCGCGCGGCGCGAGCAACCCAAGGTGCTCCTCCTGACCCACTCGCGCACGCTGTTCCAGCAGATGCTGCACGGCAAGGACGGGAGGCCGGCCGAGCTCTCGAAGTGGACGGACCGTAAGCTCGGCCAAGTCGCCCCGGAGCCAATGGGCGGGATACAGCAGAACGCAGACATCGTCGTCGCCATGGTTCAGACGGCGGCGAAGCATGCCGACAAGCTCGACGGCTACGATCTGATCGCGATCGATGAAGGGCATCACGCCTACGAGCGGAAAGCCAATGGTCAGACCAGCCACTATCGCCAGGTGATCGACGCGGTGCGGAAGAAGGTTCCCGACGCGTGCGTGCTTGCCGCAACCGCGACGCCTTTCCGTGAGACCGGTGAAATGGATCGCGAGCTGGTCGAGGCGCCGGCTGCTGTCGTGACCTACCAGGAAGTGCTCGACACGGGGCGCATCGTTCGGCCCCGGACGGTCATGGTCGACCTCAAGGGCGGTAACGGCAAGCGTACCAGCGAGATCGTCGCGACGAACCGAAAGGCCAATAACCGCACCGAGCTTCCGGGCGACATCGGCACCAAGGTCAAGTCGAGCTGGAACGAGGCGACCTACGATCAGATGGTGGATCAGTGGCTGAAGCAGGCCGGCTCCAAGAAGACGATCTTCTTCTTCGACCAGATCAAGGAGGTCGAGCAGCTCGCGAAGGCGTTCGAGCGCGCGAACGCGCGCTACGAGTTCGCTCAACCGCTGCGTCTCGGTCAGGTCCATCGGCGCAACAAGCGCGCCGATCAGGAACTCGCGGAGTTCCAGGATCCGAACGGCAGCCTGCGCGTCGTCGCCGCCGTCGACATGGTGACCGAGGGTCTCGACGTGACCGAAGTGGAGGCGGTGGCATGCTGCCGGGGCAAGCCAACCCGCGCGACCTATGCCCAGATTGGCGGACGCGGTATGCGCGCCTGCGATCGCACGGCCAAGCGGGAGATGCTGTTCCTGGACTTCGGCGCCGGCGCCTATGACCTCGGCCGTCTTGAGGATCAGATCGACACTCAGAGCGAGTCCCGGGCGCTCGAGGGTGCCGGACGGGATGACTTCGAGGCACGCATGGTGCTGCCCGAGGTCTGGAGCACGCCGGACAAGGCGGCCGGCTACAGCGTCTTCGCATCCACCACCCACACCTTCGCGGCCGTAGCGGATCCGGCCGGCGGCCTCCGTCTGTTCGCGGCGCAGCGTCAGATGGGTTCCGGAACAAAACAGGCGGCCCGCCGGTTCGAGCGCCTCAAAGCGCCGGACAGCGGTCTTGCCTGGCTGCCGAGCGAGGTGGCGGCGCTAACGCGTGCGGAGATCGACGACAATTTCGGCTGGCACGCGGTGCGTCGGCCCGGATTGGCCGGCGGTCGGGATGAGATCGCGCGTACCGACTTCGATCAGGGGCGCGGCGCTCTCGACCTCTATGTCAAGGGCGACCTCGGTCAGTCTCCGCGGCAGTCGCCCTGGGACGGCATGCCGGCCGGGCTCGAGAGTCGCCAGGGCCGTGAGCAGTTCCTGCGCGAGGCGATCCAGGAGGCCAAGCGCACCGGCAGTCACGGCCGTATCAGCGCGCTCAGCCGGCATATCGATTCGCTCGCAGGGACCCCGGAGGAGTGCGCGCGCGAGCGGGCGCATCTGACGAGCGTGGCGCTACGGACCTTGGGCGAGGCGGCGCGCGAAAATCAGGAGCTGCGTCAGCGATGCATCGGCGGCGCCAGCCATTTGAGCGATCTCGCGGCGTCAACCGATCCGGCCAGACTGCGCCGCGGCCTCAACGACGCGGCCGCGAAGGCAAGTGCGATCATCCGCAGCGGGTGCGAGCAGCTGGAGCGCCAGAGCACGGTCTCGCTCGACAACGTGGCACGGAGCCTGCAAGCATTGGCGAAGCCGACCCAGGTCGTGCGGGAGAAGGAGTTGCAACGCTGAGCGCGACGATTTGAACGCGAAACGGCGCGACGCCCGGCCCCATGATGACGCGGATACGTCCGATGCATCCGACGAACCCGATGCCGACGGCGCGGACAACCAGCCGGCGCCGCCAGCACAGTATCCGGGGGTCGAGCAGGCATCGCCGCCTGCGAAGCCACGGAGCCGCGGCGCCGGCCGGTAGGCGCGTCAGGCGACCTGACCGAGGGCGGGCGTCAGCGCCTCCAGCTTGAGCGGCTCGGCATCGCGGACAGAGAAGCTGCGCTGACCGTCGCGCTCGCTGACGCCCAGCGTCAGAATGTAGGCCTCGCCCTGCTTGAGGGTTTGGCGCAGGCGACGGAAGTCGTCCGGGAAGACCACGGCCTCGTACATGCCGGTCGGATCCGACATCATGACGATGCCCATCTGTTCCTGCTTGCGGGTCATCCGGCTTTCGACCTTGAGCGCGAGCACCCCGACTTTGGCGGTGCGCCAGGTGAACCGGGGAGACAGGACTTCGGCGATCGACTTCGCCTGCGTCCTCGCGATGGCGCCCCGTACGGAGTCGATCGGGTGGCCGCTGACGTAGACACCAAGCGCGGCGAACTCCTTCTCCAGGAGCTCCAGGCGGGGCATCTCCGGCAGGTCCTTGACGGTCGAGCGGGTCTGCGCCGGAAGGGCATCGCCGAACAGCGAGGCTTGCGGGCTTTCAGCCTCCTTCGCCTCGGTCTGGGCGCACTTGATGACCGTCTCGAGGGCGTGGAGCATCGCCTTGCGGCTCAGCTTCAGGTCATCGCAGGCGCCGGCCAGGATCAGGTTCTCGTAGCACTTCTTGTTGCACCAGGCGATCGTACGCCGGACGAACTCCTCGAAGGAGGTGAAGCGGCCCTTGGCGTCGCGCTCCGCGATCACCCCGCGCATCGCCGCGACGCCGACGCCGCCGATCGCCGCGAGCGCCCAGCGGATCGCATCCGCGGTGCCGTCCTGGCGCCGGCGCACCGAGAAGGTCGCCTGCGAGGTATTCACGTTGGGCGGCAGCACCTTCAGCCCCTCGCGCTGGCACTCCCGGTTGAACTCGGCGAGCTTCTCCCGCTTGTCGAGGTCGAGGTTCATGCTGGCGGCGTAGAACTCGTAGGGATAGTGCCGCTTCAGATAGGCGGTCCGGAAAGCGATCACCGCGTAAGCCGCCGCGTGGGACTTGTTGAAGCCGTATGCGGCGAACTTGTTGACCCGGTCCCAGATCATCTGGGCGTGCTCGGGCGAGAGTTGCGTCTCCGGCAACTCGGTGATCTTGGCGATCTTGGGCATCTCTCTCGTCCTTCGCGGCTGGTTGGCCCGGTGGGCCGGCGTCCATCAAGATCGCCGGGCTACCGGGCCAGGCACGCGTTACAACTGGCTTACCTGGCAGGGATGTGGTGCCGGCCGGGCCGGGCTGGTTCTACGCGGATCTGGTATCCGCCGTCTGAAGGTCCGAGAAGTCACGGATGACCTCCCAGGTCCCGTCCAGCAGGGCGTGAACGAGGCCGGGCCGGTGCAGCGCCAGGCTGATCTCCTCCGGGCTCAGGTCGCGTGCCGGCAGAAGGCGTTTCTCGCTGACCGCGAGGGCCGCCGCGGCATTGGCGCGGGACGCGGCCGCGACGATCGCGCGGGTGCGGACGATCCGGTCGCCGTGGCGGTATGAGATTTCCGCACCATGAGCCGTCGGGTTCCGGACAGGCTTGCCGGGATTCTTCATCGCATTGTGTGTCCTGTTGAGGGGCGCGTGGCCGGTCCGGTGTGCCCAGACCGGCCACGCGCACTCGATCTGGCCCAGGCTTAGATCGCGAGCTCGACGTCGGCTTCGGCTGCCTCGTCGACGGTGTAGCTGTTGCCATCGGCGGCGGGGTACTTGGTCGCCCGGTGCAGGCGGACCGTTCGGCCGTCCTCGAGCTCGACATCGGCCCAGCCCTTCTGGGCGCCTTCGGTGAAGACGGCGAACTGGGCGTCCATCTCGGCGGCGATCTTCTTGCCCATGGCACGGCGCAGGAGGTCGGCCTGGCCGAGCGAGTAGCCCGCCAGGATCCGCGCGAGCTCCATGACCTGCTCCTGGTAGACCATGATGCCGAAGGTCTCGCGCAGCAGGTCGGCGAGCAGCGGATGCATGTAGTCCGGGTCCTGCTCGCCGTGCTTCACCGCCGCATAGACGGGGATGTTCTCCATCGGCCCCGGTCGATACAGCGAGACAAGCGCGACCAGGTCGTCGATCGTCGACGGCTTGATGCCCCGCATCGCAGCGCGCATCCCGTCGCTTTCCAGCTGGAAGACGCCGAAGCTCTCGGCCCCCTGCAGCATGGCGTAGGTCGGGGCGTCGTCGACGCCGATCCGGTCGAAGTCAGGCTTGGCGTGCGCCTCCGCGACCATTTCCCGGGCGCCCTCGATGACGTCGAGCGTCTTCAGGCCCAGGAAGTCGAACTTCACCAGTCCCGCGCTCTCGACCGCCTTCATGTCGCAGTTGGTCGCGAGCTTACCTTCCTTATCGCGCATCACCGGGACGATCTCGGCGACCGGCCGATCGGCGATGACCACGCCCGCGGCGTGGGTGGAGGCGTGGCGGTACAGGCCCTCGAGTTGGACGGCGATCTCGAACATCCGGCGGACGTCGTGATCTGCCTGGGCCAGTGCTTCCTTTACCTCGTCGAGTTCCAGCGCCTCTGGCAGGGTGGTTGGATTGGCCGGGTTGTTCGGGATCAGTTTGGAGTAACGGTCGACGACCGGGTAGGGGAGCTGCAGCACCCGGCCGACGTCGCGCACCGCGGCGCGCGCCTGTAGCTTGCCGAACGTGCCGATCTGGATGACCCGCTCGTCGCCGTAGCGCTCGCGGACATAGTCGATCACCTCGTCGCGGCGCTCCTGGCAGAAGTCGACGTCGAAGTCCGGCATCGAGACGCGGTCGGGGTTGAGGAACCGCTCGAACAGCAGACCGTAGCGCAACGGATCGAGGTCGGTGATGCTCATCGCGTAGGCCACGAGCGAGCCCGCGCCCGAGCCGCGTCCGGGCCCGACCGAGATCCCGCGGTCCTTCGCCCATTGGATGAAGTCCGCAACGATCAGGAAGTAGCCGGGAAAGCCCATCCGCTCGATCACGTCGAGCTCAAAGTCGAGGCGCTTGCGGTAGTCCGCCTTGCGCTCCTCCGGGGTCTCCAGGATCACGAAGCGCTTATGCAGCCCGGCGTGGGCCTGATCGCGCAGCTCCTGAGCTTCCGTCTTGCCCTCGGCAAGGTCCGGGTAGGCCGGCAGAATCGGCTTGGCGGTCTCGAACGCGACAGCGCAGCGCCGCGCGATCTCGACCGTATTGTCGACCGCGTCGGGCAGGTCGGCGAACAGCTCGACCATCTCCTCGGGGCTCTTGAGATAGCGCTCCGGACTGACCCGCCGCCGGGTCTCGGTGGCGACGTAGGCGCCTTCCGAGATGCACAGCAGCACGTCGTGCGCGGCGTGCATGTCACGGGTCAGGAAGTAGGCGTCGTTGGTCGCCACGAGCGGCATTTCCAGCGTGTCGGCGAGCTGGATCAGCTCGGCCTCGACGGGTCCCGGCACGCCCGGCTCATCGCGCTGCAGCTCGCAGTAGGCGCGGTCGCCGAAAATCCGTGCGAACGCCTGCAGCCGCTGGCGGGCGCGCTCCGGCGCGCCAGCGGCCAGCGCCTTGTCGACCGGACCTTCCGGGCCGCCGGTGAGCGCGATCAAGCCGGCCGACAGCTCTTTCAGCTGCTTCAGGTCGACGGCCGGGTTGTGGCCGTCGTCGGTGGCGATATAGCCGTGGGAGACCAGCTGGATCAGGTTGGCGTAACCCTCGCCGTCCTTGGCGAGGAGAACGATTTTCGACAGCTCGTCTCCGGATTCCAGACCTGGGTGGCGCAGCAGCAGTTGCGCTCCGACGATCGGCTGCACGCCGGCGCCGGACACACTCTTCGTGAAGTCCATCGCGCCGGAGAGCGTGCAGCTGTCCGTCATCGCCACCGCGGGCATGCCGAGCTCGGCGCATCTTTTGCCGAGGTCCTTCATCTTGATCGCGCCCTCGGCCAGGGAATGCGCCGTGTGGACGCGCAGGTGCACGAAGGTGGCGTCAGCCATGTCTCATCTCCCTCAGACGGGTCTATCGGCCGGGCGCGGCCGGCGGTCTTCTCTGCGAACACGCAGGAGACCGCCGGCGGCGCGCGGGCGCCCCGTCGTCTGTTTCACTTCTTGGGATTTGGGGTTGTGCGCACACGGCTGGCCGCCGTTAGGCGGGCAGCCGCGCGCTCAGCCGTTACCTTGGGCGGCGGCCGCGCTGGCCGGCGCCTGCGCGCGGTAGGGCGTGCCGGTCTTCATTTCCACCACCGCGAGGTGACAGCTGGCCGCCGCCCATGGCAGGCCGGCGAGGACGACCAGCGGTCCGAACGGGATGGCCGCCGACATCGCGTGAGCGACGATCAGAATCAGCAGGAAGATGTTCTGGAGGGACCGGCCGTGGCGCGCCAGGGTGGCCTGGCTGGTGCTGTCCAGGGCTGCTGTGGGTTCGTCGTTCCCGGAGAGTGCGGTGCGCGAAAGGCGCAGCCGATCGAGCGCCGTCAGGCTGCCGGCGATCGATGCTGAAAAACCCACTGCCCGGGCGATGTCGATCAGAGGTCGCGGCGCGAACAGATCGGGATCGTGGGGCTGGGTCAGGATCATCGATCCGAAGCCCGTCCAGATCGTGGGAAGAAGCAGGGCCCACAGGGACATGGGAAGGAGGGCGCGCGGGGCCGGCAGCCGGGCAGGAAGCAGCGCGAACAGCCGGCCTTCAGCCACCTGCTCGCTCAGGCCCGCCGACCACCAGGGCAAGAGCACGGCAGCCGCGTAGATGACAACGCTTTCGGCGACCACCTGGCCGGCCGGTCCGAGGCCGGCCAGCGCTTGATAGAGCGCGACGCCGGCGGCGTACAGCAAGCCGGCGACGACGAGCATGCCCGGCGCGCTCGCAGCGGCAATGCGCGCGCCGCCGGTGAGCCAGCGGCGTAGGCCGCCCGGTTGCGGCGGCAGGTATCGCGGGTGCATGGCGGTGATGCGAAGTGCCCTGGTGATGCGACGCGCTCCTACAAGCCAAATCCGCCCGGTGTCAAAAGCTAGGCGGCGAGGGCGGGCGCCTCCGTGATCGCCGGCATGACCGTGGCGAGGCCGGTACGGGCGAGCTCGCCGGAGCGGACGTTGTCGAAACTGGCGCCCGCGGTGCTCGCCGCGCTGAGGTGTGCGCCGCGCAGGTCGCAGTTGTGCAGGCGCGCCCCGTCGAGCTGGGCGCCCATCAGGCTCGCGGCCGCAAGGCTGGTTCCGGAGAGATCCGCGCCACGCAGATCGCAACTCGCGAGGTCCGCTGCGGACAGGTCGCGGCCGGCAAGCCGGACGCCGCGCAGGTCCTGACCCGACAGGCGGGCCTGCTGACCTTCGCGTCCCTCGCTGTCGACCCAGAGTTGGTGCAGCTCGATCAGCTCGTTCAGCGTGGTAACGCTGGACAGCGGCCGCGGGCGCGCGCTCAGCGCATGGGCGGCGAGGCTGGTGTAGCTCTGGCTGTCGGCCTTCGCCGCGGAGAAGTCGACGCCCTCGAGGCGCGCGCCCGCGAAGCTGGTCTCGCGCAGGACCGCCCGGCCGAAGCGGGCGCCGCGCAGGTCGGCCTGCTCGAAGCGCGCGCCCAGCAGGCTGGCACCCGTGAAGTCGGCCTTGCGAAGACGGCAGCTGGCGAAGTCGGTGTTCTTGAGCTTGGCGTTCTGGAAGCTGCTGCCGACCGTCATCCGCTCGCTGTCGATCAGCATGATGACCGGTGCGTCAGCGCCATCCTGCCCGGCCTTGGCGGTCGTCTCGAAGGCCGCACCGCGCAGGTCGGCGCCGGTCAGGCGGGCGGCGGTCATGTCGGCACCGTCGAACGTGCTGCCGAACAGACTGGCACGCGCGAAGTCCACGCCCTGAAGGTCGCAGCCGGCGAAGGAACAGCCGATCAGCTCGGCACCCGCGAACGACAGCCGGGAGAGGTCGAGGCCGGAGAGGTCGCAGTTGCGCAGAACCGCGCGCCGACCCTGGCGACGCCCGGACAGGTAGTTCGCGTGCGCCCGTGCGATGCGGGCGACCGCGGCCTGGGTGAGCCGCGCATCCTCGATCAGGTAGAGCGGGCGCAGGGAGGAGCGGGATGTCGCGGCGTGAGCGGTCATGTCGAGGTGTCCTTCATGGGTCGGGTCGCGCGGTGCGCTTTCTCTTGAAGTCTTACCTCGAGTCTGGGCATGGACCGTATTTGTCGCGGTGACAACGGTCACCGGGGGCGAAAATCGTTTCGAATTCGGACTTATCACCAAAACAAAGGTTCGACCGAGGAACCGAGACAACCGCCACACAACATGTTGTGCTTTAGGGTGCGGCGGCTTTACGTTGTGGTTCGTTGAAACCTTCAAGCGTGTTGCGTCTCGTGGTCGATGAGGGTCGTTGGGGACGTGGCTTGCTGACAACGGTTTACGCGCGAGAAGCGCGAGTTTATCTGTCAGCAGGTCCTGTTAATGGGCCGGAACTGAAAAAGCGCTCCCATATCGCAGGTGAGCCAACCTACGGTCTGGGGACGAGTCACGTGCCGCGAAATTCACAATACGAAGAGGCTTTGCGTCGGTACGATGAGTTGCGCAGAGTGTCGTACGAGCTGACGCTGGAAGTTTACAGCGCGACCTACCCAGGGTTGGTTTTGACTCCAATCACCAGCGCGGCAGCAGGGTCCGTCGATAGGCTTCCTGCTGGAGAGCGCCACCCTGAAACCCGAGAGTGGTCATGGTTCCATTTGCGCTTCGGCCGCCCGGGTGTCAGGACAAACCCGGCGCGGTTTGAGATCGCGCTATGGAACCGCGCGGAGATGACATCACTCCACGCTCTCGCAGTGGGGAGGGTCAGCCACAACCGGCATGAGGTGCGCCTTGATCATATCGAGAGCTTTCCGCCGGACGCTCGGCACCCGTTTCGCGGGGACGTGATCCCTATTGTGGTCAGAAACCTCGTGGACTGGGGTTATCTGCTGGGCGCCAGTTACGCGGTCGCGTTGGATGCCATCGAACCGACTGTCCCGTGCTACGAGGAGCAAGGCTTCTCTGTTGTAAGCCATTCCTCGAACCTATATACTCTTAGGCGACCTCTGGAAGGAGATGAGCCGTGAACACCGCAACCGCAGAAAAGCGCCAGGCCGAGCTATCCAGCTCCGCGCGGCGTGGAATCGGACTTCCGCAATCCCAGGAAGAGTTGGCGTTGCGCATCAAGCGCGCCCGGGCGGATCGGCTCGTCAACGGGCCTAAGAACATCGGCCAGAACGCTGGGAAATACACGAAAGAGATCGCAGGCTGCGGGAAATAAGCGTGGCCAAAGGATTTTTTGAAAGGCCGGGATGCAACCCGGCCTTTCTGATTCTGTAGACGTTGTTAATGGGTAATCACGCGTCGCCCGCTGCCGATTCTTACGACTTGTCGCAACGCGGCCTCACCCATCCCCAGTAGAGGGCGCGCCTCCCGCCGGGCCTTCTCGGCCCGCAGGCGCTGATAGCGAAGCCGACGCGGCAGCGGCTCCGGATCCCCGGGGTACTTCACCCCGCCGACCTGCGTGCGCCGCAGTTCGACGCCCGTGGCGTGGCCCAGCATCTCCGAGATGGCCCGCTGGCCGTGCTGGCGGACGAACACGCCCGTCGGCTCGCCGTCCTCGTTCTCCACTTCTTCCTTGCGGTTCCACCGGCAGGCCGTCTCGCCGACGTAGCGAAACAGGTGCTTGCCACTCATCCGGTGGTACACACCGATCAGCACCCGCTCCACGGTGGAGGCGAACGCCTCCGCAGTGTTGGTGTGGTAGCCGCCCAGCGCGAACTGATCCTGCGAGTGATCGAGCGCGACGTGGCCGGCATAGCCCCGCGCCAGCACGGCGATCGCGGGGCTCTTGTCGCTGACGATCGTCGCACCGGGATCGATCGCGCGCTCGAAGAACGCCTTCATGTTCGCCGCGCTCTCCGAGCGGATCGGTTGGCTGCGCACGAAGCCGCGCTGGTCGACGGCGACCACGATCAGCGGCTTCTGTGTGCCGCGGCCGCGCTTGTGCTTCACCCGTTTGTTCCGGCGCGGCGCGCCGCCGACGTACTTGGTGTCCACCTGGACCAGCCCCTTGAGCCGATCGCCGCACCACTCGGCCACGGCGAACAGCTCGCGTAGCACCTGCATTATCCGCCAGGCGGTCTTCTGCGGCACGCCCACCCAGCGGCCGAGCACCACCGAGGACACGCCCTTGCTCGACGACAGCATCAGCCACATCGCCTTGATCCACCACCAGAGCGGCAGCTTGGTGCCGTGCAGCGGCGTCTTCGTGGTGACGGTGAACTGCCGGTGGCAGCCCTTGCACTCGTAAAGGCCGGCGCGCGCGGCCGCGCTGCGGATCGACCAGCTCTCCAGGGAGCCGCAGTGCGGGCAGTATCGGCCCTCGCGCCAGCGGGCATCCTCCAGAAAGGTCCAGCAGGCGTCTTCGTCCGGAAGCGCCTGTTGCAGCAGATCCGCGCTATGCTGGTACGCCCGCCCCTTGCCGGCCTTCGGCCAGACGGACGTCGTCTCCTCGGTCATCGTGGCACCCCGGATTGTCTGACAAAGGACCACTACATATGAGGCAAGCCTCGTTGATTGGAACTTGACGTCGTCAGACGATTTTGGCGGCGTGCCGGATCGGTGCTATCTCACTGAATTTGCGACGACAACCGGGCTCAAGCCACTTGAGCGCCTTTGTTTGGGTGATAAGTCCGTTCGAATTTGAGTCAGGTGGGATCTATCGGGGGTTGCGGTCAGCCGCCTGGCCGTGTGAGCCCGCCCAGGGCATCACGCGTATCGAACCCCCGTGTCACGAACTTCTGGGCGAAGATGTTCGGGTACTCCGCCTGCAGGTCGAGCTTGAGCGCGTCCCCGTGCACGACGACGGTCGCGAGTCCCAGGAGGGTCGTCTGGATGTAGGCCATCGCGACCGCCCGGCGGTCGATGTCGACGCCGACCGCGAGGCACTGGCGGTGAGGAGAGAGCCCGCGGGCGACCATTTCGTTGCGCACCGCGATCAGCATGCCGCCGGCGCCGACCGCAGGCTCCGCCACGGTGAAGAAGCCTTTCTCGGCGATCACGGACTCGATGTCGGTCAGGTTGGCCTGGACCAGGAACTGGGAGACCTCGAAGGGGGTGTAGAACTGACCGGCCTCGCCGACGCCGAGATCGAGCGCGCCGAACAGCTCGCCGAAGGCATCGCGCGGGCGCGCCTCCAGGCTGCTAGCCAGGTGGGAGAACATCTGCGCATAGGCCTGCATGACCGCCGCACCAGCGCGCTGGCGCACACCCGCGTAAGCGCGGTCCATCGGCGTCGGGTCCCGACCCGCGAGCTTGAGGGAGACGCTGTGCAGGCTTGCCAGGCTTGCCTCGAGGAAGTCGCAGTAGTGGTCGCGGATGTTCCTGTGGCCCGGGAGGGCCGACAGGGTCCGGCAGAAGTCCTTGAGGTGAGGGCAGTGGAGGCGGGAGTGAAGCGGCTTGGCCATGCGGCCCCCGTTGCGGCTGTGCCAATTGACAACGGGGAGATGGGCGCGCTTGGCGAAGCTGGACCGACCGGACGCGCAGGCTCGGCGGCCGCCGAGCCCGGATCAGCTGGATGGCGCGCGGTTCAGTGGTAGCATCAGGACGGCGTGTGTGCCGCCCCAGTCCCGGGACCGGAGGCTGAGCCAGCCGCCCATGCGCCGCGCCAGGGCGTGGGCGACACTCAGGCCGAGGCCGGCGTGGTCGGGGTGTGTGGTGAAGAAGGGATCGATCGACCGGACGGCGACGTCCCGTGGCATGCCCGGCCCGCGGTCCTCGATCGAGATTTCCGCGTGCGGGCCCGAGGTGGGTGCGAGGTGCGGCACATCCTCGTGCTGGATCATCCGCTGGGTCAGTCGCACCGTGACCGAGCTGCCCGCCGGCGCCTCCTGGACCGCGTTGCGCAGCAGCTCCTCGACGACACGCGCCAGCAGCTCGGAGTCGACGGCCGCGTCACCGACCTCAGGGAGGACACGCGCCGGATGGTCAAGGCCGTCGATGCCCGGCACGATCCGATCGAGCGCCTCGGCCACCGCGCCCGCCAGGGGCCGTGGTTCGCGACGTGCCGGCTCCTGGCGGCTGAACTCGAGGAGCCCGTTGACGACGGCACTGGCGCGTACGGCGCAGGCGCGGATCTCGAGCAGAGATTCCCGTAATTCCGCGTCCTGATACACCTCATCGAGGTGGTGCTCGCTCAGCAGCAGGATCGGCTGCAGGGCGTTGTTCATCTGATGAGCGACGCCGCCCGCGAGCCGGGAGATCGCCTCCAGATGCGCCGGGGCGTGCGTTTGCCCGCGGCGGTCGGCCGCGTGGGCAGGTACGGCGTAGCCGCGAAACCGCATACCTGTCGCGTCGTTGGCCGCGCACGGCCGGAGAGTGACCGCACAGGGAGAGTCGAGCCCCAGGAACCCGACCGAGACCCGGACCGCGCCTGTGCCGTCGCCCGCGCTCAGCCCGTCGAGCAGTTTCTGCCGGCCCGGACAGTCGGACGGGCCGGCGCAGACCGGCTGGCCGACCAGCGAAGCTGGATCGAGCGCATGGATCGCGGCTTCCGGGCCCAGTGTCAGCAGTCGCCCGTTCCGGTCGGTCTCGAACGATAACCCGCCGAGTGCCTCGACCAGCATCTCGACTTCCCTGTCTGTCATGCCCGTCCGATAAGTGAGTCTGCCACCCTTACCGTGGACTACGTGCCTCAAAGATGCAACCGCATTCTCGTCGCCGCGCGCAGGTTGCAATCGGGTTAAGGCGCGATCCAGCGTTCGGCCACCATATCCCTCAGCACTTGCGCCGGCGGCCGGCGCAGCGATGAAGGCAGAAGGGACCAGGGGTCATGGACGAGGTCGGAAACTCTCAGTACTACCCGGATCTGGGTGACGACGGACGGCCGGAGCCGGTGGAGCGCCTCGTCTGGGCGGGCCGGCCTGCGGTGCGCTCGACGCTCTGGGCGTGGCTGGGCGCGATCGCGGTCGCGTGGCTCGCGTGCAAGGGCCTGGCCTGGATCGAGCGGGACGTGGCGATCCTGGCCTACCGCGGTGGCGTCGGCGGCTTCGAGTTTGGCTGGCCGGCCTGGGTCCCGCTCGCGGTGGTGGGTGGCGTGCTGCTGCTACCGGCCTGGCGCACGCTGGAGATCCTGTGCACGCGTTACGAGGTGACCACCCAACGCATCTTCGTCCACCGCGGGGTGCTCAACCGCTATCACGACCAGATCGAGATGCACCGGGTGCGTGACCTCGATAGCCGCAAGCCGATCTGGCTCCGGGTCCTGGGTGGACTCGGCCACCTCGACGTTCATTCGGTGGACCGGACGACGCCCGTGCTGAAACTGGCGGCGCAGCCGAACTGCATCGACCTGCAGGCCCTGCTGCACGAGCTCAACAAGTCCGAGCAGCGACGCTTCGGCTATCGCGAGTTCGAGGGCACGGGCGTGCTGTAAGGCCGCGCGCCCTGACGTGCGCGGCCTCAGGCCGCCGAGACGTCCGGATCGTGGGTTCGCAGTTCGGCGATGAGCTTATCGGTGTAATGCGCGCCGACGTTGGCGCGCTCGCAGATCGACTTGAGGTCGTAGTCGTTGCGGTGGGTGATGGCCTCGGCGACCTCGCTGCGCGGGACCGTGGCAAGCAGGGACAGGGCCGCGATGACGAAGTGGATCACCCGCTTCTCGGCCACGCGCAAGATCAGCTCCGGCGTGAGCTCCCGGTTCTGACGCAGGTTGGCCGCGATCCTGGGGGCCTGCTCGGCCGGGACCGTCGCGATCATCCGGGCCAGCGCGAGTGTCCGGGCCTCCACCGCGACAGGGGAGGTGAAGTCGACCATGCGGTAGGTTCGCGCCAGCTTCTCCTGCGCGCGCTCGGAGATGCGCGACAGCAGCTGGCCGACGACGCCGGTCGGGAGGTCGCCGCGCAGGGCCAGCGTCTCCATCAGCGATTTGTCGGCCGAGTAGGTGTTGAGCACCTGCGCCAGGCAGCCCGCGGTGAGTTCGGCACCCTGGTTCTCCGCCAGCGTCTTGACGGCCGAGGTCGGGCCGATGTCCACCAGCGTGTCGGCGAGCACCGCCGGGACCTCGTCCCGGGAGGCCAACCCCACGCGCGCCTCTTGCTCGATAGTCAGCGCGATCTCGGCGAGCTCCGGCTCGCTGAAGACGTCGGTCACCCGCAGGAAGGGCGCGGCGATGCCGGCGATGTCATGGGCGATCCGGCGCGCAACATCCTTGGGCAGGAAACGGGAGCGCTTGACGCCTTCCATGAGCGCCAGACGCACCGCCTGGAGCGCGTCGTTCGCGAGCACGCGCGCAACATGCTCGGCCGCGATCCGGTCCCGGGCGAGCTGGGCGGTCTCCAACTGGGTCACCACCCGCCGGGCGATCTCGGTGCGCTCCGTTCCGCTGCGCGCGCTCAAGTCCCGCTCGACCTCCTGCTGGATCTGCTGGGCAAACATCCTGGTCGCTCCCGTCCACGGTCTGATCTGGGTCGAAAGTGGGTTCACTGCCAGCGGCTGGTCGCGTTTTTTTCGGTGGCAGCAACCGTAGTGCGGTCCACCACTACGCTACGCTTTTTGCCATGGAGTTAACGGAAGCGCGGAATTACCGTTGCGCTTCCGCGGCCCGGCGGGACTTTTCCGGGGACTTGAGCCAGCCCTTGGCCCAGAGGCCCCTGCGCTGTACGGCGGCCTTCATCTGGGTCAGGACGTACTTCCTGGAATACCGGCTGTAGGCCCGGGCGTAGCCGTCGGCCACCATCTGCCGGTTCACGTCAACGCCGTCTGCGTACAGGGTGATCACCGTGCGTCCGTAGGGGTCGGTGTCGCGCGGCTTGTAGGTCAGGGCCTTGCCCTCGGTCAGGGTCTTGAGGTGCTGGGTTGCCCGGCGCCCGCCTGGGTCCTTGGCTTCCGGGGCGTCCAGCCCGTGCAGGCGCGCATTGATGCTGCCGTCGATGCGCACACTGTCGCCGTCGATCACCGCCAGCGCCCCGGCCGAGCGGGCGCGCCCGAGCAGGCGGCCGAAGAAGCCGATCCGCAGGCCGCTCAGGAACTCGGCGTGCTGCTGCGGGCGCTGTTCCTGGATGTGTCCGCCGGGATCGTGGCGGTAGGCGGGATCGAGGGCCTTGGCCTGATCGGACACGAGCGGGCGGGCGTCCTCCGCGGCCGTGCGGGCATCGATCACACCGGAGCAGATGGCCGCCATGGCGACGGCGCGGCGGCCCAGTTCGAGACGGTCGGCGAGGCGCAGGCCACGCAGCGTGTCGTAATCCTTGTCGCCTTCCAGCCGCCGGCGCAGGTCGCGCGTCCCCTCGTAGAGCCGGCGCAACGCCTTCTTGTCGAGATCCGCTAACTCCCGGGAGACCGCGCCGCTGGCCGCGAAGGCCGCGACCGGCAGACCCAGCGCCGGGGTATCGGGGTCGCTCAGGATGCGTTTCAGGTCGCCGACGTTCTGCGGCGTGATCCGGCGTGGCGCGCTCATGTCGCGGTCTCCAGACAACGGGGTCAATCTGGAGATGGCGGCGGCGGGTGCGGGCGCAACGCGAGCCGCGCGCCCGGCGGCGGCAGAGCCGTTCAGGTGCCGGGCTGCGTCCGGGCGAGGGCCGCGCCAACCAGCTGAAGGGCGGCCTGTTCGGCCGCCTCTCGGCTGGCAAGCCCGTCGCCGGCGAGGCGGATCAGCCGCGGCAGGCCAGGCGCTGTCCGACGCAGGAGCAGGTCGGCGTGATGCCGGCCGCGCGGGTCCTGGTAGAAATAGAGCGCCTGCAGGTTGTCACGCCGCAGGCAACTGAGCACGTGGCCGGCGATCGGGGTGCGGGCCTTTGGTGCCAGTTCCGATGCTTTGGGGACGCGCTCGATAAGGCCGGCCAGGGCCTGCTGGGCGGCGGCGAAACGCTCGGGCTCGCTGTAGTCGGGCTTCAAGCTGAGCCCCCGGCATGCAGCGCGTGCGCGTTGATCCGGTCGATCAGCTCCACGCTCGGATGGCGGGCCTGCAAGTCGGCCACGACGGTCGCCGGCAACCGCGCGGCGTTGATGCCCGCGGCCCGCTGGCGGAGCGCGAACGAGCCGCCGATCTCGGGGAGGTCTTCGGGGGTGAGCCAGGTCCGGAGCGCGCCCGGGTCCGTGATCTCGGTGACGATCCAGGCATGCAGTTCCGGGCGATGTGTGGCCGTGCCGACCTGCAGCAGGGCAGTCTCGGGCAGCCGGGCGCGGGCAATCGTCGGGTAGCGCGCGACATGCCGGCCGGCCGCATGGATCAGGCGATCCTCGAAGGTGTCGCCGCGGCCCTCGAAGTCGACGCAGATGCCATCGACCCCGGGCGTGCCGGCGACCGCCGAACCCCGATGGATCTGCACCAGCGCGCCCGGGCGCGGAACGTAGAGCGCCACCTCGGACATCGTCACCTCGCATCCCGTGAGCCCGGATGCGGTTCCGAAGGAGCTTCGCGGCATCCGGCCAACCGGAGTGTGCCAAGAACCGGCCGGTGAGTGAAGCGCGCGAGGTCGGCGCGGGACCTAGGCCGCTTCGCTTTGAACCTGGATGCGGGCTGCGGGCAGGTGGAGTTTCACCGTGGTGCCGGCGTCCGCGACGCTGTCGATCGCGAGCGCGCCGTCGTGCAGGTCCATGATCGCCTTG
The DNA here is from genome assembly GCF_016583645.1 of Rhodovibrio sodomensis. Classification (GTDB taxonomy): domain Bacteria; phylum Pseudomonadota; class Alphaproteobacteria; order Kiloniellales; family Rhodovibrionaceae; genus Rhodovibrio; species Rhodovibrio sodomensis. Next base: position 55,442 of record NZ_NRRL01000006.1, on the reverse strand, counting down.
GCTAGGGGCAGTCCGATGCCGCATCCCCCGGCGCTGCGTGCGTGGGCGGACTCGACCTGCCCGAACGGGGCGAGCGCGAGGTCGATGTTCTCCTGGTCGATCCCGATACCGGTGTCGGCGATCTCGATCTCGAGCGCGCCGTCGATGATCCGGCTGACGAAGCGGATCCGCCCGTCAGGGCGCGTGAACTTGCAGGCGTTCGACAGCAGGTTGTTCATGGCCTGCTCGAGCAGCTTGCGGTCGGCGATTATGAGCGTGCCGCGGGCGCCATGGTCGACGTCGAGGTGGAGGCCCTGGGACTCAGCGTGCGGGCGCCAGCGCGCGGCGACGGCCTCGAACAGCCGGTCGACCTGGACCTCATCCTCCTTGATCTGGAGCCGTCCGGCCTGCGCGCGGGACATCTCCAAGATGTCGTTGATGATCTGGAGCAGGGCCTCGCCGCTCTCGTTGATGTGCTCGGCGTAGCCGCGGTTCTGCTCGCCCAACTCGCCGAAGACGCCGTCGCGCAGGATCTGCGAGAAGCCGATCACGGCATTGAGCGGCGTGCGCAGCTCGTGGCTCATCGTGGCGAGGAACTCGCTCTTGGCCTTGCTGGCGGATTCCGCGAGATCGCGCAGGGTCTCGGCGCGCTCCTTCTCCATCTCCAGCTTGATCTCGCCACGGAAGCGGCTACGCAGGGCGTGTTCGATGGCGTAGTTCGCGAACGCGCCGAAACCGATGCCGGTCATCAGGAAGAAGCCGTTGATGACGAGCGTATCCCACGGGATCGGATTGATTAGCGTCGCGACCAGGAGATAGCAGGCCACCGTGGTCAGGGAGGACATCAGGGCGTAGACGTGGTGCAGGCGGATCACGCTCGACCCGAACATGGCAAGCGTGATCAGGCCGGCGTAGTACTTCTCCGCAAGCGCGCCGTCGACGACCGCGCACATCATTACCACGGCGAGGCCGGCGGTCAGGGTGGCGGCGCTGAGAATCAGCTGGGAGCGCTGCCGGAAGATGGGCAGGAAGGTCAGGCCGGCCGCCGCCAGGATCGCCGGGAAGGCAACGCCCAGGCGCAGGGCCAGTACGCTGTCCAGGTTGTTTTCCACCGCGTGCAGGTCGAGCAGCAGGAAGCTCGCGTAGAGGAACGCCGCGGCGACCAGGCAGGCCCGGATGGTCACGACTCCCCGGTCGATCTGCTCGCGCCAGTAACGGGCTTCGAGATCCGGATCGGCGAAGCGCAGCGTCAGCGGATGGAGGCGGTCACGGTTCGCGTCGGTCATGCTCATGCGTGTCGGGCTCGTGCGATGCGGGGCGTCCTGCGCGTTAAATGGGACCGGTTTCGGGATCTGGGGTGTCGGTCGTTTATGCTCCTTTTACCGGACCGAGGCTATCGAATACGCCAGTTCGTCGATCCGATCCCAGTTCCCCGGTACGACGCCACCCAGCCACAGGACGTGACATGCGCCAGACCCTTCGTACCGGCGGCCTTCTGCTCGCCACAGTAAGTCTCTTCACGATTAACATTCCGTCAGCGGACGCCTCCGGCTACCGGCTGCGCAACTACGGCGGCCAGCAGGCCGGGACGGCCCTCGCCGGCAAGAGCGCGCCTGATGGCATCAGCGGCGCGGTCCACAACCCGGCGGCCCTGGGCCAAGCGACGGACGTCGACGGCGTGCTCAGCCTGGGCTACCTGGGTATCCAGTCCGACGCGATTGATGCACATGCGACCACGGCGGCCGGGACGCCGGCCGGCGGCGGCGACAGCCGGGACGCGGCACCCGTCGCGGTGATCCCGGGCCTGGTGATCGCCGGCGAGCTGGACGACGACGTGGTCCTCGGGATCTCGGTCAGCACGCCGTGGGGTCTGCGCACCGAGCACGGCCGGGACTGGGCCGGCCGGTATCACGCCGACGAGACCGAGCTGGTCTCGCTCAACGTGCAGCCGCAGGTGACCTGGCGCGCCAGCGAGCAACTGCATTTCGGGGCCGGACTGCAGGTCCAGCAGGTTGACGGCACCTTCTCCAACGCGATCGACGTCGGCAGCGTCGGTGCGGCTTTAGGCATCCCCGGCGCGAGGCCCGGCATGCAGGACGCGCACGCCCATCTGCAGGGCGACGACTGGGGCGTCGGCTTTACGCTGGGCGCGGCGTACCGGCCGTTCAAGGGCACGACGCTCGGACTGTCCTACCGCTCCAAGATCGATCACGAGCTCTCCGGGACGGCGGACTTCACGGCCGACGGCTCCGGGCTGACGACGGCGATCCGGGGCGCGACCGGCCAGCTGCAGGATACGGGGTTCACCGCAGACCTGACCACGCCCGAGGTCATTGGTTTCGGTCTTCGCCAGGAGATCGGGTCCGGTGTTACGCTGCTGGGCGAGGCGGAGTGGACGCGCTGGAGCCGGCTCGACGAGCTGCGCGCGGACTTCGCCAATCCCCTGCAGGGCGATGACGTCACGTCGAAGAACTGGGAGGACACCTGGTTCGTCGCGGCCGGTGCCGAATGGGCGGTCGACCCAGAGTGGACGCTGCGCGCCGGCGTCGCCTACGACCAGTCGCCGGTTCCGGCCAAGACGCGCAACCCGCGGATCCCGGATACCGACCGGACCTGGCTCGGCCTCGGCGCGGGATGGCAGCCGGTGGGCTGGATCGATCTCGATATCGCCTACGCGCACGTCTGGATGGCGGATGGGAGGATCTCGCTCGACGCCAGCCAGCCGGGCAACGCCCAGCGCGGCAGCCTCGACGCGGACGTCGAGAACAGCTTCGACATCGTCTCCGTCACGCTGCGCATCGCGTTCTAGCCCGCGAGTCTCTGGTCGCCCTGGACGCGAGTCCGCCGCTCCGGGGTGGCCGGGACGCTCTCGCTCAGGCTGGCTTATCGGCGATCAGGAAGACGATTTGGCCGGTCTCGTCGACGGCCGTCCGCCGGCACGCCTCCGGGATATCCCGTCCGATCGCGGTCATGTCGTCCTCGTTCCGCCACACCAGCCGCCAGTCGACCAGGAACTCGGTCGGCCAGTAGGTGGAGTCCGGGCCGCGCCGCAGGTTGGCCACCAGCAGCCGGCCGCCCGGTGCGAGCAGGCCGTAGAGGGAGTTGACCAGAGCGCGGCAGCGCGCCTCGGTCAAGTAGTCGATCAGGCCCAGCGAATACACCATGTCCTGCGGCGGCAGCTTGCCGACCAGCTCGCCCGACCGCAGCAGCTGCCGGAACGAGGCGTGGATCAGGTCGACCTGTGCCGGCTTGTCCTCGCGCAGGGTGCTCGGGAGCGTGTCGCGGTGGACGAACTCGAGGGCGTCGCGGTCCTGATCGAGGAGCGAGAAGGCGAGCTGCCGCGGCAGCGTCTCCTGGACGAGATTGCGAACCTCGCGCGCGCTCCCGCAGCCGATGTTGGTGACCCGTAACGGCGCCGTCGCGCCCGGGCGCCCGGCCATCTCGCGGATCATCTCCTCGGCGAACGCGCGCCGGGTGTCGACGCAGCGCATCAGCGCGAGGCCAAGCCGGTGGCACAGCCGACCGTAGAGCGTGGTGCCCGCATCCGTGCCGGCGTAGCTGTACTCCATGGCAACCCGGTCGCCCGGATAGCCGAGCGGCTTGTGGTATGTGCGCGCCCACAGCGGGCCGTCGAGCAACTCCGGGGTCACGATCGTCTCGGTGAAGGCCTTCATGGCCGCCAGGTTTCGGGGATCGTCGACCCCGGGCGCCACGAGCGCGTTGGCGCGGGAGACAAGAGGCCGCCAGGCGTCGACGACCTGGGGCGTGATCTCGTCGAGCAGCGCGCGGGCGTCCGCCGGCGCCAGCTCGGCGTTGTCGATCTGCGAGAGCGTCGACCGCCAGGCGCGCATCAGATGCACGGCCTCGGCGCACAGCTCCCGGTAAGTCGGCGGCACATCGGAGATCCGGGCCTGCGCGGCACGCATCATTCCGGCGATCGCCATCCGCTCCTGCGCCCGACCCAGGGTCTCGAGGTCGAGATAGCCGCGGGAGAGCGTGAACTCGATGACCGCGCCCTGCGTCTGCGCATCCGCGATATCACTGACGTAGGAGTCGGCCGCCTGCAGAACCCGGCCGTCGATCATCAGCTCCAGATGAACCGTCTGGCCCTGGCGCAACGGCCGCTCGGCGTCCTGGCGAAGCCGTCCGCTCACGCCGCGCCGCCAGATCTCGTGCAATCCGGCCAGCTGACCGTTCACGAAAAGGTCGGGGATCTTCCGGTCGAACACCGCCCGGGCCGGCCGCCGCTCCTCGACATAGAACATCCGTTGCCCGGTTTCACCCGGGAGGTCCTCGTACTCGCGCACCTGATCTCTCCTTGACCGAGTGCCGGCGCCTTGCTCGCCGGCCTCGGAAGGGGAGGTATAGGCTGGGGGTCGGGTCGCTACGCGGATGTCTGGATTTGAGCGGAAATAAACCGGACATTCCTGGACTTGTCTGCACGGACGATTGCCCCGTCTTGGCGGGCCCCGTCCCGGCGCCGCTCCCGGTCCCGGCGTCCGCCGGTGTATGCGCGGATGTCCGACTGGGCGCGGCCAATACGGTCGAGCGATACCCATTTACGGTCCATGACCAGATGAATGGACCCAACCAGATGGACCAGTACCTGCTCGGCGACTGCGTCGCCCGGATGCGCGAGCTGCCCGAGGCAAGCGTCGACCTCGTGTTCGCGGATCCGCCGTACAACCTTCAGCTGGGCGCGGGCCTGAAGCGTCCGGGCGGGGGGTCGGTCGCGGGCGTCGACGCCGACTGGGACCGGTTCGATAGCCACGCGGCCTATGACGATTTCACCCGCGCGTGGCTCTCCGCCGCGCGCCGTGTCCTGCGCCCGGACGGAACTCTGTGGGTGATCGGCAGCTTCCACAACATCTACCAGGTCGGCTATCAGCTGCAGGCCCTCGGGTTCTGGCTGCTCGGTGACGTCCACTGGGCGAAGACCAACCCGATGCCGAACTTCCGGGGCAAGCGCTTCCAGAACGCCACCGAGACGATGATTTGGGCGCAGCCGAACAAGGGCCGCCCCTACACCTTCAACTACCATGCGCTGAAGTCGCTCAACGACGACCGCCAGATGCGCAACTGGTGGGAGCTACCGATCGTGCAGGGCACGGATCGCCTGAAGGATGGCGAGGGCAACAAGCTGCACCCCACTCAGAAGCCCGAAGCCCTGCTCTATCGTGTTCTGCTCGCGAGCTCCAATCCCGGCGACACGGTCTTGGATCCCTTCTTCGGCACCGGCACGACGGGTGCGGTTGCCCACCGGCTCGGGCGGCGCTTCGTCGGCATCGAGCGCGATCCGGGCTACCTGACGGCCGCCCGCAAGCGGATCGAGGCGATCGCCCCGGGCGAGCTGCCCGACAGTCTCGTTCAGGTGCGGCCGCCCCGGGCGGACCGCCGGATCGCGATGGCGACGCTGGTCGAGGAGGGCTGGATCGCCCCGGGCCAGGAGGTGCGCTCGCGCTGCGGGCGCTTCGTCGCGCAGGTGCGGGCCGATGGCAAGCTGGTCAGCGCGGGCTCGGCCGGGAGCATCCACGCCCTGGGCGCCCAACTGCAGGGCCGTGAAAGCTGCAACGGCTGGGACTTCTGGCGGGTCGAGCGGGATGGCTCATGGGCGCCGCTCGACACACTCCGTGCGATGCGCGCCTCCGCGGCGGAAAGCACGATGACGGAAGAAATGTCCCGACACGAAACCCCAGATTAACATAACCGGTCCCAATTACCCTATAGCGACATCCCCTGACCCTGGAGAAGGATACGAGAGATGGCCGACACCCAAGGCATCACCGGCGACCAGCTGAAGTCCTACATCGAGCGGATCGAGAAGCTGGAGGAGGAGAAGGCCAACCTGCAGGCCGACATCCGCGAGGTGTACTCCGAGGCCAAGGCCAACGGCTTCGACACCAAGGTGATGCGTCAGCTGATCGCGCTGCGCAAGAAGGACGAGCAGGACCGGTCCGAGCAGGAAGAGCTCCTGCATGTCTACAAGACGGCGATCGGGATGGAGTAGACGCGCAACGCGCCCGAGAGCGGATGCCCGCCATGACGGAGATATCTCAGCGCACCGGTCGGCTGATCGTAGGTCTGATCGCGATCCTGGTCAGTCTCCAGGTCCTGGTCATGGCGGCCGGGGTTGGTGGAATCGGCCTGATGGACACCGTCCGCGGCTACGTCGACGGCGAGGGCGAGTACACCAAGGCGCAGCAGCGGGCGGCGAGCGCGCTCCGGCGCTACGTGCGCACTGGCGAGGAACTGGCGCTCGCACAGTACCGCAGCCAGATCGCGATCCCGAAGAACATCGCCCTGGCCCACATCATTCTCCGAGCGCCCGAGATCCCGGGCCATCTCGCCCGCGATCTGCTGACAGATGCGCGCGTCCACCCGGCCGACGCCGGCCTGATGATCGCCTTCTACCCGGTGGTCGCGAGCCGCGACACCTTCGCCGATGCGGTCACCGCTTGGCGCAGGGCGGACAACCTGATCGCGGAGATGCAGGCGCTGGCGGCAGAGATCGTAGCCTTCCGGCCAGACGTCGGTGATGGCGCAGGTGCCCGGGCGAGCGCGTGGCTTGACCGGATCGATGCCCTGGACGCGCAGCTGACACGGGAGCAGGACCGCTTCTCCGTGGCGATGGGCGAAGCGGCCCGCATGATCCGGCGCTGGCTGATTGTGGGAATCGTCTCGGGCACCGCCGTACTCGCGGGTCTCGGGGTCTGGCTCGGGCGCCGCACCCTCGCGCAAGCCGCGGCGAGCGAGCAGACCCTCATCGAGCGCCAGCGGCGCTTCCAAGACCTGGCCGAATGCGCGGCCGACTGGTTCTGGGAGACCGATACCGAGCATTGCTTCACCTACATCTCCGAGCGCTTCGAGGTCGTGACCGGCGTTCCGGTCGAGCAGATGCTCGGGATGACGCGCCAGCAGGGGGCCTGGGTGGATCCCGGAACCGGGCGCACCCAAGGCGCGCTGCGACAGCTCGATGCGAAGATGGCGCGGCGCGAGGTGTTCCGTGACGTGGAATACGAGATCCCGCTCGCAGATGCGGTCCGCACCGTGCGGGTTAGCGGCAAGCCGGTGTTCGACCGGTCCGGGGCCTTCCTGGGATATCGCGGCGCCGGAAACGACGTGACCGCTGAGCGCGAGGCGCAGCGGGAACTCAAGCGATCCAAGGAAAAGGCGGTCGAGGCGAACAAGTCGAAGAGCGAGTTCCTGGCCAACATGAGCCACGAACTGCGCACGCCCCTGAACGCGATCATCGGCTTCTCGGACATGATGAAGGGTGAGATCTGGGGCCCGTTGGACCCGCGGTACGCAGAGTACGCCCGCGACATCTCAGCCAGCGGCTCTCACCTCCTCAAGGTGATCAACGACATCCTCGACCTGTCCAAGGTCGAGGCCGGACGCATCGAGCTCGCCATCGAGGAGGTCGATCTCACGGCGGAGGTGCGCAGCTGCTTCCGGTTCATGGAGGCCGCGGCGAACCGCCAGGAAATCCAGCTGGTGAACGCCGTCCCTGCCGACTTCCCGACTGTCCTGGCGGACCCTCAGCGGCTGCGGCAGATCGTGCTCAACCTGGTGGGCAACGCCGTCAAGTTCTCCGATCCGGGTGGCCGGGTCCGGGTGGAGACTGCGCTCGACGGTGACCTGCTCGACCTCAGCGTGTGCGACGAGGGGATCGGGATCGCGGCAAACCAGATCGAGAAGGTCCTGAAGCCATTCGGCCAGGCCGACGGATCGCTCGCCCGTAAGCATGACGGCGTGGGCCTCGGGCTTTCGCTGGTCGATCGCTTCGCGCAGCTGCACGGGGGCGAGGTCCGGATCGAGAGCACCCTCGGTCAGGGCACGCGGGTCCGGGTGCTCCTTCCGGGGCAGGCCGGCGCCGAGCCCACGGCCGCCCCGCCACACCTGAAGCTCGTGGGTTAGGCCAGCGCGTCCGCGGCCAGATGGTCGTCGTCCTGAAGCGGCCGCGGTTCGGCGAGACCGGCGTCCCGGGCCGCGGCTTCCAGCATGCGACGTGCGAGCTGGGAGCCGTAGCGCTCGGCGAGGACGTGGCGGGCGGGTTTCATGCGGTGCGACTGAGAGCTGGTGTGCATCTCGCGGTCTCCAGGTCGGGTTGAGAGCCTGAAGGTCGCACGGTCCGGGGCGGGACGAAGTGACGAGAGTCACGGGGCCGTCGATTTTCCCGACAGCCCGGAGCCGCGATACCGATCCCGACCAATTCGGTCGAAGCGCTCCCATTTTCCTGTCGTTACGGTTATGCAGGAGCACTTAAGTGACGTTCCCGATTCTCGCGGCACTCGCGGCCGGCGCTGCCCTCACGATGGCCGCGCCGGACCTTCCGCGCCCCCTGATCGACGAGTTCGACAGGCTGAGTGTGGCCTCCGCCAACAACGCGGCCCTGACCACGGCCGAGCGCCTGGCGGACGAGGCACGCCCCCAGCAGGACACCCAAGCGCTACGACAGCTCCGAAGGTGGTCAGATGCCGGCAATCTCTGGGCGCGGATCGCGCTCGCGCGCCTGATCGAGGAAGCCCGTGTCGGGGAGCGTAAGGCTGGCGAGTTCCTTCGACTGGTGGAAGGCTTGCCGGTTCCGATGCCGCCGGGAACAGACGAGGTAACCCGCAGCGTCGTCGCCGGTCTGCAAGCGCGTGCCGCGGCGTACCGGGCCTTTGCACGAAAGGGTATGCTTCCCGAGGTCCCCAGTATGACCGGGATCCTTCCGGCAAGCGTGGAGCGCCGGATCGTCAGCCCGTCAGAGCGCCGCGGCGCCCTAGCCGAAATTCCCCAAAGGCCGGTCGACCTCGACAACCCGGGGGCGGCGCCGTCCGCGTCGGTTGGTGCGACGCCGCTCGCGCAACCGGGCGGGGAGGGCCGCTCGCTGATCATCGGTTTTGCCACGACCACGGCCGATCTACTGCGGGCCTTTGCGGCGGCGAGCGGGCGGTCGGGTGCCGCCATGACGCACGTGATCCCCGAGATCCATCCGATCGAGCACCCCAAGGCCGGCCCAGGGTTTTTTCTGGCCCTGACTGGCATAGAGAGCGTGGGGCAGGCTCGAACGATTTGCGCCCTGATGCGCGTGCGCGATTGCGAGGCATCGCTCGCTGCGGGCGCACGCCTGCAGGAGAAGGAGAGCAGGCGCGCCGCGGCGCGTGCGCCGTCACCGGCGGAGGAGAGGGTGATCGCGGGTGAGCCGGTCCCAGCGGATGTCCCGCCGGAGGAGTGGGTCGATGGCACGATTCAAAGCCCTCAGGAGGATGGGCCGGTACAGTCGGGGGAAACGCTGGCCGTGCCCTTGCCGCCGCCGCCGAAGCCCGTTGCGCAGATCGGGCGGGTGGAGCTGCCGGAAGGCATGGTTGTCTGGCGGGTTGTTCCGGCCTGGCAGGAGGTGATCCGGGCCGGGCGCGGCGTCGAGGCCGCGTTGAGCCAGATCGAGGGGCCTTCTCCCCAGGACGACTATGAGCGCACGCTCGCCATCCTGTCTGAGATTGGTATCGAGAGCCGCGGGCTGGAGCGGGTTGAGCCCGCCACAGCCGAGGTGACGCAGACCGCTTCCGCTGGTCAAGAAGCGGCCAGCAGTGCGATCGGGACGGCCGCGTCCAGCGACAAGACGGAGCCTGCGGTGAAGCCAATCCCGGAAAGCACCGTGGCATCCGTGCTCGGTGCGGCAGCCAGCAGAGACCAGCAGTTCGACTTCATCAAGAGCATGCAGATTGTGGGGGAACTCGGCGTCAACGCCTACATTCCCACACAAGCAACGGACCCAGGCGACGGCCTGGCGGCCGACCCCGCGCCAGGCGAAGGGTCGCCCGCGGACGCCCCGCTTGATCCCCCTTCGAGCCTCGGCGTTGAGACAGATGACATGGACACGCGCCAGGGCACGGAACCCCCGGAGCTGGGCGATGCGTGGGTGCCAGAGCCCGCGATCGAGGTTGGGCCCGCGCCGGAACCGCAGCCGCTGATCGTGCACCCATCGACCGACGGCCGGGCGATCGCGCGCTTGGATGCTGAGATGGTCGTTGAGCCCGAGCAGGCGCACGACGTCGAGCCCTTGTTCGGGCCAGCTGAGGCCGGTAGCGAGCCAACCGCCAAGGGGCTAAGACGTTCGGATGCGGTCAGCAAGACTGCGGAAGCGGCGCGTGATGGGGGCTCTGCTGCGCCGGCGGTCAGCGTCAGCGATCCGATCGCACTCACGGCGATCGATCCAGCCCTTGGGTCGTTTACGGCCGCTCCGGAGTCTCCGGCGCCGTCCGAGATCGCGAATGACGCCGACGACCGGGTGATAGCGCGGGTGAGTCGTCATGCGCTCAAGTCGGCCGAACTGGCGCGGTTGCGGGCGGTCGAGCGCGAAGTCCTGGCCGGGCTGGATCAGATGCTGGATACCGAGCGCGGGGAGGGTATCGCCTCTGGCGCACCGGCGGGCGTCTTCGTGCAGCTGGCGTCGTTCCGGGACAGCGCGCCGGCGCAGCTCGAGCGGGATCGCCTGTCCAGCGTGCTGCGGGAGTGGATGGCCGATCGGCCGCTCCTGGAGGTGCGCCGATTGTCCGGCTCGGCCACCTATTTCGCGGTGATCCTGCCCGGGTTCGAGGGGCGAATTGACGCCGAGAACTTCTGTGCCGCCATCCCGTCTCGATTGACGGACTGCTGGGTGCGCGGGAACTAGCTGGCCGCGCGCAGCGGTTGCCCGGTTTCGCCGTCCGAGTCACTCGGAAGTTCGATGCTGAAGTGCAGCGTTCGCGTGCTTCGCTCGAAACCTGCCTGATACCGGCCTCCCTGGAGTTCGACGAGTGCGCGGGCCTGGAACAGGGCTATCGCCTCGGTCTCGCGCCCGGCGAGCTCGCTCGCGTTCGCGCCCACGATCTTCTCCAGCCGGTCGGGCAGGTCGGACATGTCGTCCCGAGCGGGAGAGACCGCGATCGCCAGGGTGCCGGTTCCATCGACTGCCGCACGGGCCGTGATGATCAGGGCCGCGCTTTCTTCCGCCGCGCCGAGCGCGCAGAAGATTGTGTGGAACAGGGCTTCCTCGAGTTTTTCGGCATCGGCGTGAACCGGCTCGGCGCGATCGAGATCGAGCTTAGCGCTCACATCACGCTGCTGCATGTGGTACTGGCAGCGATCGATAACCTCGTTGACTAGCGGGCGTGGAGAGACCGCTTCAGTCTCGACCCGCTGGGCGTCGGTCCGGCCTAGGCGCGCCAGCGTGCCGATCTGCGGGACCCGCTCGAGCAGGTCCCGCGCATTGCGCTGGATCATCTCCAGGTAGGTTCGCTGGGTTGCGTTCTCGATCGGACCGAAGAGGTCCGCGAGCAGGGCTTCCGTGTAGCCGATGATGCCCGTCAGCGGCGTGCGCAGCTGGGACTCGGCGCGCTCGATGAAAGCATCCTCGGATTCTTTCAGATCGCGGATCTGCTGTCGGGCTTCCTCGATCTGAGCATTGTAGGGCGAGGTGATCCGACGCACCTCGCGCAGCCGTGTCTCGATTGTGGCGTAGAAGTGCTCGTAGTTGATTGGCTTGGTGATGTAATCATCGGCGCCGGACTTCTTGCCCGTGATGATCTCCTGGCTGGTGGCGTAGGAGCTCAGGAACACGAACGGCACACTCGAAAGGTGGGGGTGATCCTCGCGTATGCGGCGCTGCAACTCGTAGCCATCCATCTTCGGCATCTTGATGTCCGAGATGATGATGTCCGGATGCTGCTCGTCGAGGAACGCCAGCGCCTGCTCGCCGTCCTCGGACGCGAGGACACGATAGCCCTGATCCTCCATGTCCTCGACCATCTCGTCGAGGAGCTGCCGCTCGTCCTCGACAACAAGGGCGGTCACGGCGCCTGGGGAGGTCGCGTCGGAGGAGTCGGGCTGGGTCATCGTTCAAAACCGATTTGGCGGATGGTCTCCCGTATCGTTTCGCGAAGACAACCGTTTATGTCAAGCCATTTAACGCGCCGAGCAGTCTAAATACAGTAGATCGTCATCAATCTTGAATGGGGATGGCAGAACGGTTCAGGTTCTGTTCCAGCTCGGTCGCCAGAAGCACCGTCCGCCGGGCCTGCTGCTCGAGTGATTCCGTGATATCGACGATCAGACCGCAATCGGCGAGGTTCTCGTTGCGCAGGGCGCGGATCTCGAAGCGGAGTTCTTTCATCTGGCGGTTCGCGGAGCCGAAGGACTCGCGAAGCGGTTCGGCCATCTCTTCCGCCGCGCGCAGGCGCGCGGGGTCGTCGATCCCGGCGATCAGCGGATCGAGCGAGCGCGAGGCACGGGCGATGCGCAGCAGGGCCGCCTCCGCCCGATCGAGCCAGACCAGCGGGGCGCGTTCCACGCGCTCCAGCTTGTCCAGCCGCGTGAGCAGGCGGTCCAGACCCTCGCGTGCGGCCCTGATCGCCGCGCGCTGGTCCTTGGTATCTGCCTCGACAGCGCGCTCGACCAGGGCCTGAGCCCGCGCGTCGAGCGCGGTCAGGCGACCAGTCTCACTGGGCGGGATGCACCGCTTGGCAAGCGGACCGAGCAGGACCTCGTGCAGGAGCGGGGTCGCTTCGGCACTCTCGGCTTTTAGCGCCTCGGCCCTGGCCTGCAGGTCCTGCGCCGTGCGTTCGGCTTCGTCCGGGCCGCAGCCGCTCAGCAAAGCGCCGGAGAAAAGGAGAGCCGGGATCCAGCGTGCGATCATGACGCCTTCCGGTCGGTGAGCAGCGACTGCACCGGCAGCAGGTCGTTCCAGTCCACCAGCGCGTCCCAGTCCTGGCGGGTCATGGCCGAGTTGCAGCGCGTGACGTCGGGACGTGCGCAGACGACCGGGGAAACGTTGCGCCGGCCGGACCAAAAGAGCAGCTGATCGCAACCGACCTTGACGATCCCAAGCGGCTCCTCCTCGGTGAAGTCGTCCGGCTCCGACCAGGGCGTGAAGCTCACCTGGGGCCGGCCGCCCGCGAGCTCGACCATCAGCTCGCAGCCGTGCCCCTTGGGATGCTCCAGAAACAGCAGGTAGCTCTCGCTCATGCGGGTTATCGAGACACCCCAGACCTGCGGCGTCTCAACGTCGGAAGCGGGGCTGGAATCGAGCTGACCCGCGAACACGCCGGCGGGGTAGGTCGGGGCGGCGCAGGCCGGGCATTTGCCGCTCGGCATCCGCTCGCCCGGCTGCAGCGCGAGCGCGACCTGGGCGCGCTCGTCAGCCGCGAAGCTGTCGGGGTCGGAGCCCTGCCAGCGGCAGGTTTCGCAGTAGTGAGTGGACTCGCACATGGTGTACCTTGCTGCGGGTGGCGCACGGCGGCGCTTGACACTACCCGGGAACTGGGATCGGTCGAGCCACCTTGTACGGTCGCCAGAGGCACTTTTTCGCTTGCCGTCGGTTTCTAAAAGGATAAGCCCTTGGGACCGGCCGCCGGCTCGCTCAGATGGTCGGGATCGAGGCGGCCGATCGCCTCGTCCGAGGGCGTGATCCCGAGGTGGGCGATCATCCAGACGATCCGCCGGATCTCTTCCAGGACCTCTGAGGGCAGGTCGTTTCGTTCGCCCTGGCGGATGCCGCGGGCCATCACGATCGCGAGGGCACGCCGCAGCACGGCGGGATCCATCTCGGTCTCGACGGTGCGGTTCGTCAGGTCGGTCGGATCGTGAGAATCGAGCATCAACGGGGCCGTGTTTTGGGACGCTGGGGACGGGGCTGCATGCTTGATATGCGGCTCCGGCTCCAGCTGTAGTGTGATCTTTAGCACACTCAGGCTCCTGGCTCGGCAAGACAGTCGCCTTCCCGCCCCCGCGGCTCCTGGCGCTGGGTGGCCCGATTAAGGAGGTCGAGCGCCTTGGTGTTGACGTAGACGGATTTACCCAGGATGTGTCGCTGCTTGATCGCGCCCGCACGCTCCATGCCAATCAGACCAGCGCGCACGCGCTCGACCTCCACGCCGCTCTGCCGGGTCAGGATCCCGGGCAGGCTGACCGGCATGCCGCAGAAGGCGATGGCGACCAGCCTCCTATCTCGGTCCTCCAGGCGCGTGTGCTTGGCCATCGCGGTCTCCAAGTCGCCCATCACGGTCTTGAGGTCCCGCACGCCGGTGCGCACGTCACGGATGGCCTGGGTCGCGCGGTCGAACAGGAAGCGGGCGAAGGGTGCGTGGTCTCCGGTCTTGATCGTATCGGTCAGGGCGGCGTGATAGGCCGGGTGCTGCCGCTCGATCGCGGCTGAGATCGGCAGCGCCGGCATTCCGTCCTCGGCCAGCATCGAATCGATCAGTAGGCGGCCGACCCGGCCGTTGCCGTCCCGGTAGGGGTGGATCTGCTCGAAACTCGCATGGGCGGCGGCGGCCCGTAGAACCGGGTGGCGGCTTACCCAGGCCTTAGCATCGTAGGCCTGCGACCACTGCTGCATCCACGGCCCGATCTCCTCGGGCAGGGCGACGCGGTTGGCCGGCCGGCCGATCCGGTGGTCGTTGACCTGGGCGGGATGGCTCCGGTAGCGCCCCAGGTCGTCGGCCGGCAGGAGGCCATCCGACATCGCGACGTGATGCAGGTTGGAGACGAAGGCGGGATCGCTCGCGCGCTCGGCCAGCGGCAGCGCCGGTCGGTACATGCTGGAGATGTAGTTGCTCGCCCGGCCGAGGTTCGAGGCCGCCTTGATGGCCTGGGGCACGTTGCCGTAGCGCGATACGCTCGCGCGGGCGAGCTCGTCGATCTCGACATCGTGGCCTTCGATCCGTGCGTTGGCGACGGCCTCGGCCCAGAAGGAGAGCTGCTGATATGCGCGCTCCAGGCCCCGGATCGCTGTGCCTGCCTGGTGATTCTGGAACTCGTTATAGAAGCGCTGGATCTCGGATGTGAGGGTCGCCTCAAACCCGTCCGGTGGCGGCGCAATGAATGACATGGCCGGTGCTCCCCGCATGCCCCCCAGCCGGGGCGTCTCGTTGTTCGATGATCTGGCGGTCCCCAGAATCATCCACGTACCGGGTGGGATATGGAGGCGACGCCAAGCGTTCGCGTTTGCGCATTCGGTACAAAATCTAGATATCTCGGTCACGACGGCGTACAGATTCACCAAAAAAGAGTGGATGTGCGACCGCTTGTTACCACGAATTCGGTTACATTCGAAGAGCCGGAATGTCAAAAGTAATCGCTCGTGGGTTCACTCAGGAGCGCGGGGAGCTTTAGCGCTCACGGACTCGGGACTCGCGTTTTTTACCGTAGGAGCTGGGCCGCAGAGCGCATGAAGCGCTCCGGATGTGCGGGGTCCAGCCCGGGCTGCACCTTCGCGACCGCCGTCATGATGTCCGTGTCACAGCCGGCCTGATGCGGGGGCGCTGTTTTCGGCTGCGCATTGAGCGCGGCGCGCAGCAGCCGACGCCCGGCCGCGTGGATCCCGGCCTGCTTCAGCAAGCGGTTGGCCGAGTCTTCGCCCTTGGCCATCTGATGGCGGAACTCGGCCCGAGGCATGCCGGCACACGCCGCCAGCACGTCGAGGCAGAGCTGGCGATCGCCTGACAGGAGCGCCCGGAGCGCGAGCGCCGGGGAGGTCCGTCCCCGCGCGACGAGCTTCTCCAGCATGAGGCCGCATTGACGGGCGCTGAGCGCCTGCAGCAGGCTGACGAGGCCACGGTCGCTCGAGCGGACGATGATGTCGTCGATGACGGATGCGGGGAGATCGCAGTTCTGCACCAGCAAGCTGGCGCAATGATCGACCGCCTGGCTCAGCAGGTCGGCGACGGCCGCATCGCTGAGATCTGAGCGGATGGCCGCGCTGCGCGCGACCGCCGGGTTGCTGGCGTGTCGGCGGATGGCTTCACGGCAGTCCCGGGCGTCGATGTCGGCGCTCGCGTTCGAGAGCAGGGCGGCGATCGCGGGCGGGGCGCCGTGTTGCAGGATCTGGTGGATCAGGGCGACGGTGAGATCCGGTCGACGCGCGACCGCGGCCTGTCGGGTGCCGCCCGCGTCGATCAGGTCCCGCAGCTCCGCGGAGTCGAGGTTATTGGCACGCTCGATGAACGGAATCGCGACCGGGTCGACGTCGGCAAGGATTTGTCGTTTGATGGGCTCCGGGAGGTCGGGGGCATCACACAGCGCCAGCGCCAGCGTGCTTCGGACGAGGATCTCGACGTCATCCAGGAGTGCGGCGATCGAGGCGAGTGCAAGGTCGCGCGAGCCGGTTGCGATCTGCGCCTGGGACAGGCGCCGCGCAGCAGCCTTGGCGAGCTGCACGCGGGCGTCGAGGTCGCCGCGCTGGCGCAGGGTGTGGACGGCTGCGGCGATCTCGTGGCCGGTGAAGTCGGATGCGCTCACATCATTACCTCAAATCACCCCGCGCCTCGTGGGGCATGGCTCCGGGTCAGTCACAGGAGCTTACCACGAGAGGCGAGACGGGGGCGTGAGCGATGTCACGCGGCCCGAGGCCGAAACCGCGGTCGCCAGGTGGGTTGGGCGCCCCTCCTCGGTGCCGCCTACGTCGTGGAGATCGACGGGCAGGTACAGGTTGTCGAGGCTGAGCGGGATCAGCCAGTGCAGGTTCGGAATGGTATCCGGCGGCACGGGGAGCACGGCGTGCACCTCGACGCGTTCGCTCTCCATGGAGCGGAGGGCGCTGAGCTCCACGGCGAAGCTCCGGAAGAAGGCGACCTCGAACTCGCTGCCTTTCAGCATGACCACCGGAGACCAGTCGGCTGGCCGGGTCATGGCGCCGGTCTCCTCGGCGAACTCCCGAACCATCGCGTCTATCTCTCGTTCGCCGGGCTCGACCTTGCCTCCGATGGCGTTCAGCAGACCCGCTTGCCAGGCGGGCTTGGATTTCCGGATCAGGGCGACCTTCCGGGCATCCGGTGAGAAGGCGAAACCGGCGACGTAGAGCATACTTCAACTCCTGGAGGGCATGTTCATGTGCTAATGGATGGGTTCCGATGCCGGGCAGGCGGTCATCGGAAGCTTGTAGATGTAGCCGCTGGTTTCGTAGGCTTGGCTTGCCAGTATGCGCGCATGCTTGGCGCGGTCGGCGGCGGCAGCGCGTACCGCCGCTGGATCGGCGACCCGCTCTATCCAGGAGGGTTCAGGCATCGCCAGTACGCGTGTGAGCGCGTAATGCTGCACCCGTGTGTGATAGTCGATCGGGTACAGTGCATGACGGACCTGAACTTCGTCGACGGCGCGCAGCAGCTCGCGGGCGAGATCTGGGTGACCGCGGCCGTGCAGGGCGGTGGCGATTTCGACAACCTGACTCACCATGTCGGGCAGCGGGGTCAGGCTGCGAGCAAGTCGCGCGAGCCACATGTCGGGGATGCAGCGGCGCTGCTGCAGCGCCTCCATGCACGGGCTGTTCCAAGAAAGCAGGCTTTGCGCATAGCAGGCTTCCAGTTCGTCAGGTCGCGGCCGGCTGAACAGCTGGCGTTGACGTACATGCCAGCTGGGCTGGCTGAAGTCGTCATCAGCGCCTGGACGCCCCATCAAGAAGTCCAGTTCCGGATTATCCAGGGTGCTGACGGGGGTGCCTTCCGGCGGCTTGCCGAGCGGGTGACGCACCGCGATCCGGTAACCGAGAAAAACCTCGGCCCGCTGATCGACCCCGAGACTGCGAAGCTGGTTGCGCAGGCGATCGCTGAACGGGACGTCGCTCGCCGGGGCCCCGAGATGGCTGTTACCGCAGATCGCAAGCGAATAGCCGCTGTTCACCATCAGATAGCTGCAGTCGGCGAACGCGGTCTTCAGGCCAAGAATGAGCGAATGCCGGGCCTCAAGCGGCATCGAGGAATCGAACCAAGTCGCATAGACGCCGCCGGGCGTGAGATGACGGCTCGCCAGGCGGAGAAAATCCAGGGAATAGAGTTTTGCCGCGGCCATGTGGGCTGGGCTGTCGACGGTGTTGACGATGGCATCGTAGGAAGAGCCGCTTTGCAACAGGTGGACGAAGCCATCCTGGGTGCGGACATCGAGGTCGGTCTGCTCGGCGAGCCCCATGTTGCCGGCATCGAAGCGCGGCAGCATCTCGGCCGCAAGCGGGTTGGAGTCGACGATCGTGACCTTCGTATAGGTCTCAGAGACGGCGCTCGCCGTAATGCCGGTGCCGAGCCCGAGCACCAGCGCGTGCTCGTGGCTGTCCGAGAACAGGGCGGGGGCCATGCCGACCATGGTCTCTTCGGGGTCCCGCCCGTCGACGCCCAGGCCGAGCGCGCCATGGCCGTTGATCACCATCCGAATGAACCCATGCTTGTGGGTCACGAGGCTGACAGTGTTGTCGAAGCTGCGGAGGGTTTTCACATCGACGATGTGCGTCATCCTCTGTTCGAGGTCCCTGCGCGCTAGTTCGCTCGCGCCCATCGCTAGATACGTGTGCGGCCAACTGGTCAGCAGAAGGGCGGCCATGCCACCGGCGATGGCCGTGGCTGCGACAGGCCAGATGAGGTGGCCTCGGCGCAGAGTCAGCGGCCAAGTGGCGGTAACAAGCAGAAGGACGGTCAGGACTGCCAGACCCGCGGCCCCAAGCCATGCGTGCAGCAGCAGTGCTGTTGCGAGGAAACCAATGCCGTTGCCCAGGCTTGCGATCGCCAGGCCGCGTCCCGGGGTCGCGTCGGTCCCGGGGTAACAGCGCAGGATCACCGGAACGGTCGCGCCCAAGAGAATGAAGCCGGGCAGGGTTACGACGAGCAGAACCAGAAACTGGCCGCCCAGCAATGCGGCTTCCGGCATATCCAGGCTGGCGAACTCGCTCCACAGTTCGATCGCCGGGCGCAGGGTCAGTAGACCAAGCGGCAAGATCAGTACCGCGCTCGCTAACAGGGCGGAGAAGGATAGCCGGCGCCAGCGGGACAGCCAGCTGCCCGCGGCCAGACCGAGCAGGGCGATAGCGACGACCAGCGCGAGATTCTGGCCGGCGGGACCAAACACCAGCGCGGTAAGCTTGAGGACGAGCATCTGGTACACGCCGCTTGCCAGGGCCGCCGTGAACAGGGCAAGGCGGGCGTAGCCGTCAGGTCGAGTGCCGGCCGACGCGAGCTGAGCGAGCGTGTCGCGATTGGGTCCGAGGTACCAGAGGGCGGCGCCGACGGCCACGTTGGTAACCGCCAACGCGATCATCGCGCCTGACAGTCCGATAGTCCTTACCACTAGGAACTCGAGCGCCAGCGCGCCCGCCGCGGCGGCGAGATTGTATGTGATGTAGATGTTCTGGAAGGCCCGCGCTCTTGGCGATCCCGCCGTGTCGGGCATCTGTCGCTCAAGATGGAGAGCGAACAGAGGCACCGCGAGGCCGATCAGAAGCGCGGGCACGCTCACCATCACCAGCGCCATCGCGACCAGTCCCGGCCCCGCCGCGCTCGCCGGGAGCAGTCCGACGACCTCCTCGAAACCGTGACGGAATAGGACGGCGGCGGAGATGCCGTAGGCGCCGATACCGATCTCGACCAGTGGCAGCCACCGCAGAGCGCGGTGCGCCAGCAGGTTGCCCAGGGCCAGGCCGATCATGAACCCGGCCAGGACGGCCGCACTGACCAGGTAGGTGTGCCCGAGGTAGCTGGAGATCATCCGGCCAAGCAGGACCTCGTAGGCGATCCCGCAGATGCCGGAGACGGCGGCGAGGAGAAGGAGTGAGCGGCGCATGGGACATCCGATCGGTGTTGGATGTCCCGGAAATGGGAGCGGTGACCGTAAACTGTCCGGCCTTGATCGTATTCGCTTTGTAGCCGACGGTCGCTCAGGACCCCTGCGTGTTGAAGGCGCGCGCCTGGGCGATGGCGATGTTGAGCTCGGTCATCTTCGCGTGCGACCCACCGAGGTCGGGATGGTGGCGCTTGACGAGCGCACGGTACGCGGCCTCGATCTCGGCGAGGCTGGCGTCGGGCTTGACCTCGAGCACCCGAGACCAGGGCGGAGCGCTCGAAGCCGGTTTCGCGCGGCCGTAAGTCTCGCCCGACGTGCCCGGCGTGTCGGCGAACAGGTGGTCGATCGGGGTGGCGAAGCTGTCGCTGTGGTCGAGCAGGCTCTCGACCTCGAACAGGTACTCGCTCGGGTCCTGCGGGCGCCCCATGCGGTCGATCTGCGCCCAGGAGATCCAGAGCTTGGTGCGGGCGCGCGTCACCGCGACGTAGGCCAGACGGCGTTCTTCCTCGCGCTCACGCATCGATTGCGCGAGGCCGTGCGGCATCTGACCCTGCTGACAGGCGACCAGGAACACCCAAGGCCACTCCAGGCCCTTCGCCCGGTGCACGGTGGAGAGCACCACCGCGTCGGGGCTCTGGCTCTGCTTGCCCACGCAAGCGCGGGCATGCAGAAGCAGCTGGGCGGGCGAGTCGTACTCGTCCACCGCCTCGCAGACCTCGATGACGTTCTCCGTGCGCTCCTTCACCGTCTCCGGGTCGCCCTTGAGGTGGCGGTGATACTTCACGGCTTCCAAGAGGTTCGTGAGCGCGGCTGATGGCGGCGAGCCGTGCTGCATCGCCTTCCGCGCCGCGGCGAGATGGGTCAGCAGGTGCTCGAAGCCCTGGGCGCCCGGTTTCGGGAGCGCGTCGATCAGGGCGAGGCTCTGCAGCGGCCGCCCCTGGGCGCGTGCCTTGGCCTCGAGCTTCTTCATCGCCGTGCGGCCCAGGTTGCGGGCGGGCGCGTTGGCGATGCGCCGGAACGCGTCGTCGGCCGCGGGATCCAGCGCCGCCTCCAGATAGGCGAGCACGTCCTTGACCTCGGCGCGGTCCCAGAACGAGCCACCGCGCACGACATAGGGGATGCCGAGATAGACCAGGCGGTCCTCGACGGCGCGCAAGGTGCGGTTGACCCGCGCCAGGACCGCGATGTCGCGCCAGGCGCCGCCATCTTCGCCGTGCGCGGCGATCCGCCGGGTGACCTCCGCGATCTCCGCCCGGGCGGTGGCGAAGCGCCCGCACTGTGGCTTGCCGCCGGGCTCCTTGGTGGCCTGGAGGTGCGCGTTCGCCACGCGCTGGCGCAGGTTGCCGGCGATCACGTTGGCGACGTCGAGGACTTCCGGGGGACAGCGGTAGTTTCGGGTAAGAGAGACCAGGGTCGCGTCGGGGTACTGCGACTTGAAGTTGAGAATGTGCTCTACTTTCGCGTCGCGCCAGCCATATATGGCCTGCGCGTCGTCGCCGCAGACGTAGAGCTGGGCTCCCGCGCTCGCGAGGTGCTGGATAAAGGCGTACTGGCAGGTGTTTATGTCCTGGTATTCGTCGACCAGGATCTGATCGAACCGCTGCGCCATCCGCACCCGCAGGCCGGGGTCCTCCCGCATCGCAACGGTCGGCAGCAGCAGCATGTCGCCGAAGTCGATCTTCCGGGCCTCGGCTTTCCGGGTCTCGTATGTCTCGTAGACCGCATGGATCATCTGATTGGCGCGCAGGGCAAAGGCCGCCGGATCGTCGTCCCGCAACGGCCCGCGCGCGAGCAGGCGGCGCTCCGTCGCAGCCAAATCGGCGGCCACGTCGGCGGGCGTGCATTCGCGGTTCTTCCAGCTGGAGATCGCCGTGCGCAGGGTGGTGAGGTCGGCGATGTCGCTGCGGATCGAAAGGTCGAAGGAGATCTGCCTCAGAAGACCCGTTATGTCGCTGTCGGACAGCACCTTGATCTTGTCCGGGAGATCGAAAAGGTCACGCAACTCGTTGAGAAGGCGGAAACCCAGGCCGTGAAAGGTGCCGTTCCAGGACGGCTTTCGGCCGGATGCCTGCTGCAGGCGCTGAGCCAGCTCGTCCGCGGCCGTCTTGTTGAAGGCGACGGTCATGATGCGCTGCGCAGGCACCTTCTGCGCGAGCAGGAACAGATAGCGGGCAACGAGAGTCTTGGTCTTACCGGTGCCAGCGCCCGCGAGCACAAGGCAAGGCCGGTTGATCGGCGCCTGAGCGGCGGCGAGCTGCTCCGGGTTCAGGCCGTGGTCATCAACGACCTGCGGGAGGGCGTTCGGGGCCGAACCGCAGGGCTTTCGCGGTTTTCTGGGCTTGCTCGACTTCCCCTGCTTTACAGGCGCACCCACCTTGGGCGCGATATCGTCGAAGCCCGGAAAGAGAGGGGGGCTGCTCGGCAACGGTCTGGTCCCATCTGCTGCTCACGAGAAGATGGGACCGGAACGCGCGAACGGGCCGCGATCGCCGTGATCGTGCCCACTCGCGGGTCGTGGTCGCCCGGCTAGCCGGCTTGTTCGGCCGGCGTGGCGGCGAGAGCGTCGAGCGCACGCAGCGCACGGTCGAGTGTGGTCCGGCCGTCCAGGTTCCGGACCTCGGCCTCCTCGCCAAGCCGCCGCACGTCCGTCCAGGCCGAGACACTCGCGCTCAGGCGTGCGTGGCGCGCGATCGCCTGCAGGAACTTGTCCTCGCCCTCCATCGCGGCCGCTGGCGGCTCGCCGCAGGCAAGCGTCTCGCTCAGGCGGGCTGCCAGGCGCTCGATCAGGTTGACGGCCGTGGGCCAGGACTTGCCGGCGCGCTGGGTGAGCGCGATCAGTAGCGGCCGGTCGACCCTGCCGCCCGGCCGGATCAGCGGCTTGGCCGCGCGGCAGATGTCGAGGTAGAGTTCGATTCCGCCTGCGGCCGCGTAGTCCGCGGCCAGGCCGGCGCGGCCCTGAGCCAACTCCAGCAGTCCTCGTCCCTCCTCGACGCTCAGGTCGGGGCAGGTCTCGCGCAGCTGGGCGAGGGCGGCATCGCGGGCCGGGGCGGCGACGCGCTCCAAACGGCAGCGGCTTCGTATCGTCGCCGGCAGCCGCCCCACCGCATCCACCGTCAGGATCACGGTCGCGCGCGCGGGCGGTTCCTCCAGCGTTTTCAGCAGCGCGTTTGCGGCGTTGACCGTCATGGTGTCGGCCTGCGGCACCAGCATCACGCGATGCCCGCCGTCGGCCGGCGCCAGCCGGATGCGCTGACAGGCGTCGCGAACCTGCTCCACGTCGATCGCCTTCTTGTCCTCGGCCGCCCGGACGATGTGGAGATCGGGGTGTGCGAAGTCCGGCGCGCAGCCGAGCAGCCGAGCCGCGATCTCCCGGGCGAACGCGGCCTTGCCGATGCCGGCGGGGCCGCAGAGTATCAGGCCGCCCGGCGGTGCGGCTTCGATCTGATCCTGCAAAGTCAGGTTGTTGGCCGTCATCGACGACGTCCTTTCTGAAGCTGACGGGCCTGCATGGCGATCGTCCAGAAGAGGTGGGCGACGAGGGTGCCATCGGGATAGCCGGTCATCTTGGCCTGTCGCTCGGTCGCGTGCAGCCGATCCAGGGCGCGCTCGATCGCCGGCAGGGGCCAGCGGGTCGCCTGTGCCTGCAAGCGTGCGCGATCCTTCCAGAACACCGGCGGGCGCAGCTTGCCGATCGCGTCCGCGGCGGACACGCCGGTGTCGATCGCGACTCGGGTGTCGTGCAGCTGATGGAAGTGGCGTAGGGCGATCCGGATCAGGCCGACCGGGCTCTCGCCGTCGGTGAGCAGGCGTTGGACCGCGCGTTCGCAGCCCCGCTGGTCCCCCTCGCCGGCGGCGAGGATGGCGTCGCCAAGCCCGCTGTCGCCCCCGTCGGCAATGACGCTGTCGACCAGCTCCTGAGCGATCTCGGAGTCGTCGCCGGCGCAGAGGACAAGCTTCTCCAGCTCCCGCCGGGCGGCCGCGCGGTCATCGGGAAGGCGTGCGGCGATGAGATCGGTCACACCGGCGGCCGCTCGCTTCCCGGCATCCCGCAGGTTCGCGTCGACGAACTTCACGCGCTCCTGCGCGTCGAACGGGTAGCACGCGATCGCGGCCGCGCCGGCCTCCTTCTCGAACAGTTTGCGCAGGCTCGACTTCGCGGTCAGCTCGCCGGCTTCGACGATGATCCGCGCCTCGGGCGGCGCGGCCAGCACCTCTTTCAGCAGTCTGGTCGCCTTGTCGCCGGCGCCGCGCAGGCGGATCACAGGCGTGCCGGTGGCGAACAGTCCGCGCGAGCTCGCGGCCTCGTGGAGGCGTCCCGGGGCCTTGATGGCGACGTCGGCGTGCAGACGGGTGACCTCCGCGTCCGGCAGGCGTGTGAGTCGCTCCGCGTACTCCTGGATCTGGCCGGCATCGGGGCCGTGCAGCAGGATGAGCGAGGCGGAGGGCTTTTTAAGGAAGCCCTCGATCTTGGCGGGCGTGACTTTCACCAGTTACTCCCGGTTGGCGAGCCGGCAACGCGCAGCACCGCGATCTCGATGACCTGCTCGGGCGCGGGTGCTGCCTGCACGTCCGGGACCGCCTGCATCAGCTGCCCCCAGGTGTGCTCGCAGGTGCGCGCGCCGAGCTTGCGGCCGAGCGCACTGACCGCCTCGACCTCGCCTGGGGTGAGGCCGGCATCGCCCAGCGTCTCGGGCGCGGTGGCACCCAGGCAGAGCTGATGGGCGTAAGACAGCATGTCCTTGAGCAGAGCGGCGACGTCGGCGCCGCCGGCCAGGACGCCGCGCAGGGTTTTGAGCGCCTCGCCGGGCTGACCCGCCAGGGCCGCGTCGAGGATCGCACAGGCCTGCTGCCGCTCGACCAGGCCCAGGCTCTGGCGCAGTTCGTGACCGCTCACACGCCCGCCGCCCATCGAGATTGCCTGGTCCAGGATCGACAGGGTGTCGCGGACCGAGCCGTCGCCGGCGCGGGCCACGACCTCGACCGCATCCTGGTCGATTCCCACCCCTTCGCGCGCGGCGATCTCGCGGACGTGCCCGGCGAGTTGCTCCTCGCTGACGCGCCGCAGATCGAAACGCTGGCAGCGCGACAGGATTGTGGGTGGCAGCTTACGGACCTCGGTCGTGGCGAAGATGAAGACGATGTGTTCGGGCGGCTCCTCGAGGGTCTTCAGGAGCGCGTTGAAGGCGTTGCGCGAGAGCATGTGGACCTCGTCGAGGACGAGGATCTTGTAGCGCCCCATCACGGGGCGATAGGGGAGTTGATCGATCAATTCCCGGATGTTGTCGACCTGGGTCCGGGAGGCGGCGTCCATCTCCAACACGTCCATGTGGCGCTCGGCCGCGATCGCGGTGCACTGCTGGCAGGTGCCACACGGCGTGGCCGTCGGGCCCTGCTCGCAGTTCAGGGCGCGGGCGAGGATGCGGGCCGTGGTTGTCTTACCCACCCCACGGGTGCCGGTGAAGAGATAGGCCTGGGCGATCCGCCCTTGCTCGAACGCGTTGGTGAGCGTGCGCGTAAGCCCGGGCTGTCCGATCAGTTCGGAGAGCAGTGCGGGGCGGTACGTGCGCGCGAGCGGCAAGGCGCGATTGGCAGTGGACATGATCGCTCCAGCTTGGGTCTTGAGACGGTTAAGCGCGGCTAGCGCGCCTCTTCTGCGTAGATGGGGTCGCTCCGCCGGGGGCGGTTTGGACGAGGCTGAGGCCCTGACCTCGTCCGAACCGCCGGCGTAGGTAGCGTATTTTCCGACTATAAAGGACTGGTTTTCGAAATCGCGAACCGGTGCCGGCATCGCGCAAGCGAATCAGCGGCACGCGGCTCGCGAAACTTCCATCTCCCCGAACGTCGCGACTTGGTTCGCGAATAACCCGTTGTGCGTCCGCCTGAGAGGAGATGGGCCGTGAAGATCCTGAACGTCGATGGCTCCCAGGTTCTGTTCGAGGATCCGAACTGCCATGCCATGAAGGAGATGATCCGCCGGGCCATAGTGGCCGGCGTCTCGCTCGATGGCGCAGACCTCAGCGGATGCGATCTGACCGGCCTGGAGCTCACGGGCGCGAGCCTGCGCGGGGCCAGCCTCGATGACGCGACGCTCGACCGCTGCCGGCTGAGCACCTGCGATCTCTCCGGCGCCTCGCTGAAGTCGACCAGCCTCAAGGGGGCGATGCTCGACCATCTGCAGCTGGAGGAGGCCCGCCTGCGGCGTACCGACCTGCGCAGCGCGCAGCTGTTCGGCTGCGCCATGACCGGTGCAGACCTGGTCGGCATGCGTGCCAACGACGCCTTCATCAAGGACAGCGCGCTCGTGGATGTCCGCGGTGGTGATTGCGACTTCCGGGACGCGGTGATCGAGGACTGCGACCTGCACCACGTCTCCCTCGGGGAGAGCGACTTCACCGGTGCGACACTGAACTTCGTCGCGCTGTCGAACAGCCACATGCGCGGCAGCATTTTCTCCGGCGCGCACGTCGCGCGCAGCGACATGTCGAACTCGGATCTGCGCGGATGCGAGTTCGTGGGCACGACAGTGCTCAAGGGGCGGATCGACGACAGCGTGCTGACCAAGGCGCGCGTGGAGGGGTGCCGCTTCAAGGAGGTCGAGATGACCGGTGTGCGCGCCCGGGACGCGCGGGTGCAGATGAACAGCTACATCGACTGCACGGACCTGCCGAAGGAGATGTGGGCCGACGAGAAGGCGCGGCATTTCACGGCCGGGCTGTCGCGCTTCGGGACCTGGGCGGTGGCGGGCGCGATCGGGGCCGGGGCGGCCTATGCGATCCCGCCCGAGGCCACCAAGTACTGGACCGAGAGCGTGATGCGCGGAACCGTCGGTATCGCCGTCATGGCAGGTGCGAACCTGGCGCTGCGCTCGGTCGCCCCGTGGATCAAGCGGGAAGTGATCGACCGAGCCCAGAAGGCATTGTTCAACCGCTCGGCGCCGAAGGTGTCCGATCTCGCCGGCAAGGTGCCGCTGGCGGAGTGGAACCACCGGCTGGACGACATGCGATTCGTCTTTACGACCGGCCTCAGCGAGAAGCGGATCAACAGCATCGTCGCCGAGGCCAACGGCAAGCAGGGAGACCGGAAGGCAGGTCGGGTGGCGGCTTTATTCGGACCCAAGCATCACGTCATCGTCGCGGAGGATGGACGGGCGATGGAGCGGGTCAACGAGGCGCTTGCGGCCACCGACAAGTCCGTTCTCGTGCTTCGGCTGGACGACGAGGGGCGCGTCCGGGAGACCGGTCCGGGCTTCTATCAGTTCAACCAGGACGGCTCGATGCAGGCAATCTGGTACAACCTCGGGAAGCCCGATTTCGGCACGTCCTTCGGGGCTGACCACAAGGCGGTTGCTCACCGCGCCTACTCGGGCCGAGTCGAGCTCGTGAACGGGGACAAGCCGCTCCCGACGCGCTTGCTGGAGCGTCGGGAGACGCGCCATGACCAGGCGGTTTCGTGGCTGAAGTCGGACCAGGGTGATGGCCTCAGCCGACTGACCAGCCATGACCTGATCGTCAACCTCCGGCGGGCCGGCCACTATCTGCGGACCTCCTCGCGGTTCCTGGGCCGCGATCAGGAGGAGGCGCGCAAGCTCGCGATCGGCGCGGCAAACGTGCTGGAGAAGGTGGGCGCCGGCAAGGCGGACAAGGTCGCCCCGCAGCAGATGTCGGGCACGATCGGGCGTACCCGCGAAGCGATGGGGACCATTCTGGCCGCGATGGAGAAGGAGGGGGTGCCGCGGCTGTCTGCGGTTGGTCGCGACCTCGAAGGCCGGCTGGCGAAGATGCAAGAGCAGATCCGGGACATGCGCCCGCAGCGCGCGGTCCAGGGCGACGAGGCCCGGTAACGATCGCGAGGCTACGGGGCGTCGGCGCCGAGGGCGGCCGGCGAGATGAAGGCGAGCACCGCCTTGGGGAGGGCGAGAAATGCGGGCAGTCGGGCAGTGCGCGCAGCGAAGGGGAAGGGCCCCGAGCTTGACACTCTTGGGGGTGTCAACGTCGGTACATCGTGTTGCGAAAACGGTCACGATCGATACCTCCCCATCTAGGGCAGGCAACCTGCCCACACCGTTGCAGGGGGAGGTCGGTCATGCAGGGCGTCGACGAGAAGGCGCAGCGCCGGGCAGAATCGCTCATTCACAACCATGCCGTCGAACAGGACCGGCTCGATCGCGCGCTCGCGGGCGTGCTGGGCGGCGGCCGGTTTGGCGAGCGCGTCACCCTGTCGGCCGACCGGCTGGATGATCCCGAGCACATCCACGCGGCCAAGCGCAGCAACCCGAACCGCGCCGAGGAGATCCAGCGCCTCCACGATGTCGCCACCGATCGGGGCGAGGCTGCCCTGGAGATCTACTGCGACGAGACGGCGAGCCGCATGCTTGCCGATCAGAATCCCAAGGCCCTGTTCGAGATCGGCAAGCAGGCCGAGCGGCACGTCGATCACGTGGTCGTGCCCGAGTGGGCCCGTCAGCGCGTCCTGGCCTATCAGCAGGTTCGCGAGGAC
The DNA here is from genome assembly GCF_016583645.1 of Rhodovibrio sodomensis. GTDB lineage: Bacteria > Pseudomonadota > Alphaproteobacteria > Kiloniellales > Rhodovibrionaceae > Rhodovibrio > Rhodovibrio sodomensis. The sequence goes on along the minus strand of NZ_NRRL01000006.1, from coordinate 27,407 downwards.
GTAGATGCCACCGGTCGGGCCGGGGATCAGGCGAGCGCGGCCCTCCGTCGGACGGAACGCCTTGCGCAGATGATCCAGGAGAACACGCCGCTGCGCCGTCTCGTCGAGGGTAGTGCCCGGCATCGCCACCTGGCGGGCCTGATCGCGCGCGACGCCGAGAAGGTTGCTCCAGTGCGGCATGAAACCGCCGAGCAGCAGCTTGCGATCGCGGGCAGTTACCTGAGCGAGGCAGCCTCGCTGTTCGGGCGCCAGGATGCCGACATGGCTCAGCAGGCGCGGGCGGTCAGTTCGGTGATCCGTGAGCGCCAGGACAGTGGCCCGGAGCCCCGCAACACCGCGCAGTTCCTGGTCCAGGTCGAGGCGGCCGTCACGAAGGTGGGCGAGGCCCTGAAGGCGCGTGGCTTCACCGCTCAGGCCTCGCTCGGCCGGGCGGTGGAGAACGACCTGCGCGAGATTCGGGGCAGCCTGAAGGTGGTTGAGATGCCGCAGCGTCGTAGCGAGGCGGCGCTCGAGGAACGGTAACGCGCCGACGACGGCCATAAATCGTCGGGCGATCACATTTCCTGGACATGATGACCGAGGCAACAACCACCATGCCGGACGGCGCCGCCGTCGCGTCGCCCGCGGCGGCGCGTGCAGCGTCAGCCGCGCCGCAGGGACCGGGGAAGGGCAGATTGGTCCTGGTCGACGGTTCAGGGTATCTCTGGCGCGCTTTCAGCGTCGTGCCGCCGCGTCATCTCGCGGATGGCACGCCGGTCAACGCGGTAACCGGGTTCATACAGCACCTGCTGGTGCCGATCGTGCGCCGGGCGCGCGCCAGCCATATCGCGGTGGTGTTCGACCCTGAGGGCGAGACCTTCCGGCACGCCATCTACCCGGCCTACAAGGCGAATCGCTCCGAGAAGCCAGCGGACTTGGTGGCGCAGCAACCGCTGATCCGGCAGGCCAGCGAGGCGTTCGGGGTAAGCTGGGTCGAGGCCCCCGGTTACGAGGCGGATGACGTGATCGCCACCTACGCCCGGCAGGCGGTCGAGGCGGGCCTGAAGGTGACGATCGTCTCCAGCGACAAGGACCTGATGCAGCTGGTCGGGCCGGAGGTCTCCATCTACCACCCCCAGACCAAACGCGTGATCCGGGCGGCCGAGGTCGAGGCGAAGCTGGGCGTGGGGCCGGAAAAGGTGGTCGATCTCCAGGCGCTGGCCGGCGATCCGACCGATGGAGTCCCTGGTGTGCGCGGGATCGGGGTAAAGGGCGCCGCCAAGCTGATCCGGCAGTTCGGCGACCTGGATGCGATCCTCGCCAACCTGGAGACTTTGCCACCGTCGGCGCTGCGCGCGCGACTTCAGGACGGGGTCGAGGCTGCGCGGATATCCCGCGATCTGGTGCGCCTGGAAGCCGATGCGGTCGTGCCCGTCGAGCTCGAGAGCCTTCGAGCCAGGCCGGCGGCACCTGGCGCGGTCGCAGCTTTCCTTAACCGGGTCGAGATGCAGGTACGCGGTCTTTCGGATTAGATTGACCGTACTGTCGCCACATTTTCGGTCTCTTCCGCTCAGAAATAGACACGAAAGTCTTGCTTCACATGGGTGAGGGGACTTATTCGTGTTCCGGTCCCGACCCTGCTGGCAGCGAGGCGGAATGCGCATCCTCATCGCCGACGATGACTCGTCGGTTATCCATGCCCTCAAGCTTGTCCTGAAGCGTGACCAATGGGTTGTCGAGACCGTGGAGACCGGTCAGGACGCAGCTGACCTGGGCCGCCAGGAGCAGTATGAGGCGATCATCCTGGATGTGCGCTTTCCCGACCGCTCCGGGATCGACGTGGTGCGTGAAATCCGGCGGTCCGGCAAGACCACGCCGATCCTGGTGATCTCTGAGCTCGGCGAGGTCGAGGAGCGCGTACGGGCGCTGCACGCGGGCGCCGATGACTTCCTGCCCAAGCCATTTAACCGGCAGGAACTGCGGGCGCGGCTGCTGACGCTGATCCGGCGGCGGCACGGACATGCAGCACCGGTGCTGGAGTGCGGGCGCTTGCGGATCGACCTCGAGCGGCGGGACGTGCGGGTCGACGACAAGGATGTCGGCCTCAGCCAGCGGGAATATCAGGTCCTGCGAGCGCTGGCGATGCGGGCAAACGCGGTGGTCGACCGGGAGACCCTGCTGGACTCGCTCTACCCGCTTGAGGAAAGCCCGGACATCAAGGTGATCGATATCTTCGTGCACAAGGTCCGGCGGAAGCTCGAGGCGGCGCTTCAGGGGGAGAGCGGAATCGAGACCAGCTGGGGCAAGGGTTACATGCTGCGAACGGCTGTTCCGGGTACGCTGAAAGATCGCCGCGAGGCGTGCTAGGCCCCGGCCGTCGTGCCGTGCTGACCCAGCGATCGAGAGGGCAGCGTTCGGAGCACACACGCCCCAGGCAGGCATGCGTTGAGGGTCTCACCCCAGGGGCATCCGACAACGCACGGGTGCAGCTCGGTCGGTTTCAGCCCGATCACGCAAGGCCAATCGCAGGCGTCGGCCCGGACCCGAGATCCGGGCCGACCGTGAGTTGGGATCGGTGAGTGGCGGCAGCGGCTAATCCGTCGCTTCGTCGTGCTCTGTGTCGCTGGAAGCGACCGGGGCGATGGAGACGATCTGCTCGCCCTTGGAGAGCTTGATCAGCCTTACGCCGACGGCCGCTCGGCCGGTGATCCGCACGCTATCGACGTCGGTGCGGATCAGCTGACCCTTGTCGGTGATCAGGACCATTTCCTGACCTGGTTCGACCACGAAGCTGGAGACGATGTCGCCGACCTTCTTCCCCTTTGGCAGGTCGATCGTCCCGATCCCGCCCCGGTTCGCCACGCGATAGGCGTAGGCGCTGGTCCGGCGACCGTAGCCGTTCGAGGTCACGGTCAGCACCAGCTGTTCCTTGGTCTGAAGCTCCGCGAAGCGGTCATCGTCGAGCACCACCGCACCATCGTCGTCGGCCTCGCCGGTTTCCTGGCGACGGACCTTGGCCGCGCGGGTCAGGAAGGCCGGCGCCTCCGCGGCCTCGGTCCCGGCGTCCTCCAGCACCATTGCCGAGACGACCTTGTCATCGCCGCGCAGCCGGATGCCGCGAACCCCGAGCGAGGAGCGGCCGGCGAAAACGCGAACCTGGCTCGCGGGGAAGCGCAGCACCTGGCCCATCCGGGTGCTGACCGCGAAATGCTGGTCGTCGGCGCACAGCAGGACGTTGACCAGGCTGTCGGTCGCCTTGCCGGCGGCGTCCTCGAGCTTCATCGCGATCTTGCCATTGGACGGGACGTTGGCGAAGTCCGCCAGCGTGTTGCGCCGGACGTAGCCGCCAGCGGTGAAGAAGGCGACCTGGGTATCGGCGAAGGCCTCGGGATCCTCGGGCAGCGCGAGCAGCGCGGCGATCCGCTCGCCCTTACCGAGGTTCGGTAGCAGATTGACGATCGGCCGACCGCGCCCCTGCGGCGTACCCAGCGGCAGCTGATAGACCTTCAGCTTGTAGGCGATCCCGCGGTCGGTGAAGATCATCAGCGGGGTGTGCGTGGAGGTCTGGACGACGCGCGTGACGAAGTCGTCGTCCTTGGTGTTCATGCCCGCACGACCCTTGCCGTTACGCGCCTGGCAGCGGTAATCGCTCAGCGGCACCCGCTTGACGTAGCCGCCATGCGTCAGCGTGACGATCATCTCCTCGCGCGGAATCAGGTCCTCTTCGTCGTACTCCGCGTAGTTCTGCTCGATGTCGGTGCGCCGCGGCGCGGTCATCCGCCTGGCCGTGGCCTCCAGCTCCTCGCGCATGACGCGCGTCAGGGCGGACTGATCGTTGAGGACGTCGAGGAAATGGGATATCTGGTCGCACAGCTCCTTGCTCTCGGCCTCGAGCTTGTCGCGCTCAAGGCCGGTCAGGCGATGCAGGCGCAACTCCAGGATCGCCTTCGCCTGCTCCTCGGTCAGTTGGCAGACGGTGCCGTCGACCTGCGCCTTCGGATCGACGCGCGAGAGCATCGCCGACATCTCGCCGATCTCCAGGGGCTCGGCCATCAGCGCAGCGCGGGCGCTGGCGCTATCCGGCGCCTGCCGGATCAGGGCGATCACGCGGTCGATGTTGGCGATCGCGACCAGGAGGCCGGTGACGACGTGGGCGCGCTTCCGGGCCTCCCGGAGGTCGTGCAGGGTGCGCCGGCGGATCACTTGGCGGCGGAAGTCGATCCATGCCTGCAGGATCTCGCGCAGGTTCATCTGCCGGGGCTGGTTGTGGTCGAGGGCAAGCATGTTGGCCGGAAAGCTGACCTGCAGCTCGGTGCGCTTGTGCAGCTGCGCGAGAACCACGTCCTCGTTGGCCTCGCGCTTGAGCTCGACGACCAGCCGGATGCCGTGCCGGTCGCTCTCATCGCGGACCTCGTGGATGCCTTCGATCTGCCGCTCCTTGGCAAGCTCGTTGATCTGGACGACCAGGCGCGCCTTGTTGACCTGATAGGGAAGTTCGGTGAACGCGATCGCAGCACGTCCCTTGGCGACCTTCTCGAAGGTGTGGCGGGCGCGCACGATGATTGATCCGCGGCCAGTTTCGTAGGCCTGCCGGATACCCTCGTGACCGAGGATGGTGCCGCCGGTCGGGAAGTCCGGACCGGGGCAATACTCCAGCAGCTGCGCCAGGCTGGCCGAGGGGTTGTCGATCAGGGCCAGGGTGGCCGCCAGGACCTCACCCGGGTTGTGCGGCGGGATGCGGGTCGCCATGCCGACAGCGATGCCGCCGGCGCCGTTGACCAGAATGTGGGGGAAGCCGGCCGGCAGAACCTCCGGCTCCATCTCGCTGCCGTCGTAGTTCGGCGTCCAGGTGACGGTGTCGCGGTCGATCTCGTCCAGCAGCAGCGGCGCGTAGCGCGAGAGACGGCTCTCGGTGTAGCGCATCGCCGCGGGCGGGTCGCCGTCGATCGAGCCGAAGTTGCCCTGACCATCGACCAGCGGCACCGACATCGAGAAGTCCTGGGCCAAACGCACCATCGCATCGTATATGGCAGAGTCGCCGTGCGGGTGGTACATACCCATGACGTCGCCAACGATGCGCGCGGACTTGCGGTGCGGCTTGTCGTGGGTGTAGCCGCCGCGCTTCATGGCGTAGAGGATGCGCCGGTGGACCGGCTTCAGGCCGTCACGCACGTCCGGCAGCGCCCGGCTGACAATGACGCTCATCGCGTAGGCGAGATAGGAATCCCCCAACTCGTGCGTGATCTCTGTGGTCGGGGCGACCAGGGCGCCATCGGGCATGTCGATCTCCGGGATTGTCGGTTCCTGTACCGGGGAAATGGGGTCGCTTCAGCGCCGAGGGCCGTCCGCGCGGCCCGCAATCTACTGGGGTCAGGCCCGTTCAGCCGCAGTCCAGACCTCAAGCACGTTCGCCGGGTCGCCGGGGCCGCGCGTACGATGCACAAGGCCCTCGGGTAGGCGCGCGCGGAGCTCGCCTAGTGTCTGGGCGCAGATCAGCTCGTCTGTGCGCTGCAGGCGCCCGTCGCGAGCCCGCCAACGGCGGGCTGCGTAGGCGCTCGACAGGTCGCTGGGGTGCTCGTAGACGGTCCAGAACGACCCGCTGGCGACGCCTGATAGGGCAGGTGTCGAAGAGGGCGCGCCGCTGTCGGCGAGATCCATCTCGAGCTGGGTGAGGCCCCGGCCCGTGGCGATGGCATCCTTCGGGTCCAGTCCTTCCTTCTCCAGATAACGTGCCAGCCAGCGCTCGGCGTTTTGCTGGGTCTGTCGGAGCGCGCGGTCGTAGCCGGCCCCATGGTTGGCGCCAAAGCAGACGCACTTGCAGCTGTGGGACTTGGCTTCGTAACAACGGGCGTCGCAGCGGCCGATCAACCGACTTCCGGCGTAGACGGCGAGCAGGGTAGCCATGACGTTTTCTCCTGCGGGGCAACGGGGCGCACTGCGGCGCGCACCGATGTAGGTGGTGGCCCGTCTCGCGCCGTGATCCGGGAACCTCTCAGGCGACCAGGCGGTCGACGTCGCTGGCGGGATCGGTGTTGCTCGGCTGAGGACCGGACCGTGTGCCGAGGCTGGAGTCCATCGCGGCCCTAACCCAGAGCGGGGGCTCGCTGGCTGGCGCGGGGCGCGCCGGGCCGCCGATCGGGTCGGGACCGAAAATTCTGGCAAGCATGCCGAGCGCGATCGCCCAGCCGTCCTCGTTCCGGGTGGCGTTGTCGAGGCCGGCGGTGAACAGCTTGCGGATCAGACGATCGCGCCGGACGGCCTCGGGCAGGTAGAAGCGCAATCCGAGCCGGTCCGCGCCGGCGCGCACTACCTCCGCTGGGACCTCGCCGACGTCAGCGATCTCAAGCCACAGCCACGCGCCCTTTGCGTGATCGTCGGCGGTCTCCAGGGCGACCTGCGCGCCAGACAGGGAGAGATCGAGTAGCGTCGCGGTCCGCGCTCCTTCTCCCTGCGCCCGAACCTGGGCCGGTTCGTAGAGATAGAATCGCTCCTCGGCCCGGCGGGCGGGTGCCGAGAAAGCAGTCATGGCGATCAGCAGCAGCACCAGAAGATTGAAGGAGCTCCAGAACGCGACGATCGGGATTAGCGCGCCGCTCTCCACGATGCGTGTACCGGGATGCGCGTTGAGCAGCAGGCCGGTCAGGGTCAAGCCGCCGAGGATGATGGCCATCATGACGGTTATCCGGTCGTAGCCGGCCTGTCGGGCGGCCGCACCTTTCGGCGTCACTTTGAACAGGTGGCCATGTGGACGCACCAGGGTCTGTAAAACTGTCGGGAGCAAGCGGAAGGCCTGCAGGCCACCCAGGACACTGGAGGCCAGGGGGAAGTACTGGCCCGGAGCGAAGAAGCGCATGGCCGCCATCATCGCGACGATCGCCGGCATCTGGTAAAGAATCACCGAGTCGACGTCCGCGTTGACCAGCGGGAGCAGGCCGGTCAGCAGAAAGACGGCTGGCACGATCAGGGCCGAGACGTGGCAAAGCGACTGCGTCACCCAGTGGGTCGGCAGGAACAGAAGACGCTTCATCAGCGGCAGTCCGGGGCCGAACGGGCCCTTCTTCAGGTACAGGATCTGCAGGGCGCCACGCGCCCAGCGGGCCCGCTGCACGAAGAACGCGTCCAGGCTCTCGGGCGCCAGACCAGTCGCCAGCTTTTCGTTCAGGTAGCGGGTGATGTAGCCGGCGCGCAGCATCGCCAGGGTCAGCAGCATGTCCTCTGTGATGCTGTCGGTCGGCAGTGCGCCGCCGACGGCATCCAGGGCCGCACGTCGGGTGATCGAGTTGGAGCCGCAGCAGAAGGCGGTGTCCCAGCCGTCGCGCCCGGCCATGATCTGGTCGAAGAACAGCCGCTGGTCGTCGGGCAGGGTCCGGCGCAGGGCGAGGTTCGCCTGCATCGGGTCGTTGTTGAAGAAGTTGTGCGGCGCCTGGACGATCCCGATCTTCGGGTCGGCAAAGAATCCCATCATCCGGTAGAGGAAGGTGCGCTTGGGGATGAAGTCGGCGTCGAAGATCGCAACGAATTCGCCGTCGGTACGCTTCAGGGCGGCGTTGATGTTGCCGGCCTTCGCGTGCGCGTTGTCCGGGCGCGTGAGGTAGCCGGCACCCTTGCGCGCGCAGAACTCGCGCAGCCAGGGCCGGCGCTTATCGTCGAGCACCCAGACGCGCAGCTTGTTTGCCGGCCAGTCGATCCCGAGGGCGCCCACGATCGTCTTCTCCAGGACGTCCAGGCCCTCGTCGTAGGTCGGGATGTAGACGTCGACGGTCGGCAGGGCCGCGACCGGCAGGCGCCGCAGCCGCGCCTCGTGCTGGTCGGCCTCGGCCGAGCGGTCGGTCCGCCGCAGCAGGGTGGCGTAGAGCAGCGCGCCGTCGAGGATCGCCAGCATCTCGATGCCGAAGACCAGCCACACCCAGAACCCCTCGAGGGTCGCCAGGTCCGCCGGAAGGACGGTCACAGGAAAGCGCCAGCCGAGATAGAAGGCCAGCACGCCGGCTAGGGCGGAGACGACGATGTACCGGCAGGTGGTGTTGTCCCGGGGAAACGCGGGAGCGAGGATCACGAAGAAGGTGACCGCCAGCACGAGCGGCAGGAAGGACTCCGGCGCGGGCCACATCGTGCTATCGGGCCTCAATACCGAACCACGCCAGCGCCCGGGCCGGCAGCAGTGCGGCGGCCCCGGTCTGCAGGGCCCGCGTCAGCGGGACCTCACGCGGGAACATGACCTCGGCGGTACGACCGACATGGCAGAATGCCTTCGGATCGCGCGACAACCCAGTGCCTTCCAGGTCGACGATCACCCGGAGTTGACCCTCGTTTGCCGAGGGCACCTGCGCGGCCATCGCCGCGTGCGGGGTCCGCGCACCGGCGCCGCGCACGGCGGCAACCTTTGCTTGGAGCTCGCGAGCGCTACCCTTTAGCCGGATCCGCGCGACGTCGCCGGGTTGGATGGTCTCGAAGTGGCGTTCCGACACCAGCACCTCGATGATGCGGGACTCGCAGGAGACGACCTGCAGGACCTCGTCGCCGGCGGCGAGGCTCTCCCCGGAACGCGGGCTCTCTTTCCAGACCACGCCCTCGGACCCGGCAACGGGCACGATCGTATCGATAGCGGCCATGCGCTGGGCCTCCGCATCGATCTGCTGGTCCAGCGCGGCGAGCTCGCTCGCAAGGATGTTGATCCGCGAGCGGGTCTCCGCCATGCGCAGCGTGACCTCGTCAAGGCGCTGCTGGCTGTAGGGGACGTCGTTCCAGCCGTTGCGTGCGAAGGTGCCGTTGTCGATCCCGCGAAGCTCGATGTCGATGCGCTCCAGGCGCGCCTCGAGCGCCACGACGTCCGCTCTCGCCTTCTCCAGGTCGGCCGTTGCCCGCTCCCGCTGGGCGTCCGGCACGAGATCCTTCGCCGCCAGCGTATCCATCCGGGTGTGCGCCTGTTCGGCGGCCTTCATCTCGGCACGGGCGGATCGCAGCAGCGCGACCAGCTGGTCGCGCTCGGCCGCCAGGCTCGCACGCGTGGTCCTCCGGTAAGTGTCGAGCCGCTCGCGGAGCCGGTCAGCGGTAGCTGACAGATCCCCCAGCAGCCGCCGAGCCGATCGCAAGGTCTCTGCCTTGCCGTCGCGTCGGGCCTCAAGCTCGCTCAGGTACCGATGGTCAGTCCGTTCGGCGGCAAGCTTGAACAGGCGCTGACCCGGGTTGACGGGGGCGCCGACCGGCGGCGAGGCGGCGTCGATCCGCCCAGCGACCGGGGTCGTCACCGAACTAAGCGGGGCGTTCACGACCGCCTCGGTCGAGACGTGATGGACCGTGTAGGGGTAGACGGTGTATCCCACCGCGCCGAACACGGCGGCGGCGATCATGATCCTGGCCAGACGGTTGCGATTCATTGGGCTGTCTTTCGACGACCGTACCGAAGATTACGAATACGGTCTACACGTCCGCACTTACCGGCGGATTAACGCTTGGCGACCGGTGTTACAGCGTGCATTGAGCACGGCAAGGTGCCGTGACCCGGCCATTCGACGTAGATCGTCTCGCCGGACAGCTTGGCCCGCGGCGGCGACTGCACGGTGCCGACGATGTCCTGGGGCATGATCCGCGGTGCTCGCCCGGTTTTCCAGCTCACCTTGTCGCCGACCTTGAAGTCGGGGGTCTTCTTGTCGCTCATGTCGTGTCTCCGATCAGGCGGCGTCACACGCCGCAGTGTTTCCTGATCCGAAACTGGGTACGCATGACCGAAAAGGGCCTACCCACCCCCGAGAATTACGGTTGATACGCTTCGGCGAGGATCGAGGATCCAGCGCTGGAAGGCGTGGGGAGGGTGGGTGCCGCACCGGCGGGCCATGTGTGCTCGCCCGCGATTGGGCTGGAGAAGGTCGAAGCGAATGAGTACGTCTGCGATGAACAACCGGATCTCCCTCTGCCCGGTTTTTGCCTGAGTCTATCCGCAGGGTTAGCGTTAACTATAATGAGGTAGACTTTCTGCCTTGAGGGATGTCCGTCCGGACGCGTGTATTTGGCGCAGTTTTGTCGTTCTTTCAGGGGCGTAAGAACACCTCATTCGGGAGAGTCCCATGGGACTGGTGATTTCTGTTGAGTTCAGTAAACAACGTAAGGTGACCGTGTCCGGAGATCAGCGGCAGCAAGATTTGTCGGGTCGCGAGTGTGTCGAGCAAGACCTGGATGGGTGCGCGGCCCCGACGAATGGTCCGGGTGCGGTCGGCTACGCCTTGCCCGTAAAGGTCGATGCCGTGCCGTCCGTCCCGGCGCAAGTGACCGCGAGCAATCCGGAGCCAGTGGTGAGCCTACCCGAACGCTGCCGGCAGATGCGTGAAGACAGCGCACGGTTACAAGATGCCGTGGCTGAGCTGCGCCGCGCCGTCGCGGATCTGCAGCGGCTGCCCGAATTGGCGCGTGCGATGTGCGAGGCGGCGATTTAGCCGCCAGGCAGCCGAGGCCCTTCGACCGAAGTCCAGCAATTGTTGGTGCGTGGCCAGGTGCGGCCGCGCCGTCTCTTCAGGATGAAAAAAGAACGATGGCACTCCGATCCAACAAGCTCAAGCTGCGCGGGCAGATCCTGGCCGGCTTTGCGGTGGTTATCCTGGTCGCCGGCGTGATCGCCGCCCAAGGCGTCTGGGGAATGCGCGACATCGAGCGCAACTTCGACGCCTATGCCAAGCTGGGCGAGGACGCCACGCTGGTAAGCGACCTGCGCGGCGACGTCGTCGCGACCATACTGAAGGTCCGCACTTGGCTGCGGACGGAAGACCCGGCCGTGCGTGAGGCGGTTGTCAGCCTCAAGGCCAACGTCGAAGAGAAGATCGCCCGCGCCCAACAGGTCATCACCGACCCCGAGCGGGCCCAGAAGATCGTTGAGATCGACCGCGCGATGCAGCGCTTCCATGCCGGCTTCGACGAGGTCGTCGATCTCATGGAGCAGCGCAACGCCTTCGTTTACGCAGGCATGGACGCGATCGGTCCGGAAGCCCGTAAGCGCCTGTCAGAGATCGGCGGGCGCGCGTACGCCGAAAGCGATTACGCCAGCGCCAGCGAAGCCGCGCTCGCCAACCAGCATCTGCTGCTGGCGCGCCTCTACGCGACTAAGTTCCTGGTCGACAACGAGCCGGCCGATGCAGCCCGCGTCGCGGACGAGTTCCAGAAGCTCGATCAGGGGCTGCAGACCCTGCAGGCCGGGCTCGGAAACTCTGAGCGCCAGGCGCTTTTGTCGGAGGTGCGCGAGCTCCTGCCGCGCTACCGCGCGGCGTTCGACGGCGCCCGCGAGGCGATCCTGACGCGCAACGACGTGATCAAGCGCACGATCGTTACGGATGGCGAGAAGGTCGAAGAACTCGCCGAGGCCATCCAAACGAGCGTGATCGCCGACGAGCGAGCGCTCAAGAGCAAGGCGTCGCAGGCGTCCAGTAGCATGCAGATGATGATGCTGCTGGTGGCGCTGGGGGGCATCGCCCTGGCCACGGTCGCGGCGTGGCTGATCGGAGGGCGGATCGCCGCTGGTGTGCGCGGCATCACTGACGCAATGAGCGCCCTCGCTCAGGGTACGGGGGACACCGAGGTGCCGGGCCGCGGCCGGGCCGATGAGATCGGCGAAATGGCTGACGCACTGGAGGTGTTCAAGAATAACTCCCAGAAGCAGCTGGAAATGGCGCAGCAGCAGCAGGCGGACGCCGAGCGCAAGGCCGCCGAGGCAGAGCGGGTCAGCAAGGCGACGGAGCGTTTCCGCGCGGACGTCGACCAGATCCTGAACACGTTGGGCAGCTCTGCGACCGAGCTGGAGGCTACTGCCAGCACTCTGTCAGCGACAGCGACTGAGACGTCGCACCAGACCAACAACGTGGCGTCCGCCTCGGAGCAGGCGTCGGCCAACACGCAGACCGTGGCCGCCAGCACCGAGGAGTTGGCCGCGTCGATCCACGAGGTGTCTGCCCAGGTGGAGAAGACCGCCGGCATCGCCGAGCGCGCGGACGAGCAGGCCCGCGGCGCCATGGCCAAGGTCGAGGAGGTTCAGGCCGGCGCCGATGCGGTGACGCGGGTGATCCAGCTGATCAGCGATATCGCCGAGCAGACCAATCTGCTGGCGCTGAATGCCACGATCGAGGCTGCCCGTGCGGGCGAGGCCGGCAAGGGCTTCGCGGTGGTTGCCAACGAGGTCAAGAACCTTGCCACCCAGACGGCCAGGGCAACCCAGGAGGTCTCAGGCGACATCGAGCGGATGCGCGGCTCTGTCCGGCAGGCGGTGCCGGCGATGGAGCAGGTCGCCGGGATCGTGCGGGAGATGAACGAGATCTCCGGCGTCGTCGCCTCTACGGCGACCGAGCAGGCTGCGGCGACCGAGGAGATCACCCGCAATGTGCAGCAGGCCGCGCAGGGCGCCCAGGAGGTCGCTGGCAACGTCCAGGGGCTGCGGGAGGGTGCCCAGGCAAGCTCCGCCGGCTCCGAGCAAGTGCTTTCCGCCGCGTCGTCGCTGGCGCAGCAAGCGAACGAGCTGCGTACTGCCGTCGACGCCTACGTGCGAGAGGTCGCGGCTTGAGGGAAGGGATCCGTCGCCCGGTCGCGGAACGCACCGGGCGACGTCCTGTTGTGGCGACGTGACGATCGCCCGTGAAACGTCTCGATTGAGGTCTTTGCCATGGTGACGATGAGCTACCCGGCCGGGGTGCTGGACACGCAGCAGTACGCAGCTTTCTTCGAGAAGTCGCCGAATGCCGTTCTGATTACAGCGCCCGAGATGGACGGTGAACAGCAGCGCATCCACTACGTCAATCCGGCCTTCGAGCGTATGACCGGCTGGTCGATCGAGGATGTTCGCGGTCTCACCCCTGCCATTCTGCAGGGGCCCGAGACGGACCGGGGAATTTTCCCGGCTCTGCGCGTCGCCCTTGAGCGCGGCGAGGCTTGGGAGGGCGAAACGGTGAATTACCGGCGGGACGGCTCGCCGTTCCGTATGGCCTGGTCGATCTCGCCGATACTTGGGGCGGACGGTGGCATCGTCGCCTTTCTGGCGATCCAGGAGGACGTTACCGAGCATCGGCGGATGGAGCGCGCTCTCGCGAAGAGCGAGCAGCGGTACCGGGCAATCTTTGAGCAGTCATTCCAGCTGATCGGGGTCGTGGACCCGGGCGGGACCCTGCTGGAAGCCAACGAGACGGCATTACGGTTCGCGGACGTCACCGAGTCCGAGGTCTTGGGGCTGCCGTTCTGGGAAACTCCCTGGTGGGAAGCCTGCGAGGCAAGCCGGACGCGGCTGCGGGAAGCCGTAGCCGACGCCGCAAACGGAACCCTGGTGCAGTTCCTGGGACGGTGCCGGGGCCGCAAAGGTGCGGTCCATGAGGTCGAGGTTTCGATCAAGCCGGTCGTGGATCAGTCCGGCCGGGTTATCATGCTGATCCCAGAGGGGCGCGACATCACGCAGCTGGCCGAACAAAGGCGTCGTTTGCGGCGGGAGACCGCGCGGCTTCGCAACGCTCAGCGGATCGGCCGGATGGGCGGGTGGGACTATGACATCGCCACTGCCTCTTTCCATAACCAGCCGGAAACGATGGAGTTGTTTGGCCTCCCGCACGAGGTTTCCGCGATGAGTCGGGCCGAGCTCGAGGCAATCATTCACCCCGAGGATATCCCGCACCAGCGCGCCGGGTTCGACCGTGCTTGCGCAACGGGTGCGCGCTACGACGTCAGTTTCCGTATTGCCACGCCTGCCGGGGAATATGTCGTCAACGCCGTCGGTGAGCCGGTGTGTGACTCAAGCGGTCGGATCACGGGCCTGGTTGGGATCGTGCAGGATGTCACCGAGCGCGACCGTGTCCAGCGCGAGTTGGAGGCCGCTCGTAAGGCGGCCGTGGCAGCCAGCGAGGCCAAGTCGCGCTTTCTGGCGACCATGGGGCATGAACTGCGGACGCCGCTCAACGCCATCAACGGGTTCTCCGAACTTTTGGCCCGGGAGGCTTTCGGGCCTCTTGGCCATTCGAGCTATCGCGATTACAGCGCACACATCCACGATAGCGGGCGCCACCTGCTGGACCTGATCAACAGCATTCTCGATGCGACGCGGCTTGAGGTGGGCCAGTTCGAAGTGGCAGCGGAACCGTTTGAGCTGGCGCCAGTGGTGCGCAGCGCCGTCGAGCAGATGCAGCCTGCGGCCACCGCCGCGGGAATCGAGCTGGCGCATCAATGCCCGAGCGACATGCTGCTGACCGCGGACCAGCGACTTCTGCGGCAGGTCTTGTTCAACCTGATCGGTAATGCGATCAAGTTCTCGCCAACCGGCACGGCCGTCGAAGTGAACGGCCACACGGATGCGGAGGGTCGCTGTGTCCTGAGGGTCTCGGATGCCGGCCCCGGTATCCCGGAGAAGGATCGGGCGCGTGTTCTGAAACCGTTTCAGCAGATAGACGACCGTCTTTCGCGTCGTCATGAAGGCGTGGGCCTGGGACTTTATATCGTCCAACAGATCGTCGAGGCGCATGGCGCCACGATGGAGATCGGGACCTCGGCCGCAGGCGGGGCGGAGATGACCATCGTTTTCCCGTCCGACACCGGGCCCTTCGCGGCGGAGGTAAGAACCTAGCTCTACGAAGAAGCGGCCGCACCCGACTTGGGCGCGGCCGCTAGCTCGCAGAACGAGCTACGCAAGCGTGTGTCAGGCGGCGTTAGCGGCCGCCTGCTCGGTAGCGCCGACGCGGATGTCGATCCGGCGTGCGCGGCGCGCTTCCGGGACCTCTCGGATCAGATCGATCTGCAGCAGGCCGTTCTCCAGGTGTGCGTCCTGGACGCGGACGTGCTCGGCCAGCTGGAACACGCGGGAGAAGTTGCGCTGGGCGATGCCCTTGTGCACAATCTCGGCACCCTCGGGGATCTGGTGCCCACCGGTGCCGGAGATCTTTAGCTTGCCGTCATGCTCGGTGATCTCGATCGAGCTGGCGTCGCAGCCGGCGACGGCGAGGCAGATGGCGTAGGTATCCTCGCCGGTCTTCAGGATGTCGTAGGGCGGATAGCCGGCACCCGCGGCCTGCGGGGCGGTGTCGAGCGCGTTCAGCAGGCGCTCGAAGCCGATGCCGGCCTGGAACAGCGGCGAGATGTCCAGGGAGCGGGAATGGCGATGCATGACGTATCCTCCTTCTAAGAGCGATACCCGGCACGTTGCAGCGGCCCCACGATGAGCTGTGGCGACCCTGGTGTCCGCTAACGCACCGGTCGGGGTTGCGGATGCGCCGGCCCCTTCAGTAGGCAACCGGCACAGGGAAATATGGTGTCGCTGGCCGCGGTTTGTCCTCCGCTGGTTTGACAGGCCGGACACGCTGCTTTAGCCCCAATCGCGTTATATGAGGGGGCAACAACAAGCAGGGGGTGTTATGCGAAAGCTTGTTCACGGACTGACCCTGGGCGCCGCCGTGCTGCTTCTGGGCGGCTGCTCCGGCACCATCCCGGTTGAGTACGAGACGCAATCCTACGTCCAGATCAATGAGGGCGCGGCCGAGCTCGGCGAGTTCGTCTACGAGCCCGCCGACGCCGGCGAGGTGGAGACCAACCAGCTTCAGAACACCGCCGTCGGCTCGATCTACATCGCCGAGGACGTCTCCCGGTACGTGCAGCGCGCAACGGCGCTCGAGATGCAGAGCGCCGGCGTGGAGATCGAGGACGGCGCGCCTGTGCGCGTCGTCGGGCGGATCAACAAGCTCGAACTCGACGACCTGGGCTACAGCGTCGACTGGAGCTACTCGGTCACCTATACAGCGCGCGACACGCGCTCAAACGAGCAGATCTTCCAGAAGACCTACACGCCCGACAAGCGCACGACAGGCAAGTTCGGGCAGCCGTCGGACTACACTTCGTCGATCAACCTGATCATCCTGGCCGGGATCGAGGCGTTCCTCGAGGACGCCAAGGCGCGCGACCTGTTCGTGACCGGTGGCTGGGCAGGGGAGACCGATGACGGAGAAGACGGCGACGCGGGCGCGCCCGTGTCGTAGGTCGGCCGTCGGCCGGCGCCCGTGATGGACGCCGGCCGACCTCAGGCCGCGGGCGTGCTGAACAGATCGCTCTGGGCGTGGGCGAACTCTGGCATCTCGCGCACCCGCAGGTCGTCAGGGAACTCCGCGGGGGCGTCGCCCTTGGGGGCCCGCACGCCGGGGCCGATCGGACGTGCGCCCAGCTGCTTGAAGTGGAAAGCGATCCCGCGCGCCCGGCACTGGCGCAGAAGCACACGCGCCCAGTCCGGATCGAAGACCCTTGCCAGCTCGCCGCGATCACGCTGCTCGCGATCGAGCGATTCCCCGCCCACGATCAGCCATTCGACCGAGGGCAGGCCATCGAGCGAGAGTGGCCCGATCATGGGCTCGGCCGAGATGAAGCGCACGGGAGCCGGGATGTCGGCCAGGATCGGCAGGCGCGCGTCCAGGCTACGCTGGTCCTCCGCGGAGACGCCGAAGGCGATGTTCTCGAACGGCTCGGAGATGCCCCGCGCCCGGCGGTAGGCCGTCAGCCGGTCACGCATGACCAGCGGGCGCTTGGTGAGCACCAGGAAGATGTGCCGGGACGCCCGGCGCATCACGTCCAGGATCTGGAAAACTCGCGCCTCCGGCAGCTTCTCGTAGAACAGATCGGACATGCTGTCGACGAAGGCGATCGTCGGGTCGCGCCAGGAGAAGGGGGCGTCCAGACGGCTTTCGACGACCTTGACCTCGCCGGTCCAGACGGGCTTGCCGTTCACCCGGCGCACCAGGCCCTCGTAGAGCCCGCTCGCCCTGGTGTTCTGCTCCAGGATCGCCTGGGCGCGGTACATGGCGTAGCAGTTCGTGCAGCCTGCGGAGACCAGCGCGCACCCGACGGTCGGGTTCCAGCTGCGCTCCGCCCAGGAGATCCGGGTCTTGGCCATCGCGGCCTCCTCGCGTTCCGTTACCGCCGGCGGCGCGCCGGCGGTTAAGATGGTTGCCCTCCAAGGGTTCGAACCTCGGCTACCTGGTCCAGAGCCAGGCGTGCTACCGCTACACCAGAGGGCATCGGTGCCGACCACAGCGCGGATGGCCGGCGGTGTTGATTGGGGCGACTGACGGGTACTGCCCCCGCGTCTCCAGGGCCACAACCTGGCGCTCTGCTTTTGAGCTACAGCCGCCGTCGATCTTTCAGGCCCGGGCGCGGCGCCACGCCTGGTGGCGGTCGCCGCCGGCCCGGGCGTCTCCGGCTGGCGCGGGATGCACGACTTGAACGTGCGACCTTCGGTCTCGGAAACCGACGCTCTATCCGGCTGAGCTAATCCCGCATTCCGGTGTTTGGTGTCCGCGGCATGGTTCGAACATGCGACCTTCGGTTTCGTAGACCGACGCTCTATCCAGCTGAGCTACGCGGACTTGGTATTGCTTCTATGATCGTCCGTTGTTCCTATCGTCTTTTCGTCGGTTTGGAGGCCCGGGCCGGAATCGAACCGACGTCGCGGGAGTTGCAGTCCCGAGCATGCGCCACTCTGCCACCGGGCCTCGGTTCACCTCTCCTCGTCTCCGTCTCACGCGGGAACCGCGTCGTGGTCTGGTACTCCCTGCCGGGGTCGAACCGGCGTTTCTGGCTTGAGAGGCCAGTGTCCTGGGCCGCTAGACGAAGGGAGCTCTGGTGCCGGAGCCTGACGCGGACATGAAAAAACCGCCGCGTGAGGCTCACGGGCGGTTGGTCTGTTCGTTCGTGCCTGTGGGGCGTGTCGACTTAGATGTCGTACTCTTCCCCCCGCACGTGTGCAGACGCGTCCGCCCACCGAACCTGTCGGTGTTCGCCCCGTTGGCGGCAGCGCCGGGTATGGTTGAGTGCGGTCATCATGATCATGATATGGGTCCGAGTGACGCACCTTGGAACCATGCGGATGAAAAATCCAGAGATTTTTTCGGTCGGAACTCCCCTCCGGGCTAGCCGTCCGTCAGGAATCCGAGGTCGCGAGCCTTCTGCAGTGCTTCGGTCTTGTCCTCCGGCAGCCACCAGCAGCGGTCCTTGCGGGACCAGCGCGCGCCGATTTGCTTGGCCTCGTCCTTGCGCTCGAAGGGCACGTTCAGCCAGATCGGCGCGGGCGGCATGGCAGACGCCTTGCCGCGCGGCTGCTTGCGGGTGTCGTGGCGTTTGAGCTCCGCGTCGATCTCTGGGTCGTCGAGCGGCCGCAGGCTGATCCGGTCGGCCCAGTCGGGCGGCTGGATCTGGCGCCAGCTCTTGTAGGTTCCTGGGACCGGAACGGGGGCCATGGCATCCTTGAGCTCGCCCTCGAGTGAGTAGACGTCCATCAGGACGGGCGGATTACCGTAATAGGGCGGCCGGCCCGTCAGGTCGCCGACGGCAACGACGCGGGCGCAGGTTTTTCCCCAGGATGTTCGGTGGATCCAGAAGCCGGGGCCGCCGTGCTCCACGGCCATCTCGTAGATGTTGCGATCACCCATGACGCGATCCTACCGATGCCGCATGTAGACGTTGCGTGACTGGCTCTCATTTACCGCAGAAGCACCGGGGGTGTGCAAGCCGGCGTCAGCCGGGTGGGCGGATCTCGATCGTCGCGCCGCGGCCGATGATCGCCGCAGCGATGCTGATCCCCGCGTGATCCAGCAGATAGGTCGGAAAGTCGACCCATCCGCCCGCCCGAAGGGCACAGACCTCACTGTTTGCGAAAAGGCTCATGATTGGTTCCGGCTCCCCGTCCTCGGCGAGATCCTCCAGATCGCCAGCGATCTGCCAGGGGAACGACTCGTTGGCGCCGATCAGTGCGGGCCGGGCGTGGTGAAGCCAGACCAGCAGCATCCCTTCGAGGCGATCTGCGACCTCCACGGGGAGCTGCAGTCCGCCGCCGCGCACCGGGACCTCGTGGTTCCCACTGAAGGGACCCGGGCGCTCGTAGAGGTCCTCGGACATGGGTATCAGTCGTGAAGGCTGTGGTCCTGGCTGTTATCATCGAAACCGGTATAGGACAGAAACCCCCAGATGCTGCTGTCGCCGGCCTCGGAGGTGTCGGCTGCTCCCTGGTCTTGGGTTGCGGTGTAGCCGACCATGGCGATGATGGCGCCCGCGATCGGTGCCAGCAGAAAAATCAGCGGCCAGGCTTCCATGGCTTGCTCCTGGGTTCTCACCAAGAGTGTCAGCCTATCCGACCCGGGCGACCCTCGCCATAGGCCGCCACTGCACCGGGTCGGATTCGGGCCCCGGTCAGCAAGGGACGGGTGAGCCTGGGGTCAGCCGGGGGCGCGTTACCGCGGACAGGCGCGGCGGATCAGGGAGGCCATATCGTCCGGGTCGGGTAGTGGTGTCAGGGTCCCGTGAACCGCCAGGTAACCGCTGAACATGGCCTGGGTAAACCTCGGGTTCAGTCTCAGCCGTTGGCCGGCGGCCACGCCCCGGACCATGCTGCCTTCGAGTTCGGCCAGGATGATGAGCATGCCGTCCTTTCGGACCACGCGGGCGCGATCTCCCGACAGCTGTCGGGTTACGTCACCCACTGCCAGGTTCGGCTTGAACTCGTCGTTCAACTCGGCCTGGCTGAATCCGTGGCGGCGAAATGGCGTCATCATCGTCAGCCAGAACTCGCCGCCATCGCGGCAGGTCAGGCTTGCGCGGATTTTCCGGCGACCGTACTCGAAAGTCTGCGCGTAGACCAGGCGATCATCAATGCGCTCGAGCCGCCACGCACTCCATCCGGGCTGCGGGGTGATCGCGTTCATCTCTCGGAGTTCGGCGCGTTCTGGCAGGTAGATCTCGCCTGATGGCGTCGTCGAGGCCTGCAGCAGAAGCCTAGGGTCGACATCCATTTTGCTCATGTACCAAGCGATCACGCCGGTCAGCAGCTGGTCGGACGAGAGATCGCTGCGCGCCTCGAAACGTTGCTCGGCCGCCTTGGCCTCGGCGCTTGGAATGAAGTGCTGGTGGACGCCGAGCTGTGATCTTTCCGGCAGATGGCGGTTCGCGCCGCCCAGGAAGGCATAGGCGCAGGCCGAGTAGCACATGCCCGGCGTGCTCTGCTGGTAGGGCATGTCCGCGAGATCGTTTGTGGCTTCTACGGTTGTGGTCATGCCATGCGCCCGGAACCGTTCGCCAAGGGTCAGTGCCGGGAGTATCAGGCCGCCGCGGCTGTTGAGACGAACGGTATCTGGTAGTGGTCGCTTGAGCTCGCGCAGGTAACGCTCGAACCGCTCGACCGTGTCTTCGGTGATGCGGCCCTCTGCAGCGATCCAGACGCAGTCCGCGCAGTTGCCGCCGGTTCCCGCGGTCCGGAAGGTCATTGGCGCATCGGGTGCGTCCTGGGCGAGCGCGGCGGTGGCCACGAGAGACCCGAACATCCCCAGCAGCAGGGCGATCGGCCGGAAACGCGGGAAAGCTGAACGGAGCAAACGGTTTCTCCTCGGGTACGGACGCCGAGGAGGCTAATTGCCGGATACAACTGGGTCGAGGGGGCTTGCGAACGCCGGGTTCAGGCGGCGGCGTGCAACTCGTAGACCAGCCAGGCGAGCATCGCCGCAGTCCCTGAGCAGGCCAGCATGACCCGCCAGGACACGCCGCCGTCGCCGATCAGCATCGACTTCACCGCCAGCACAAAGACCAGCGTTGCCAGGATCACCATCAGCGCCTGGGATCCGTCGATGATCCGGTAGATGTAGCTCAGGAGGTAATTGGCCGGGACCGCGGCCAGGATCATGATGATCGCCACACGCGCCGTCTCCCCAAGGTGGGCATAGGCAGGGGCCAACAGCCGCGGCAGGAGCTGCTGGTTGACGAAGGCGATCCCGGCATAGACCAGGCCCTGCGACACCAGGCCCGCGAGGATCGCCAGCGTGTAGGCGAGGGAGGTAGACATCACGCGGCCCTGTCGTGGATCGGGTGGATCGGCTCCAGGTAGAGCATGGTGACTTCCCCGCCGGTCTCCGCGATCAGGCTCGCCCCCGGGAGCGCGCGCTCCGGTGCTTTCAGGGTCTCGGCATGGGTGTGGCGCACCAAGCGGACCCGGCAGGCGGCGATCATCTGGTCGCATGCAGCGACCAGCGGGCCCGGGTTGAGCTCGCTGCGGCCGGGGACGAGCACCTGGCTGGCCCGGTCCGCGATCGCCTTGACGAGCGCGCTTGGTAGCTCGATGCGCTGGCGGTTCTTCATCACACGTCCAGTTCGATGGCTTCGGCCGCGCGTTCGGCGATGTAACTGCGCCGCTGCTCGACCTGGTCCCCCATGCAGATGGTGAAGAGCTCGTCCGCCTGCTGCACGTCGCTCACCTTCACCTGCATCAGCACGCGGTTCTCGGGATCCAGGGTCGTCTCCCAGAGCTGGTCCGGGTTCATCTCGCCCAGGCCCTTGTAGCGGGCGATCTCGAGGCCACGGCGCCCGGCTTTCTCGATGGCCTGCCAGACGGCCGTCGGCCCGGAGGCCGGGGCGCGCTTCTCGCCCTGCACGATCTCGAGGTCGGGCACATAGAGTTCCGAGAGTGCCTCGGCGCGGCCGGTCAGGTAGCCGACCTGCTCGTCCTGGGCCAGCTGCGGGGGCAGGGGGTAGGTGTCGTTGATACCCTCGTGCGCGTGAATGAAGGCGCTCTGGTCGGTGTCGAAGGACCAGCTGCCATCCTCGAAGGTATGGGAGCGCGCGTTCAGGATCTCGATGGCGCGCCCGGCGCGCTTGGCCAGTACGCTGGCATCGGCGAGCGCGTCGTTGTCCAGGCAGCCGGCGATCGCCAGGGCCTCGGCGAGCGGCTGGTAGCCGACGATCCGGGTTGCCTGCTCGATTGCCGCCATGTCGCGGCGCGCGCGGTTAGCAACCGTCTCGAGCTCCGTACCCGTGATCGTGCCGGCGCCGCTCTCCAGGGTGATCTGCTGGCAGGCGCGGGCGATCAGGTAGGCGTCGAGGGCGCTCTCGTTGGGCAGGTACTTCTCCTCCTTGCCGTGCTTCACGCGATAGAGCGGAGGCTGGGCGATGTAGAGGTAGCCGCGCTCGATCAGCTCGGGCATCTGCCGGTAGAAGAAGGTCAGCAGCAGGGTGCGGATGTGGCTGCCGTCGACGTCGGCGTCTGTCATGATGACGATCTTGTGGTAGCGGCACTTGTCTGCGTCGAATTCCTCGCGGCCGATGCCGCAGCCCAGCGCCTGGATCAGCGTGCCGACTTCCTGGCTGCCGAGGATCTTGTCCAGGCGCGCGCGCTCGACGTTCAGGATCTTGCCCTTGAGCGGCAGGATCGCCTGGAAGCGGCGGTCGCGGCCCTGCTTGGCCGAGCCGCCGGCGGAATCACCCTCGACCAGGAAAAGCTCGCGCTCCTTCGGGTCCTTGCTCTGGCAGTCGGCGAGCTTGCCAGGCAGCGAGGCGACCTCGGTCGCGGCCTGCTTGCGGGTCAGCTCGCGCGCCCGGCGCGCCGCGTCGCGGGCGGCGGCGGCCTGCATGGCCTTGCCGACGATCGCTTTGAGCTCGTTGGGGTGCTCCTCGAACCAGGTGGTGAGCTGCTCGGAGACGATGTTCTCGACCGCGGGCCGGGCCTCGGCGGAGACCAGCTTGTCCTTGGTCTGGCTGGCGAACTTGGGGTCGGGCAACTTGACCGACAGGATCACGGTCATGCCCTCGCGGACGTCGTCGCCGCTCAGGGTGGTCTTGTTGCGCTTGCCGGCGAGCTGCTGGGCGTACTTGCCGACCACGCGTGTCATCGCGCCCCGGAAGCCTGCCAGGTGGGTCCCGCCGTCACGCTGGGGGATGTTGTTGGTGTAGGCGTGGACACGCTCGTCGTAGCCGTCGTTCCACTGCAGGGCCAGCTCGACGCCGACCCCGTCGCGCTCGCCGCGGATGTGGATCGGCTCCGGGATTACGCCGGACCGGTTGCGGTCGATCCAGGAGACGAACTCCTTGAGGCCGCCGGCGTAGCAGAAGGTAACGCGCTGCTCCTCCTGGCGTCGGTCGATCAGCTCGATCCCCAGGCCAGAGTTGAGGAACGCGATCTCGCGCAGGCGCTTCTGCAGGGTCGGGAAGCTGAACTCGGTGATCGTGAAGATCTCCGGGTCGGGCAGGAACCGCACGCGCGTCCCGGTGCGGTTCTTGGCGCAGGTCTTCACCACGCCGAGTGCCTGGGTGGTCTCGCCCCGGGCGAACGCGACCTCGTGCTCCTTGCCGTCGCGCCAGATCGTGCAGACCAGCCACTCGGAGAGCGCGTTGACGCAGGAGACGCCGACGCCGTGCAGACCGCCGGAGACCTTGTAGCTGTTCTGGTCGAACTTCCCGCCGGCGTGCAGCTTGGTCATGATGACCTCGGCCGCCGAGACGCCCTCTTCCGGGTGGATGTCGACCGGGATGCCGCGGCCGTTGTCGGTCACGCTGCAGGAACCGTCCGACTCCAGGGTGACCTCGATGCGCGTGCAATGGCCCGCCAGGGCCTCGTCGACGGCGTTGTCGACCGTCTCGTAAACGAGGTGATGAAGGCCGGAGCCGTCACTGCAGTCGCCGACATACATGCCCGGGCGTACCCGGACGGCCGTGAGGCCCTTGAGGACGCGGATGGAATTGGAGGTGTAGTCCCCGCCGCCGGCGTCCACGTTGCCGGCCGCGCTGGGGGCCGGATCAGGCTGGTTGCTTGTCGAGGCTTGCTGCAAGGTGGGGGCGCTGGTCATCGGGGTCTTGCCTTCGGCGCTTGTTCGGTGGTGCTTGGAAAATGGGCACGCTGGCTGGGTATGGCTCCAGGATCGCGGATGAACGGTAAAAAAACTTCGGGCAACCCAATAAAAAGCGCCCAATTCCGTCACTGAGGGTGCGTCAGCGGTTTTTAGACGCATTTTAACGAAACTGGGCTAGACAGGCCCGGACCCAGCCCGACCGAGGTAAGCAGATGTCGATGGATGCTGTCGTAGCGAAGCTGTCGCCCGGGCGTTTCCGCTGGCGCGACCGCGCCCTGGTCGCGATGTCGCTCGCGCTCGTGGGCGCCGCGTATCTGCTATCGCAGGCCGTGCTCGGCATGCAGGCCTTCCTTCAGGTCGTCTATATCGGTTTGGCGCTCTCTGGCCTCGTCGCGGGTACACGCGGAAGCGTCCTGATCGCACTGGTCGGCAGCCTTCTGCTGGGTGTGTTCCTGCTAGGCGACGGAGGTGGCTTGGGCCAGGGCGAGTCGGTGCAGTGGGCGATGTATGCATCGCTCCTGGGTGTCCTGGGCTGGATTGCGGGGACTGGCATGCAGGGCGCGCACCGTCTGCTCGCGTACTGGCAGCAGGAGTCGACACGCGATCGGGCGACCGGACTGCTCGATAGCCGGGCGGCGTGCCAGGCGATCGATGCCCGTCTCGCCGCTGGCGACACCTTCAATCTGCTGTGCTTCGAGGTCATTGACCACGACTTGCTCGATGCACGGCTGGGCGCGCGAGGGGCCGACCATCTCATGGCCGCGGTCAGCGCACGCGCGAGCAGCGCTCTGCCAGAGGGCGCGCGTCTCTACCGGCTACGCGCGGCGCGTATCGTGGCCCTGATCGATTCTCACGCCCTTGCAGAGTTGAGCCTGGACGGCGTGATCACGGAGCTGCGTGAGCCGGTCGAGATCAATGGGCTACAGATGACCCCTCGGGTTTCCTGTGGCGTGGTTGAGGCGCCGCGGCACGGCCAGAGTGGCGCGACCCTGACGCGCGTGGCGCTGGCGGCGGTGCAGCAGGCATGTGAGTCTGAATCGCTCTGGTCGCTTTACGATCCGGATTGGGACGCCCGCAAGGCCGAGGACTTTGCCCTTCTGGCCGATCTTCGCGCGGCGCTGGGCGCCGGTGGCGTCGGCCTATCGGTGAACTACCAGCCGAGAGTTCGCCTCGATGGTGCTGGTTGTACGGGCGTAGAGGCGTTGCTGCGCTGGACGCACGCGGCCCGTGGGCCGATCTCGCCGGGCCGGTTCATCCCGCTCGCCGAGGCTCATGGGTTGATGCGGGAGATCACGGCGTTCGTGCTTCGACGCTCCCTGGAGGAGGGGCTTCGGGTGGTGCGGTGCGGAACCGTGTCGGTGAACCTGAGCGCGGGGGAACTGCTGGACACGGATCTCCCGGATCGGGTGGCCGGAATCCTGGCTGAGCTTGGGGTCGAGGGCAGCGCGCTCGAGATCGAGGTCACCGAGACGGCCGTGATGGGGCATCCCGAGATCGCGATCCGGACACTGGAGCAGTTGCGTCAGCTGGGCGTCCGGCTGGCGATCGACGACTTCGGGACCGGCCACTCCTCGCTCGCTTACCTGCAGCGGCTGCCGGTGGACGTCGTGAAGCTGGACCGTTCGTTCATCATGCGCCAGGGGCCGCGTGAGCAGGCGATCACGCGTGCGGCGATCGCGCTCAGTCACGAGCTGGGTCTGGAGATCGTGGCCGAAGGCGTGGAGGACGCGGAGACTGCGGCGCGCCTTCGTGACTGGGGATGTGACGAGGCGCAGGGTTTTCACTTCGCCCGTCCGATGCCGGCGGTGATGCTCGCCGGCTGGCTGGGTCAGTCGACGGTCACGCGGGTGGCGCCTGGCGTGGCCGGAACGGCGGCCGCCCAGTGACCCATGCGCGGAGGTCGCAGAGAGCACAGCGAACGTGGGAAGATGCCCGGAAACGGGCGCATGGGATGGCAGGGGAGGAGGGACTTGAACCCCCGCCGCCGGTTTTGGAGACCGGTGCTCTGCCAGTTGAGCTACTCCCCTTCAGCCGCGGCGGTGACGCGGCGTGACAGAAACTCTGGTGGGCGCTGATGGGATCGAACCACCGGCTTCCGAGGTGTAAACTCGGCGCTCTACCGCTGAGCTAAGCGCCCGTTGTCGCACACGGCGACGTTTGGCCGGGAGATCCGGCGATTGGCGTGGCGGATGCTGCGAGATTCGAACTCGCGGTGCCCCGAGAGGCACGCCGGTTTAGCAAACCGGTGGTTTCGACCGCTCACCCAAGCATCCGCGTGAGGCCCCAGGCGGGGTGATTTTGATCGGTCGATGTGTTGGCTCCAGGAGCAGGGCTTGAACCTGCAACCATCCCGTTAACAGCGGGGCGCTCTACCGATTGAGCTATCCTGGAATAAAGCAGCCATAAGCAGCTATATTTCCGAAATTTTGGAGCCGGCAGCCGGAATTGAACCGACAACCTGCGGTTTACAAGACCGCTGCTCTACCAATTGAGCTATACCGGCGCGGGTATGCGGGCACACCCGAAAAGGATCGCCGGACGCGCGGCCATTCGAAGGCGGCGCTGCGATCGACGGCGTGACTGGCGCATCCGACCGGACTTGAACCGGCGGCCTTCCGCGTGACGGGCGGACGCTCTGACCTGCTGAGCTACGGATGCATTCTGGCGGGCGGCGCGCCGCCCGATAGCGGTGGTGGGGCAGGCAAGACTTGAACTTGCACGTCTGTCGACAGCGGTTTCTGAGACCGCCGCGTCTGCCATTCCGCCACTGGCCCGGTGAGTGTCAGCCCGGCGCCGCCGGGCGGTGAGGATGGAGCGGACGGTGGGGCATGATCCCACGACCTTCTCGTTGGCAACGAGACGCTCTGCCGCTGAGCTACGTCCGCAAGGCGCGCCGGCATTGCGGCCGGCGCCGGTGAAAGGGTGGTGGAGCGCATCGGACTCGAACCGATAGCCCCCTGCTTGCAAAGCAGGTGCTCTCCCAATTGAGCTAGCGCCCCAGATCCACCCGCTTTCGCGGGCGGACAGTCGATCGACGCCCTGAAAGGGTCGAGGCTTTCGAGTGCGGCGGGGAGCGAACCCCCGCAGGCACGGCCGGCGAAACGCGGCCGCGCCCCGCTTTGAAAGGGCCGCCGGCAGTCGGCGGTCTCCTGACGCTGCGGTGGCGGCGACCTGCGCGCATGGTCCGCGATCGCCTCGGCGACGGGGCAATCCGTCGCGTTGCCGGCGCAATCCGAAGGCCGGCCTTGGGCGACCCCGTCGCGGACGCTGTCGCGCCCGTCGCTGCGTGTTGGCGGAGGAGGTAGGATTCGAACCCACGGAGGACATCTCTGCCCTCTCCCGTTTTCGAAACGGGCGCATTCGGCCGCTCTGCCACTCCTCCAGAAGACCCGCGGGTGCGGGCATGAACTCGGGTTCGCGGGATCGGCGGGATCCCGGCACGCGGTCCGGGAGCGCTGGGCGGAAGGGAGGCGCCGCGCTCGACCGGACCGCTCGGACATCCCCGCAACCAGGGCGGGGTCAGGCGCGCCTTTACGGGGCGCGCCATCGGTGGTGCCGCGAGGATGGATCGAACATCCGACACCAGGTTCTTCAGGACATGCGCCGGGAGCCCCCGCCTTCAGGCATGGGGAGGGATAGGCGCTCTTGCGAATTATATGGCGTGCGCCCATATAATTCCTATGCGATCGAACAACAACATTGTCCACGAGTGCAAGTACCACGTCGTCTGGTGCCCGAAGTACCGCCGTCCGGTTCTGACGGATGGCGTCGACGCGCGCCTGAAGGCGATCATCGCCGAGGTTGCCGCGGAGCGGGGTGCGATCGTGGACGAGCTCG
>NZ_NRRL01000005.1 GCF_016583645.1 Rhodovibrio sodomensis | reverse complement strand
TCCTTGGCGCGTCGCGGCCGGAGCTGTTCGACTCAGGATGGGGACCGCACGGCTACACCGGGCGGAAATCGAGGGCTGAGCGACAACCACCCTCCGGTAAGATTCCTCGGTGAGGCAACGGGACCGGCCACCGTTGTTGTCGCAGAACAGCTCTTGGCGAAGGCGAAAAGGTCGCTTCGAGTCCCGCCCTCGGCGTCCCAAACCGAAGCGGGAACGACGATGTTGGCGATGGTCCCCACGAACAGTGGATCGATCGGTTGTGACGCGTCGTGCAATTCACCGCGCCCCGCCTTCCTGAACCACGTCGCGATGCGCTCGATCAACTCGCCGCCGGTGAACGTCGCCTTGGCCTCCGCCCATGGGCGGTCGTCGACGCAGAGGGATCTTGGCAATCCCTCGGGCATCCAGTTCTGGTGCACGGTGTCGGGGAAATCTTCCCGCAGAGCAAGAGTGGCCGGGGGGCCATCGGCCACCGTCACGACGCCGACCATTTCGCTTCGATGAATTGGGTAGGCTGGACGCTGTGGCCGCGATGTTTCGACCTCGAGCACCAGCAATTCGGCGTTTAGGTCCGGCAGTCGGTAGGCACCGAGAAAGGTGGCGACGCCGTCCGACGTGCCGTCGAGATACGATAAGACCTTGCGTGAGAGGGGCAAGGACAGTTCTTTTTGCCCAATCTCCTCGCCGTTCTCCGCCACCCATCTATGCATGTCATCCGGCCCTGGCGGGCGTGCTAGTGGCGGTCCCGATGGATGTCGTTGCGACGAGCGCTACTGCGGCCCCCATAGCCGTGATATCCACTCGGAAGGGCTTCGGCCTCGCTTTGTTGGGTGTCTCCATGGTGACGCGGAACTCGCCGTCCCGCTCGCCCACAATCCACTTATAGTAGTTGGCGGCTTGTCGATGGGGAGGCTGCGAGTCCCGGTCCTCTACGGTTCCCTTGGCTGGGATGTCCTTGCTCGGAGAGATGACGATGCAGCCGTCTCGGGCCTGCTCCCCCATCAGCCAATCCACCTCTTCGACAGGCTGCGTGCGCTCGATGCCCCGGTCGGGGCCCAGCGATAGATATGAGCAGTGATGGAAGAGCTTGAGCACGTCCCATTCGAGGCGATTCTCGTTGCCGTGCCGCTTCGTCGTCTTCACGATCTGGGTCAGAGTTTCGTGATCCGCGTCCGCCCCTAGGAGGACGCAAGTCTCTGAACTCTGTTCGGAGAAGGTCGCTTGAACGACGATCGAGTCCTGGTTGCGGTCCTCCAGGCCCCGCTCGTCGCTTCGCCAAGCGAAAGGGCTGTGAACGAAGAACTCGGCCCTTTCCGGACCGAGTTTGCTGAACCCGGGCACGAGGCGACCGGCGTCCACAATGCAGTCCATGCGGTCCTGGAGCCGGATACCGTTCTCCGCAAGAAACGAACGAAGGGCCTCCGGGTGCGAGAACACCTTGACGCCAGAACCACGTTTGAGGCGATGTCGTGCTTCTTGACGGATAACCCTGGCGTCCCCGTCGATGCCTTCCTCGGTAATGGCTGCGGCAGGAACCCAGAGTTCGGCAATCTTGGCTCGACCGGGGCCTTGGTATTTCTCCGCATGATCGAACCAGAAGAAGTCCTGCGCGCCGCACACATGGTCGTCGTCGAGGTGTGTGAAGCAGACCACTGAAAAGTCTTCTTTCCTCGCGAAGTTCATCTCCTTGCGGAGTTCATGCCGCAAGTCGCAACGACGATCGAGAGCGTCTTTGGGATCGCGCGTATCTGCGAAGTCGAAGAGGACGAGCTGATCATCGGCTAGCCTGATAAGAGTGCTATCGGCGTTACCGAGCGGAAAAAACGTCATGTAAGCCATTCAACCGTACTCCGCTTTTGCAACTGCACGATGCCAAGCGCATTCGGCGCGAGGTAGGCCTCTGACAGAAAAATAATCTTCCCAGACATTCAAGGCGGCCCGAGTCCTAGTGCTCGCGGTCCCTTGGGGAGAACGGTCGTTGCCAGCGGCGATCATGTCCTTACTCCCTGATGCGCCAATCACGACCCATAGTGGTCAATTTTCCTCTGCCTTGGTTCGTCAGGTTCACTCGAGCGACCGGCTCAGCCTCAGCCCCATGCCCTTACTCACTGCCGGAGACCTCAGGGCGGCTAGAGTGACAAAATGAGACAAGCAGCGACGCCGCTGCGGATACCCCTCACCCCGTTTGTGAAGTGAGGCAGTCCGCAACGCCGCTTGAGGACAAACCTCGCGCCGTTGCGGACAGACCTTGCGCCGTTTCAGAAAGCCCCGTAAGGCGGCGGTCAGCTACACCCGCTTGTGCTCCCGCAGGTGTCGCACTTCATGCAGGTGCCGTTGCGCACCAGGGTGAAGTTGCCGCAGGCGCCGCAGGCGTCGCCCTCGTAGCCCTTCAGGCGGGCCTGCATGGCGCGTTCGCGCTGCTTTTCGTCCTGCTCGCGCACCGGCTCCTCGGCGAGCGCGGCGCCGGCCGCGCCGCCGGCCCCGCCGGAACCGCGGGCGGTGGTGAGCGTCTCGGTGCTGGCGGTCACGGTCTCGCGGGTGGCGGCGTAGGCCGTGGCGGCCTGGCCGCCCGGCCCGGCCGATCCGCCGCCGTCGGCCCCGCGGGCCACCGGCCCGTCGGTGCCGGTCGCCTGGGCGGCGCCCCGGCCGCCGTCGTAGACCAGCAGCGAGGAGCGGACGTAGCCCGTGGACGCGTAGCGGCGGACCGTCTCCGCCACCTGGGCGCGCTGGCTCTCCGCCTCGCCCTCGCCGAGCTCGTCCGGGGCGGTCTGGTCGCCGCCGACATGGGCCAGGTCGTCGCGGCCCAGGTAGCTGACCGCGAGCTCGCGGAAGATGTAGTCGAGCAGCGAGGTGGCGAACTTGATCCGGTCGTTGCCCTGGACGCCGCCCGCCGGCTCGAAGCGGGTGAAGGTGTAGGCGTCGACGTACTCCTCCAGCGGGACGCCGTACTGCAGGCCGATCGAGATCGCGATCGCGAAGTTGTTCATCAGCGAGCGGAAGGCGGCGCCCTCCTTGTGCATGTCGATGAACACCTCGCCCAGGCTGCCGTCGTCGTACTCGCCGGTGTGCAGGTAGAGCTTGTGGCCGCCGACCACCGCCTTCTGGATGTAGCCCTTGCGCCGGTCGGGCAGCCGCTCGCGCTGGGCGCGCTTCTCGACGATCCGCTCGACCACCCGCTCGGCGACCTGCTCGGCCCTCTGCGCGCTCGGCGCCTCGGCGATCTCCTCGACCGCGTCGTCGACTTCGTCCAGGTCGGTGTCCGCCATCACGCTGGACAGCGGCTGCGACAGCTTGGAGCCGTCGCGGTACAGCGCGTTCGCCTTCAGCCCCAGGCGCCAGGACAGCATGTAGGCGTCCTTGCAGTCCTCCACGCCGGCCTTGTGGGGCATGTTGATGGTCTTGGAGATCGCGCCGGAGATGAACGGCTGGGCCGCCGCCATCATCTTGATGTGGCTATCGACCGAAAGCGCGCGGGTGCCTTTCCGGCCGCACGGGTTGGCGCAGTCGAACACCGGATAGTGGCTGACCTTGAGGTGCGGCGCGCCCTCCAGGGTCATCGCCCCGCAGCAGTAGGTGTTGGCGGCGTCGACCTGGGCCTTGGTGAAGCCGAGGGCTTGCAGCATGTCGAAGCTGAAGTCGTTCAGCTGCGCCTGCTCGAAGCCCAGCACGCGCGTGCAGAACTCCTCGCCCAGGGTCCACTTGTTGAACGCGAACTTGATGTCGAACGCGCTCGCGAGCGCGCTCTCCACCGCCTCCAGCGCGGCCTGGGTGAAGCCCAGCTTCTTCAGGCTCTCGTGGTTGACGTAGGGGGCGTCCTGCAGGGTGCCGTGGCCGACCGCGTAGCGGATGATGTCCTCGACCTGGCCGTCGTCGTAGCCCAGCGTCTGCAGCGCTTCCGGCACCGTTCGGTTGATGATCTTGAAGTAGCCGCCGCCGGCCAGCTTCTTGAACTTCACCAGCGCGAAGTCGGGCTCGATGCCGGTGGTGTCGCAGTCCATCACCAGGCCGATCGTGCCGGTCGGGGCGACCACGGTCGCCTGGGCGTTGCGGTAGCCGTGCTGCTCGCCCAGCTGCACCGCGTCGTCCCAGGCGCGCTTGGCGGCCTCGGCCAGATCGGCGCTGGGCACGTTGGCGATGTCGAGCGCCACCGGGGCCATCGACAGGCCCTCGTAGCCCTGGGTCTCGCCATGCGCGGCGCGGCGATGGTTGCGCATCACCCGCAGCATCGGCTCGCGGTTCGTCGCATAACCCGGGAACGCGCCCAGCTCGCCCGCCATCTCGGCACTGGTCTTGTAGGCGACGCCGGTCATCACCGCCGACAACGCGCCGGCGAAGGCCCGGCCCTCGTCGCTGTCGTAGGACAGGCCGTTCGCCATCAGCAGGCCGCCCAGGTTGGCGTAGCCGAGCCCCAGCGTGCGGTACTCGTAGGACAGGCGCGCGATCTCCTCGGAGGGGAACTGCGCCATCAGCACCGAGATCTCGAGCACCATGGTCCACAGCCGCACGGCATGCTCGTAGCTGTCCACGTCGAACGCGCCATCGGCGTGGCGGAACTGCATCAGGTTGAGCGAGGCCAGGTTGCACGCCGTGTCGTCCAGGAACATGTACTCCGAGCACGGGTTGGAGGCGTTGATCCGCCCGGAGTTCGGGCAGGTGTGCCACTCGTTGATCGTGCTGTCGTACTGCAGCCCCGGATCGGCGCAGGCCCAAGCGCTGTAGCCGATCTTCTCCCACAGCTCGCGCGCCTTGACGGTCTTCACGACGGAGCCGTCGACCCGGTTGGTCAGGTGCCAGTCGTCGTCGTTCTCCACCGCCTCGAGGAACGCGTTGGTCAGGCGGACCGAGTTGTTGGAGTTCTGGCCGGAGACCGTCAGGTAGGCCTCGCTGTCCCAGTCGGTGTCGTAGGTCTTGAACGCGATCTGGGTGTAGCCCTGGCGCGCGAACTGGATCACGCGCTGGACGTAGTTCTCCGGCACGTGCGCCTTGCGGGCGGCCTTGATCGCCTGCTTCAGGTCCGGGTTGCGCTTGGGGTCGAACGCGGCCTCGCCGTCCTCGCGGGCGACGTTGATCGCCTCCATGACCTCGGACATGTGCTTGCGCGCGGCCTTGGAGCCCGCGACCAGCGCGGCGACCTTCTGCTCCTCGACGACCTTCCAGTCGATGTATTCCTCGATGTCCGGATGGTCGATGTCGACCGTGACCATCTTGGCCGCCCGGCGGGTGGTGCCGCCGGACTTGATCGCGCCGGCCGCGCGGTCGCCGATCTTCAGGAACGACATCAGGCCCGACGACTTGCCGCCGCCGGCCAGCCGCTCGCCGGAGCCGCGCAGCTTGGAGAAGTTGGTGCCGGTGCCGGAGCCGTACTTGAACAGCCGCGCCTCACGGACCCACAGGTCCATGATGCCGTTCTCGTTCACCAGGTCGTCGTTGACCGACTGGATGAAGCAGGCGTGCGGCTGCGGGCGCTCGTAGGCGCTGTCGGACGGTTTCACCTGGCCGGTCTCGTAGTCGACGTAGTAGTGGCCCTGGCTCGGCCCGTCGATGCCGTAGGCCCAGTGCAGGCCGGTGTTGAACCATTGCGGGCTGTTCGGCGCGGACATCTGGCACGCCAGCATGAACCGCATCTCGTCGAAGAACGCGCGGGCGTCTTCCTCGCCGTCGAAATAGCCGCCCTTCCAGCCCCAGTAGGTCCAGGTGCCGGCCAGCCGGTCGAACACTTGGCGCGCGCTCGTCTCCGCGCCATAGCGCTGCTCGGCCGGGACGGATTCCAGCGCCTGCTCGTCCGGCACGCGGCGCCACAGCCAGGACGGCACCGAATTCTCTTCGACCGGCTTGGTGGCCGCCGGCACGCCGGCTTTGCGGAAATACTTCTGTGCCAGGATGTCGCTCGCGACCTGGCTCCAGTCCTGCGGCACCTCGACGCGCTCGGCCTGGAAGACGACCGACCCGTCCGGGTTCCGAATCTCGCTCGACGTCTCGCGGAAACCGATCGACTCGTAGACATCCTGTCCGGCCTCGGTGAAGCGGCGCTGGATCCGCATCCTGGATTCCCCCTTAGTGCGTTCGTGTCTGGCGCGTTCGGCCCGGGATGGCGCCGGACCGCGGCGTGCTGCCCAATTGCGGGGCTAGCTCTGGTGTTTCCCGCCCCCTTGGCCACAAGATAGTGATCCCAGACCCGGGCGGGTGGCAACAGGAAAGTTCCTAGATTTGGTATTGAACGCCCCGAACCGGGCTATATCAAGTAGCGCGCGCCTGTGAGTCCTGGGGAAGACGCGGATAGAAATCCCCGGCCTGTGCACAGCTCGGTGGATGGCCCGGGGGATAACCGCAGGGCGCGGCCGATAAACCGGTCGGGCGACCATGGGAAGGGCTAACACGCCCCCGCGAGTCGCGCGGCGGGGCCGGCACGGAGTCGGCGAAAGTTTATTGTCGGGCGCGGAACCACTCATCCCCTCTCCTCCAGTGGGAGGAGAGGGTAAGGGAGAGGAGGTTGCCCGCGGCGTCGATGCACGTGGCCCCGCCTCCCCTCGCCCCTCCTCCCACTGGAGGAGGGGAATCGAACCGGTGCCCTCCGAGACCTACGCCGAGACCTGCAGGCCGCCCTCGCTGATCAGAAAGTGGGCGACCGTGTCCAGGTTCTGTCCGGCCTTGAGATCGGTGAACACGAACGGGCGCTCGGCGCGCATCTTGCGGGCGTCGCGGTCCATCACGTCGAGGTCGGCGCCGACCATCGGGGCGAGATCGATCTTGTTGATGATCAAAAGATCGGAGCGGGTGATCCCCGGCCCGCCCTTGCGCGGGATCTTGTCGCCGGCCGAGACGTCGATGACGTAGAGCGTCAGGTCGGCGAGCTCCGGGGAAAAGGTGGCGGCCAGATTGTCGCCGCCGCTTTCGATCAGCAGCAGGTCCAGGTCCGGAAACGCGGCGTTCAGGTCCTCGATCGCCGCCAGGTTGATCGAGGCATCCTCCCGGATCGCGGTGTGCGGACAGCCGCCGGTCTCCACGCCGCGCACCCGGGTTTGGTCGAGCACGCCGGAGCGCATCAGGAACTGTGCGTCCTCCTGGGTGTAGATGTCGTTGGTCACCACGGCGAGCTGGTAGGTCGGCTGCAGCGTCCGGCACAGCGCTTCCACCAGTGCCGTCTTGCCGGAGCCGACCGGGCCGCCAATGCCGATGCGTAAGGGGCCGTGAGACGCGGTCATGAGCGGAACAACCTCGTGTACTGGGTTTCGTGAGCGATCGACAGGATCTCGGCGTGCGGTACCGCGGTGGCGACCGCGTCGAGCGGGGTCGCGCGGGCGGCGGCCGCGGCGGCCTCGATGCTGGGGGTCAACCGCGCCAGCACGGTCTGCCCGGCGTTCTGGCCGATCGGCAGGACCCGCAGCGCGGCCGAGACCAGGTTGCCGGCGAACGCGCCCAGATAGGCGGGCAGCGCGGCGTCCAGCGGCACGCCGTGCCCTGCCGCCGCGGCGCCGACCGCGACCGGATAGGCGACCGGCCCGTCGGTCATCGCGGCGAGCCGGTCGAGCGCGGCGCACGGCCAGGCGGAGCGGGTCTGGCGCAGGAAGGCTCGGCCCTGCGCCTGCGTCTCCAGCGCCAGCTCCGCCGACGGCTGGAACGCCAGCGCGAGGTCGTGTACCGCGCGCAGCGCCGCGTCATCGCCGTCCACCACCGCGGTATGGGCGTGCGCCAGAAACGCACCGTCGCTGACCCCGGCACCGTCCAGCAGCAACCGTTCCAGCCACGACTGCAGCGCCCCGGCGGTTTCCAGCAGCCCTGCCCCGCCGGCTGCCTCGAGCCCGTGGGAGAAGCTGTAGGCGCCCACCGGGTAGGAGGGCGACAGCCACGCGTTCAGGCGCAAGAGCGCGCCCGGGCCTAGCGGCGCGGGCGCGGGTGGCGTGGGCGTATCCGGCATCATGGCGCCGCTTCCGGCCCGTCGGCAAGCGTGTCGACGTCGTGCGTCCGGCCGTGGCCACTCGAATAGGCGCCGGGCTCCGGCGCGAACGGCGCCTCGGTGCGCACCACCTCCGCCCCGAGGCCGGCCAGCATGTCGGCCAGCACCGGATCGTCCAGCACCCGGATCGCGGTGTCGAGGATCTGGCAGGCGGTGTGCCGGTTGCCGACGTGCCAGGCCAGCCGGGCCAGCTCCCGGGGGTCCCTCGCCCGCGCCTCGACCACCGGTTCGGCCGCGGCGCGCACGCCGACCCAGCGGCCGTCGCCCAGATCCAGCCCTTCGCCGTCGTGCAGTAGCCTCGGCCGCGGCAGGTCGAGCAGCAGGCGGGTCCCGTCATCCGTGCTCAGCCGACGCCGGCGCAGATGGCGGTCAACGTAGGCCAGCGTCAGCGTCGCGACCGCGTCGCCCGCCGGCCACTGTCCCGGCGCGGCGACCCGCGACGCGCGCGGCAGATCGCCGGTCATGGGGTGGCTCCTTGGCTTTCCACGGGGGCCGCAACTGATCCCCTCTCCTCCACTGGGAGGAGAGGGCTAGGGAGAGGAGGTAGCCGCACCGCTGACACCGGGGCACCCTCCTCCCCTCGCCCCTCCTCCCACTGGAGGAGGGGAACCAGTTGGCCCGACGGGGCGCTTGCGCGAGACCTCAACACCATCGCCCAATCCCTTATCAGAACAGGAAATAGCGCTGCGCCAGGCCGAGCTCGGCGGCGGGTTCGCAGGTCAGCAGCTCGCCGTCGGCGCGGACCTCGTAGGTTTCCGGGTCGACCTGCATGTCCGGCGTCTTGTCGTTCAGCACCATGTCCGCCTTGCTCAGGCGGCGGGTGTTGGCGACCGGCAGCAGCTGGCGCGCCAGGCCCAGTTCGCCCGCGGGATCGCCGGTGTCGAGTGCGGCGCCGGAGACGAAGGTGACCGCGCTCTGCGTCATCGCCCGGCCGTAGCCGGCGAACATCGTGCGGTAGTGCACCGGCTGCGGCGTGGGAATGGAGGCGTTGGGATCGCCCATCGGCACCGACAGGATCGCGCCGGACTTGATCACCATCGCCGGCTTCACGCCGAAGAACGCCGGGTCCCAGAGCACCAGGTCGGCCAGCTTGCCCTGCTCGATCGAGCCGACGTACTGCGACACGCCCTGCGCGATCGCGGGGTTGATGGTGTATTTCGCGAGGTAGCGGCGGGCGCGCAGGTTGTCGTTGTCGCCGCGCTCCTCCGGCAGGGCGCCGCGCTGGCGCTTCATCTTGTCGGCGGTCTGCCAGGTCCGGGAGATCACCTCCCCGACCCGGCCCATCGCCTGCGCGTCGGACGCCATGATCGAAAAGGCACCCAGGTCGTGCAGGATGTCCTCGGCGGCGATCGTCTCCTTGCGGATCCGGCTTTCGGCGAAGGCGACGTCTTCCGGGATGCGGCGGTCCAGGTGATGGCAGACCATCAGCATGTCCAAATGCTCGTCCACCGTGTTCACCGTGAACGGGCGCGTGGGGTTGGTGGAGCTGGGCAGGACGTTCGCCTCGCCGCACAGCTTGATCACGTCGGGCGCGTGGCCGCCGCCGGCACCCTCGGTATGGAAGGCGTGGATGGTACGGCCCTGGATCGCCTTCACCGTGTCCTCGATGAAGCCGGACTCGTTCAGCGTGTCGGTGTGGATCAACACCTGCACGTCGAGCTGGTCGGCGACCGACAGGCAGGTGTCGACGGCCGCGGGGGTGGAGCCCCAGTCCTCGTGCAGCTTCAGCGCGCAGGCGCCCGCGCGCACCTGCTCGGCGAGCGCGTCGGGCCGGGAGGAGTTGCCCTTGGCGAAGAAGCCGAGGTTGACCGGCAGCCGCTCGGCGGCCTGCAGCATCCGGCCGATGTGCCAGCCGCCGGGGGTGCAGGTGGTGGCGTTGGTGCCGGCGGCCGGGCCGGTGCCGCCGCCCATCATGGTGGTCAGGCCGCTGGCCACCGCGTCCTCGACCTGCTGCGGGCAGACGAAGTGGATGTGCACGTCGAGCCCGCCGGCGGTCAGGATCTTGCCCTCGCCCGCGATCACCTCGGTGCCCGGGCCGACCACGATGTCCACGCCCGGCTGGACGTTCGGGTTGCCGGCCTTGCCGATCGCCGCGATCCGGCCGTCGCGCAGGCCGACGTCCGCCTTCACCACGCCCCAGTGATCCAGGATCAGGGCGTTGGTAACGACCGTGTCCATCGCCCCCTCGGCGCGGGTCGCCTGCGACTGGCCCATGCCGTCGCGCAGCACCTTGCCGCCGCCGAACTTGACCTCCTCGCCGTAGACGGTGCGGTCCTCCTCGACCTCGATGAACAACTCGGTGTCGGCGAGCCGGACCTTGTCCCCGATCGTGGGGCCGAACATGTCGGCGTAGGCATCGCGCGAGATCGTGGTGGCCATGTTTGCGTTCCTTCGCTTTCGGCCTCGTTCAATGGCTGTCTGCGGCGGGTCCCCTCTCCTTCACTGGAAGGAGAGGGACAGGGAGAGGTAGGTCTGCAGACCCTCGCCGTTCCTCGCTTGCCTTAAATCGGCGCCGTCGTAAGCGCGCAATCCGGGGCAACCACCTCCCCCTGCCCCCCTTCTCCCAGTGGAGGAGGGGGAACTTTCGCTCCTACAAATCCCCGTCGACCGCGCCGCGGAAGCCGACGACCCGGCGATGGCCGGCGTAGGCGACCAGGGGGACCGTGCGACTCTGCCCGGGTTCGAAGCGCATCGCGCTGCCGGCGGCGATGTCGAGCCGGAAGCCCCTGGCGGCCGCGCGGTCAAACGACAGCGCCGGATTCGCCTCGTGGAAGTGGTAGTGGCTGCCCACCTGGACCGGCCGGTCGCCGGTGTTGGCGACCTCCAGCTGCTTGGTTTCGCGGCCGGCGTTCAGGTCCAATTCGCCGTCGGCGCAAACGATTTCACCCGGGATCATGGCGGCGCTTCCTCTCTCGGCTCGGGGATCAGCGGATCGGATCGTGGACGGTCACCAGCTTGGTGCCGTCGGGAAAGGTCGCCTCGACCTGCACGTCGGGGACCATCTCCGGCACGCCCTCCATCACCTGGTCGCGCGACAGCACCTCGCCGCCGTCGCGCATCAGCTCGGCGACCGAGCGGCCGTCGCGGGCGCCTTCCATGATGAAGTCGGTGATCAGCGCGACCGCCTCGGGGTAGTTCAGCTTGACCCCGCGCTCGAGGCGCCGGCGCGCGACCATGGCCGCGGTGGCGACCATCAGCTTGTCCTTCTCGCGTGGGCTCAGTTGCATCGGCCCTCAGCCTCCCGTCTGGATCTTGTTGCGCGTCGGGTTGTGCCCGTCAGGTGTGCCAGGCCGCCGGGACGCGCGCCGGCAGGCCGGCGGCGGCGGCGCGGAAGTCGGCCCAGAAGCCGGCCACCGTCCGGCGCAGCGCGGCCCCGGTCGGCGCCAGCACGCGCACCAGCAGCAGACCGGCCACCTGGGTCACGCCCGCGCGCACCTCCGTACCGCGGTGCCCGGCCAGGATTTCCCGCGCGACCGGCAGCCGGTCGCCCGCATCCGGCCCGGCATAGATCAGGGTGGCGAGCGCGGGACAGCCGTCGAACCCCGCGGCCGCGTCCAGCGCGGTGTTGGGCGGCGCGAGCCGCAGCCCGTCGGCCCAGGCGAGCCGGCCGTCGCGGTGCACGCGCCAGGTTTCCAACAGCCGCCCGTGGTCGGTGCGTTCGCCGCGCGCGGTGCGGCCCAGCACGGTCAGCTCGCCTGCCAGCAGCCGGCCGGACGCGGCAAGCGACGCCGAGGTGCGGCGGCTCAGGTGCGCGCGGTCGAACACAATGGTCTCCTGCGGCAGCCATTCGAGCCAGCCGTCCGCGCCCACCTGCAGGTCCGTCGACAGCACGCTCGCCGGGCCGGTCGACCGGTAGACCTTCTCCGCCGCCTGGCCGGTGACGACGGCCGCCGCGCCCGCCCCGAGCTCGACCGCATGCTCCAGCCGGTCGCCGCCGGCGAGCCCGCCGGCCTCGTTGACCAGCGTGGCGCCGGCGATCCCGACCGCCCGGTCGCGCGGGGTCAGCAGCCTTGCCGGCGCGCGCTGGTCGCGGGTTTTCAGGCGCGTGCCCCCGTGCGCCAAGTCGAACGCCAGCCGGCAGCCGCCGATCGACCGCGCGAGCGGCGCCGTCGTCGGACGCGGCCCGGCGCGGGCGGCATCGCGCACAGCGTCGGCGCCGGCGGTCGGCGGCGGTGCGGCGGCTTCGGTGGCCTGCTCATCCATCGGCCGGCTTGGGTCCTCTTCCCGGGGGTTCCGGCTTTAACCATGAACCCGACCAGCAAGAGCCGTGCCAGCGGGCAGAATCCGCCGGGGTGGCGGACTCGGCCGAAACCGGCGCCTGCCGCGCGCCTACACCTTGGGCAGAGATCGGCGCGACGACCCCGCAACTGCCCGCTTGTTGGGCAGCCGCGGGGCCGCCTACACCTAAGCCACGGCGGGTCGCGGCTGGCCGCGCATCGCGCCGTAGTACAGCACGGCGCCGAGAATCGCGCCGATCACCCAGCTATAGCCGGACAGCACGTCGAGCGCGGGCACCCAGACGGACGCGATCGAGAAGGCCGCGGCCGGCAGCCACGCCAGGATCGCCCGCTTGTTCCAGCCCTGCTGGTAAAAGTACGCGCCGGCCGCGTCCGCGGAGAACAGCTGCTGGAGATCGAGCTTGCCGCTTTTGATCAGGTAGTAGTCCAGCACCATGATGCCGTAGACCGGGGCCAGCACCGCGCCCAGGGTGTTGACGAAACCGGTGATCCCCAGCTGGCTGATCAGCGACACCCAAAGCCCGCCGATGAAGAAGGCGGCGATCGCGGTGATCAGTCCGCCGATCCGGAAGTTGATCTTGCTGGGCCACAGGTTCGCCAAATCGAACGCTGGCGGGATGAAGTTGGCGACCAGATTGATGCCCACGGTGGCGGTAAAGAAGATCACCGCCGCCACCACCGTCAGCACCAGGCTGTCGACGCGGTCGACGATCTCGGTCGGGTTGGTCAGCTGCTCGCCGAACAGGTCCACGGTCCCGGCGGTGATCACCAGCGCCAGCAGCGAGAACACGACCATGTTGACCGGCAGGCCGAGCAGGTTGCCGATCTTCATCTCCCGTTCGCTGCGCACGAACCGGGAGAAGTCGCCGAAGTTGATCACCACGGCGGCGAAATAGGCGATCATCGTGCCGGTGACCGCGAGGAAAGCGCCCAGCTGGCCGCCTTCCGGGCTTTCCTGGGCGGCAAAGATTTTGCCCAACTCGCCGAACAGGCCGCCCCCCGCGCGCACCACGATGATCACCGCCAGCGCGATCATGACCAGGTAGACGAACGGCCCGGCCCAGTTCAGGAACCGGCGGATCCACTCGATCCCCTGCCAGAAGAGGTACAGCTGAAACGACCAGACGATGGCGAACGACAGCCAGCCGATCGCGGTCATGCCGAGGAAGGTCGCGCCGCCCTCGATCCCGGTCACCCCGGTGATCAGCAGATCGACCGCCGTCGAGGCGAAGTAGGTCTGCACGCCGTACCAGAAGATCGCCACGATCCCGCGGACCATGGCGGGGAAATTGGCGCCGCGCACCCCCATGCTGGCGCGGGCAAACACCGGGTAGGGAATGCCGTAGCGCACGCTCGGCTGGCCGGACAGGTTGACCAGCAGCATCACGATGAAGCCGGCCAGGATGATCGCGGCGAACACCAGCCAGCCGTTCAGCCCGTAGGCGAGGAACAGCGAGGCGGCCAGGGTATAGCCGAACAGGCTCTGAATATCGTTGGCCCAGACGTTGAAGATCTCGAACCAGCCCCAGGAGCGGTCCTGCATCTTCACCGGCGCCAGATCGGTGTTGTAGAGCGAGGGGTCGATCTGCCTCACTTCCAGATCGGAATCGGTCATCTGTCGCCAAGCCTCCCGTACGAGCAAGATGCTGCAAGGTGAAGCCACCTTTCAGCTGAATCTTGCTCTATTTTCAAGGAGTTAGAGCAAAATTCACGATGAAGACCGACTCGACCTTCATCGATTTTGCTCGAGCTCGCTGCCGTGAATGGCTTCACGCGCCACCTCCCTGTCTGCCTGACGGTTCTTGTCGTTGCCCGGGCGCGCCTCCTGCACGCCGGAGAACCGGGCACGAAGCCGGAAGGTGAGCCCACCTTTTCAGCATCGTGCCCTAGACGCCGGCGATCGTGGCCGGCGCCGCGTCGAAGAAGATCTCTTCCAGGTTTTCGCCCGGCCCGCGGCGGTCGAGGACCAGGAAGTCCTGCCGCGGCTCCAACGTCAGCAGCGGGTGGTGCCAGACGTTGGCGGCGTAGCGCACGCCCTGGTCGCCGCGCGCCCGGAAGCAGCGGCAGTCCGCCGCCGTCGGCGCCTCGCCCGGCGCGACCACGACCAGCCAGTCGGCGTCCGACAGCGGCCAGAACACCTGATCGCCCAGCGGATGGCGCTCCAACATGCGGACCGCGATCGGCGTCGGCCGGCGGGTGCCGGCGAAGATCGAGACGATCACCTCGCCGTCCGGCCCCGGATCGACGTGGGACAGGGCGTTGTAGCGCGTCGTCGTGCCCTGGTTGATCGGATAGGCCTCGGCCTCCGCGCGCTGCAGCACGGTGCCGAACGGGGCGAACGCCCCGCTCGTCAGCGGTTCGGGCGTCAGCGGCTCGGGCGTCAACTGGGTCATGCCGGCCGGGCGGCCGGCGGATGGGTCTCGGCCCAGTGCCGGGCGATATCGATCCGGCGCGCGAACCAGACGCCCTCGTGCGCCAGTGCATGGTCGAGGAAACGGGCGAGCGCGGCCGCCCGGCCGGGCCGGCCGGCGAGACGGCAGTGCAGGCCGATCGAGAGCATCTTGGGCGCGCCCGCCCGCCCCTCTTCGTAGAGCGTGTCGAAGCTGTCTTTCAGATACCGCTCGAATTGGTCGCCGCTGTTGAAGCCCTGCGGCGTAGCGAAGCGCATGTCGTTGGCGTCCAGCGTGTAGGGCACCATCAGAAACGGCCCGTTCGGCCCGTCAATCCAGTAGGGCAGATCGTCGGCGTAGCTGTCGGCGGAATAGAGCACGTCCGTCTCCGCCATCACGAGCTCGGTCGTGTGGGCGGAGGTGCGGCCGGTGTACCAGCCCTGCGGACGCTCGCCGGTCGCATGCTCGTGCAGCGCCAGCGCCTTGCGGATGTGCGCGCGCTCCGCCGCCCGGCTCAGGCCGGCGTGGTCGATCCACTTCAGGCCGTGACTGGCGATCTCCCAGCCGTCGGCCTGCATGGCGGCGACCGCCTGCGGGTTGCGCACCAGCGCGCTCGCCACCCCGAACACCGTCACCGGGACGCCGCGGCCCGCGAGCAGCCGGCGCAGCCGCCAGAAACCGCTGCGCGCGCCGTACTCGTACAGCGATTCCATGTTCATGTGCCGCGCGCCCGGCCAGGACGCGGCGCCGACGATCTCCGACAGGAATGCCTCGGACTCGCCGTCGCCGTGCAGCAGGCAGCGCTCGCCGCCTTCCTCGTAGTTGACCACGACCTGGACCGCGATGCGCGCCCCGCCCGGCCACTTCGGGTCCGGCGGATCGCCGGCGTAGCCGATCAGGTCGCGCGGATAGTCGCGCCCGACCGGACCGATCTTCGGGTCTTCGGAAGAGGAATCGCCGTTACTGATCGCCACGGTGCGCCCACTTGGTCGATCGCCGCTCGATCCGGTTGCAGACCTCGTACATCGCGATGCCCATGGCGGCAATCACCATCAGCCCGGCGAACACGAGCGGCATGTTGAACTTGGAACTGGCGGACATCATCAGATAGCCGACGCCAAGGTTGGAGGCGACCGTCTCCGCCAGGACGGAGCCGACGAAGGCGAGCGTGATCGCCACCTTCAGCGAGGCGAAGAAGTACGGCAGCGCACGCGGGAAGCCGACCTTGACCAGGATATCGCGGCGCGTCGCCCCCAGCGAGCGCAGCACGTCGCGCAGCTCCGGCTCCAGGGTCGCCAGACCGGTCGCGACGTTGACCACGATCGGGAAGAAGGAGATCAGGAAGGCGGTCAGGATCGCCGGCACACTCCCGATACCGAACCACATCACCAGGATCGGCACGACCGCCACCTTGGGGATCGAGTTGAAGCCGATCAGCAGCGGATTGACCGCGTCGTAGATCGCCCGCGAGGAGCCGACCAGCGCGCCCAGAAGCACGCCGAACACCACCGCGATCGCGAAGCCGGCGAGCGTGGTGTAGAGCGTCTGGGCGGCGTGCATCCAGATCGCGTCCCGATATTCCCAGACCGCGACAAAGGACTCGCTGGGCGTGGGCAGGATGTAGGTCGGCACGTCGAACAGCCGGACGATGCCTTCCCACAGCACGAACAGCCCGATCGTCGACAGGTAAGGCGCCGCCTT
This sequence comes from Rhodovibrio sodomensis, assembly GCF_016583645.1. Taxonomy (GTDB): domain Bacteria; phylum Pseudomonadota; class Alphaproteobacteria; order Kiloniellales; family Rhodovibrionaceae; genus Rhodovibrio; species Rhodovibrio sodomensis. The sequence goes on along the minus strand of NZ_NRRL01000005.1, from coordinate 110,866 downwards.
CTGGGTGCGCCGGTGGGTCGCCATGCGCTTGACCAGCGGACGGTCGTCCCGGCGGGCCGGCGGCGCGGGGGCGTCGCGGGTGATGCTCTCCTCAGCCATCGGCCGCCCTCACGTCCTTGATCTTGTCGCGCAGTTCGTGAACCAGATCGACGAACTGGCTGGTGAAGCTGGTCTCCTGGGTGCGCGGGCGCGGAAGCGGGTTGTGCCGGCGCTCCAGGATCCGTCCGGGGCGCTTGCTCATGACGTAGACCGTATCGGCGAGATAGACCGCCTCGCGCAGGTCGTGGGTCACCAGGATCACGGTGAAGCCGTGCTGCATCCACAGCGCCTGCAGGGTGTCCCACAGCTCCTCGCGGGTGAACGCGTCGAGCGCGCCGAACGGCTCGTCCAGCATCAGCAGCTTCGGCTCGTGGATCAGCGCACGGCACAGGTTGGCGCGCTGCTGCATGCCGCCGGACAGTTCCCAGGGGTATTTGTCCTCGAACCCGCTGAGCCCGACTTCTGCCAGCAGCGCGCGGGCCTTCTCCTCGTACGCCGCGCGGTGCCTGCGCAGTTGGCTGCGGTGCGGCTGGACGATTTCCAGCGGCAGCATCACGTTCTGCAGCGTGGTGCGCCAGGGCAAAAGGGTGGACGCCTGAAACGCCATGCCGACGATCGAGATCGGCCCGGACACGTCCTGCCCGGCCACCGTGATGTTGCCCTCGCTGGGCGGCAGCAGCCCGGTCACCAGCTTCATCAGCGAGGACTTGCCGCAGCCGGACGGGCCGACCACGGCGACGAACTCGCCTTCCGCGACCTCCAGCGAGGTCTGCTCCAGGGCGAGTTCGTCACCCTCCTGGTAGCGCAGGCGCACACGGTCGAGTTCGATGAAACCGGACAAGTCCCGGGCCTTTCGCTGGGATCGGGATGATGCAGGGCGCCGGGGCACGTCTGGCGTACCGCGCGGCGCACATCAAATCCCGGCTCCGCCACGTGGGAGGACGGGGCTAGGGAGAGGGGGTAAGCGCGGCCGACGCCTGCGGCACCCTCCTCCCCTAGCCCCTCCTCCCAGTGGAGGAGGGAATCAGTCGGATGCCACTAGTTCGTGGGCAGCATTCGTTCTTCCTTGGCCGGCAGGAACCGGCTCGTGAACACCGCGTCCACGCTCGGCTCGTCTTCGATGCCGAACGACAGCGCCACCTGGTCGATCGCCCGGGCCATGCGCTCGCGGTTTATCCCGCCCATGCCGTTCCGCGCGACCTCCGGCGTCAGCACGTTGTTGTCGATCGCCATCATCAGGCGGTCCTTCTCCAGGGCCGCGTCGATCAGCGGATCGCGCTGCTTGACCGCGGCGATGCCGGCGTCCGGGTTCTTGATCACCGCGGCCCAGCCGCGCACGACCGCGCGCAGGAAGCCGGTCAGCTTGTCGGGATGGTTCCGCATCATCTCCGGCGAGGCGATCAGGCCGTTGCCGTAGAGATCGAGGCCCGCGTCGCTGTACTGCCAGATCTTCAGATCGTCCCGGCCGACGCCCAGCGCGCGCAGGTTGAGCAGGCTGGTGAAGTAGAAGCCGGAGATCGCGTCGACATCGCCGCGCACCAGCATGGGCTCGCGCAGCGGCGGGTCCATCGACTGCCAGCTGACCTTGGAGCGGTCGATCCCCATCTCCCGCGCGAACGCCGGGAACAGCTTGCGCGGGGCGTCGAACACCGGCGCGCCGAGGGTCTTGCCCTCCAGATCCTGCGCGGTCTCGATGTCGCTGGAGTCCAACGTGAAGATGGCGAACGGCGGCGCGTTGTAGACGATGAACATCGCCGTCATCGCCTTGTCCGGGTTCTGGGCGTTGAACTCGACCATCGAGTTCAGGTCGGCCATGGCGATGTCGTACGCGCCCGAGGCCACGCGGGTTACCGCGCCCGCGCTGCCGTTGCCGGAGTCGATCGTGACGTCCAGGCCTTCCTGTTCGAAATAGCCGCGCTGGTTGGCCAGCAGGAACGGCGCGGCCGGCCCCTCGAATTTCCAGTCCAGCGTGAACTTGACCGACAACTGATCCTGCGCATGGACGGGCGTACCGCCCGTGGCGATCCCGCCCAGCGCGACGGCGATCCCAAGCGCCAGCGCCCGGACGGTCTGTGTCAAACGAAACGGCATCCCTCGACGCCTCCCTCTCGTGATCGTGCCCTGGCGGCGCGCCCGGCTGCTTTGCGGTTGCGCGCGACCTTCCCTGCGTCCAGCCGGCTGTTATCTTCGCGTGTGTGCCGGATGGGTCGTTGTAGCCCGGTTCGCCGTCGGCGCGAAAGGCCGCGCCTTTGCCAAAGGGGCCAGAGCGCCGACGGAACGCGAGGGTAGCCGCGGCTTTCGCGGATTGTCGACAATTTTTCGGACACATTGTGGACGATATCGCCCGCTGATACCCTTTTCCGGTGTGCTTTTCCTGGAACCCCGCGGGGCGCTGGCGTGTGATGACGGAGTTGCAGTTCACCCTGAACGGATCGCCGCGGCGCGTGGCCGACCAGCCAGCCCACCGGATGACGCTGGACTGGCTACGGGCTCAGGGGCTGCGCGCGACCAAGGAAGGCTGCGCGGAAGGCGACTGCGGCGCCTGCACGGTCCTGCTCGACCGCGGCCAGACCCGGGCGGACGGCACGCCGGACTGGCGTGCGGTGTGCGCCTGCATCCTGCCGCTGGCTCAGCTCGACGGCTGCCGCGTGGTAACGACGGAGGGCTTGAGCGACGGCCAGGGCCAGCCCCACCCAGCGCAGACGGCGATGGCCGAGCAGTTCGCCACGCAGTGCGGCTACTGCTCGCCCGGGTTCGTGATGTCGCTGGCGGCGATCGCGACGCGCCCGGAGCGCGACGACGACAGTTTGATGGACGCGCTCGCCGGCAACCTGTGTCGCTGCACCGGCTACCGCCCGATCCTCGACGCCGCACGCAGCCTGCCGGTGACCCAGCCGCGCCCGAACGACCCGGCCCTCGACGCCGGGCAGCAGGACCGGCGCACCACACGGCTGGATTACACCGCCCCGGACGGCGGCCGGTTCGTCGCCCCCACCACGCTGGACGAGCTGGCCGCGTTGCGCGCGGCGCTGCCGGACGCCTGGCTGTGGGCCGGCGGCACCGACCTCGGCCTCAAGGTCACCAAGGACGGCGCGCACCCGCCGACGATCCTCTCACTCGACCGGTTGGACGCGCTGCACGAGGTGCGCAGCACCGATGACGGCGGGCTCGTCGTCGGCGCGGCCGCGCCCTACGCCGACATGCTGGACCGCCTCGCCGCGCTAGCGCCCGATCTCGCCAGCTATTTCCGTCGGCTGGGCGGCGCGCAGATCCGTAACATCGGCACGGTCGGCGGCAATCTGGGCACGGCCTCGCCGATTGGCGACAGCCTGCCGGCCCTGATCGCGCTCGACGCCGGGGTGGAACTGATCGGGCCGCGGGGCCGGCGCCGGGTCGCGGCAGCGGACTTCGTCACCGGCTATCGCCAGACGGTGATGGCGGCCGACGACCTGATCGCCGCGATCCGGGTGCCCCCGCCCACGCCCGGCAGCCGGTTCGCCGGCTACAAGATCGCCAAGCGGGTGGACCAGGACATCTCCGGCGTCTCGGGCTGCTTCCGGATCGCGGTTGCGGACGACGGCACGGTCGCGGAGCTGCGCGCGGCCTTCGGCGGGGTGGCGCCGCGGCCGCTGCGCGCTACCGGCACCGAGGCGTTCCTGACCGGCAAGCCCTGGACGCGGGAGACCGCGCGCGCGGCCAGATCGGCCGTCCTGGAGGACATCTCGCCGATCTCCGACGCGCGCGGCACGGCGGACTACCGCAAGGCGGTCGCGGCCAACCTGGTCGAACGCCTTTGGCACGACACCGCCGGTCAGGGCGTCACCCGGCTGGAGGCGCTATGACCCGCCGCGGCCCCGTCTTCGCCCCGGACGACAACGCTGCCGCGCCGGCGCGGGCCCGCCCGACCGCCCGCCATAAAGGCGGGGTCAGCGAGACCGCGCCGCACGACAGCGCGCTCCGCCACGTCGACGGCGGGGCGAAATACATCGACGACATGAGCGAACCGGCCGGCTGCCTGCATCTGGCGCTGGTCACCAGCGAGTGGGCGCACGCCCGAATAACCGGGATCGACACCGCGAAGGCATTGGCCCTCGACGGCGTCGCGACCGTGATCGCCGCGGGCGACATCCCGGGCGAGAACGACATGGCGCCGGTCATGCCGGGCGAACCGCTGCTGCCGCCGGAGGTCGCGGAATACGTCGGTCATCCGGTCGCGGCGGTGGCGGCCGCGGATTTCGAGACCGCAAGGCAGGCGGCCAAGCTGGTCGAGGTCCACGGCGAACCCCTGCAGCCTGTGCTCGACCTGGACGACGCGATTGCGCGCGAGCATTACCTGCTGGCGCCGATCGTCTTCCAGCGCGGCGACCCGGGACCGGCGTTGTCCGAGGCGCCGCGGCGCCTGCAGGGCGGCACCCGGGTCGGCTGCCAGGACCACTTCTACCTGGAAACGCAGGTCGCCCTCGCCGTGCCGCAGGAGGACGACGAGATGGTCGTCTACTCCGGCACCCAGCACCCGACGGAGGTGCAGCACATCGTGGCGCACCTGCTGGCGGTGCCGCACGCCGCCGTGCAGGTGGAGGTGCGCCGGATGGGCGGCGCGTTCGGCGGCAAGGAGAGCCAGGCCAGCCTGGTCGCTGGGCTGGCCGCGGTCGCAGCGGCCAAGACCGGGCGGCCGGTCAAGCTGCGCCTCGACCGCGACAGCGACATGCTGGTCACCGGCAAGCGCCACGCCTTCAAGCTCGACTGGGACGTCGGTTTCGACGACGACGGACGGATCCTGGCCGTCGACATGCAACTCGCCGGACAGTGCGGCTGGTCGGTCGACCTGTCGCCCGGGGTGCTGTCGCGCGCGCTCTCCCACGCCGACAACGCCTACTACTACCCGCACGTCCGCCTGACCGGGCTGTTCTGCAAGACCAACACCCAGTCCAATACCGCCTTCCGCGGCTTCGGCGGACCGCAGGGCATGCTCGCGGCGGAGGCGATGCTGGACGCGATCGCACGCAGCCTGGGCAAGGACCCGCTCGAGGTCCGACGGCTGAACCTCTACGCAGCGCCCGACCGCCTGCTCACGCCCTACCACCAGACGGTCGAGCACTTCCGCATTCCGGAGATGATCGACCAGCTGGTCGCCAGCAGCGACTACGCCCGCCGGCGCGCCGAGATCGACCGCTTCAACGCCGGGAACGACGTGATCAAACGCGGCCTTGCGCTGGCGCCGGTCAAGTTCGGCATCTCCTTCAACAAGCCGGAAATGAACCAGGCGGGCGCGCTGGTGAACGTCTACACCGACGGCTCGGTCGCGCTGAACCACGGCGGCACGGAGATGGGCCAGGGCGTGTTCGTCAAGGTCGCCCAGGTGGTGGCGGAGGTGTTCGGCATCGACCTCACGGCGGTGCGGGCGACAGCGACCACGACGGCGAAGGTGCCCAACACCTCCCCGACCGCCGCGTCCTCCGGCTCCGATCTGAACGGCATGGCGGCCAAGCAGGCGGCCGAGACGATCCGCGAACGGATGCGCGCGGTCGCCGCCGAACAGCTGGAGGCGGACGCGCGCGCGGTCACGTTCGCCGGCAACCAGGCGGTCGCCGGGAACAAGACGATCGGCTTCGGCGAACTGGCGCAGGCCTGCCATCAGGCGCGCGTGTCGCTGTCGTCGACCGGCTACTACCGCACGCCGAAGATCCACTTCGACCGGGAGACCAACCGCGGCCGGCCGTTCTATTACTACGCCCACGGCGTGGCGGTGTCGGAGGTGGCGATCGACACCCTGACCGGGGAGTGGAAGCCGCTGCGCACCGACATCCTGCACGACGTCGGCAGCTCGCTGAACCCGGGCGTCGACCGCGGGCAGATCGAGGGCGGCTTCATCCAGGGCCTGGGCTGGCTGACCATGGAGGAGTGCGTCTGGGATGCCGAGGGCCGGTTGCTGACCCACGCGCCCAGCACCTACAAGATTCCCACCGCCCGCGACGTCCCGCGGGACCTGCGCATCGAGCTGCTGCAGAACGCCCCCAACGAGGAGGCGACCGCGTTCCGCTCCAAGGCGGTGGGCGAACCGCCGTTGATGCTGGCGAACTCGGTCTGGCTGGCGCTGCGCGATGCGGTTCACGCCTGTGGGCCCGGTGGGCGCGCCGCCGCGCTGGACGCGCCGGCGACGCCGGAAAAAATCCTGCGCGCGGTGGAGGCGATGCGGCCATGACCGCCGGCATCGGCGACGAAACCGGCCGCGCCGGGGCCGGCGACTGGCGCGCGGCCATGACCGCCGGCATCGGCGACGAAACCGGCCGCGCCGGGGCCGGCGACTGGCGCGCGGCCCTGGCCCGGCTGGACGCGGCAGCAGTGCCGCACGTGCTGGTCACCGTGCTGGAAACCCACGGCTCAACCCCGCGGGAGGCCGGGGCCAAGATGGTGGTGGCCGAGGACACTCAGGCCGGCAGCATCGGCGGCGGCCAGCTGGAGTACGCGGCGAGCGAGACCGCCCGGCGCCTGCTGGCCGAGGGCGCCGCGACGCCCACCACGGAAAAGCTGATGCTGGGCGCCGACCGGGAACAGTGCTGCGGCGGGGCGGTCACGCTTTTGTACGAGCCGATGGCCCAGGCAATCGGCACCCTGGCCCTGTTCGGCGCCGGGCACGTCGGCCGTGCGCTGGTGCGCACGCTGGACGGCAGCGGCGTGCGCGTGCTCTGGATCGACGAGCGCGACGATGCGCTGACGCCGCCGCTGCCCGGCCGCGCGACACCGGTGCACACGTACGCGCCCGCGGCCTACGTTGCCGAGCTGCCCGCCGGCGCGCAGAGCCTGGTGATGACCCACAGCCACGCCCGCGATTACAAAGTGCTGGCCGCGTTGCTGGCGCGTCCGGAGCTGCCGGCGCCCGGCCTGATCGGCTCCAAGACCAAATGGGCCCGGTTCCGCAAGCAGCTGCTGGCCGACGGCCTGCCGGAGCCGCGCGTCGCGGCGGTCACCTGCCCGATCGGCCTGCCCGGCATCCCCGGCAAGCGCCCGCAAGAGATCGCGGTCGCCGCTGCGGCGGACCTGCTGCGGCGGTTCCACGCTGCGGGCGACAGCGCCCCAGCCGAAGACAGCGTCGCCGAGGACGGCGCAGCGCGCCCCGAGGCCCACCGGACCGGAGAAGCCGCCAAGTGAGCGACCGCCTGACCCTGGCCGACCTGAACGCCCGCGACGCCGCCGGCTTCGTCGACGCGCTGAGCGGCCTCTTCGAGCACAGCCCCTGGATTCCCGAGCGCGTCGCAGGCCAGCGCCCGTTCGACAGCCTGACCGCCCTGCACGCGGCGATGACGGCGGCGGTCGAGGCCGCCGGCGAGGAAGGCCAGCTCGCCCTGCTGCGCAACCACCCCGACTTGGCCGGCCGGGCAGCGGTGGCGGGCGAGCTGACGGAAGCATCGTCCGGCGAGCAGGCCTCGGCCGGGCTGGACAGCCTGAGCGAAGACGAGATGGCGCGCTTCCAGGAGCTCAACGGCCGTTACCGGGAGCGCTTCGGCTTTCCGTTCATCAAGGCGGTGCGCGGAGCGGACAAGGCCCGTATCCTGGCGGCCTTCGAGGGGCGCGTGGACACCCCCTGGCACCGGGAGCTGGCGACCGCGCTGCACGAGGTCGGCAAGATCGCCTGGCTGCGCCTGCTGAGCACCGTGGAGCCCGCGCCCACCGGCAAGCTGACCACCCACGTCCTGGACACCGCCGGCGGCTGCCCGGCGGCACGCCTGCCGCTCGCGCTCTGGTATCTAGACGCGGACGACGGTGCGACGCGCGTGGGCGACTTCGTCACCAACGACGACGGCCGGCTGGCCGGCCCGGCCCTGCAGGGCGCGGACGTCCGCCCCGGCCTGTACCAGTGGGTGTTCGAGGCCGGCGTCTACTTCGCCCGCGCCGGCCACACCACGACCGCGACGCCGTTCCTGGACCGGATCCCGCTCAGCTTCGGGATTTCCAACCCGGAAGCGCACTACCACGTGCCGCTGCTGCTCTCGCCCTGGTCGATCTCGATCTACCGGGGCAGCTGAGCCACCTCACGCCTGCCTAAAACGGCCGAACCTGGACCGCTCATGGAACTCGCCATCCTGGACTGGCTGAACCTGATCGCGCGCTGGGCGCACGTGATCGTCGGGATCGCATGGATCGGCTCGTCCTTCTACTTCGTCTGGAAGGACAACAGCCTGACGCCGACCGCCGACGATCCCCAGCAGAAGCGCCTGCAGGGCGAGATCTGGATGGTCCACGGCGGCGGCTTCTACCACGCCCAGAAGTACAAGGTTGCGCCCAGCCACCTGCCTGACGAACTCCACTGGTTCAAATGGGAGAGCTACAGCACCTGGCTGACCGGCATGGCGCTGTTGGCGATCGTCTACTACTTGGCCGGGCCCAGCGTCCTGCTGCCGGTCGGCAGCACGCTCAGCTATCCGGTCGGTATCGCCGTGGGGCTGGGTCTGCTGGCGGGCGGCTGGCTGGTCTACGACGGCCTGTGCCGCAGCCCGATCGCCCGCGACGACCGGCTGCTGGGTCTGGCGGTCGTCGCCCTGATCGTGGCGATCACCTATGCCGCGCTGTGGCTGCTGAGCGACCGGGCCGCCTTCCTGCACGTCGGCGCGGCGATGGCGACCATCATGACCGCCAACGTGTTCTTCACGATCATCCCCAACCAGAAGAAGATCGTGGCGGCGATGCGCGCGGGCGAAACGCCCGACCCGAAGCTCGGCCTCACCGGCAAGCAGCGCAGCGTGCACAACACCTACCTCACGCTGCCGGTCGTCTTCCTGATGCTCTCCAACCATTACCCGATGGTCTACGGCCACCCCTACGCCGGGGTGCTGCTGCTGGCGATCTGCGCGCTGGGAGCGCTGGTGCGCCACGCTTTAGTGCTGCGCCACACCGGCCGGATGCCGGCGTGGCTGCTGCCCGCCGGCGGGGCGGCGATGGCGGCGCTGATCGTCGGCGCGGCCGGGGTCAAGACGCTCGCGCCCGGCGACGCGCCCGCGGCCGCCGAGGCGAACCGGGAAGCCAGCCACCTGCGGCCGGTCGCGATGGCGATCGTGCAGCAGCGCTGCACCGCCTGCCACGCACGGGAGCCGAGCTACCAGGGCTTCGACGCGCCGCCCAAGGGGATCGTTCTGGAAACGCCCGCCCAGGTGCGCCGCTGGTCGGCGTCGGTGCTGCAGCAGTCGGTCGACAGCCACGCCATGCCGATCGGCAACGTCACCCAGATGCAGCCGGAGGAACGCGCCCTGCTCGCCCGTTGGCTGCGCGGCGGCGAGGAAAGGTAGGTGCGGGGCAGGTCGGGGGCGCGCCGCAACCTGGTAAAACCGCTCTCCTCCATTGGAAGGAGGATCGTGCCCCATAGCGTGGTGTAAGAGCCGCGGTGTCGATGCGTTCCCTGGCGTGGTTCCGTCGGGGTTCAGCTGGCGACGGCGGCCAGCAGAGGCACGTTATCGTCGCTGACCTCGCTGATGGTGGCCAGCGTCATGTAGCGGCAGCGCTGGACCGCCCATTCGTCGTTCTGTTCCATCAGGATCGCCCCGACCAGGCGAGTGATCGCCGCCTCGTTGGGAAAGATCCCGACGACGTCGGTGCGCCGCTTGATCTCCGCTTTGGTGCGCTCGATCGAGTTGGTCGAGCTGAGCTTGGTCCAGTGGTTCCGCGGGAACGTCATGTAGGCGAGGACGTCCTCCTCGGCCTCGTCCATGATCGCCGCGAGCTTGGGCAGCTTGGGACGCATCTCGTCGGCGACCTGGCGCCACTGCACCTTGGCCGAGGCGGCATCGGGCTGGGCGAACGCGGTGCCGATGGACACGCAGTCGGCGCCAGAGGCGCCTATGCGGCCACCAGGCGCCGGCCCTGTTTGCCGGCGTGGGCCAGGATGTTGCGGGCGAAATGCACACGGCAGCGCTGCCAGGTGGCGCTCAGGACCTTGGTCACGGCCGCCTTTAGACCCTCGTGCGCGTCCGAGACCACCAGCTTGACGCCCTTCAGGCCGCGCCGGCGCAGCTTGCGCAGGAACTCGACCCAGAAGGTCTCCGCTTCGGAAACACCGATGTCCATGCCCAGCACCTCCCGCCGGCCGTCGGTGTTCACGCCGATGGCGAGCACGACGGCGACCGAGACGACCCGGCCCTGCTGGCGCACTTTGACGTAGGTCGCGTCCAGCCAGAGATACGGCCAGTCGCCCTCCAGCGGCCGGTTCATGAACGAGGTGACGCGCTCGTCGATCTCCTCGCACAGCCGCGAGACCTGGCTCTTGGAGACACCGCTCATCCCCATCGCCTTGACCAGCTCGTCGACCGAGCGGGTGGAGATGCCCTGGATGTAGGCCTCCTGGATGACGGCCGTGAGCGCCTTCTCGCTCATCCGCCGCGGCTCCAGGAACCCCGGGAAGTAGCTGCCCTGGCGCAGTTTCGGGATACGCAGCTCGACCGTGCCGGCGCGGGTTTCCCAGCTCCGGTCGCGGTAGCCGTTACGCTGGGTCAGGCGGTCGGGTGTGCGTTCGCCATGGGCGGCGCCGGTCTTGGCCCCGACCTCCAGCTCCATCAGGCGCTGCGCGGCAAAGCCGATCATCTCGCGCAGCACGTCGGCATCGGGCTGCTTGGCCAGCAGGGTCTGCAGGGTCATCATATCGTCGGTCATCGTGGATCTCCGGGTGTTGGTTTGCGTTCGGCGACGAAACCTTGCCGGGGAAACGCGATGACCACCGCTATGGATAAGTCGGCCGCCGCCGCCGGACTCGTGGCGGTCGCTGCGGCGGCCGACTTACCCACAGCTCCTACACCACCTGGCGGGACACGACCGGAAGGAGCGGAAACCCGCCGGCGCGCCGTGCGTTCTGGCCGATTGATCGCAGGTTCCGTGGAAGCTGCCCACCCTACGAATGCTGTAAGACGACCTACCCCGCCTGCCCGAACACGCTTTCCAGGCTGACCCGGCTGCTGCCCTGGGCGCTCAGGTCCAGTTGGCCGCGGATCTCGTCCAGATGGGCGGCCATGCTGCCGGCCGCACCGTCGGCGTCGCCGGCCGCGACGCGGTCCAGCAACTGCTGGTGGTCGTGATTGGAGCAGTCGCCCTGCCCCGGGCGTTCGTAGAGCGCGATCACCAGCGAGGAGCGCGCGACCAGCCCGCGCAGCAGGTCGAGCAGGACCTGGTTGCCGCCGGCTTCCGCCAACAGCAGATGGAAGCGCCCGGACAGCCGGATCCCAGCCTGCCGGTCGCCGCGCCGGCGGGTCTCCGCTTCGTCGCCGACGTGGGCCTGCAGCTGGCGCAGCTGGGCCGGGGTGGCGTTGCGCGCGGCGGCGCGCACGGTGCCGTCCTCGATCAGCTTGCGCGCGTCGAACACCTCGCGGGACTCGTCGACGCCGGGGGTGGAGACGCGTGCTCCGCGGTTACGCTCCAGCGTGACCAGATGATCGTGCGCCAGCCGGCCCAGGACGGTGCGGATGCGCGCCCGGCTGACCCCGAAGATCGCGGCCAGGTTCTGCTCCACCAGCTTGGTGCCGGGCGGTAGCCGCCGGTCGAAGATCGCCCCCGACAGCTGGTCGTAGATCGACGCGGCGACCGCGTCCCCGCCGCCGGGCGCGGCCGCGACGTGCCCGGCCGTGCTATACCCGGCTGCAGCCCCGTCCAGTCCTTCCGGCATGCCCCTGCCAGATCCGCTGAATTGTGAACAATCCTGTCGCCAATTTCCGTGTAGCACGCCCGGCACGCGCATTCCAGGTAGGTAGGGCCGTGCCGCGGTGTCGCGGGGCGCACCCGACGGGAGCCTGGGTCGGCGGCTCCCGACCGGCTCAGCCGACCACGCGCGGGTCGGCCCGGTACATCATCCGCCCGCCAGTCCAAGTGGCGGCCACGCGCGGCAGCGGCCCCGGCTCGACCGCCACCAGATCGGCGCGCTGCCCGACCGCGACCGTGCCGCGATCGTCGAGACCGGCGGCCCGCGCCGGCCCAGCGGACACCAGATCCCAGGCGGCCGGGAAGTCGCACGCGCCGGCGTCGGCGAGCCGGAACGCCGCGATCAGCGGGGCCGGATAGTAATAATCCGTGGTAAGCACGTTGCACAGGCCGGCGCGCACCGCGTTTTCGGCTGTCATGCGCGCATCGTGGCTGCCACCGCGCACCACGTTGGGGCTGCCCAGGATCACGGGATCGCCGTGCGCGGCCGCCGCCTCGGCCGTTTCGGCATTGACCGGAAACTCGCACAGCCGGGCGCCCAGGTCGCGGTAGTGCCCGCGCACGTCGGGGCTGTCGTCGTCGTGGCTGGCGATCGGCACACCGGCCGAACGCGCGGCCGCGCAGACCCGCGCCACGCCGTTCGGCACCTCCGCGCCGCGTTTGGCGACCTGCTGGACCAGCTCCTTGTACCGGGTGATCGAAAGGCCGGTGCGTTCGGCGTACTGGGCCAGCTTGTCCACCCGCTCCAGCCGGTCGGTGATCATGTCCAGATGCTCGTTGAGCGAAATCAGGTCGATGCGGCCGGCATGCAGCCAATCCGCGACCTCCGCCACCGCATCGACGTTATGCAGTTCGAAGCGCAGATGAACGCGCGGCTGGCACGCGAGTTCCGGACCCAGCCGGTCGAGCGCGGCCATCAGCTCGACCACCGTCTCGCGCCCGCGCAATCCAGGCTCCCAGCTGTAGGTCAGGCTGTGGTACGCGGTCGTGATGCCGTTGGCGATCAGCTGCCGGTCGATCTCCGCCAGCGCGAGGTCCATCGGGAAGCGTACGCCCGAGCGGGGCATCAACACCTGTTCGAACGCATCGCCGTGCAGGTCGATGATGCCGGGCAGCAACAGACGGCCGGCGAGGTCGATCCGCCGGGTCGCCGGACGCCCCTCCGACGCACTCACCGCCGCGATGCGGCCCGCGGCGAGGGTTACGCAGGCGTCCTGCAACGACCCATCGGGCAACAGCGTACGCCCGCCCAACAGGGTGACATCCGGCGTATCGGAGGGTGCGGCGGTATTCGTCGCTGCTTGAATGTCCTCAGTTGCGATGCTTCGGTCCTGCGGTGACATCAATCACGTCCCTTTTTACGTGTATCGTTTTTTCGACGATCGAGTTATATTCGCCTAACCCCCACTCGTCATATTACAATTTTGTTTACACACTGTTCTTGCTATCTCTTTATTAGACAATTTCGTCATTGGTCCATTCATGGAGACTTAACATCACTGACACCGTTCCTTGGTCTTGCCGTCATACCCGATGGCGCATCGTCCCGATTGCGCGACGAGCGCTCGCGCCCTTGGAGATGGGGCGATCGCCCTGCGCGGGTCCGTCAGCCCACGGACCGCGCGGTAATAGCCAAGCAACGGGAGGATACATCGATGCGTTGGATCACCTATCTGTCGGCCGCGGCCGTCGCACTGGGGCTGGCCGCACCGGCCGCGGTTCCGGCCGAGGCCGCCGACGACACGATCACCATGACGGTCACCGACGTCTCCGGCCTGGAGCAACTACGTCGGGACTGGGACGCATTTTCGAGTCTGTTGAAGGAGGAGACCGGCTACGAGGTCGAGTTCGCGCCGGTTACCAGCCGGACCGCCTCGGTCGAGCTGTTGAAGAGCGAGAGGGTCGACTTCGTACTGACCGGCCCGGCCGAGTTCGTGGTCATGAACAAGCTGACCGACGCCCAGCCGGTGCTGGGCTTCAGCCGGCCGGACTACTTCTCCGCCATCATCACAATGGCCGACAGCGGGATTACCTCGGTCAGCGACCTCGCGGGTAAGAAGGTCGCGGTCGGCGACATCGGCTCGACCTCCTCGCACCTGGGCCCGGCGCAGCTGCTGATGGACTACGGCATCGACCCGATGGAGGACGTCGAACTGGTCCACACCACCCAGAAGATCGCCCTGGAAAGCCTCCGCCGCGGCGACATCGCGGCCTGGGGCACCAACTACATGGACGACTACCTGCGGCTGCGCGAGAAGTCGGACCTAGCGCCCGGCGCGTTCCGCGTCATCGCGCGCGGCCCCGACCTGCCGAACGACGTGCTGCTCGCCGGCACCCACGTCGACGACGCGATGGTCAAAGCGGTCCGCGAAGCGATCGTGGGCAACTCCGACCAGTTCGTCCAGGCGGTCGTGCAGAAGGGCGGTGAAGAGAACAAGAAATACGCCGGTATGAAGTTCGTCGCCAACATCGACGCGGACGACTACGACTACGTCCGCGAGGCCTACCGCACGATCGACCGGCCGAAGTTCGCCGAGTTCGTAGGCAACTAATGTCGGTCCAACCGGCCGAGACGGCGGTCGTCCCCGGTGCGCGGGCACCGGGGACGGCCGCCTCGCCGGGTGCACCGCACCGCTCGGAGCAACTGACGGTACGCGGCTTGCGCAAGCGCTACGGCGCGAAAGAGGCGGACGTCCTGCAGGACGTCGCGTTCGTCTTGCGCGAAGGCGAGAGCCTGGCGGTGATCGGCGCAAACGGCAGCGGCAAGTCGACCATGCTGCGCTGCTGCCTGCGCCTCATCGAACCGGACACGGGCGAAATCGAGATGCTCGGCCAAGACGTGATGAGCGCGCGCGAGCGGTCGCTGCGCCGGCTGCGCGCGCACGTCGGGTTCGTCTTTCAACGGCACAACCTGGTGCCGCGTTTGTCGGTGCTGTCGAACGTGCTGCACGGCGCCCAGGCGCGTGCGGCAAGCCCGCGCAACTGGTTCCAGGCGACCGCCCCCGGCCGGCTGCGTGCGGAGGCGCTCGCGTGCCTGGAGCGGGTCGGCCTCACCGAGCTGGCCGGCCGGCGATCCGACCGGCTGTCCGGCGGGCAATCGCAGCGCGTCGCGATCGCGCGTACCCTGATGCAGCGCCCACGCCTGGTGTTCGCCGACGAGCCGGCGGCTTCGCTCGACCCGACGGCCGGCGAAGAGGTGATGGAGCTGTTCGCCCAGTTGATGCGCGACGAAGGCGTGGGCGTGCTGTTCACCTGCCACGATCTCGACCACGCGCGGCGTTACGGCGACCGCGTCCTGGCGCTCCGACAGGGCCGGGTGATGTTCGACCGCGCCGTCGGCGAGGTCGACTTCGACGGCCTGCGCCAACTCTACGGCCCCGTCCCGGCCGCCGAACGGTCGCCGCGGGAGGTGCTGTATGGCTGATCCGACCCGCCAGCCCGACCGTCGACGGGAGCTGCCCGACCGCCTGCCGCGCCCGGACGCCCTGTCCTTCACCCTCTACGTCGCGGTCGCGGCGTTCGTGATCTGGTGTTTCCAGGCCGCGGAGATGTCGGTATCCACCTTCATCGAAGGCGTCCCATCGATGGGCCGACTGGTCAGCGAGATGTTTCCGCCGGCCTTCGGGCGCATGGACTCGATCGGCGCCACGATGCTTGAGACCTTCCAAATGGCGGTCGTCGGTACCGTCCTCGGCGTGGCTCTGTCGATCCCGTTCGCGGTGATGGCCGCGCGCAACCAGACGCCCAACCGCGCGGTCTATTACCTGGCGCGCGGGGTGATCACCTTCGTGCGCACCGTCCCGGACCTGATCTGGGCGATCTTCTTCGTGATCACCGTGGGGCTGGGTCCGTTCGCGGGCGTGCTCGCGCTCACCGTCGACACGCTCGGCTTCTGTGCGCGTTTTTTCGCGGAATCAATGGAGGAAGCGGATCCCGGCCCGCAGGAGGCGCTGACCGCACTCGGCGCCCGGCGCAGCGGTATCGTCCTGGGCGCGGTTCTGCCGGCGGCAATGCCGTCGATGGTGGCCACCTCGCTGTTCGCCCTGGAGAAGGCAACCCGCTCGTCGGTCGTGCTCGGCCTGGTCGGCGCGGGCGGCATCGGGATCGAGCTCAAGGCCGCGATGGACATGTTCGACTATAACGAGGCGGCCACGATCATCCTGTCGATCTTCGCGCTCGTCGTGCTGGTCGAACGCACCAGCGCCGCCCTGCGCGCCCGCCTGATCTGAAGGCGGTTCGATCGGGTTACGGTCGCCGCGCTTGCGCAATCCACGTTGCGCGCGGGCCTGGACGGAAAAAGGCCTCCGCCGGGTGCCGGTGCCAGCCTGCCCGACCGCGCCTCGGCGGGTACTCGGTCAGGCGACCCGGCGGCCGGCGCGCCAGACGGTGCCGATCACAGGGGCGTCGGCCTGGTCGCGGACGCGCAAGAGATCGGCGCGTTGACCGGGCGCGATCTCGCCGCGGTCGGTCAGGCCGACCATGCGCGCGGGGTTGCGGGTGACCAGCGCGAACAGGTCGGAGAGGTCCCGGCCGGTCTTTCGATGCAGCCCGAACACCGCGTGCAACAGGCTGACCGGGACGTAGTCGCTGGACAGGCAGTCCAGCACGCCCGCGCCGACCAGCTCCTCCGCCGCGACGTTGCCGGAGTGGGAGCCGCCGCGCACCACGTTGGGCGCACCCGCGACCGTGGCGATCCCGGCCCGGTGCGCGGCCGTGGCGGCGGCCCGCGTGGTCGGAAACTCGGACACACTCACACCCAGCGCCGCCGCCTCGGCGACGTGCTCTTCGGTGGTGTCGTCGTGGCTGGCAAGCGGGATGTAGTGGTCGACGCACAGCTTGGCGAGCGCCTCGCGGTTGCGCACGCCATGGCGCGCCGCGCGCGCCTGCAAATCACAGGCGAGCGCGTCCAGCTGCGCTTCGGTATAGCCGTACTTGCCGCGGTAGTAGGTCTTCCAGACCTCGACGTCCTGGAACTGCCGCTGGCCCGGCGAATGGTCCATCAGCGAGACCAGCCGGAGGCTCGGGTTCCAGGTGAACGGCTCGACCGCCTCGGCAAGGTCGGGCACCGCCAGCTCGGCGCGGATGTGCAGCAGGTGCTCCGCGCGCAGCATGTTGCGCCGGCCGGCCTCGGCGATCGCGTCGACCAGCTGCGCCGACTGGCCCGCCTCGCCGCCGACGTCGTCGTCGCCCAGCCGCAGCGCGTCCAGGATCGTGGTGATCCCGGCGCCGGCGATCTGCGCGTCGTGCGCCATGATCGCCGGCGGGAACGGCCACTGCACCTTGGGCCGCGGCTGGATGTGATGCTCCAGGTTGTCGGAGTGCAGCTCGACCAGACCCGGGGTCAGCAGGTCGCCCTCCAGGTCGACCGCGCCGGGCACGCGGGTGTCGCCCTCGCCCACCTCGGCGATCGTGCCCTCGCGCACCACGACGTGGCCGTGCCAGACCCCGCCGGGGCCGACCACCCGGGCGTTGGTCAGGATCAGCTCGTCGGTGTCGCCCCGGGCCAGCGGGCCGGAGAGGGTGCTGCGGGTTGCGGGCGCCTTGGGAACGGTCATGCGGCCTCCGCCTTGCCGGGCAGGTCGAGAATTCGGGTCGCGACCGCCGCGCGCACAGCGGAATCGTGAAAGATGCCGACGATCGCGGCACCGCGGTCGCGCGCGGCGTTGACCAGCTCGACCACGACGTCGCGGTTGGCGGCGTCGAGCGAGGCGGTCGGCTCGTCCAGCAGCAGGATCGGGAAGTCGCGCGCGAACGCGCGGGCGACGTTGACCCGCTGCTGCTCGCCGCCGGAGAAGGTCGCCGGCGGCAGATGCCAGAGGTTTTCCGGGATGTTCAGCCGGGCCAGCGCCGTCCGTGCCCGCTCGAGGGCCTGGTCCCCGGGCGTGCCGGCGTCGATCGCGGGCTGGGCGACCACCTGTTCGGCCGGAACGCGCGGGATCGCACGCAGGAACTGGCTGACGTAGCCGAGATGGGTGCGCCGCAGTTCCAGGATCCGGCGGGCGGGCGCGCTGGCGACGTCGACCCAGCCGTCCGCGCCGCGCACCTGGATCGTGCCGCTTTGGGCCAGATAGTTGCCGTAGAGGCAGCGCAGCAGGGAGGACTTGCCAGCCCCCGAGGGCCCGCGCAGCACTACGCACTCCCCGCCGGCGACCTGCAAGTCGGTCGCGTCCAGCACGGCCAGCCGAACGCCGCCCTGGTGGTGCAGCGTGAACGTCTTGCTGAGGCCGCGCACGTCGATCATCAGGCGGCCCGGGTCGGCGGTGCGCGGCATGGTCTCTTCGCTGGCGGCGGCGGGGGTGTCTGCGTCCATTGTACTACACCGGCAGGATCGAGGAGACGAGAAGCTGCGAATAGGCGGCCTGCGGGTCGTCCAGCACCTGATCGGTCAGGCCGGTTTCGACCACCCGACCCGCCTGCATCACCATCAGCCGGTGCGCCAGCAGCCGGGCCACGCCCAGATCGTGGGTGACCAGCACGACCGCCAGGCCGAGTTCGCCGACCAGCCCGCGCAACAGGTCGAGCAGCCGCGCCTGGACCGAGACGTCCAGGCCGCCGGTCGGCTCGTCCATGAACACCAGCCGCGGCTCCGACACCAGGTTGCGGGCGATCTGCAGACGCTGTTGCATGCCGCCCGACAGCTGCGCCGGCGGGTCGTCCAGGCGCGCCGGATCGACCTCGACCCGGGCCAGCCAGTCGTGCGCGCTCTGCCGGATGGTGCCGTAGTGCCGGTGGCCGAGCGCCATCAGCCGCTCGCCCACGTTGGCGCCGGCCGAGACGCCCATGCGCAGGCCGTCGCGCGGGTTCTGCTGCACCAGGCCCAAATCGGTGCGGTGCAGACGCCGGCGCCGGCCCTCCGGCAGGGCGTGCAGGTCGACCAAGCCGCCCCAACGGTCGCGGTACAGCACGGCGCCGGTATCCGGGGCTTCCTGGCCCGCGACCGCGCGCAGCAGCGTGGTCTTGCCGGAGCCGCTTTCGCCCACGATTCCCAGGACCTCGCCCGGGAACAGGTCGAACGAGACGTCGTCGACCGCCTGCACCCGGCCGAACCGCTTGCTCAGGTGGCGCACCGACAGGATCGGGTGATCGGCGCCGCGGGCCGCGTGCGCGCTCATCGGGCTGCTCCCGTATCGCCGGCCTGGCGCCGCCGATCGCAGTAGTCGCTGTCGGAGCAGACGTAGCGCCGGCCGCCCGCATCGTCGGTCACAATCTCGTCCAGGTAGCTGTCGGTGGCGCCGCACAGGGCGCAGGCGGTGTCCCAGTGCTCGACATCGAAGGGGTAGTCGTCGAAGTCGAGGCTGCGCACGTCCGTATACGGCGGCACCGCGTAGATCCGCTTCTCACGCCCGGCGCCGAACAGCTGTAGCGCCGGGTTGCGGTGCAGCTTCGGGTTGTCGAACTTGGGGATCGGGCTGGGTGCCATGATGTAGCCGCCGGAGACCTGGACCGGGTAGTTGTAGGTCTTGGCGATCCGGCCGTGCTGGGCAATGTCCTCGTAGAGCGACACCTGCATCAGGCCGTATTCGCCCAAGGCATGCAGCATACGGGTCTCGCGCTCGCGCGGCTCCAGCCAGCGCAGCGGCTCCGGGATCGGCACCTGGTAGACCAGGATCTGCTGGTCGGTCAGCGGCGTCTCCGGGATCCGGTGGCGGGTCTGGATGACGCTCGCCTCCTCGGTACGGGTGGTGGTCGCGACCCCGGCGGTGCGGGCGAAGAAGGCGCGGATGTTGACTGCGTTGGTGGTGTCGTCCGCGCCCTGGTCGATCACTTTCAGCGTGTCACAGGCGCCCAGGATGCTTGCGGTCACCTGGATACCGCCGGTGCCCCAGCCGTAGGGCAGCGGCATCTCCCGGCTGGCGAACGGCACCTGGTAGCCCGGGATCGCCACCGCCTTCAGCAGCGACCGGCGGATCATCCGCTTGGTCTGCTCGTCCAGGTAGGCGAAGTTGTAGCCCTCGACCGTCTGGGCGGCCGCGAGGCTGTCGGCGTGCGCGCTCATTCCGCGGCCTCCCGCGTGTACCGGCTCTCGTGGAAGCGTCGGCGCAGCTCGCGCAGCATCACCAGCTCCGACTGGAAGTCGACGTAGTGCGGCAGCTTCAGGTGCTGGACGAAGCCCGACGCCTCGACGTTGTCGCTGTGCGCGAGCACGAACTCCTGGTCCTGCGCCGGCGCGACCAGCTGCTCGCCCAGTTCCCGGGAGCGCAGCGCGCGGTCGACCAGCGCCATCGACATCGCCTTGCGCTCGTTGTGGCCAAAGGTCAGGCCGTAGCCGCGGGTGAACTGCGGCGGCGCGGCCTCGGAGCCCTGGAACTGGTTGATCATCTGGCACTCGGTCAGCGTGACCTCCGCGATCTCGACCTCGAAGCCGAGCTCTTCCGGCACGAAGCCGACCGCGACCTCGCCCAGCCGGATCTCGCCGGCGAAGGGGTGCGCGTTGCCGTAACCGCGCTGCGTCGAATAGGCGAGTGCCAGCAGGTAGCCCTCGTCGCCGCGCGCCAGCATCTGCAGCCAGGTGTCGCGGCCGGCCGGATAGGTCACCGGCGCGCGGGTGACGTCGGCCGGCGTTTCGGTCGCATCGTCCGCTGGCGACGGCTCGATCAGGCCGTCGCGGTCCAGGTGCTGCAGCACACCCGGCATCGTCGGCGCGACCGGGTCTTCGGCGTCCTCCGGCGCGGCCGGCGCCTCACCGTCGGCCAGCAGCTGGAAGTCCAGCAGCCGCTGGGTGTAGTCGAAGCTGGGCCCGAGCACCTGCCCGCCCGGCAGATCCTTGTAGGTCGCCGAGATCCGCCGGCGCACCGCCATCGCCTGGGTGTCGACCGCGCGGGCGTAGCCAAAGCGCGGCAGCGTCGTGCGGTAGGCGCGCAGCAGGAACACCGCCTCCTGCACGTCGCCGCACGCCTGCTTGAGGGCGAGCGCGGCCAGCTCGCGGTCGTACAGCGCGCCCTCCGCCATCACCCGGTCGACAGCCAGGCCCAGCTGCTCGCGGATCTGCGCGACGCCGAGGTCGGCCGCCTGGGGATCGCCGCGCCGGGTCTGAGCCAGCAGCTGCAGGGAATTGGCGATCGCCTCGGCCCCGCCTTTGACGGCCACGTACATCGCCTTTAGCCCTCCACCGGATCGGAGATGCGGGTGGTGCGCGGCAGCGCGGCCAGCGTGTGCCCCTGGGTCAGGATCAGATCGACGCCGCAGGGAAACAGCGCCGCATTGTCGCGCCAGCGCGCCGGAAAGTCGCCGGGCAGGCCGCCCACCGCCAGGCTGGCGGTCGATGCGATCCCCGGGCCCTGTAGGCGCCACGCGCCGCGCCCGTCGGCGGCCAGACTGGGCACCTCCACCACGAGGGTGGCGCTTCGGTCCGGGTAGCGGTCGCACCCCTGCGCGCAGGCGTCGAGCGCCGGCATGCCCGCGGCATCCGCCAGCACGAACGCCGCCTCCCGGGCGTCGTCGCGGATCGGCGCGTTGCAGTGGAATTTCAGGTAGCCTTGGACCGCTTCGCTCCCGAGCGCGGGCGCCAGCCACAGCGGCGCGTCGGCGTCCGCCAGGGTCAGGCAGACTGCCGCCATCGCGGGCGACAGGCCGGGCGGCGGGTCGAGATCGCGGCCGCAGTCCTGGAGCGTGCCGGGCCGGGCCATCGCCTGCAGGATTCGCCGGAACGCTTGCTGCGCGCCGTGCACGGGTTCGGCGAAGCCGGGCTTGAGGCGGCCGCCGGCGGCAGCTTGCGACGCGGATGTCATGGCGCCTCAGTCCTCCCCGCGGGTGACGGTGGTGAAATTGACCTTGGTCGCGCCGGCCTTGCGCGCGGCGGCCGTGCGCCGGGCGGTTGCCGCGGCCAGCAGCGGCCGGATCACGGTGCGCTCCAGCCGCGCCGCCCAGGACGCCTCCTGCAGGAGCGCGTCCAGCACCGCCGCGCGTTCGGCGTGGGTGTTGTCGCGCCCCATGACGTAGGCATGCCCGGTCAGGCCCTGCTCCGCACCGTCGGTGATCCGCACGGTGCAGCGGGTCACCGTCACCTCGCCGAGGTTGAAGCGCTGGCCGTCGCCGCCGATCCGCCCGCGGGTCATCACCATGCCGGCCTCCGGCGCCCGCAGACGCTGCCAGCCCGGCAGCTCGGACAGCCCCGCCCAGTGCTCCGCCAGCTCGCCCGGGTCGGCCTTGGCCAATGCACCCATCCAGCGCTGCCGCCGGGCGACGGCATCCGACACGGACGCACCGCCGGGCTCGGTATCGGCTGACGCCGCGGGGGTATCGGGGATGCCGGGGTTCGCGCTCACGGGCTCGACAACTCGCAGATTTGTCTAGATGTCTATATGAGTGAGTGGTAGCCTGCGTCGGGCGGCCGCCGGTGTAAAGGCCGGCGGTGTGAAGCTTTCGTGAAGCCGCGCACTGGCAAGCTCGCGGAAGGTTTCGCCCGTTGCCACACGAATTCCGCCCTGAGGAGGCAAGGTGACCGACATCGAACGCCGCGGCGGGCTTGCGATCTGGCGTCAGATCGCCCGCGACCTGGAGGGGCAGGTCGCCGACGGCACGCTGCCGCCGGGCGGCCAGCTGCCCACCGAGGCGGCGCTCGCCCAGCGCTACGGCGTCAACCGCCACACCGTCCGGCGGGCGGTGGCGGACCTCGAGGACCGGGCGATCGTCACGGTCGCCCAGGGGCGCGGCACGTTCGTCTGTACCGACCTGATCGACTATCGCCTGTCGCGGCGGACCCGGTTTTCAGAGAACATCCGGCGTAACAAGCAAACACCCGGCGGCAAGCTGCTGGCCGCCGCCACGGTGAGCGCGGACCGGGCGGTCGCGGAGCGGCTGGCGATCCCGGTCGGGGCGAGCGTGCAGCGGCTGGACTCCCTGCGCACCGCCGACAACGTGCCGATCAACCTGTCGCACCAGCACTTCCCGGGCGACCGCTTCCCGGGCCTGGCCGAAGCGGTCGAGCGCCACGGCGCGATCACGCCGGCGTTGGCGGAGTTCGGCGTGGGCGACTACACCCGCCGCGAAACCCGCCTGTCCGCCCGCCCCGCCAGCCGCCGGGAAGCCCGGTTGCTGCAGCTTGCCGAGGGCGCGCCGGTGCTGGTGACGGAGAACCTGAACGTCGACCTCGACGGCCGGCCGATCGAATTCAGCCAGACCCTCTACGCCGCCGACCGCGTCCAGCTGACGGTCGAGCCGTAGCGCAAGGCGTGACGGCGCGCGTGTTCCCCCTACTCCTCTGGGAGGCGAGGGCTGGGAAAAGGATGCCCGCCGCATAGGGCGCGCGGCGCCTCCTCCCGCCGGAGGAGGGAATCGGTTGACGTGCGCCAACGCGATCCGACCGAACTCACGGCCCCTCCCCGCGCGCCATCGCCGCCTCGATCGCGTCCAGGGCGGCCGGCAGGTCGGCGATCGTGTCGATCACCCGGTGCGCGCCGGCGGATGCCAGGCGGGCCGTCGCGCTGTCGCGCAGGGCCTGCTGGCGGTCCGGCGGCAGCGCCCGCCAGTCGGCCAGCGACAGGCCGACCTCGTTACCGGAGACGGCGAGCGCGATCGTCCACATGCCGGCGTTCAGCCCCTCCTCGACGTCGCTCAGCGTGTCGCCGACCTTCACGCAGGCCGCCGCCGGCCAGACATCGAGCCGTTCCATCGCCCGCTGCGCCATGAACGGCGCCGGCCGGCCGCGTCTGACCTCGTCGACCGCGACCACGGCGTCGGGTGCGTAGCCGTTTGCGGCCGCGCGCCCGGTGACCCGGTCCATCATCTCGCGCGTGTAGCCGCTGGTGGAGCCGATCGCGATCCCGCGCCGGCGCAATTCGGCGGCCGTTTCCGCCGCGCCCGGGATCAGCTCGTGATGGTCCGCCAGGGCGGCCAGCTGCTGGGGCACGAAATCGGCGAACAGCCGGTCGACGTCGGCCTCCCCGGCCGCCCGGCCGTGCGCGTCTTGCCAGCGCTGACGGATCGGCGGGGTCGCCAGCATCGCCTGGATATGGTCGCGCTTGTGCCGACCCATGAACGCGCGCGCCTCCGCAACCGAGACCGGCACGCCGGCGTCCGCGAAGATCCGCCGGAACACCGCGGCCGGCGCGAGGCAGCCGAAGTCCACGGCTGTCCCGGCCCAGTCGAGCACGACCGCCCGCACCGGCCCGGTATAGCGACGCTGGTAGGCGAACATCGGCAAGTCTCCCCTGACCTGAAGGAATTGCACGCGCACACATCGCGCCGGCGGGTTTCCCATCACCCTAAGCGGATGGGGGACGCGGCGGCCCTGCCATCACACGGGCAGCGGGTGGGCGCTGGGGTCGCCAGCGAACAGTTCGCCGACACTTTCCTCGGCGAGCGCGAACGCGGTGGACATGCCGGTGCCCGAGGTGATCACCACCTGCCGGACGTCGTCGCGCGGCCGGTCGATCAGGTTCTCCCGCCCCGCCGCCGCGGCGTAAACGCCGGTCCAGCGCTCGGTCACCCGGAAGTCGTCGAGCGCGAGCGTCGCCCGCGCCAGATTCAGAATGGCGTCGTCGACCTCGGCCGGCTGAAACGGATCGGGCGCGTCGGCGTAGGCGTGGCTGTCGCCCAGGACAAGCGAGCCGTCCGCGCTCTGCACCGCGATCAGATGGATGCCGTGAGCGAGCGCGGGGCCCGCACCTGGGTCCGCCTCCAGCCGCTCGGTCAGGGCCGCGGCTTCGGGCAGGCTGGCGTAACCGGGATAGCGCACCAGCGATAGATCGCCCATCACCGCCGCGGTCTGCCGGTAGGTGCCGGGCAGCGGCGCGGCGCGCAGCATGTGCAGCTTGCACTTCGAAAGCCGGTAGCCGGCGAGCCGTTCGGCGAACGGGCCGGTGTCGTCGCTGCCCGGGCAAATTGCGACCGCCCCCGCGTCGATCGGCCCCGCGCTGGTCTCCACCCGCGGCGGATCGACGGCGCGGACGTTGACGCCGAAGGCGAACTGGACCCCCAGGGCCTCGGCCAGCCAGCGGGTCAGGCGCGGGATCGCGTGCTTCGCCTCGACCCGGCGCTCGTGCGGGCTTTCCAGCACGCCCAGCAGGCCTTCGGGATTGAGGTGGGGATAGCGCGCGAGCGCGGGCGCGGGGTCGAGCAACTGGCAGCCCGTGCCCATCTCGGTCGCGAGGAAGCTCTCGACGACCGCCAGCCCCTCTTGCGTCTGCACGGCCAGGGTCAGGCCGGCATGCTGGCTGGCGATCCCGGCAGGCCCGGCGACCGCATCCCAGACGTCGCGGCTGCGCAGGGCGCGGCGCCACTGCGCCCCGCGCGCCTGCCCGGTGACGGTGACGAAGCCGAAATTGCGGATCGACGCGCCGACGTTCGCGGCGTCGCGCTCCAGCACGACGACCCGCTTGCCGAGCCGCCGGGCGGCCAGCGCGTGCGCCAGCCCGACGATCCCGCCGCCGACCACCGCCAGATCGTAGGGTCCCCTCCTGATGCCTTGCCGGCTCATGCCGTGCCGTCCTCGCGCTCCGCCGCGCGGCGCGGGCCGCGGTAGCCGACCGGTCCGCCGTCGGTCAGCAGGGTGTTGGTCCAGGTTCGGTCGGCGTGCCGCAGCCGCTTCGTGAGCAGCGCCTGCGCGCAGTCCCGCTCGATCGCCGCGGTGGCGGGATCACCGGCGAGGTTGCAGCTTTCCCGCGGGTCCGCCTCCAGGTCGAACAACAGCAGCGGCAGGCCGGCGCAGTGGACGTATTTCCAGCGCGCCCCGCGCCAGACGGCGAGCGCGCACTCGTCCGGCGCCAGGCCGAGGTAGCGCTCCGCGCCCTGCCCCGCGACGTCGCGGAAGTCGAACTCGAACATCGCCGCCTCGCGCCAGCCCGCGGGCGTGCGGCCGTGCTGGACGAACGGGCGCAGGCTGCGGCCGTCACAGGTCTGCGGCACCTTCCCGCCCAGCGTGTCCAGGATCGTCGGCAGCAGGTCGACCGCTTGCGTGAACGCCCGGACTTCGCTGCCGCGGGTCGCAGGGGCGTCGGGATCGCGGACGATCAGGGGCACGTGGAAGGCGTCGTCGAAGTAGCCCTCCTTGCCGAACAGCCAGCGCCCGCCCAGCATTTCGCCGTGGTCGGCCGTGACCACCAACAGAGTCTCGTCGATCTCCCCGGTGGCGCGCAGGTGGTCGAGGACGCGGCCCAGGTGGTGGTCGACTTCCGCGAGCAGGCCGTAATAGGTCGCGATCACTTGGCGCAGCTCGCGCTCGCCCATCTCGCACAGTGTGGTGTCGTGGCCGGTGTAGACGTACGGGCGGTCGTGCTTGTGGTGCAGCCAGTCGTGCAGCGGATGCGCCGCGCGTTCCTGCTCGAGGGTCCACGGCCGGTCGGGCAGCGGCACGTCCGCCGGGTCGACCAGGCTGGCCCACGGCTCCGGCGCGATCAGCGGCGGGTGCGGGCGCAGATAGCTCAGGTGAGCGAACCACCCCTGCCCCACGCGCGGGCCCAGCCAGTCCAGCAGCCGGTCGGTCAGGAAGGCGGTGTCGCTGTCCTCCGCCGCGTAGAGCGGCCGCGGGACGTGCGTCTCGGGCCCCGCGAAGCCGGCGCCGCCGTCGAGCGGACGGTAGACGTCGTTCGGGTCCGCCGGCAGCGCGTAGCCGCCCGCCCGCAGATGCGCGAGCCAAGGCCAGGACACCTCCGCCATCTGACAGCCGACGTCGAAGCCGGGCAGCACCCCCTCGTAGCTCTCCAGGTCCGGGTCGCCGTCGACCCTGGTGCGCGGATCGGGCGTGGTATCGGTGTAGCCGAACAGCGTCGGCCGGAAGCCGAGACGCCGGGCCTCCAGCGCCAGGTTGGTGAACCGTCGGTCGAGTGGGGTGCCGTTGCGCACCGACCGGTGGGTCATGGCGTAGAGCCCGGTCAAAAGCGACGCGCGCGCCGGCCCGCACGGGCTCGCCTGGCCGAAATGGTTGCGGAAGCGCACCCCCTCGCCCGCCAGCCGGTCCAGGTTCGGGGTCCGGGCGCAGGGATGACCGAGAAGCCCAAGGGCGTCGGCGCGCCACTGGTCCAGGGTCACGAACAGGACGTTCTTCGAGCTCAAGGACCGGACCTCAGTTGCTTTCGGGCGCGCCGATCAGCCGCCTGCGCAGCCAGCCGGAGATCGAGTCCATCGCGATCACCGTGAGCACGATGATGGTCACGATGTAGAGGGTGTTTTCCCAGTCCTGCCGGGTCTGGATCGTCTGCATCAGCTTCAGCCCAATGCCGCCCGCGCCGAGCGCGCCCACGATCGTCGCCGAGCGGGTATTGGACTCGAAGAAGTACAGCAGCTGCGAGACGAACACCGGGAGGATCTGCGGCAGCACCCCGAAGCGGTACTTCTGCAGCCGGCTGGCGCCGGTCGCCTGCACGCCCTCCGGCTCGCGCCGGTCGATGTTCTCGACCGCTTCCGAGAACAGCTTCCCGAAGGTACCGGTCTCGGTGAACATGAAGGCGAAGATGCCGGACAGCGGTCCCAGCCCGAAGGCGCGGATGAAGATCAGCGACCAGATCAGGTGGTCGACCGCGCGCAAGCTGTCGAACAGCCGCTGGACCCCGAAGCGCACACCCTTCAGCGGGTTGACGTTGTAGGCCGCCGCGAACGATAGCGGCAGCGCGATCAGCGCGGCGCACAGCGTGCCGACGATCGCCATGATCAGGGTCTGCACCATGGCCCAGAAGATCGCGCCGTGCTGCCAGAGCGGGTTGCCCCAGAACTCCGCCAGGATGAACTGCCAGTTCGGCATGTCGAACGACAGCCGCTTGTCGGAAAAGAACGCCAGATCGACGAGCTCGCCCAACGACTTGCCCTTGAGTTCGCTGTCGAAGGTGTAGAAAAAGTTCGCCCAGCCCAGGAAGTAGCGGTGCACCTCCACCTTGGACTTGGTGATCTGGACACGCGCCCAGGTGTCCAGGCGGGCGTCGACCTTGAGCTCGGAGATCTGCAGCCGGTCCGGCACGTCCCCGGACAGTACCTTGACCCCGTCTTCCGTCGCGCGCACGCGGATCGGCTTGGCGTCGGCCGGGCGGATCGTGACCAGCCCAGGCTGCATCGTAACCGACCCACTGTCGCCCAAGTCGACCGTCTGGGTGTCGCCGGACAGGCTCACCCAGGCGGGCGGTTCGTCGTATTCGCTTAACCGGCTGCCTTCGAGCTGCACGGTGACCGCCTCGGGCTCGCCGACCTCTTTGGTCACGTGCACCTTGTAGGCGTACAAATCCAGCGCGTAGAGTTCGATCAGGTCGAAGCGCGCCTCCCGGATGACCCGAGGGACCTCGAAGTAGAACACCGAGAACACTAGGTAGGCGATCGCCGCCAGGACCGCGCCGATCGGGATCGCCCGGCGCGCCCAGCTGCCGTGGATCGCACGCGGCTGACTGGCCTCCAGTTCGCGCAAGCGGTCCGGGTCGCCCGCGGCGGGGCTGGCGTGCGCGTTGTTGCTGGCGGTCATCGTGAGATCCCCCTCGGTCTAGATGACGCCCGCGCTGCCGGTCAGCCGCCGGCGCGCCCAGGTCGAGACGTAGTCGATGACGATGATCGTCGCGATCAGCAGGAACATGATCGCCGCGACGTCGGCGCCGTGCCTCCAGCCAACGTTGGTCTTGAGCGCCTGCCCCAGGCCGCCCGCGCCGACGAAGCCGACGATCGCCGAAGCACGCACGTTGATCTCCAGGCGCAGCAGCCCGTAGGACAGAAAGTTCGGCAGCACGGTCGGCAGCACGCCGAAGCGCATGCGCTGAACCCAGTTGCCGCCGGCCGCCTGCAGGCCGTGGACGGGGCGCATGTCGGCGTTCTCGTTGACCTCCGAGAACAGCTTGGCAAGCGCGCCGGTGGTGTGGAAGGCGATCGCGAACACCGCGGCCAGCGCCTCCGGCCCGATGATCAGCACGGCGAACAGCGCCAGGACCAGTTCCGGCAGCGCGCGCGTGACGTCCATCACCCGGCGCATAGACCAGACGACGGGCTTGCTGCCGACCAGGTTCCGGCTGGCGACGAAGCTCAGAAGCCCGCCGCCGACGAAGCCGATCAGGGTCGACAGGATCGCGATGTTGATCGTCTCGATCAGGGCAGGAACGTACTTCCAAACGACCGCGAACCAGCCCCAGCCGCGCTCGATCGCCTCGCCGATGATGTCGGCGGGATAGTCGAATAAGGCGGTGATCCCGCCCCAA
Organism: Rhodovibrio sodomensis; assembly: GCF_016583645.1. Classification (GTDB taxonomy): domain Bacteria; phylum Pseudomonadota; class Alphaproteobacteria; order Kiloniellales; family Rhodovibrionaceae; genus Rhodovibrio; species Rhodovibrio sodomensis. The sequence goes on along the minus strand of NZ_NRRL01000005.1, from coordinate 82,052 downwards.
AAGGTGCCGCTGTTCGCCTCTTCCGCGGTGCGGAAGCCGCCCGCGATCACCACCGTGCAGACCACGATCATCAGCAGGGTGTAGAGGTTCCGGCGGCGGACGACACTGGCGTAGCTGCTCTCGATCTCCTCGATCCGCCGATCGCTCAGGCTGCGCGCGGCCGTGCCGGAGAGCCCGCTGCCGGGGGCGGTGGTGTCGCTGGCCATCGGCGAAGTGCTCCGATCGCGGCTGGGTTAGCAAACGGGAATGGCGATACCCGTCGGGCGTCCTTCGACACGGCCGCCTGCGGCGGCCTGCTCAGGATGAAGTCCCTGATTAAAATGAAGAATTGGCTTCATCCCGAGCAGGCATGCGAAAGCAAGCCGTGTCGAAGGACGTCTGACGGGTGCCGCTGACGGCTGCGGCCAAGGCCGACGGGGCGCGGGATCGGACCGCGCCCCGTCTTTTCCGAGCCTCGCTTGAGAGCGGCCCGAAGCGGGCGTATTACTCCGCCTCGGCCTGCTCGATCTCCTTCTTCCGGGCGTTCACGATGCCCTGGTAGAAGTCGTGGCTGACCTCGAAGAAGCCCTTATAGTTGCCGCCGAAGGTCTGGTAGAAGCACTCCGGATTGTCGAAGGGCATGGTCATCAGCGAGCCCTCGACCGCGATCTTGACCTGCTGCGGCAGGGTGGTGCGCAGCACCGCCGGGCCGTTCGGGATCAGATCGGACATCCAGACCTTCTGGATCTCGGACATGTCGAGCATGCCCTTGTCGACCATCTTGCGCAGGTTGCCGGAGGTGTAGCCGTCTTCCCACTCGCCGACGCCGGAGGTCCAGGTGACCGCAACGTCCACGTCGCCGTTCAAGAGCGCCAGCACGTTCTGCTCGTGGCCGCCGGAGAAGACCGTCTTCTTGAAGTACTGGTCCGGATTGATGCCCATCTCGTCGAACGCCGAAACCGGGATCAGGTAGCCGGAGGTGGAGTTCGGGTCGGCATAGCCGAGTATCTTGCCCTTGGCGTCCTCGATCGAGTCGATACCCGAGCCCTTACGGCTCAGCATGATCGAGTGGTAGCCCTTGGAGCCGTTCACCTGGATGCGGCTCAGCACCGGCTCGACCGCGTCCGGATCCTCGATATGGATGCCGGCGTAGCCGCTCGAGCCCAGGAAAGCGTAGTCCAGGTTGCCGCCCAGCAGACCTTCCATCGTGCCGGCGTAGTCGGAGGACGGGAACAGCTTGGTGTTCACGCCCAGCAGGGTCTCGAACCGCTCTTCCAGGCACTGGTACTTGCGCAGGCGGTCCTGTTGGTTCTCGCCGCCGATGATGCCGATGCGGAAGGCGTCGGTCTCCAGGTCGAACTTGGGGCGCTCCTGAGCCTGGGCGAGGCTGGCGCCGGTCACGGCGATCATGGCGGCCGCGGCGGCCATGCCGATCTTCTTGAAAGCGTTCATCACGCGTCTCCTGATGAAGCGAGTTGGATTGGATCTGCGTTAAGGCGGAAGGGTCTCTTGTCGTGAAATGGGGGCGACGTGACGGGTACGGCGGCCGTCGCCGGCACGGGCCCTCCTCCCGCGCGGGCGACCCCCTTGTCCACGGCCGGGGCCGGACCCGAACTCGATCGAACGGCTCAGGCGGTGCCGACCGCCTGCTGCGCTGCGAGGCCGGCAGGTTGGCGCGCACCCCGGCCCGGCATCGCGGTCGAGGTGGTGGCCTCCTCGAACGCCTCCTCGGCGCCGTAGATCTCGCGCACCTTGGCGTCGGTCAGCTCGGCGACCGGGCCGTCGAACACAACCCGGCCCTCAGCCATGCCGATCACCCGTTCGCAGTAGCTGCGCGCGGTATCCAGGGTGTGCAGGTTGCAGACGACGGTGATGCCGTCGCGCTCGTAGATGCTGCGCAGCGCCTGCATCACGATCTGCGCGTTCAGCGGGTCGAGCGAGGCGATCGGCTCGTCGGCCAGCACCATCCGCGGGCGCTGCATCAGCGCGCGGGCGATCGCGACGCGCTGCTGCTGGCCGCCGGACAGCGTCTCGGCCCGCTGCAGCGCGGTCTCGGCGATCCCGAGGCGGTCGAGCGCCAGCAGCGCGTCGCGCCGCTCGTCGGGGCCGAACAGTTTGAACAGGCTCTTCGCGGTCGCCGTCGTGTTCAGCCGGCCCATCAGGACGTTGCTCATCACGTCCAGGCGCGGCACCAGATTGAACTGCTGGAACACCATGGCGCAGTCGCGCTGCCAGGCACGCTTGTCCCTAGCGGTCAGCGCGGTGACGTCGACGCCGTCGAACGTGACCTGGCCGTCGCTCGGATCGGTCAAGCGGTTGATGCAGCGCAATAGGGTCGACTTGCCGGCACCCGAGCGGCCGATGATGCCGACCATGCCGACCCCGTCGACCCGCAGGCTGACGTCGTCGACGGCCGTGACGTTGGCATAGCGTTTGGTCAGGTTGCGCACGTCCAGCATGGGCTTCCCCCGGTTGGTGGCGGCGGGCGGCGGATCCAGCCGGCGGCGTGCTGGCCGCGGCGATCCGCGCCGCCTCGCGTCATCAGGGGTGCTACAGGCGGGCTGCGACAGCCGGCTTTCCGTTCTATTAACCTTATTTGACAGGGGCGTCGGGGTGTTGCAGTCGCGTGACAGGACGGCTGCGGGCGTGACCAAAGCACACGCCGTCGCGCTCACGCCCCGGCCGGCTTCATCGCACTGTCATCGGTTCCGGGCTAGACACCGGATCCATGAGCGAACAACCAGACGACCTCACCTACATCACGGCCGCCGGCGACACGCACGACCGGCAGCCGCCGCTGACGCCCGCCGGGCCGTCGATCCATCCGGCGGCGGTCGTCCGGGACTCGCGGCTCGGCCCCTGGACCCAGGTGGCCGCGCGCGCGACCGTCTCCGAAACCGACTTCGGCGCCTACAGCTACGTCATGGACAACGCGGCGATCGAGCGGGCGACCGTCGGGCGCTTCTGCTCGATCGCCGCGCACACCTGGATCAATCCGGGCAACCATCCGACCTGGCGGGCCTCCCAGCACCATTTCCAGTACCGCGCCGACCAATATGGCCTGGGCGACCGCGAAGCAGCGTTCTTCGACTGGCGCCGGGCTCATCCGGTGACGCTCGGGCATGACGTCTGGATGGGGTTCGGCGCGGTCGTGCTGCCCGGCGTCACGGTCGGCACCGGCGCGGTCCTGGCGGCGGGCGCGGTGGTCACGCGCGACGTCGCGCCGTACAAGATCGTCGGCGGCACGCCGGCCAAGCCGATCGGCGAGCGCTTCCCGGCCGATGTGGCAGACGCGCTGCAGCAAATCGCCTGGTGGGACTGGTCGCACGCGACCCTGCAAGCCGCCCTGCCCGACTTCCGCGCCCTCGACGTGCGCGCATTCATCGCGAAATACGGCGGCTAGAGCAAAATCGATGAAGGTCGAGGCGACCTTCATCTTGCTCTAACTGCTTGAAGAAAGAGCAAGATTCAGCTGAAAGACGGCTTCACTTTTCAGCTGGATCTTGCTCTAGACGGTGCGGCCACGGGCGCCGCTTACCCGGCGATGCGCTGACCGCTCTGGGCGTCGAACAGATGCAGGGCGCTGGCGTCGACCGTCAGCGGCACACGCTCGCCTTCCGCCACCTTGTGCGTACCCGGCAGGCGCGCGGTCAGTTCGTGCCGGGTATCGTCGATCCGGCCGTGGGCGAGCGTATCGGCGCCCAGCGTTTCGACCAGATCGACCGACAGCTGGAAGCCTGGCGCCTCGCCGTTCTCCGGCGGGCGCAGATGCTCCGGCCGCACGCCCAGCGAGACCGCGCGGCCGGCATGGTTCGACGCGCCCGGATGGCGCGCGAGCGGGTCCTCAAGCTCTGGCAGCCGCAGGTCGCCGCCTTCCGCGATCCGGGCGTCAAGGAAGTTCATCGCCGGCGAGCCGATGAAGCCGGCGACGAACCGGGTCGCCGGGCGCTGATAGACTTCCAGCGGGGTGTCGATCTGCTCCGCCACCCCGGCGTTCATCACCACCAGCCGGTCGGCCAGCGTCATCGCCTCCACCTGGTCGTGCGTGACGTAGAGAGAGGTCGTGCCCAGCCGGCGCTGCAGCTGCTTGATCTCCAGGCGCATCTGCACGCGCAGCTTGGCGTCCAGGTTGGACAGCGGCTCGTCGAACAGGAACACACTGGGATCGCGGACGATCGCCCGGCCCATCGCGACGCGCTGGCGCTGCCCGCCGGACAGCTGCCCGGGCCGGCGCTCCAGGTAGTCCTCGATCGCCAGGATACGCGCGGCTTCGCGCACCCGACGGTCGATCTCGTCCTTCGGCTTGCGGGCGATCTTCAGGCCGTAGGCCATGTTGGCGTAGACGCTCATGTGCGGATAGAGCGCGTAGTTCTGGAACACCATCGCGATGCCGCGTTCCTTGGGCTCCAGCTTGTTCACGCTGCGCCCGGCGATCGCGATCTCGCCCTCGGTGATCTCCTCCAGCCCCGCGACCATGCGCAGCAGGGTGGACTTGCCGCAGCCGGACGGCCCGACCACGACGATGAACTCGCCGTCGGCGACGTCGAGGTCGACCCCGTGGATCACCTGGGTCCGGCCGAAGCTCTTGCGTACGTCGCGGATGCCGATCGCGCCCATGGCGTTAACTCACGTTTCCAGTCGTCGTTTCGGGGGGTATCACTTTTCCTGCTCGACCAGTCCGCGCACGAACTGCCGCTGCATCAGCACGATCACCACCACCGGCGGGATCAGCGCCAGGATCGTGGTCGCCATCACGTAGGGCCAGCGCGGCTCCGCCTCGGCGACCTGGATCAGGTTGCTGATCCCGACCACGATCGTGCCCATGTCCTGATCCGTGGTGACCAGCAGCGGCCACAGGTACTGGTTCCAGCCGTAGATGAACAGGATCACGAACAGCGCGGCGATGTTGGTGCGCGACAGCGGCAATACGATATCGATGAAGAACCGGATCGGCCCCGCGCCGTCGATCCGCGCGGCCTCCAGCATCTGATCGGGGATGGTCAGGAAGAACTGCCGGAACAGGAAGGTCGCGGTGGCGCTCGCGATCAGCGGCAGGATCAGCCCCTGGTAGGTGTTCAGCAGCGCCAGATTGGCGGCGACCTCGAAGGTCGGGATGATCCGCACCTCCACCGGCAGCATCAGGGTGACGAAGATCAGCCAGAAGAACAGCGTGCGCAGCGGGAACTTGAAGTAGACGATGGCGTACGCGCTGATCACCGATATCGCGATCTTGCCGACCGCGATGCCGAGCGCCATCACCAGCGAGTTCGCCAGCATCAGCACCACCGGCGCGCTGCCGAAGTTGGCGACGTCGCCGGTCAGGACGGCGGTGTAGTTCTCCCAGAACATGTCGCCGGGCAGCACCGGGATCGGGGCGGTCAGCACCGCGTCCAGCGGGTGGGTGGAGGCGACGAAGGCCAGGTAGACCGGCAGCACCACGACCGCCAGGCCGCACCACAGCACGGCGTGCGAAAACACGGTGAGCCCGCGCCTGCGTTCGATCATCGGATGCGCCCCCTCACGTGCCGTACTCGACGCGGCGCTCGACGTAGCGGAACTGGACCACCGTGAGCGCGATCACAATGAACATCAGCACCACCGACTGCGCCGCGGAGGAACCCAGGTCCAGCCCGACAAAGCCGTCCTTGTAGACCTTGTAGACCATGATGTTGGTGGCGTTGGACGGGCCGCCGCTGGTGGTCGCGTGGATCGTGGCGAAGGTCTCGAAGAAGGCGTAGACGAGGTTGACCACCATCAGGAAGAAGGTGGTCGGCGACAGCAGCGGGAAGATCACCGTCCAGAACCGTCGGAACGGCCCGGCGCCGTCGATCGCCGCCGCCTCGATCAGCGACCGCGGGATCGACTGCAGCCCGGCCAGGAAGAACACGAAGTTGTAGCTGACCTGCTTCCAGGCGGCGGCGATGATCACCATGATCATCGCGTCTTCGCCGTTGACCAGCGGGTTCCAGGCGATCCCCATCCCCTGCATCAGATAGGCCAGGATGCCGACCGTCGGGTTGAACAGGAACAGCCACAGCACGCCCGCGACCGCCGGCGCCACGGCGTACGGCGTGATCAGCAGCGTCCGGTAGCCGCTGGCGAAGCGGATCACCCGGTCGGCCATGGTGGCCAGGAACAGCCCCGACCCGATCCCGAGCGCGGTCACGGAGATGGTGAAGATCGCCGTTACCTTGATCGAGTTCAGATACTGCGGGTCCCCCCACAGCTCGAGGTAGTTCTGGAACCAGACGAACTGCGTGCCCAGGCCAAAGGCATCCTGCACCAGCATCGACTGCCACAGCGCCTGCGCCGCCGGCCAGATGAAGAAGATTAGCGTCACCGCCAGCTGCGGGGCGACCAGCAGGTAGGGCAGCACCGGGTGCTTGAAGTGAACGCGTTTGAGCATGGGTGTCGAATAACCAGTGACTGCGCGTGAGGCCAAATCCCCTCTCCCTTGAGGGGAGAGGAAGGGACCCGCGGACCGTCAGGTCCGCGGGAGGGTTAGGGTGGGTCTCCTCGCCATATGCCGAGGAGACCCACCCTCACCTATCCTCTCCCATCAAGGGAGAGGGACCCTCCGCAAACGCCGCGGCCTACACGCCGAAGGCATACTGACGCGACGCCCGCACGAACCTTCGCGGGCCGTGCGGGCGCCAGTCTTGCCGTGCAGGCCGGCGTTAGCTCGCGTTCTGCTGCTCGAACTCGCGCAGCAGCTCGTTGCCGCGCTTCACCGCGTTGTCGAGCGCCGCCTCGGGCGATTTCTCGCCGGCCCAGACCGCCTCGAGCTCCTCGTTGATGATGTCGCGGATCTGCACGAAGTTGCCGAACCGCAGACCCTTCGAGTTCGGGGTCGGCTGATTCAGGCTGAGCTGCTTGATCGCGGTGTCGGTGCCCGGGTTGCGCTCGTAGTAACCCTTTTCCTGGGCCAATTCGTAGGCAGCCTTGGTGATCGGCACGTAGCCGGTCTCCCTGTGCCAGGTGAACTGCACTTGCGGCTGCGAGAGGTAGTCGAAGAACTCGGCCACGCCGCGATACTTCTCGCTGTCCTTACCGCGCAGCACCCACAGCGTCGCGCCGCCGATGATCGAGTTCTGCGGCGCGGCCTCGACGTCGTCGTAGTGCGGCAGGAACGCCTGGCCGAAGTCGAAGTCCGCCTGCGCCTTGATGCCGCCGTAGTACGCCGAGGAGTTCAGCCACATCGCGCACTTGCCGTTGGTGAACATCGGCAGGCTCTCGCCGCGGCGGCCGCCGTACTGGAAGATGCCCTGCTGCTGCCAATCGCGCAGATCGGAGATGTGACGGGTCACCAAGTCGTTGTTGAACACCAGCTCGGTGCCCAGGCCGCCGAAGCCGTTCTGCTTGGTGCCGATCGGGCTGTCGTGCCAGGCGGAGAAGTTCTCGATCGCGACCCAGGACTGCCAGCCGATCGAGAAGCCGCACTCGTAGCCGGAGTCCATGATCTTCTGGGAGTAGGTCTTGACCTCGCCCCAGGTCTCCGGCGGGTCGTTCGGGTCCAGGCCGGCCTTCTCGAAGGCGTCCTTGTTGTACCACAGCACCGGGCTGGAGCTGTTGAACGGCATCGAGAGCATGTCGCCCTCGGTGGTCGTGTAGTACGATGCCACCGCCGGGATGTAGTCGCTCTCGTCGAACTTGACGCCCTGCTCTTCCATCAGCTGATGCACCGGATAGATCGCCCCCTGGGCGTTCATCATGGTCGCGGTGCCGACCTCGAACACCTGCACGATCGCCGGATGCTCCTGCGCGCGGAACGCGGAGATCGCCGCCGTCATCGTTTCGGTGTAGTTGCCCTTGTAGACCGGCTTGATCTGGTACGTGTCCTGTTTTTCGTTGAAGCCGTCGGCGATCTTCTCCAGCGACTTGCCGGTCTCGCCGCCCATCGCGTGCCACCATTGAATGGTGATCGGCTCCGCCTGCGCGGCGTTTGCAACGCCCACGATCGCGGTCGTCGTCAGCGCGGCCAGCCAACGCTTGGAAGTGCGCATCCCTCGTTCCTCCCTGATGTGATGCGAGCGCATCTTATGTGTTTTGAGCGCTTGGCTCTGTAACACGACGTAGCGCAACCAGACAGCTTGGTGCTAGCGCCAGATGCGCTCCGGCCCGGTGGCCGAACGGGCGCGAAGCTAGGGGCCGGCGCGGGACAGCTTGGTTTCAGCACGATGAAGGTTCTGTTTCACCCAGCTCGGAGGGTCGGCTATTGCAAGCCGACTCGGGACGCGCCGGCCGCAGCCGCCTAGAGCTACATGCCCGAAGGCCGAAACGGCCTTCGGGCTGAATGTAGCCCTAACTTCTTGAAGAGAGGGCAAGACTCAGCTGAAAGGTGTATCCCCCTTGCAGCATCTTGCCCTAGGCTGTGCCACCATGAGCCCGCGCGACCTCGTCTCCGTCATCCTGATCATGGCCGTGTTCGGCAGCGCCTATGTCGTCGGCAAGCTGGGGGTCGACCACTTTCCACCGTTTGTCTTCGCCGCGCTGCGCTCGGCGATTCTGGCGGCGGCGCTGATCCCGCTGTTCCGGTTCAAGCTGCCCGACCGCTCGGCCTGGCCGGCGCTGGCGGGCTTCTGCCTGGCGATGGGCACGGCCGTCTATGCGACCATGTACCTGGCGCTGATGCTGACCGACACGGTCGCGCCGATCATTATCGGGACCCAGCTGTCGGTGCCGTTCGCGGTCTTGCTCGGCCGCCTCGTGCTGAAGGAGCCGGTCGGCCGCGCGACCTGGGCGGCGATCCTCGCCGCCTTCTCCGGTGTGGTGGTGATCGCGTTCGACCCGGCGATGGTCGGCGACCTGGCGGCGCTCGGCGCGATCGCGGTCAGCGCGTTCTGCTACGCGCTCGCGACGATGTTCGCCCGCGCGCTGCGCGGGGTCGGCGCGTTCGCGATGAACGGCTGGATGGCGGTGAGCGCGGTGCTGCCGCTCGGTCTGCTGTCGCTCGTCTTCGAGGACGGCCAGTGGCGCGCCGTCGCCACCGCCGGCTGGCTGCAGTGGGGCGTGCTGCTGCACTCCGCTTTGGTGGTGTCGCTGATCGGGCACGTCTGGATGTTCTCGCTGTACCGCCGCTACGCGGTCGCGACCGTAATCCCGTTCTACGTCCTGATGCCGGTGTTCGGCGTGGCGATGAGCCAGCTGATCTTCCCCGAAAGCCCGACCTGGCAGACCTGGACCGGCGGGGCGATCGTGCTTGCCGCCACCTACGCGGTGAACCGGATCACCACCCGCGACCGCGAGACCCGGGTGGCGCGGGCGGCGTCGTAACGCCGGAATGCCCGGACATGGCGCGCCTTGCCAGAAGCGGTCCCGGCGCGTAAGCGTGCCGCGGCACAACGAAGAGGCATGCAGGCTTATGTCAAAGACGATCGACTACTACTTCTTCACGATCTCCCCGTTCGCCTATCTGGGCAGCGCCCAGTTGGAGCGGATCGCGCGCCAGACCGGGGCCCAGATCAACGTCCGGCCGATCCAGGTCAAGACGGTGTTCCAGGAAACCGGCGGCGTTCCGCCCGCGCAGCGCCCGCAGCCGCGCCAGGACTACCGCTTCGTCGAGCTGGACCGCTGGGCGCGCGAACGCAATCTACCGCTCACCAAGCAGCCGGCGCACTTTCCGGTCCCCGACCAGCTGTCCTGCGCGGCCGTCTACGCCGCGGAGGAGCTGGGCGGCGACCAATTGCAGCTCGCCCACGCCATCCTGAAGGCCTGCTGGGCGGAGGAGCGCGACGTCTCCGACCGGGCCACCCTGCACGCGATCGCCGGCGAGACCGGCCACGACGCCGATGCCCTGCTCGACAAGGCGGAGAGCCAGCCGATGGCGCAGAAGGTCGAGCAGATGACGCGCGAGGCGATCGACCGCGGCGTGTTCGGCTCGCCCTGGTACATCGTCGACGGCGAACCGTTCTGGGGCCAGGACCGCCTGGACATGGTCGCGCGCAAACTGGGCTAGGCGATGGAAGGCGGCAACGGCGGACACGACGGCCCGCGGGTCGCGCACGGCGGCAACCTGGCCGATGCCCGGGCCAGCTACGGCACGCCTGAGGCGGGCTGGCTCGACCTGTCGACCGGAATCAACCCGCACCCCTATCCGCTGCCCGAGCTGCCGCGGGACCTCTGGACCGCCCTGCCGCAGGCGGACGCGGAGGCCGCGCTGATCCAGGCCGCGGCCGATGCCTACGGCGCGCCGTCGGCCGCGACCGTCGTCCCGGCCCCGGGGACGCAGGCGCTGATCCAGCTGCTGCCGCGGGTGTTGGGCAGCGACCGCGCGGCCGTGGTCGGACCGACCTACGGCGAATACGCGCCAGCCTGGCGCGCCGCCGGCGCCACCGTCGAGGCGGTCGGCGACCTGGAGGCCGGTCTCACGGCGCTGGCGGGAGCCGCCCGCCCGGCGCTCGTCGTCTGCAATCCGAACAATCCGGACGGCCGGACCTGGTCGCCCGACCGGCTGATCGATCTGGCCGGCACACTTGCCGCGCATGGCGGCACCGTCGTGGTCGACGAAGCGTTCGCCGACGTCGTGCCCGAGGTGTCGGTCACCCACGCGGCCGACCGGCCGGGGCTGGTGGTGCTGCGTTCGTTCGGCAAGTTCTTCGGGCTGGCGGGCCTGCGGCTCGGCTTCGCGCTTGCCCCCGGCACGCTGGCCCGGGCGATCGGCGACGCGCTCGGCCCCTGGGCGGTTGCCGGGCCGGCGATCGCGCTCGGGCGGACCGCCCTCGCCGACCGGGCCTGGCAGACCGCGATGCGGGCCCGGCTCGCCAGTGAGGCCGGCGCCCTCGACGACCTGCTGGCCGGTGCCGGGCTGACGCCGGCCGGCGGCACGTCGCTCTATCGGCTGGTCGAGCACGCCGACGCCGCCGGCTGGCACGACCGTCTGGCGCGTCTCGGGATCTGGGTGCGCGCGTTCCCGGACCGGCCGAGCCGGCTGCGCGTGGGCCTGCCGGGCGACGAACGCGGCTGGCAGCGTCTTGCGGCGGCCCTGGGCCCGGCGCGGACCCAAAACAGCGCGTAATAACGTTACAGTTTCTAGACGCGATCGCATTAGATTCGATCAGCGCAGGGGCCTACACGTTATATTTCCCGTCTTTTTGATCCGTGAAGCGGCGTTGCGCATTGATCTTCTGCGCCGTTGTCCAAAACTATTGAGGCGAGATATCCTTCGCTTCTTGGCTAGGAAGGCCGCGAGACGATGCCCGTCTTCGACGATCCCGCCTTCGACAACCACGAGCAGGTCGTCTTCTGTGAAGACGCCGACTCGGGCCTACGCGCGATCATCGCGATCCACAACACCAGCCGTGGCCCCGCGCTGGGCGGCGCGCGGATGTGGAGCTACGCCGACAGCGCCGCGGCCCTGACCGACGTGCTGCGCCTGTCGCGCGGCATGACCTACAAGTCGGCGCTGGCCGGGCTGCCGTTCGGCGGCGGCAAGGCGGTGATCCTGGGCGATCCCAACCGCGACAAGTCGCCGGCCCTGTTCCGGTCGCTGGGCCGCTACGTCGCCAGCCTGGGCGGCCGCTACACGATCGCCGAGGACGTCGGCATCGACGTCGCCGATATCGAGCAGGTCGCGACCGAAACCCAGCACGTCGCCGGCGTCGCGGCCGGCGGCAGCGGCGACCCCTCGCCGGCCACCGCCTACGGCGTGTTCGTCGGCATTCGCGCGGCGGTCAAGCACCGCCTCGGGGCCGACCGGATCAGCGGCGACAAGCTGACCGGCGTCTCGGTCGCGATCCAGGGCGCGGGCCACGTCGGCTACGAGCTCGCCCGGCACCTCGCGGGCGCGGGCGCGGACGTTCAAATCGCCGACGTCGACCCGGACCGGGTCAGGCGCGCGCAGGACGAACTGGGCGCGACCCCCGTGTCGGTCGAGCGTTTCCTGGAAGCCGACGTGGACGTGCTCGCCCCCTGCGCGCTGGGCGGGCTGCTGAACGACGACACGATCCCGAAGATCCGTGCCCCGATCGTCGCGGGCGCCGCGAACAACCAGCTGGCGGAAGCCCGCCATGGGCAGATGCTGCGCGCGCGCGGGATCCTCTACGCGCCGGACTACCTGATCAACGCCGGCGGGATCATCAATATCAGCTACGAGGGCCCGGGTTACGACCGGTCGCGCGCGTTCAGCCACGTCGCCCTGATCCACGACACGCTGCTGTCGATCTTCCAGCGCGCCGACGCCGCCGGCATTCCGACCTCGAAGGCGGCCGATCAGTTGGCCGAGGAACGCTTCACCCACCCCAACCCCAACCCGGCCAAGGCGGCTTAGGGGGTCCACCGCCAAGACGCCAAGGCACTTGGCGGACTGGGGCCTGGGGCGCTTCAGAAATCTGTCAGGCTTGCTTGTATGGGATGACGCTCGGTCAGCTGCTCAGCACGAAGTTCAGGGTTTAATTCCCTGGAAAACTTAACACTTCATCCTGAGAAGCAGGCCCGAAGGGCCGTGTCGACGGGTGGCCTACGGCTGCAGGCCTCTCCCGGCCACCTTGGTGCCTTGGTGCCATGCTGGTATAGCCCCCCTAAAGATCGGCCACGTGCGGCGCCGGGTGGTTGTGCCGCGCCAGTAGCTCCTTTTGCCGGGCGGCGACCGTGTCGACGTCGAAGCCCTCGACCATCTCGTTGAACAGGCGGTGCCAGTTGACCTGCGCGTCCAGGCGCATGAACAGCGCGCCCAGGCCGACGCTGGCCCGGTCCATGAACACGAACTCGCGCGGCATCTCGACCCCGCCGGCTTCCTTCAGGAGCTTGCGCACCTCCTCCACCTTGCGCCGGCCGGTTTCGACGTTGTTGGTTGAATTCACCGATTGCGCACTGTCGGTCAGGACCGGTCCGTAGATGAAGCGCGCCCAGTCGTTCAGCGCGTCGACCAGGTCGTTCGACAGGTTCTGGAAGTTCCAGCAGCGGTAGGCGTAGGCCGCCTTGTCGCGGTCGTCGTCGCGGAGCGCTTCGTAGAGCCGGATCACGCCCTCCACGAAGGTCGCGGGGAAGACGCGGATGCAGCCGTAGTCCAGCAGGTTGATGCTGCGATCCTCGCGGATCGTGTAGTTGCCGAAATGCGGGTCGCCGTGAATCACCGCGTAGTCGTAGAGCGGCTTGTACCAGAGGCGAAACATCTGGGTGGCGATCCCGTCGCGCACCTCCTGCGGGTACTCGGCCGCCTCCATGATCGGCCGGCCCGGCAGCCACTCGGCGGTCAGCAGCCGGCCGGTCGACAGCTCCGCGATCGGCTCGGGCACGTGCACGCCGGGCTCGCTCGCCAGCATCTCGCGGTACATCGCGATCCGGCGGAACTCGAGCGAATAGTCCAGCTCCTCGAAGATCCGCTCCTTCAGCTCCTCGACGATCCGGCCGGTGCGCACCGAGCCTTCATAGCGCTCGAACATGTTGAGCAGCCAGCCGGCCTGCTTCAAGTCGGATTCCACCGTATCCTGCATTCCCGGATACTGCAGCTTGCAGGCGACCGCGCGGCCGTCGTGCAGCTTCGCCTGGTGGACCTGGCCAAGCGACGCGGCGGCCTTGGGTTCCAGGTCGAATTCGGCGAACCGCTTGCGCCAACCCTGCCCCAATTCGTGCGCCATCCGGCGCTTGACGAACGGGCGGCCCATCGGCGGCGCATTGGATTGCAGCTCTGCGAGCTCGCGGGCGTATTCGGGCGGCAGCAGGTCGGGCAGCGAGGCGATCAACTGCGCGAACTTGACCAGCGGGCCGCGCAGGGTCCCCAGCGCTTCCTTCAGCGCCTGCGCTTCCTTCAGCGCCTGCGCTTCGCGCTCCCGGTCGCCGCCGAAACCGGTGCGCTGGCGCAGCTGATTGAACAGGACGGAGCCGGCGGTGGAGCCGATCTTGAAGTTGCGACGCGCGCCCCGCAGGGTCTCGTCGGAATAAATGTCGCTCATATGGCGCCTTTGGCGGTGGTGGTGCGGCCCGTCCGGGTGCGGTACGCTGCCCGGCCGAGCTTGGATCGCGCGCGCACGACAAAGGCGTCCATCATCCGCTTCGACACCGCGTCGAACAGTTTGCTCGCCAGCATGTTGAGCCGGCGGCCGCGGAAGCTGAAGGTGACGTGGAAACGCACGTGGGTGCCGCCGTCGACCGGCGTGAACGTCCACGTACCGGCCAGGTTGGACAGTGGCCCGTCGAGATAGCGGAAAGCGATCGTGCGGTTGGCGCGGTCCAGCTGGACGCGGCTGATGAAGCTCTCCCGCAGGCCGCGCACGCCGACCGACAGACGCGCGTCGAAGCCGTCCTCCCGGCGTTGCGTGATCCGGCTGTCGACGCAGAACGGCGCGAACTCCTCGTACTTGTCGACGTCCGCGACGAGGTCGAACAGCGCCTCGGCGTCGTAGGGAAGCGTGCGCGCAGTGTCGAACTCCATATCCGGCTCCTCGCGCGGGTGCCCGTCCGCGTGTTTGGCGTTCCAAGATGTCGGGACCGGCGCGCGGCGACGCCATGCGCCGCATGGTCGCGGCCAATCCTTCGTATCGCGAAGATGGCCGCTTGGACCGCGAACTGAAAGGGCTGCGTGCGGACCGGAACCCCGGTCGGACGCTTCAGGCCTCGAACCAGGCCGCCCCCGGGGCGTCGTGCTGATAGCCGTTGGCGAGCGCAACCGCGCCGCAGATCTGCTGGATCGCCTCCAGCGCGGCGGACGTTTCCACATCCCCGCCAAGCAGCTCGCGGTACACCCGCGCCACCGCAACCATGTCGACGTCCTGCGGCAGCAGGCGGAACGCCCTGACCCCGGTCCGGGCCAGATCGGCCAGCTCGCCGGCCAGGCAGGCGTAAGCGTGCGACAGGGTCTGCACGCCGTTGACCGCAAGAAACGGCTGATCGTCCAGCGTGTCGACCGGCAAGCCGTCCGGATCGTTCGCGCAGGCGTACTGACAGGTCGCCTTGTCGCGGCCGTAGGCTCGGGCGTGATAGCAGCGCGCCGATATCGCCAACGGCCAGCGGCCGAACGCCTGCACCTCCAGCGCCGGGAGATCGCCCGAACCTGCGGCGGAGAGCCCGGCCAGATGGCGCACCGAGGCCGGCGGCAGCTCCGGCGGGGGCACGGCCCGGGACACCCCCTGCTGGCCCAGATGGCGCAGCGTCGCCTCGTTATAGCTGTTGACCCCGGGACCGGCGATTTCGGCCGGCCGGCCGTCGCGCTGCAGCAGACCCAAAGCCGCCATGTCGTTGATCTCGACCGGCAGCCCGTGACCCGCAAGCTCGCGTACCAGCGCGGCGTCGTGGTCGTTGCCGACCAGCGCGGGCGTGGCGACGACGACCCGCTTGCCGGCACGCTGCAGCCGGTCGATCACGGCCTCCAGATAGGGCCGGTTGAACGGCCAGCGCTTGGGGCAAACCACCTCGCCCAGCGTCACCGTATCGACGGGCGCTTCGTCGGCAACCCGGAAGTGGAAGTCGCGCCAGGCCGCGCCCGGCCAGTGCAGCAGCAGGGGTCCCAGGGTCAATTCGGGCTGCACCGTCTCGGCCATCACTGCCAGTCCTTGCGGTAGGCGCCGGTGGAACTGCGCGCGCCCTCTTCCAGGCCGGCCAGGTCGCCGGCCTCCAGCGGTTCCCCCCGCACGGCGGCGTCGCGCAAGGCGCGCATGTGGGCGACCGCCTGGGCGACGTAGGCGCGCCCGCGCTGGCGTCCTTCGATCTTGAGCGCGGACACGCCGGCCGCGACCAGCTGCCGCATCACGCTGGCCGCGTTCAGGCTGGACGGCTCCTCGAAGATGTACGCCTCTTCGCCGCGCACCTTGAAACGGCCCTTGCACAGCGTCGGGTAGCCCGCCGCCTGGCCGTCGGCGACGCGGTTGATGGTAAACGCGCCCAACTGGGTCACCAGCCCGTCCGCGCGCTCCAGGTAGCGCACGTCCGCCGCGGGCGAGCAGACGCCAACGGTGTTGGGCGACCTGCCGGTGGCATAGGACGACAGGAAACATCGCCCCTCCGCCATCGGGCACAGGCCGCCGAAGACTAACACCTCGTACTCGACGTCCGTCTGGCTGCCCATGGCGCGGATGTCGTCGACCGTCAGCACCCGCGGCAGCACCGCGCGCCGGATGCCGAAGCTGCGGCGGTAATACGCCAGCGCCTCCGGGTGCGCGGCGCTGGCCTGCACGCTCAGATGCAAGCGCAGGTCCGGGTGCCGCTCGGCAGCCATCGCGAGCACCCCGAGGTCGGACAGGATCGCCGCGTCGACGCCGATCCGCGCCGCGTCGTCGAGCGCTTGGCGCCAGGGCCGCAGATCGCCGGCCCGGGCGAAGGTGTTGATCGCGAGGTAGAGCTTGGTGCCGCGCGCCTGGGCGTAAGCACGGGCGTCGGCAAGCTCGGCGCGGGAGAAGTTCAGGCCGGGGAAATTGCGGGCGTTGGTCTCGTCCCGGAAGCCGACGTAGACCGCGTCGGCGCCGGCGTCGACGGCCGCGCGCAGGGCGGCCGGCGTACCGGCCGGGCAGACCAGCTCCGGCCCGGTGGCGCTCATGGCGCAGCCTCCTGCCGCCCCTGGGCCCCCTGAGCGGCCGTGCGCTCGCCGCGCGGCTGCTTGCGCCGCAAGCGCTGGACTTCCGTACGCAGTTCGGCCAGCTCGGCGGCCTGCGCGTCCAGGCGGGCCTGCAGCGGGGCGCGGACGTCCGCCTTGAACGCGTCGAGCCCGGCGGACGCGCGGCCGTACACCGCCCCTGCCCGGCCGAGTGCTTGCGTCGCGGGGCCCTGCAGCGGACCGGTCAGCGCCGCCAGTTCGCCGGCGATATCCAACTCCGCGCCGTCGAGGGCGTTGCGCAGCGCGACCAGCACGTCGGTGTTGCCGGTGACCGCGATCTCGCGGGCGAAGAACATCGCGTCGCCGTCCCCGCCGCCCTGGACGCAGGCCAGAAGCCGCTCGACCGGGCCGGTCACGGCCGCGTCCGCCTGCGGGTCGGGGCCGTCGGCATGCCGGTCCACCGTGACCCGCGCACCGTCGCGCTCGAGCGTGACCAGCGCGCGCCACGGCAAGTCGGTCGCCAGCAGCAGCAGCCGCGCCCGGCCGATGTCGGCGACCCGGTCCAGCACGTCCGGATGCCGGGCACTCAACCGGTCGGCCAGACGCTGCAGGGCCGCCTGCAACGGGGCCGTCGGCAAGGGGCGCAGCAGCACTGCGATCGGCGTCAGCGGTGTCAGCCTCTTGACCCCGGCACTCACGATCCACCTCCGTTTCGCAACCGCGTCGGCGGTCTATAGGCAGGCCGCGAACCGGGCCGAAATGACCTGGATCAATAGGTCGGCCGTGTACCGCCATGGCCAGTGAAACGCGCTGCCACGGGGCGTACGTACGTACAGCGCTCACACCGATGTTTCACGACCGGGCCGTTATGCACACACGCCATTGCGGGGGTGTTCGGACCGGATAAATGCGCCTTTGACGCCCGCTGTTCGCTCTACCAATTTGCGGGGTGCGGCGATGGCGAACGCCGCGGCAAACCTCGGGTCAGAAGGAACGGCGAGATGCAGGTCGAGCAGGCGATGGACAACCGGTACAACGCGATCGACAAGGCGGTCGGCGACATGGCGGGCGGCACCGTGAAACTCAAGCACTTGGTGTACGCCCTGGTGGCATTCACCACCCCGCTGGCGGTGGGTGTACTGGCGATGGGCGGGCTGACGTAAGTCCGGCTCGCGACGGGCGTACGGTGCCGGCGCGCACGCCCCGTCATGTTTCGATCCTGCCGGCCGCCATGAAGACGCCCTCCAGCTTTCCGCGACCCCCGCCGGGTGCCCTGCCCCGGCGGGGATTTTTCCGGGCTACTGGACGATGTAGGTCACACCATCCGTGGTGCAGCGGTAGGCCGGCTTCAGCCGCGGGCCGTCGAGCGGGACGCAGTCGTCCGACTGCGCCGGCGCGGCGGCCTGCTTGACGTTGCGCATCGGCGCCGGCGGGGCGAAGTCCGGCAGCCAGGACCAGAAGCTACCCGGAACGCGGGCGCCCGGGATCGGGACCTGGCGGGTCGGGTCCGCAACCGGCCGGTCGAGCCGGCGGACCACCGTACGCCCGGATGCGCTGCGCGTCGCCACCTCCCGGGTGGTCGCCGCGCGGTCCAGGCTGCGCCCGGCCGCGGCGCCCGCGAGCGTGCCCAGCCCGGCCCCCGCCGCGGTCGCGGCCAGCCGGCCGGTGCCCTGGCCGATCTGCGCGCCCGCAACACCGCCGGCGGCCCCGCCCAGGACGCCGCCGACCTGCTCGCGCGGTCCGGTCCCGCAGGCGGCCAGCGTTACGAGAGCAGCCACCGCGACGGCGAAGCCAAGCTTGGGGCGATCGTGTTTCCGGGTCATGTCGGAGATCCCATGGTCTTGCAGGATACAATCAGTCTACCGGGCGGCTGGGCGCGCTGGAAGCGCTGGCAGCCGTTGGTCCCGTAGCTTTAACTCCCCGAAGAACGGGCAAGATTCGGCTGAACGGTGGGTCCACCCTGCAGCTTCTCGCTCTAGCGCCAGCGCTCGGCCAGCGCCTGCATCGTCTCGCGCGCGACGAAACGGCCGAGGGCGGCCACCCGCACGCTTTCGGTCCGGCCGTCCTCGACGTACCCGCCGGCCGTCGCGGTCCAGCTGCGCTGTTGGCTCTTCAGCTCCTTGCGCCCGCGCGTCACCATGTCGGCCACGATCACCCCGTCGGTGATCCGGGTCACCCGCACCCGGAACGCCGTGTCCAGCGGGGCGTCGGCGTCGTCCAGCATGGTGATCTGCACCAGCAGGTCGGCGAACGACTTGAGCGCTTCGGTTTCGACCAGCTGGGCGTCGTCCAGCCGTTCCTGCCCGGCGCCGCGTCCGATGTTGCTCTCGGTGACCCGCATGATGGTGGCGCGGTCGACCAGCTCGGCGCCACCGGCCAGCATCGGGCGGCTGAAGCCGGTCTCGAACTCCGCGGCGGCCAGCGGGTCGAGCCGGCGGTCGCGCTGGTCCTGGCCCGCGTTGCCTTCGAGCACGACGCTCGCGCTTTCGGTGCTTTCCATCCGCATGCGGCCCTGCCGGCCGTCGCTGCCCTCGAAGGTGCCGGCCCCGCTGGCGCGCTGCTCGATACGCAGGCGGCCGAGCGCGACCCACTGGCTCAACCGGTCGGAAAACGGCCGGTTCCAGTAGACCGCCATGCGCGGCGACCCGACGTTGGCATAAGCGCGCGCGAAGTCCGCCCGGATCGCCGCCGCGCCGGGCCCGCTCTGCTCCGCCGAGGGCGTTTCGCGCCCGGCGCCGTCGAGTACCGTGGGCAGGTTGGTCCGGTAGTCCTGCGCCGCGGCCGGGCTTCCGGCGATCCCGAGGGCGACGCCAAGCAGCCCGGCCGCGAGGGCTGGCCCGGGACGCCGCCACGCGCGACGGCGGCGGGCGCTCACGACCCCTCCCGCAGCTCGATGTAGTAGGTGTCGACCGCCTGCGTGCGGGTCGAGGTCGCCTGGTAGGTGGCGATCGTGTGCGGGGCCAGCTGCACGCGCTTCCAGGCGGTCGGCGGCTCCACCTCGCCCTGGCCGTCGTCCAGGAAGTGGGTGCGCCCCTCCACCTGCAGGGCCAAGTCGGTGCAGTTTACGATCCGGGTCCGCGCCTCGACCTGGCCGCCCGGCAGACGCTGGGCGTTGGTCGACTGCACCAGAACCTTGTTGCTGATCGCCTTGTCGGTGACGTTGACGGCGTTGAGCGGGATGTCGGCGATCGCGCCCGGCGTCTGCGGCACCATCACCGGGCCGGTCTGCTCCGCCTCGGCCAGTTGCTCCTTGTAGGCGCGGAAGTCGCACGCCGGACCGGGGGTGACGGTGCTGCTGCACGCCGCCAGCGCCGCGCCGGCCAGCAGCAGGCCGCCCAGCGCAGCGGATCGTCGCACGCAGGTGGTGGGGGTCGGGGTCATGGGCGGTCGGGCTCCTGGTTTGTGCGTCGTCGTGCGCGACGATCAGTTGGCGGTGCTGCCGGGCGCGGCATCCGGGATGTCGGTGGCGCTGTGGGCGCGCGTCCAGGCGATCGCGCAAGGACCCGCTTGGGTCACCGGGGCGGTCGTGCGGGCCATCGTGGCGCCGCCGGTGCCGATGAAGCGCGCGGTCACCTGCTGGGGCATCCGGTCAGCTTCGACGGCTGCCAGGTGGACCCGGTCGGGCAGGTTGTCCCAGGCGCGCAGGTCGGCCTCCGGCCGGGTGGCGGCGGAGATGCCCTTGGCGATCAGGCCGGCCGCCATCACCGCCAGCCCGGCCGCCATGGCGTTGTTGCTGTCGCTGTAGGCGCCGTACGACATCGCCGCGGCGCCGCCCTGGATCGCGGCGTCGCCGGCCGCGTCGCTGGCTCCCTTGAACCGCGCCTGGCCCTCGAGGATCTGGCCGATCTGCCGGCCGCCGCGGGTGTTCGCCTGGAAGAAGACATCCTCCGCCTCGGTCAGCTGGACCTTCCGCGCGGCTTCGGTGTCGGCCGCGGCGATGTCAATTTCCACGGCCGTGTCGCCGAAGCCCTCGGCGCGCGCGAAGGCGAGCGCCTCGTCGTACGCCCCGACCGCGACCTTGCGCGGCGCCAGCCCGGTCTCGCCGACCAGGAGCAGGTTGGCGTCGTCCGCCGGCGGATCGAGCTCGGCGTTGTACTCCTGCGCCTCCTCGAACGCCTGGAACGCCAGACCCGGGTCGTGCGAACAGTGCGACGCCCAGCCGGACAGGTAGGCCAGCAGGGCAACGTCCTGGCTGTAGGTCTCCTGCTGGGCCAGCGTGTCCTGCAGCAGGCCGCCCTTGAACGACGCGCGGGCGTTCTCGTAGTCGCCCTCGCGCAGGTACAGAAGCCCGCGGTAGTAGTAGGCCATCATGCGCTCGTAGGGCTCGCCCTTGAACGCCTTGTAGTTCTCCTTGACCCAGGTGCTGCGCGCTTCCTCCGCCTGCTCACTGTCGGCGTAGACCGTCTCGATCCCGAGCAGCGCCTGATCGAACGACCGTTCCGCGACCTCCCAGGCGCCGATCTGCATCGCCGCCAGACCGGCGCGCATATGGTTCAGCACCGCGTTGCGCTCGCCCTGGGTCAGCACCTTGGCATACAGGCGGTGCAGCTCGCCCGGCTTGTCCGACAGGTAGCTCTGCATCTCCGCTTGCGGCACCTCGATCTCGCGTTCGTGCGGCTGCGTCGCCGCGCAGCCGGAGAGCGCGGTCGCCGCCAGCAATACGCCGGCCAGCCGGCGGTGGAGCCGGCGCTTTCCGATCGCTTTACGCATGCACTCTATCCACCCCGCCGCTGGACACCCGCCACTGCAATGGCACGCCGGCCGGGTCCGCGACCCTGGCGGGCCCCGGACCCGGCCGCCTGGCTGCCTCAGCGATAGATCACGTCGTCCTGCGCGGCCTTGGAGAACTCGTAGATCCCGCTCCAGACGATCGTACCGTATTCCAGGTCCAGCATCTCGAAGGTGATCTGGTTGTAGCGCTGCGCCGTCCCGGTCGAGCTATCGCGGGCGTCCAGCGAATTGATCGTGCCGACCAGCCGGTAGTCGGCGCCGGCCGTCGCCTCGGTAAGCCCGGTGGTGGCGCTGTCGACCACGCCGTCGCGCTTGAGCTCACGCTCCTTCTCCACCGCGTCGGCATACTGCCGACCGACGAACACCATGCGCCCGTTGGCCGCGCGCGCCAGGCCGACGCGCAGCCGGTTGACCACCAGCTGCTTGTCGATCCGCTGGCTGGAGCGGTTCTCGAAATAGGCGCCGTCGATGATCACCCGCGGCGGCGTGCCGCCGTTGGCGGTCAGCTGCGGGTTGGTCAGCATGTCGCGCATCATCTGATCGGTCATCGCGACGATGTCCTGCGACTCGATGCCGATCCCGCTGACGGCCCCGCGGGTTTCCGGATCCTGATAGGTGGTCGGCGTTCCGGCGGTGTTGTCCACGCCGGTCGAACAGGCCGCGAGCGTCAAGCCCGCCAGAAGTGCCGCCGCGGCGGTCGAAAAGCGCATGAAGTCCCCGCTTGAAGTCATGTTGCCGGGCCCGGCCGTTCGCCGGCACCCCAAGTCCCGGTGGCGCGGTTAGAGCAAGATGCTAAAACGTGAAGCCACCATTCAGCTGAATCTTGCTCTCTCTCCAAGCAGTTAGAGAAAAATCCACGATGAAGGCCAGCTCGACGTTCATCGATTTTGCTCTAGATGCACTCCGCCGCCAGCACCGAATGCGCGATTAAACCCGACAGACGGTCACGAGCGCAACGTGCAATCGCCCGACCGCCCGACACGGAAACGGACCCACGGCGGTGCACCGCCGCGGGTCCCGCCCGCGCGTGCGCGGCGCCTATTCCGCCACGGTAATCGTGATCGTCGCCGAGGCAATCGGCGGGTCGTGCGGGACGTGCCTGGCGTCGCCCATCAGGAGCCGCAGCGTATGTTCGCCGGGCTCCAGGTCGATCGTGGTCTGGGTCTGCCCGCCGCCGAAGTGGATGTGGTTGTCGTCGGCCGGGATCGGCGAATTCAGGTTGGGCAGGCCGGTATCCACCAGCAGATGGTGATGGCCGGTGTTCTCGTGATCGACGCCCGACGGCGCGACGCCGACGTTGTTGGCGCCGAAGCGCACGGTCACCGGGCTGGTGACCCGCTCGCCGTCGCTGGGCGTGATGATGTAGACGTTGGCCCCCTCGGGCGCCGGCGTCCGGTCCATCTGCGCCGCCGCGGCCAGCGGCAGGCTGACGGCCGCCGCGGCGGCCAGGGCAGTCAGATATTTGATCATGGCGTGAACCTCCCCGATTGGTCGCCTGGATTGCATGCTCGTTCTCGGCGACACCGTAAGAGGTATCACGGGCGATCCGGTGGTCCAGAGGCGCTGCCCGAACATTTGCATCCCCGGCGCGCGCGGCGTATCCCGTTTCCATCTCGCGCGGACGCCGATGCGGGACACGGGTCAAAGGAGCGGAACGGCGGATGAGCTGGAGCACGGCCCTGGTGGTGGCGCTGGGCAGCGCCCTGGGCGGCGTCGCGCGCGTCTGGGGCACGGTGCTGGTCGGGCGCCTGGCGGGCGACGGCCTGCCCTGGGGCACGCTCGCGGTGAACGTGCTGGGCTCGCTTTTGATCGGCCTGGTTGCCAGCCTGAGCGCGCCGGAGGGCCGCTGGATGGCGCATCCGCTCACCAAGCAGTTCTTTCTGCTGGGCCTGTTCGGCGGGTTCACCACCTTCAGTTCGTTTTCGCTGCAGACGCTCAACCTGCTGCGCGACGGCGAGGTGGTAAAGGCCGCCGCCTACATCGGCGCCTCGGC
The DNA here is from genome assembly GCF_016583645.1 of Rhodovibrio sodomensis. GTDB lineage: Bacteria > Pseudomonadota > Alphaproteobacteria > Kiloniellales > Rhodovibrionaceae > Rhodovibrio > Rhodovibrio sodomensis. The sequence goes on along the minus strand of NZ_NRRL01000005.1, from coordinate 58,887 downwards.
GGCGCTGTGCGTCCTGGCCGCCTGGCTCGGCCATCTGTTGGCGCTGGCGGCGCAGCGCTAGAGCAAAATCGATGACGGTCGAGCCGACCTTCATCGTGAATTTTGCTCTAACTGCTCGAAGAGAGAGCAAGATTCAGCTGCGAGGTGGCTTCACCTTTCAGCATCTTGCGCTAGCTCGCGGATCGGCCGGCGGCTTGTCAGCCAGCGGCCCGATGCCAATCTGTCGGGCGGCGGCCCGCCTGCGCAGAATTGCCCTCGTCCCAAGCGAACAGGAGAGCCCGAGACACCATGGAATACCTGCACACGATGGTCCGGATCAGCGACATCGCGGCGTCGCTGGACTTCTACTGCGACAAGCTCGGCCTCGTGGAGATGAGCCGGCGCGATCTGGAGAAGGCCGAGGCGACCCTGATCTTCCTGGCCGCGCCCGAGGACGTCGAGCGCGCCAAGCAGGACAAGTCTCCGATGCTGGAGCTGACCTACAACTGGACGCCGGAGGAATACACCGGCGGGCGCAACTTCGGCCACCTGGCGTTCCGCGTCGACGACATCTACGAAACCTGCCAGCGCATGATGGACGGCGGGGTCACGATCAACCGCCCGCCGCGCGACGGCCATATGGCGTTCGTCAAGTCGCCCGACGGCATCTCGATCGAACTGCTGCAGAAGGGCGACGCCAAGGAGCCGAAAGAGCCCTGGGCGTCGATGGAGAACACCGGCAGCTGGTAACCTCGCGCCGGCCGGCCCTGGTTCGCGCTCCAGGGCCGGCGGCGGCGCCCCGCCGGCCCTGGAGGCCCATGATCCCGACCGGGAGGGTGGATTGATCGAAGGCGGCTGTCAGTGCGGCGCGGTGCGGTATCAGGTCGACGCCGAGCCGAGCGCCGTCTTCGTCTGCCACTGCACGGAGTGTCGACGGCAGTCCGCGTCGGCGTTCGGCATCTCGGTCGATGTCCCGGCAGCCGCCTTGCAGGTCGTTCGTGGCACGGCCCGCAGATGGTCCCGGCCGACGCCGGGCGCCCGCTTGATCTGCCACTTCTGTCCGACCTGCGGCAGTCGGCTGTGGCACGAGCGCCACCCGCCCGACGGGACCGTGACGCTGAAAGGCGGCTGCATGGATCGACCGCCTGATGTGTCGCAGGCCGTGCACATCTGGACCGCCAGCAAACTGCCGGGCATCCCAATCCCGCCGGACGCCAAGCAGTACCCGGGCGAGCCGGACCGCCGCTAGCTCGCTAGCTAGCGGCCGATCAGCTCAGCGCCGCGCCCGGCTTCAGGCCGATCGACTTCAGCACCTTCGCCAGCGGGCAGAAGCCGGTGAAGGCCATCTGCAACAGGTGCGCACCGAAAATGCCGGTCACCCATAGCCAACCCGTGGCATGCACCTGGCTCAGTATCACCGTCACCACGACGATTGCGCCGATCAGCGCCATCACGATCCGATCCAGCGTCATCTCGAAATCTCCTCGATGTCCCAGGGTGGGCCGCACCCAAAACGTATGAGCGCTTTTGAATATATATATCGGATCGGGGACCGGCCAACGTCAAGCGCGCTTACATCGGGGTTCGGCCGCTCGGATGGCTCGCCGGGCCGGCGGTCAGACACACAACACGGGTTGAGAGCGGATTCCGTCTTCACGGGGGCGAGAGCTAGTCCTGCAGGACGTTCTGCATCGCCTTCATCTCGTCGAGGGCCCGGCCGGCGCCGCGCACGCCGCAGGTCAGCGGATCCTCCGCGACCACGACGGCAAGGCCGGTGGCCTCGCGGATCGCCTCGTCCAGCCGGCTCAACAGGGCGCCGCCGCCGGTCATCACCAGACCGCCGTCGACGATATCCGCCGCCAGTTCCGGGGCGGTGCGCTCGAGCGCGTCCTTCACCCCCTCAATCACGCCCGTCACCGGCTCGGCCAGCGCCTGCGCGATCTCCAGTTCGGTGACCGTCACCGCCTTGGGCACCCCGGTCACGAGGTCGCGGCCGGACACCTGGATCGACCGGCCCTCCCCCTGCGGCTCGAGCGCGCTGCCGACCTCGCGCTTGATCCGCTCCGCCGTGGCCTCGCCGATCGCCACATTGTGCAGCCGGCGGACGTAGGCGCCCACCGCTTCGTCGAAGTCGTCGCCGCCGACCGGCACCGAGACGGAGTTGACCACCCCGCCCAACGAAATCACCGCGACCTCGGTCGTGCCGCCGCCAAGGTCCACGATCATCGAGCCCTGCGGGCTGGTCACCGGCAGGTTGGCGCCGATCGCCGCCGCCATCGGTTCCTCGATCAGGTAGACCTGCCCGGCGCCCGCGCCCTCGGCCGCCTCACGGATCGCCCGCCGCTCCACCGGCGTGGCGCCCTGCGGGGTCGAGATCACCACGCGCGGCCGGCGGAAGCCGCGACGCTTGGCAACCTTGCGGATGAAGTGGGCGATCATCGCCTGGGCGACCTCGAAGTCGCCGATCGCACCCTTGCGGATCGGCCGGATCGCGCGGATCTGCTCCGGCGTCTTGCCGAGCATCTGGCGTGCGTCCTCGCCGACCGCGAGCACCTGGGTTTTGCCGCCGCGCTGGGTGATCGCGACCACCGAGGGTTCGTTGACGATGATCCCCCGGCCCTTGGCGAAGACCAGCGTATTGGCGGTGCCCAGGTCGATCGCGAGATCGCCGCCGCGAGACCCGAAGGAAAGCATGCCCCCTCCAACCGGAACGTCGAATGTGGCTGCCGTTGGCGGCGGTCGGCCACGCGCGCATGGGCGCGGGCAGCGCCGGCCGGCCAGCGCCGGGATTAGCCGTTGCCGGCCGGGGACGCAAGCCTTCGTCGATGACCGTGCGTGTGATCTTCAGCGGTCAGCCCGTTGGTTTTAAGCCAAATGCGTGAGCGGGACGCCGCGGCGATCGGCGCATGGAAACGGGACCCAGAGCCGTGAACTCTTAAGTTGACCGCAAGCACCCCACCGTCATCTTAGACTCCGGCGCCATCCTAGCATGGGCGCCGCATTAGATCGGGCGTCATTCGAGAGGGGCCATGTCGATCGCGCGCGCGCTTCCCTATCTGCTGCTGGCCCTGGTGCTCGGGGCCGCCGGTTATCTGGCGGGCGCGGTCACCGACCCGTTCGCCCCGACCCAAACGCGCGTCGCCGGCGAATTGGCGCCGCCGGCGCTGCAGCTGCGCCGCCAGTTGGAGCAGGCGCGCGGCGAGGCGGCCGACCTGACCGGCGAACTGCGGCGCGCCCAGGCCACGATCGACCGCCTGCGTGCCGACCTGGCGGAGACCCGCACCCGGATCGCCGAGCTACAGCAGCGCGCCGAAACCGCGGAGCAGGCGCGCGCGGACGCCCAGACGCGAATCGGCGAGCTCGCAGCCCGGGTCGCGGCGCTCGAAGCACGCGCGGACACCGACGTCGCTCAGACAGCCGAGGCGCGCGAACCGGCACAGACGCCGACGCAGACCGGGGACACCGGGACTGACGCCGCGGCCTCCGATGCTGCGCCGGACGACGGCGACGCCGCGCAGCAGGCGCCCCAGACCGCCGAGACGGCCGAGGCGACCGACACCCCGGCACCGGAAGCCGCCGACGCCGGGCCGGCCGCAGACGCACAGACGACCGCGGACGCACAGACGGCCGCGGATGCCGAGCCGGCCGATGGCGCGGCCGCCGCGGCGCCCGCGACGGATCCCGCCGTCGCGGGCGCCGGCCCGGCGGATGTCGACGCCGACCCGCGGCCGGGCCCGGACGCGCTGTCCCCGATCGACCCGTCGACCCGGCAGGCGAACCGGCTGGTCGCCGGGGTCCAGGCCTACCAGGATGCCGACTACCAGGCGGCGTTCAGCGCCTGGCTGCCGCTGGCCCGCGCCGGCTACGCCCGCGCGCAGCTGCATCTGGGCGCCCTGTTCTTGGAGGGGCGCGGAACCGACCGTAGCGATCCGCTCGCCTACGCCTGGCTGACGATCGCACGCGACAACGGCTCCCAGAACGCCGGTCCGCTGCTGGAGCAGCTGCGCCAACGGATGAGCGCCGCCGACTTGGACGCCGCGCAGCGACTGCTGACGCGCGCGCGGCGAACCGCGGGGTAGCCAAGCTGGCCGGGGGCCCGGCGGCGCGGCCGCTGGCAGCTTGATCCCGCCGGACCGAGACCCCACCCTCCCTCATCGTCGGCTGTCACCCGTCTGCCCGTGTGCGTCCCACGTCCCGACGGCTGGGCGCCGTCTTTGCCGCACGTCCACCTACCGCCGTCCACGCGATCAGGAGGTCGACCTTGGCGTTGCTGCCCCGACCCGTCCGGGCCGTGCTCGCGGCCGTCGTTCCGATTGCCGCGAGCCTCGCTGTCGGGCCCGCGGCGGCGGCCGCGCCGGTGCACCATACGGTCGATCTGACGCTCAGCCCGGCCGAGCACCGGCTGCGGGCAACCGACACGATCAGCCTGTCCGGCAGCGGGGCACAGACCTTATTCCTGCGCGCGCCGCTCGAGGTCTCGCGCGTCGCGGTCGACGGGGAAAGCCAGCCGGTCCGGCGCGACGGAGACCAATTGACGGTGATGCTGGGCGCGGCCGGCCAGCACACGGTCGAGATCGCCTACGCCGGAACGCTCGACATCGGCCGGCAGGGGGCGGGCGTCGGCCCGACCATCCGCCCGGACGGCAGCGTCCTGCCCGCGCGCAGCGGCTGGCTGCCGCGCGGCGCGGCCGCGCGGATCAGCTACCAGGTCACGCTCACCGTCCCAAGCCCGCAGACCGGCCTGGTGACCGGCGCCCGGCAGTCGCAAAGCGAGCGCGGCGGCCGGTACCGGGCGGTCTACCGCGCCGACTACCCGAGCCACGGCCCGACCGTGTTCGCCGGTCGCTACCGCGAGACGACGCGCACGGTCGGCGGCGTGACACTGCGCACCCTGTTTCCGCAGGACCGGGCGGAACTGGCGCGGACCTACCTCGACCGCACGGCGGACTACCTCGGCCACTATGCGGACGCGATCGGCGCCTATCCCTACCCGGCGTTCACGGTGGTGGCCGCCCCGTTCCCGGTTGGCCTGGGTTTCGAGGGCGCGACCTACGTCAGCGCGCGGATCCTCTACCTGCCGTACATGAAGGGCCGCTCGCTGGCGCACGAGATCCTGCACTCCTGGTGGGGCAACGCGGTCGAGATCGCCGTCGACCAGGGCAACTGGGCCGAAGGCCTGACCACCTATCAGGCCGACCACCGGCTGGCCGCCGCCCGCAGCGACGTCGCCGGGCGGCAGCTGCGCCAGGAGTGGCTGCGCGACTTCGCCGCCCTGCCGGAGAGCCGGCGACAGCCGCTCGCGGAATTCACCAGCAAGCTGCACGACGCCGCCCAGGTAACCGGGTACAACAAGGCGGCGATGGTCTTCCACATGCTGCGCCAGCGGCTGGGCGACGCGGCCTTCCGGGAGGGCCTCGGCCGGTTCTACCAGTACCGAAAGTTCCAGACCGGCAGCTGGGCCGACCTGCGCCAGGCGTTCGAGGCGGCCAGCGGCAAGCAACTGGACGGCGTGTTGCAGCAGTGGCTGACCCGGCCCGGCGCGCCGACGCTGTCGCTCGACCGTGCCGAACGGATCCGGAGCGGCGACGACAGCTGGCAGCTCGAAATCGCCCTATCGCAGGACGCGCCGCACTACGATCTGCGCGTCCCGGTTGAAATCCAGACCGCGATCGGCCCGGAACGCGTGACGCTGGCGTTGACCGGCGGCCGGGTGACCCGTGAGATCGACCTGCGCGCCAAGCCAACGGCCGTGCGCGTCGATCCCGACTACGACCTGTTCCGGACGCTGCCCGACAGCCAGGTGCCGCTGGTGATGCGGGCCCTGACCCTGAACCCGGCAACGCGGCTGGTGACGGCCGGGATCAACCCCGGCACGGCCGAGCGGTTCGCCGGCCGGCTGTTGGATACCGCGGTCTCGACCTTGTCTGTGTCGGCGGCGGCGGAAGCCACGGCGCCGCTGCTGATCGTGGGCGCGAGCGCCGAGGTCGCGCGGGTGATGCAGCAGGCCGGCTTCGGTGCGCCGCCGAAAGCGGTCGCCGGCAAGGGTGACCTGCGCGCCTGGACCGCCCAGGCCGACGGCCGGATCGCGCTCGCCGTGGCGGCCGATGCGCCGGACCAGTTGGGGCGCGCCGCACGGGTGCTGCCGTACTACCTGCGCGCCAGCTGGCTGGTGATGCAGAACGGTCAGCTGCGGACCCGGGGTACCTGGCCGACCGGGGCCAACCCGCTGAGCCGCACCTTCGGCGAATAGGCGCGCGCCGGGGCCGCGTCGCTACTGTCCGCCGGGCTGCTTGCGCGCTTCCACCGCGCGTTCGTACCAGGCGATCGCGCGGTCGGGGTTGCGGGCGACGCCCTTGCCCTGGCGATACATCAGGCCGAGGAAGGTCATCGCCCGCGGATCGCCCCGCAGGGCGGCCTTCCGGTACCACTTGAACGCGGCCGCATAGTCGCGCGCAACGCCGTTGCCGTAGTAGTACATCCAGCCGACGATGTACTGCGCCCGGCGGTCCTCGTTGCGCGCGGCGCGCTGGCACCACTCGAACGCTTCCTGATAGCGGTCGGCGTCCAGGTGATGTCCGCACAGGCGCTGCTGGGCCAGCTGATCGGCCCCGGCGGCGCGCTTGATGACGTCGGCCAGACGCGCGTTGAAGGTGGTCTCCAGCTGCAGCCAGTGGTCGTTGGCGAAGCGCTGCAGCGCGGCCTGCGCCCGGTCGCTGTCGAACGCGCCGTCGCCCGGCCGGTAGCCCAATGCGCGCAGATATAGGCGGGCCTTGCGCCACAGGCGTTCGGCCTCCTGGGTGCGCTGGAACTTCTCCCGAGCGATCGCGCGCTTAACCGCGTCGGTCGCCTCGCCGGTGACGGTCATGCCCTGGTCTTGCTGGAACGCCTGGATCGCGGTGCGCGTGTTCGGGCCCATCAGCCCGTCGACCACGCTCAGGTCGTAGCCCAGGTCCATCAGGCCCTGCTGGATCTGCGCCACCAGCGGGTCGCCCGGCCAGTCGCGCTGCTGGGTGTCGGTGTCGCCGCCGTCGGCGCCTCGACCGGTCTCGGCGCCCGGTTCCGCCTCGCGCTCGCTCGCCGACGGCGCGGGTGCGCCGTCCTGCGCTGCGGCGCCCGTCGGCAGCGCGAGTGCTAGGGCAGCCAGGATCGGGATCAGGGTGCGGCGCACGGTGGGCACGGCAGATCGCGACTCCAAATTTAGGCGCCACCCGGGAGCAAACGGGCGCCCCCGGCACGGTACGGCGGCCAGCGGCCGGCCGGCAAGCGCCCTCAGCCCAGGCCAGATGCTCGAGGATGGGACCTCGTTTCAGCTAAATCTTGTTTGCTATTCAAGAAGTGAGCGCCCACTTCACGATCACAGCCGGTTGGGCTTTCATCGCTCTCGCTCCAGTCGTTCGGCCAGCACCGACAGGCCCAGGAGCGCCGGGTCGGCGCGCACCACCAGATGGACCTGAATACGCGCCAGTTCGCCCGCGAACCGGCCTTTCGCTTCGAACCGGGACCGGAACGGCCCGTCGTGCAGGAACCCCGCGATCCGCGGCGGGATGCCGCCGGCGACGTAGACGCCGTCCCAGGCGCCGGAGAGCAGCGCCAGGTCGCCGGCGAAGCTGCCCAGGAAAGCGACGAACTGGCGCACGGCGGCGGCGCAGGTCGGATCGCCGTCCGCCGCGCCGGCGGTGATCCGCGACGGATCGTCCGGCGGCGGTGGCAAGCCGTCCTCGCGCGCGACCGCTTGAGCGAGCAGGACCAGGCCGGAGCCCGACAGGATCCGTTCGGCCGAGACGCGCCCGCCGACCGCCCGGCGCAAACGGGCGAGCAGCGCGGCGTCGCGGCCGTCCTCCGCGGCCAGGGCGACGTGTCCGCCCTCGCCCGATACCACGCGCGCTGGCGCCTCCGCGGTCGCCGGCAGCCAGACGGCGACCCCCAGACCGGTCCCGGCGCCCAATACCGCGCGCGCCGCCCCCGGCAGGCTGTCGCCGCCGCCGATCGGCAGCAGGTCCTGCGGGGCGAACTGCCCGATCGCCCAGGCCTGCGCGGCGAAGTCGTTGACCACCTCGAACCGGGCGATCCCGGTCGCCGCGCGCAGGCTGGCCGGATCGAACGTCCAGCCGGCGTTGGTCAGGCGGACTGGCGCCCGGTGCACCGGGGCCGCGACGGCCAGCACCGCCAGTTCCGGGGTCGGCCGGGCGTCCAGCGCGGCCGCGATCGCGGAAGCGGGATCGGGGTAATCCTGCACGCGCAGGGTGGCGAGCGGCCGCAGCGCCCCATCCGGCCGGCGCAGCGCGAACCGGGCGTTGGTGCCGCCGATGTCGGCCAGCAGCGCGGCGCCCATCGCCGCCTCAGTCCCGTGCGACCCGGTCCAGCTGGCCCACCACCTGCTTGCACCAGGCGTCGACGTCGTGGGTTTCCAGCCGGCGGAACATCGACTGCCAGCGTTCGCGCCGCTCTTCCAGCGGCATGGCGAGCGCGGTCTGCATCGCCTCCGCCATGCCCTCGGCGTCGTAGGGGTTGACCAGCAGCGCGCCGTCCAGTTCCAGCGCGGCGCCGGCGAACCGGGACAGCATCAGCACGCCCGGATCCTCGGGGTTCTGCGCGGCGACGTACTCCTTGGCGACCAGGTTCATGCCGTCGCGCAACGGCGTCACCACGCCGACCCGTCCCTGGCGCAGGAAGCCCGCCAGAATGCGCCGGCTGAAGCCCTTGTTCAGGTAGCGGATCGGATTCCAGTCGAACTCCGCATAAGCGCCGTTGACGTGCCCGGCCTCGCTCTCCAGCTGCTGGCGCAGCTGGGCGTATTCCGGCACGTCCTGGCGCGACGGCGGGGCGATCTGCATCATCACCACCCGGCCGCGGTTGGCCGGGTAATTCTCCAACAGCGTGCCGAAAGCGCGGAAGCGCTGCAGCAGGCCCTTGGAATAGTCCAGCCGGTCGACCCCGATCAGCAGGTCGCGCCCGCGAAGCGAGTCGCGCAGCCGCTGGGTCTGCCGGGCGTCCGCCGCCTCGCGGGCGAACTCGACGACCCGCTGCGTGTCGGTCGAGATCGGATAGGCACCGGCGACCAGCCGCCGGCCGAACGCCAGAATGGTCCCGTCCGGTTCGACGCGCCCGCCAGCCTCGACCCGGATATAGTGCTGGAAGTTCACCAGGTCGCGCTCGGTCTGAAAGCCCAGCAGGTCGTAGGCGCACATCTGCTTGACGATGTCGCGGTGGTTGGGCAGCGCCAGGAAGACCTCCAGCGCCGGCCAGGGAATGTGCAGGAAAAAACCCATCCGCTGCGCGCAGCCGGCGTGGCGCAGCTGATCCGCCATCGGGATCAGGTGGTAGTCGTGCACCCAGACGACGTCGTCGTCCTTCAGGTACGGCAGCAGCCGGTCGGCGAACAGGGAATTCACCCGCTCGTAGCCGGAGTAGTTGCGCCGGCTGAACTCGGTCAGGTCCAGCCGGTAGTGCATCAGCGGCCAGAGCGTGCGGTTGGCGAAGCCGTTGTAGTATTCCTCGTAGTCGCGCGGGGTCAGGTCGCTGGTGACGTAGCTGACGTCGCCGCTGGTGAACTCGTCCGGCTTGCGCTTGGGCTGCTCGTCGACCTCGCCGCTCCAGCCGAACCAGAGCCCGCCGCGCTCCTCCAGCGCGGCCTGCAGGGCGACGGCCAGGCCGCCCTGCGCGCCGGAGCGGGCGTGGCGCGGGGTGGCGACGCGATTGGAGACGACGACGAGACGGCTCAAAACGCCTCCTCCCAGGAAATGCTGAGGCGCAGGGCGGAGTTGATCAGCCCGACCATGGAGTAGGTTTGCGGGAAATTGCCCCAGAGCTCGCCGGTCTCGCTGTCGATGTCTTCCGACAGGAGGCCCAAATGGTTGCGCTTGGCGAGCATCTCGCAGAACAGCTGCCGGGCCTCGTCGACCCGGCCGACCTCGGCGAGCGCGTCGATGTACCAGAAGGTGCAGACGTTGAACGACGTCTCCGGGGCGCCGAAGTCGTCCGGCGCGGCGTAGCGATAGACGGTCGAGCCCTGCCTCAGCCGCCGCTCCACATGGTCGAGCGTTCCCAGGAAACGCGGATCGCGCGGCTCCAGGAACCCGAGTTCGGGCATCAGCAGCAGGCTGGCGTCGATCTCCTCGCCGTCGAACGTGCTGGTGAAGCTGTTCTGCGCGTCGCTCCAGCCGTGCGTCAGGATCGCCTCGCGGATCGCCGTCGCCTGCCCGTGCCAGTACGCCGCCCGGTCGTCCAGGCCGAGATGCGCGCCGATCCGCGCCAGCCGGTCGCAGGCCGCCCAGCACATCAGCGCGGAGAAGGTGTGCACCGCCTCCCGGGTGCGCAGCTCCCACAGCCCAGCGTCCGGGGTGTTCCACAGCTCGACCGCCTGCGCGCCCAACGCCTCCAGACGGCGGTAGAAGGCGGTGTCGCCGGGCCGGGCGAGCCGCTTGTCGAAGAACGCCTGCGCGGCCGCCAGGATCACCGCGCCGTAGCCGTCGTTCTGGGTCTGGATGTAGGCGTGGTTGCCTACCCGAACCGGCCCCATGCCGCGGTAGCCGGCCAGGTCCAGTTCCTGCCGTTCGTCCAGCCGGCGCTGCAGGACGATCCCGAACAGCGGCTGCAGCGGCCCGGTCTCGTGGCCTGTGACGATGTTTGTGATGTAGGACAGGTAGCCCTCCATCGTGCGGGTCACGCCCAGCCGGTTGAGCGCGTGCACGACGAAGTAGGAATCGCGCAGCCAGCAATAGCGGTAGTCCCAGTTGCGCCCGCTGTCCGGGGCTTCCGGGATCGAGGTGGTCAGGGCGGCGACCACCGCGCCGGTTTCCTCGAACGAGCACAGCTTGAGGGTGATCGCCGCGCGGATCACCGCGTCCTGCCATTCGAACGGCAGCGACAGGAAGCGCACCCACTCCCGCCAGTAGTTGTCGGTCATCTCCAGGAAGTCGCGGCCGGTGTCGCCGACCGCCTGGGTCAGGCTCTCGTCCGGCCCGAGCAGCAGCGTGATCTCGCGCTCCAGGATGTGCGGCGTCTCGTCCAGCACGTAGGTTGGCGGCACGTCGGTGGTCAGGCGCAGCGTCATGTCGGGCATGACGAAACGGACGTGATTGCTGCCGCGCGTGACCTCCGGGCGCGCCCGGCCGTAGTCGCACGCCGGGCGCAGCCGGATCCGGATGCGCGGCGCCCCGCCCAGCGGCCGCACCCGGCGCACCAGCGTGGTCGGCCGGAAGGTCCGGTCGTACTGCTTGAAGCGCGGGGCGAAGTCGACGATCGCGATCCCGCCGCCCCGATCGTCGTACAGGCGAGTCTCCAGCACGGCGGAATTGCGCCAGTAGACCTGCTCGCTGTTGGTCTGGCCGTCCAGCACGATGTCCCAGAAGCCCCGCTCGGCGTGATCGTCGTTGTCGACCAGGGAGCAGAACACCGGGTCTCCGTCGAACCGCGGCAGGCAGCTCCAGACGATCCGTGCGCGCCGGTCGATCAGCGCGGCGTGGGCGCAGTTGCCGATCACCGCAAGGTTCAGGTCGCTCGCGGTCTGCGCCAGATCGGTCCGCACCGGCCTCTCGGCGGGCGTCAGATCGGGGGCGCCGACAGGGCGCGCGGTCGGATCGGAAGCGGTGCTGTCCATCGATGTCCGGTCTCGGGTTCTGGTCCGGTCTCGGGTTCTGGGATCGCGCTCGCCCTCAGGCGCTGTCGGGCGCCAATCTCGGCGGTGAAGCGCACCTCGTGCGGCTCCGTTATGCGGGCTGCAACGGCGCGGCTCAACCGTTCGGCGGCCGGGCGCCCGGCACGACCGCCTGTCGCACCCGGTCCAGCCAGGCCTCCACCGCCGGTTCGTCGGCCAGGCGGTAGGCCGCGTGGGTCAGCTTGCCGGCCGGCTGCGTGCCGACCCGGATCGACAGGCCGCCCAGCGCGTTGACCGCCCGGAAGCCGTCCTCGTCGGTGACGTCGTCCCCCAGGAACACCGGCAGCCGTCCGGCGAACGGCGGTCGCGCCATGAAGCCGCGGATCGCCGAGCCCTTGTCGGCGTGGCGCGGTTTGACCTCGCAGACCATCTTGCCGTCCAGCACGGCCAGCGTGTCCGGCGCCTCCCGCGCGCACAGCGCGTGCACCCGGTCGAGCACGGTGCCATGTAGCGCCGGGTCGGCGCGGTAGTGGACCGCCAGCGCCCGGCCCTTGTCCTCCAGCCACAGCGCGTCGTGCCGGGTCACCAGGTCGGTCAGGCCGGCGCGCAGGTGGTCGAGCGCCGCGCCCTCGACGCCATGGTCGATCGTGCCGTCGGCGTCCCGCCGCTCCAGGCCGTGCAGGCCGGCCGCGGGCAGCTTCAACGGCGCCTGGATGCGGTCGAGATCGGCCAGCGTGCGGCCGCTGACCAGGGCGACCGCGTGGCCCAGCCCGGCGTCGAGCGCGTTCAGCACGCCGCGCAGGCTGGCGTGCAGCTGCACGTCTTCCGGCCGGCCCTGGAAGCCCAGCAGCGTGCCGTCGACGTCCAGGAACAGCGCCCAGCGCCCGGGCTCGACCGCCGGGTCCAGCGGATCGGGCGCGGGACCGGGCAGTGCGCCGCCCGGCGCGCGGGCGCCGGGCACGGCGGCCCGGCGCTCCGGATCGCGTGTGCTCATGGATTGCTTGCCTTCACGCGCAGTGGACATCTCGTCGTCGGCACGGACGCCGTCGGGCGGCGCGGCCCGCCGGTCTGGCGGGCCGGTCTGGCCAGCCCGGGTCCGATTTGGGACGCACCCCGTTTTTCGTCACGCGGCCGGCCTGCCCGCGTGCGGACCTGAACCTGTTCAACCGTCCGGGACCGCGCCACCCCGTTTGGAAGTCTAACACACCCCGGTGGGCGCCGTGCGATTCCGCCTTCAGCCCAGGGTGTGCCTTGCAATTCCCCGCCGGGACCGTTACCCCGGAAAGCGCCGCGCGGCCAGCCGCTGACACAGCCTTCCAACGCGTGCGCCCCTTGACAGCCGGCTTGACGCCGTTGCCGGGGAACCCTAGGTGGCTGGTAACGTTGGCCCTAGCAGAACGATCCCGTGATTGAACGGGGGACGGTCGACCGCCAATCCATCGCGCCGCATTCGATAATAACGCTGGGCGCGCTGGATTTAATAACAAGACAGCTTGTTCCACAGGGGGCCGAAAACGCAATGGCGAACGCACAACTCGTTTGCAAGAACGTCTATAAGATATTCGGACCTAATCCCGCCGAAGCCTATCGACTGATCGAGCAGGGCAAGGGCAAGGACGAGATCTTCGCCGAAACCGGCAACACGGTCGGTGTCCGCGATGCCTCGTTCGAGGTCCAGGAAGGCGAGGTGTTCGTGATCATGGGGCTGTCCGGCTCGGGCAAATCCACCATGGTCCGGATGCTCAACCGCCTGATCGACCCGACCTACGGCAGCGTCGAGATCGAGGGCGAGGAGATCACCAAGATGTCGCGCCAGCACCTGATCGAGGTGCGCCGGCAGAAGATGGCGATGGTGTTCCAGTCGTTCGCGCTGATGCCGCACCGCTCGGTGATCGACAACGCCGCGTTCGGGCTGGAGGTCGCCGGCATCGAGCGGACGCAGCGCCACAAGCGCGCCATGCAGGCGCTCGAGGCGGTCGGGCTGAAGGCGAACGCCAACTCCTACCCCGACGAGCTGTCCGGCGGCATGAAGCAGCGCGTCGGGCTGGCGCGCGCGCTCACCAACGATCCCAAGATCATGCTGATGGACGAGGCGTTCTCCGCGCTCGACCCGCTGATCCGCACGGAGATGCAGGACGAACTGCTGCGCCTGCAGCAGCAGAGCCGGCGCACCGTCATCTTCATCACCCACGACCTCGACGAGGCGATGCGCATCGGCGACCGGATCGCGGTGATGGAAGACGGCCGCGTGGTCCAGATCGGCACCCCGGAGGAGATCGTCACCAAACCCGCCGACGACTACGTCAGCTCGTTCTTCAAGGGCGTCGACGTCACTCAGGTGTTCTCCGCCGGCGACATCGCGCGCAAGAACCAGCTGTCGGTGATCGACCGCAGCGGCAACGATCTCAACGCGGTGATCGAGCAGGTCAAGAACGCCGACCGCGATGTCGCGGTGGTGGTCGACAAGAACCAGAAGTTCGAGGGCATGGTCAGCGCCGAGAGCCTGGCGAACGCCAAGAAGGGCGACGGCAAGCTCGCCAGCGCGTTCCTGACCGACACCCAGCCGGTCAAGGCCAGCCAGGGCTTGTCCGACGTGCTGCACCAGGTGGCCAACAGCGCCCACCCGGTTCCGGTCGTCGACGAGAATGGCCGCTACCTGGGTTCGGTGTCCAAGACCGCCCTCCTGCAAACTCTCGACAGGGCAGGCTAAAGCCATGATGGAATTCGTTAAGGAAGTGAAGATCCCGATCGGCGCCTGGGTCGAGGCGCTGGTTAACTGGATCCTGGACAACCTGCAGCCGCTGCTGGACGCGATTTCCGCGGCGATCGGCGCGGTGTCGACCACGCTGGAGGACTTCCTGCTGTGGCTTCACCCGTTCGTGCTGGCGGCCCTGCTGATCGCGATCGGCCTGTGGCGCGTGAACTGGAAGTTCGCCGTCTTCGTGGCGGTCTCGATGTTCCTGATCATGGGCATGAACCTTTGGGAAGAGACCGTGTCGACGATGGCGCTGGTCGTCTCCGCCGCGTTCGTGGCGCTGGTCGTCGGCTTCCCGGTCGGCGTGGCGATGGCCAAGAACGATACGATCGAGGCGGTGGTCCGCCCGATCCTCGACTTCATGCAGACCATGCCGCCGTTCGTGTATCTGATCCCGGCGGCGATGTTCTTCGGCCTGGGCAAGGTGCCGGGCACGATCGCAACGGTAATTTTCGCCATGCCGCCGGCGGTCCGCCTGACCAACCTGGGCATCCGCCAGGTCAGTAAAGAGAACGTCGAGGCGGGCCTTGCGTTCGGCTGTACCGACCGCCAACTGTTAACGAAAGTACAGTTGCCGTTGGCCTTGCCGTCGATCATGGCGGGCGTGAACCAGACCATCATGCTGGCCCTTTCCATGGTGGTTATCGCGTCCATGATCGGGGCGGGCGGCCTCGGCAACGTGGTGCTGACCGGCATTCAGCGCTTGAATGTCGGCCTCGGCTTCGAGGGCGGCCTTGGCGTGGTGATCGTGGCGATCCTGCTGGACCGCCTGACCCAGAGCATCGGCCAGGTCGGCCACGGCGAAGGCTTGGTCGCCAAGGTCCGCCGCCTGTTGGGCGGCCGTCAGCCCGCGGCCGAGGACGAGCAGGAAGCTAAGACCAGTCGCGCGGCTTGATCGGGCTGGAACACGCGCCCTGCGACGCGCGTTAGTGCCGGTGAAGCTGCAACCTGGGCGCCGGCCGATCGGAGCCGTACGGTTCCGGCCGTCGGCGCCCCATCGCCCCGTCGAAGAGGGCGGTGAACAGCCTTGAAGAGAGGCAACAGAGGAGGATCTGATGCTTAACCATAGCAAGAAGACCCTTATCGCGGCGACCACGGCCGTCACCTTGGCGGCGAGCCCGGCTGCGGCCGAAGTCGAAATCGGCTGGACCGCTTGGTCGGACGCGGAGTTCGTGACCAAGCTGGCGCACCAGGTTCTGGAGAACCGCGTCGGTGAAGAGGTCACCCTGACCCAGACCGGCATCGCGCCGCAGTACCAGGGCGTCGCCCAGGGCGACATCGACGTCATGCTGATGTCCTGGCTGCCCAGCACCCACGCCGACTACATGGATAGGGTCGAGGACGAGGTCGTCAGCCTGGGCATCCTGTACGACCACGCCCGCCTGGGCTGGGTCGTGCCGACCTACATGAACGTGGATTCGATCAACGACCTGAAGTCCCAGGAGATGGCCGAGAAGCTGGACGGCACGATCACCGGCATCGATCCCGGTGCCGGTCTGACCCGGCTGTCCAAGAAGGCCATCAAGGAGTACGGCCTGGGCGAGATGTACAACCTGCAGACCTCCAGCGGCGCGGGCATGACCGCGGCCCTCGAGCGCGCGGTGCGCCGCGAGGAGCCGATCGTCGTGACCGGCTGGAGCCCGCACTGGAAGTTCGGCGCGTACGACCTGAAGTACCTGAAGGATCCGAAGAACACCCTGGGTAGCTTCGAGCGCATCCACGCGATCGCGCGTCAGGGCTTCTATCAGGACAACATCGACGCCGCGATGACCCTGGCCCGTATGTGGATCCCGCTGGATGACCTCCAGGCGGCGATGTACGATGCCCAGGAGACCTCCTACGAGGAAGCCGTGGACACCTACATCAAGAACAACGAGGCCCGCGTGCACTACTGGGTGACCGGCGAAATGCCGAGCCAGGGGTAACACCCCGACCCAGGGGGCCCGCGCGGCCCCGTCTCGATGACGACCTCGCCCGGCGAGGTGAAGGGGCCCGGCCATGCGCCGGGCCCCTTTTCATGTGCCCAACTTGCATGCACGCCGGACCAACGTTCGTCCCGGCAGCCGGGCCCGGCATGCGCCGGCTGCAAGTCAGCGGTGCATATATCGGACGGATATAGGCTGGACTCGCGTTATATCGGACCGATACTCTTGTCTGCATAAATGCACTCACTTGGCGCGCGGACGCGCGTTTGGACCAGTCGATGGATACGCGCACCCTTTGCCTGGGCGTCCTCAACCGCGGCGACGCCAGCGGCTACGCGATCAAGAAGAGCTTCGAGGAAGGCCCCCTCGCCCACTTCCAGGAGGCCAGCTTCGGATCGATCTACCCGGCCCTGACCCGGCTGTCGGACGACGGGCTGGTGGTCTGCCGGGCGCAGGCGCAGAACAAGCGCCCGGACAAGAAGCTCTACTCGATCACCGACGCCGGCCGCGCGGCGCTGGAGGATGCCCTGCACCGCCGGCCGACCGACGACGAGGTGCGCTCGGACTTCCTGTTCGTGCTGTTCTTCGCGCACCTGCTGCCCGCCGCGACACTGAACCGCCTGATCGACGACCGGATCGCCTGGTACGAGGACGTCCTGCTGCGGATGACGGAGAACGCCGACCTGGACCACCGCCCGGCCGGCGAGCGGTTCGTCCACGGCCTCGGGCTGGCGGTCTACCGCTGCGCGCGCGATTATCTGCGCGATCACCGCGACACCCTGCTGGCCGGCGCGGCGGATGCCCGCGTTCACGCGGCCGAGTAAGCCGCCCAGCGGCCAAGGCACGAGAGACTGATCATGCTGTCCAGGCTGTATCGCCGTTTCGGGTCCCTGTCGGTCGCCCTGCTGATCGCGCTGGCCGCCGTGCTCTGGATCGCTTCGGGTGAGTATCTGGGCTCGGCGGAACCGGAGACGCGCAAGCAACCGGCCGAACTGAGCGCGTTAAACGCGGCGCCGGAAGTCCGGGTGAACACCCAGTCGGCCCAGCCGCGCACCGACCGATTGCGCGTCCAGGGCCGCACCGTGGCGGACCGCAAGGTCACGGTGCAGGCCCAGACGAACGGCCGGATCGAGGAGATGCTGGTCGAGAAGGGCGATGTCGTCGAACAGGGCGAGGTGTTGGCCCAACTCGCGGAGGAGGACCGGCCGGCCAAGCTGCGCCAGGCGAAGGCGCTGTTGGAGCAACGCCGGCTCGAGCTGGAGGCCGCCCGGCGCCTGCACGAGCGCGGCCACCGGTCGGACACCCAACTCGCCGCCGCCAAGGCCGCATTTCGCGAAGCGCAGGCGGACGTCGAGGCCGCGCGCACCGCGCTCGACAACACCACGATCTACGCCCCCTTCGCCGGCCGGATCGGCGATACCATGGCGGAGGTCGGCGACTTCATGCGCAGCGGCCGGGAGGTGCTGCGGCTGATCGACCTCGATCCGCTGAGGATCCAGGGCAACGTCAACGAGCGCCTGGTCTCCCAGATCGAGCCGGGAACCGAGGCCACGGCGGAGCTGGTCACCGGCGAGAGGGTCTCCGGCACCGTCTCCTTCGTCGCCAGCGAGGCGAACGACCGCACCCGCACCTTCCGGATCGAGATGGAGATCGCCAACCCGGACGGCACCTTGCGCGACGGCGTGACGGCGCAGATGTCCGTGCCGCTCAAGCAGCGTCTGGCGCACACCGTCTCGCCGTCGATCCTGACCCTGAACGAGCAGGGCCAGGTCGGCGTGAAGGTCCTGGACGACCGGAACCGGGTGCGGTTCCGCGAGGTCGACCTGATGGCCGATAAGCCGGACGGCGTCTGGATCACCGGCCTGCCCGAGACGGTTACCTTCATCACGCTCGGCCAGAACTTCGTCACCGCCGGCCAGAAAGTGAAGCCGGTCACCGAGGCCGAGGTGGTCAAGCGCCTGAAAAACACGCCGCTCGACCTGCCCCAGGGCGCACCCGGCATGCCGGGGCCGGAGGGCCGGCCGTGAACACGCTGGTCGACGCCGCCCTCAACCACGTCCGCACGGTGCTGAGCCTGCTCGTGCTGCTGCTGCTCGCGGGCGGCTACGCCTACCTCGCGATCCCCAAGGAGAGCGACCCGGACGTCAACATTCCGATCATCTACACCAACGTCCACCACGAGGGCATCTCCCCGGAGGACGCCGAGCGGCTGATCGTGAAGCCGTTGGAGCAGGAGCTCGAAGGGGTGGAGGGCGTCAAGGAGATGCGCTCCACCGCCTACCAGGACGGTGCCAACGTGGTGCTGGAGTTCGAGGCGGGCTTCAACGCCGACCAGGCGATGCAGGACGTCCGCGAGGCCGTCGACACGGCCAAGCCGGAGCTGCCCGCCGACGCCGACGAGCCGCAGGTGCACGAGGTCAACCTGAGCCTGTTTCCGGTGCTGGTGGTCACCCTGTCGGGCGACGTCCCGGAGCGTACCCTGCTCGACCTTGCGCGCGACCTGCGCGACGAGGTGGAGAGCCTGCAGCCGGTCCTGGACGTCGAGATGGCGGGCAACCGGGAGGAGCTGGTCGAGCTGGTCGTCGATCCGACGATGCTGGAGAGCTACGACATCGACGCCCGGCAGGTACTGAACGCGGTCGACCGCTCCAACCGCCTGGTCGCCGCGGGTGCGGTCAACACCGGGAACGGACGCTTCTCCATCAAGGTTCCCGGGCTGTTTCAGAGCCCCCAGGACATCCTGAACATGCCGGTCAAGGTCGACGGCGACCGGGTCGTCACGATCGGCGACATCGCCACCCTGCGGCGGACCTTCAAGGACCCGGAAGGCTACGCCCGGATCAACGGCCAGTCGGCGATCGCGCTGGAGGTCTCCAAGCGCACCGGCGAGAACATCATCGAGACCATCGAGAGGGTCCGCCAGACGGTCGAGGCGGAACGGCAGGCGTGGCCCGAGGCAGTCGAGGTCACCTATACCCAGGACAAGTCGACCAACATCCGCACGATGTTGAGCGACCTGCAGAACAACGTCCTGGCGGCGGTGCTGCTGGTCATGGTGGTGATCGTCGCCGCCCTCGGCCTGCGCTCGGCCGCGTTCGTCGGCGTGGCGATCCCGGGATCTTTCCTAACCGGGGTGCTGGTGGTCTACCTGGCCGGTCTGACGGTCAACGTGGTCGTCCTGTTCTCGCTGATCCTGGCGGTCGGCATGCTGGTCGACGGCGCGATCGTCACGGTGGAGTACGCCGACCGCAAGCTGCGCGAGGGCCTGCCCAAAAGGAACGCCTACGGCCTCGCCGCCAAACGCATGGCCTGGCCGATCATCGCCGCCACCGCGACCACGCTGGCGGCGTTTCTGCCGTTGCTGTTCTGGCCGGGCATGGTCGGCGAGTTCATGAAGTTCCTGCCGATCACGCTGCTCGCGGTGCTGACCGCCTCGCTCGCGATGGCGCTGATCTTCGTGCCCACGCTGGGCTCGGTGCTGGGCGGCGGGCCCGGCGGTGACCCCAGCGGTGACCCCGGGGGCGAGCCGACGGGCGACGCCAAGGCGCAGGCGATCGCCGCCGGCGGCAAGGACGACCTGACGCGCCTGGGCGGCTTTACCGGCGGCTACGTCCGCCTGCTGCGCCACGCACTCAAGCATCCGGGCAAGCTGCTGCTCGCCGCCGTCGCCGCCCTGGTCGCGGTCCAGGCCGCTTACGCCATGTACGGCCGCGGCGTGGAGTTTTTCCCCGACGTCGAGCCGGAGAGCGCCGTGCTGCAAATTCACGGCCGCGGCAACCTCTCGATCCAGCAACGCGACCGGCTGGTCCAGGAGGTCGAGAGTCAGATCCTGCAGCTGCAAAAGGAACGCCGCGAGTTCCACGCGATCTACGCACGCTCGCAGATCGCCTCCGGCCAGCGCCGCGAGGAGGCGGAGGACATCATCGGCCAGGTGACCCTCGAGTTCACCGACTGGTGGACCCGCCGGCCGGCACAGCAGATCATCGAAGACATCAAGACGCGCGCCTCCGCCCTGCCCGGCATCAAGGTCGAGGCGCAGAAGCAGCAGATGGGCCCGCCCAGCGGCAAGCCGATCCAGATCGAGGTGACCAGCGACCGCACCGAACTGATCGCGCCGACGGTCAAGCGCATCGTCGAGCGGATGCAGCAGGACCCCGAGTTGATCGAGATCGAGGACGGCCGCCCAATCCCGGGCATCGAATGGGAACTCTCCGTGGACCGCGCGCAGGCCGCCAAGTTCGGCGCCGACGTCTCGCTGGTCGGCAGCTACATCCGGATGGTCACCAACGGCCTCAAGGTCGGCGAATTCCGCTCCGGCGACGCCGACGAAGAGATCGACATGGTGGTGCGCTTCCCGGAGGACCAGCGCAGTCTGAACCAGCTCGACCAGATCCGCGTGCACACCGACCAGGGCCAGGTGCCGCTCGCCAATTTCGTTACCCGCACCGCCCAGCAGCGCACCAGCCTGATCCGCCGGACCGACGGCGACCGGTCGATCACCATCAAGGCTGACGTGGCAGAGGGCGTGCTCGCCAGCAACAAGATCCAGGAGATGCAGGGCTTCCTCAAGCAGGCCGACATTCCGCCGGCGGTCAACGTCGCCTTTACCGGCGAGAACGAGGACCAGAAGGAAGCCCAGCAGTTCCTGACCAAGGCGTTCGCGGTGGCACTGTTCCTGATGGCGATCATCCTGGTGACGCAGTTCAACAGCTTCTACAGCGCGTTCCTAATCCTGTCCGCGGTGATCCTGTCGACCATCGGGGTGATGATCGGCCTGCTGGTCACCAACCAGCCGTTCGGCATCGTGATGACCGGGATCGGCGTGATCGCGCTGGCCGGCATCGTGGTGAACAACAACATCGTGCTGATCGACACCTTCGACCGGCTGAAGAACGACGAGCCGGACGTCACCACCGCGATCCTGCGCACCGGCGCCCAGCGCCTGCGCCCGGTGATGCTGACCACCGTGACCACCATCCTGGGCCTGATGCCGATGGTGCTCGGGGTCAACATCGACTTCTTCAACCGCCTGGTTCAGGTCGGCGCACCGTCGACCGAGCTGTGGCAGCAGTTGTCGATCGCGATCGTGTTCGGCCTGAGCTTCGCCACGGTCCTGACCCTGTTCATCACGCCGTGCGCGCTGATGTGGCGGGCCAACCTGCAGGCCTGGCTGCGCCGCCGGCGCGGCCGCGGGACGCCGTCCGCCGCGGACGATGCGCAGGGCCGGGACCGACAGGCGCAACTGCCGCACGCCGCCGAATAAGCCATGGCGATCGTCGACCTCGCGGCCCTGGAACAGCACCTGTCGGCCAAGGCCCGCCTGATGGGCCTGGACTTCGGCGACAAGACGATCGGCATGGCCGTCTCCGACCGCGGCCGCACCGTGGCTTCCCCGGTCGGCACGATCCAGCGCACCAAGTTCACCGCCGACGCCCGGGCGCTCTCGGCGGCGATCGCGGAACGCTCGGTCAAGGCGCTGGTGATCGGCCTGCCGGTCGGCCTGAACGGCCAGGAAGGCAAGCGCTGCCAGGCGACCCGCCAGTTCGCCCGCAACCTGATCGCGGAGGCCGGCTACACCCTGCCGATCGCGTTCTGGGACGAACGCCTGTCCACGGCCGCGGTCGAACGCGTGCTGAGCGACGAGGCCGAGATGGCCGGGCACAAGCACAAGCAACACCTCGACCAGATGGCCGCCGCCTACATCCTCCAGGGCGCGCTGGACGCACTCCGGCGGGGGTGAGCGCGGTGCGGCGGGTGGGGGAGGATATTCCGCTATGGGTAGGCCCGTTGGCGGGTGTGCACACAGCTTAGGCGGGTCCCTCTCCCCTCAAGGGCGAGGGGATATGCGTGCTGCGTCTCGAGCGAGCATGCATCCCTAACACAAACCCTCAATCCTCACCCCTCGCGCCCGGCAGGCTCGGCGTCGTCGTCCAGCAGCGCGGCACGCAGACGGTCGACGGCGGCGTCGGCGTCCATCCGCCGGGCCAGCAGATCGTCCAGGGTCAGCGGACAGCTCAACCGCGCCGGCAGCATCTGCTCGCCGGTGTCGCGCAGGCGGGCGTTGGTCTCGTCCAGCGCGTCTTCCCAGATCTCCTGGATATCCAGGTACGGGCGCATGCCGTCGGTGAACGCCCGGCGCGCCTCGCGCGCGGTGCTCTTGGCCTCGCCGCGCCAGCGGCGGTTGGTCGCCGCGTCCTCGAGCCAGGCTGCCTCCAACAGGCAGACCAGCGTGTTGGTCAGGTGCGCGGCCACACGATTCAGTTCGCTCCGCCCGGCCTGGGCCACCTCCTCGGCCAAGTGGCCCGCATCCAAGACTCCATCGGACGCGCTGTCCGGATCGCGTCCGTGCTCGGACTGGCGCTGCGCCAGCGTGCGCAGCCGGGCCGCCTGATCGCGGGTCCAGCGGAAGAAGTCGCGGTGATACAGGTCGTCCTCGGCCATGCGTGCGCTCTCCCCCGGCCGCCACGGTGTTCGGGTGCTAAAATACACACGCCGGGCCGTCTGGGCCAAAGCCTTCACCTGAACGACGGTATGCGGACGCGATGCGAAGGCGCGTTCAACGGGCTCATAGGTCCCCGTTTCAACAGCTCGCCCTAGCCATCCACCCCGGCGCGCCCTAGCCTCCCGCTCACCGCCACCGTTCCCGGACCGCCGCATGTTCGCCATCGTCACCGCCATCCTGCCCGTGTTCCTGCTGATCTTCCTGGGCAGCTGGCTGCAGGGTCGGGGGTTTCCCGGCAACGGCTTCTGGCAGCCGGCGGAGCGCCTGACCTACAGGATCTTCTTCCCCGCGCTGATCGTGACCACCCTATCGGGCGCGGACCTCGCCGGTCTGTCGGTGCTGCCCATGGCGGGGGCGCTGGTCGCGGCGATCCTGGTGATGGCGGGCGGCATGATGGCCGTGCAGAAGCTGTGGGGCGTCGACGGACCGGCGTTCACCAGCATGGTCCAGGGCGCGGTCCGGATGAACGTCTACATCTGCCTGTCGATCGCCGGCGCGATCTGGGGCAGCGCCGGGCTGACGGTCGCGGCGATCGCGATCGCGGTGATCGTGCCCACGGTCAACCTGATCTGTGTGATCGCGCTAGCCCGCTGGGGCTCCGCCGCCGAGCCGACCGTGGTCGGCACGATCAAGCAGGTGATCAGCAACCCGCTGATCATCGCCGCTGTGCTGGGCGCGCTCAGCAACTTCACCGGCATGCCGATCGTGATCGGCGACGTGCTGGATATCCTTGGCCGGGCGGCCCTGCCGATCGGCCTCTTGTGCGTCGGCGCGGCGCTCGACTGGCCCGCGGTGCGCCGCAACGCGCGCCCGGTCGCGCAAACGACGGCGCTCAAGCTGGTCGCCATGCCGGCGCTGACGGCCGGGATGCTGTGGGCGTTCGGGGTCGAGGGGCTGACGGCCGCGATCGCGCTGTTGTTCATGGCCTCCCCGACCGCGACCTCGAGCTATATCCTGGCCCGCCAGCTGGGCGGCGACGCGACCCTGATGGCGGGCGTGATCACGCTGCAAACGGCGGTCTCGATGGTCAGCCTGCCCGTAATCTTGACCCTCGCGGGCTAGCCAGCGAAAAAGCCGGCGACACCGACACTTGTGGGATACCGCCTGCCATGACCGCACCGCTCGCCGGCCTGCGCGTGTTCGACCTGACCCGGATCCTGGCGGGGCCGACCTGCACCCAGCTGCTGGGCGACCTGGGCGCGGAGGTGCTGAAGATCGAGCGGCCCGGCCAGGGCGACGACACCCGCAAGTGGGGGCCGCCCTACGTCCAGGACGCGGACGGCAACGACACCGAGACGAGCGCCTATTACCTGTCCGCCAACCGCAACAAGCGCTCGGTCACGCTCGACATCGCGAGCGCGGAGGGCCAGCGCCTGGCCCGGGAGTTGATCCGGGAGAGCGACATCCTGGTCGAGAACTTCAAGGCCGGCGGGCTGAAGAAGTACGGCCTCGCCTACGACGACGTTAAGGAGATCGCGCCGCACATCATCTTCTGCTCGATCACCGGCTTCGGGCAGACCGGACCGTACGCCAGCCGCGCGGGCTACGACTATCTGGCGCAGGGGATGGGCGGGATCATGTCGCTGACCGGCGAGCCCGACGGCCAACCGATGAAGGTCGGGATCGGGATCGCGGACATCATGTGCGGGATGTACGCCAGTTCCGCGATCCTGGCCGCCCTGCACCACCGCCACAGGACCGGCCAGGGCCAGCACATCGACCTCGCGCTTCTGGACACGCAGGTATCCTGGCTGACCTACGAGGGCCTCAACTACCTGACCGGCGGCGAACTGCCCAAACGACGCGGCAACGAGCATCCCAACATCGTGCCCTACAAGACCATGCCGGCGTCCGACGGCTACTTCATCCTGGCGGTCGGCAACGACGGCCAGTTCGCCAAGTTCTGCGACGAGGCCGGCCGGCCCGACCTGCCGCGGGACCGACGCTTTGCCACCAACGCCGAACGGGTGCGCAACCGCCAGGCGCTGTATCCGATCCTGGACGAGATCACCGCGGCCCGCCCGCTGGAAGACTGGGTTACGGCGCTGAACGCCCGCGGCGTGCCCAGCGGGCCGGTCAACACGCTGGACCGCGTGTTCGCCGATCCGCAGATCCAGCACCGCAAGATGCAGATCGAGATGGACTATCCGCAAGCCGCCAAGGGCAAGGTCGACCTGATCGGCAACCCGATCGGCTTCTCCGAAACCCCGGTCAGCTACCGCCAATCGCCGCCCCGGATGGGCGAGCATACCGACGCGGTGCTGCAGGACGCGCTCGGCCTCGACGCCGACGAGATTGCCCGCCTGCGCGATCGGGGGGTGATTTAATCGGCGAAAGGGGTTATAGAGCGCGCGCGAACAGCGCCAACGACGCGCAAGCAACCGCGCGAGCTCGGAGGACAAACCCGTGAGCGAGAGCCAGAAACCCCGCGGCGACCAGGATTTCGTGGCGGACAAGGTCGAACCGATCGCCCCGCACCGCGCCGCCAAGCGCAGCGACAATGCCGAGCTGCTGGACGCGCTGTCCGGCGCCATGCGCGCGCCGCAGATGATGCACCAGGACGATGTCCTGCTGGGCGGCCTGGGCAGCGACGACGGCGCCCGCACGGCTACAGCCGAGCATCCCGAGGAGGCCGCGACCGAGGCCGACCCGCGCCAACTGGACCTGCTGGCGAAGAGCGCGTAAGGCCTCCGGACCCGACCGGGCGTGATTCCGCCGGCCGGGCGCGCTATATTCGCAAGCATGAGCCTCGTCATTGACGACCCGGATCTGGAACGCGATCTTCGCGCCCTAGCCGCCCAACGCGGCGAGCGTGTCGAGGATGTGGTGCGGCGTGCCCTGAGATCGGACGGCGCAACGCGGTCTCGCGATCCCGCCGAGGATAACGCGGGCCAGGAAACCGAGCAGGCACGTCAGAAGCGCTTGGCGGAAGCACGTCGGATCATCGACCGCTTCGCCGCTTTGGATGTGCTGGACCCGCGCGCACCTGACGAGATCATCGGCTACGACGATCACGGCTTACCGACGTGATCGCGGTCGACACGTCAGCCGTTTTTGCGATCTTGACGAAAGAGCACGACAGCGCGCCCTTACGCAGCACCCTTGAGGATGCCGTGCAGGCGCGCATGTCGACAGGAACGTACGTCGAGCTTTCGATTGTGTGCTTGCGGCGTGCCGGTCATCGTGCAGTGGGCGAGATGGATGCGTTCCTGCGATCTGCGGACATTCGCCTCGTCCCCTTTGACGCCGAACAGGCCGATCTCGCGGCCGAGGCCTATCGCACCTACGGCAAGGGCCGCCACGCGGCTGGTCTGAACTTCGGCGACTGCTTCGCCTACGCACTCGCCAAGGCGCTGGACGCGCCGCTGCTCTTCAAAGGCGCCGACTTCACGGCGACGGACATCCGAGCGGCGGTCGCGTAACAGCGGCACCGGGCAGGGTGCGGTCCGCTTGCCTGCACCGGGGGCCAGTGACATGATCCGCCCGCGATGAGCCCCGCCGACCGCGCCCTGCAGGATATCCCGACCCGCGCCGCCGCCGAGTCCGGTTCCGGCGCGCCGCTGCGTCATCTCCTCGGGATCGAGGGGATGACGGCGGCGGAGATCGTGGCTCTGCTGGACCGGGCGGAAAGCTACGTCGCGGTCAACCAGGCGGCCAACAAGACCTCCGACCTGTTGGCCGGGCGCACGGTCATCAATCTGTTCTTCGAGACCTCCACGCGCACCCGCACCTCGTTCGAGCTGGCCGGCAAGCGCCTCGGCGCGGACGTCATCAACATGGAGGTCGCCTGGTCGTCGATCAAAAAGGGCGAGACGCTGATCGACACCGCGATGACCCTGAATGCCATGCATCCCGACGTGCTCGTGGTGCGCGCGCCGGACAGCGGCGCGGTGCAGCTGCTCGCCGAAAAGGTCAACTGCGCGGTCATCAACGCCGGCGACGGCAGCCACGAGCACCCGACCCAGGCGCTTCTGGACGCGCTGACGATCCGCCGGCGGCGCGGCGAGATCGCGGGGCTGAAGGTGGCGATCTCCGGTGACGTGGCGCACTCCCGCGTGGCCCGCTCCAACATCCATCTGCTGACCACGCTGGGCGCGGAGGTGCGGGTGATCGCGCCGCCTACCCTGCTGCCGAGCGGGATCGAGCGCCTGGGCGTGACCGCCTACACCAACATGCGCGCCGGGCTCGCGGACTGCGACGTGGTGATGATGCTGCGCCTGCAAACCGAACGCATGCAGGGCTCCTACGTCCCCTCGATCCGTGAGTACTTCCGCTTCTACGGCCTGGATTACGACAAGCTGGCGCACGCCAAGGCGGACGCGCTGATCATGCACCCGGGACCGATGAACCGTGGCGTCGAGATCGACAGCGTGGTCGCCGACGACATCGACCGCTCGGCGATCCGCGAGCAGGTCGAGATGGGCGTCGCCGTGCGGATGGGCGTGCTCGACGCCCTGACCCGGCAGGCGCCGACCCGTGCCACGACGGGCGACCTCGATGGGAGCATCGGGGCATGAGCCTGCACGCCAAGCCCGCCGGCACCGCCAAGGTCGCCTACACCAACGCCCGCCTGCTCGACCCGGCGAGCGGCCTGGACGCCCGGGGCGGCGTGCTGGTCGACGGCAACCGGATCGTCGAGGTCGGCGCCGGCCTGTTCCGCGACGGTGTGCCGCCGGACGCGCAGGAGGTCGACTGCGCCGGCCTGTGCCTGGCGCCCGGCCTGGTCGACATGCGCGCGCAGCTGGGCGAGCCGGGGCGCGAGCACAAGGAGACGATCTCCTCTGCCGGACGCGCGGCGGCGTCGGCCGGGATCACCTCGATCGCCTGTCTGCCCAACACCGACCCGGTGATCGACGACGTCGCCGGCCTGGAGTTCGTCGCCCGGCGGGCGCGCGAGACCAAGCTGGTCAAGGTCTACGCCTACGGCGCGCTGACCCGCGGCTGCGCGGGCGAGCAGATGACCGAGATCGGGCTGCTGTCGGAGGCGGGCGCGGTCGGCTTCACCGATGGCGACCGGGCGGTCGCCAACGCGCAGACGCTGCGCCGCTGCCTCGCCTACGCCAGCGTGTTCGATACCGTGATCCTACAGCATCCGCTGGAGCCGACGCTCGCAACCGGGGTGATGAACGGCGGCGCGCTCGCCACCCGCCTGGGCCTGTCGGGGAGCCCGGCGATGGCCGAACTGATCCAGCTTGAACGCGACCTGCGGCTGGTCGAGATGACCGGCGGACGCTACCACGCCAGCCTGATCAGCACGGGCGCCGCGGTCGAGGCGATCCGGCAGGCCAAGGCGAACGGCTTGCGGGTCACCTGCGATACCGCCCCGCACTACTTCACCTTGACCGAGGATGCGGTGGGCGACTACCGCACGTTCGCCAAGGTCAACCCGCCGCTGCGCGGCGCGGCCGACCGGCAGGCGATCGTGGCCGGCCTCGCCGACGGCACGATCGACGCCGTGGTCAGCGACCACAACCCGCAGGACCAGGACAGCAAGCGCCTGCCGTTCACGGCGGCGGAGTACGGCATCGCCGGCCTGGAGACGCTGTTCGCGCTGTCGCTCGACCTGGTGCACGCCGGGCAGCTTGAGCTGCTCGACCTGCTGGCCGGCCTGACCTACAAGCCGGCCGACATTCTGGGGCGGGACGCCGGCCGGCTCGCCGCGGGCGGACCCGCCGACATGATCCTGTTCGACCCCGAGCGCGCCTGGACGATCGACCCGGACAGCTTCCTCGGCAAGTGCAAGAACGCCCCGTTCGACGCCTGGCCGGCGCGCGGACGGGTCGTGCGCACGGTCGTCGACGGCCGAACGATCTATGCCGAGACGCCCGCTCCTGCCGCGGCGTAAGAGCGCCGCCCAAGCCGCGAGGGACCGCACGCGCGATGCCCGATCCGATCTCCTGGAGCCTGTCCGGCCCCTACCTGCTCGCCGGCTTCCTGGCGGGCTATCTCTTGGGGTCGATTCCCTTCGGCATCGTGCTCACTCGGCTGTTCGGCCACGGCGACCTGCGCAAGATCGGCTCCGGCAACATCGGGGCGACCAACGTCCTGCGCACCGGCCGCAAGGACCTCGCGGCCGCCACCCTGCTGCTGGACGCCGGCAAGGGCGCCGTCGCGGTGCTGGTCGCGGGCTGGCTGTACGGCCCGGACATCGCGTTGATGGCGGCCTACGGGTCGATCCTGGGCCACCTCTTCCCGATCTGGCTGAAGTTCCGCGGCGGCAAGGGGGTCGCGACCACGCTTGGCGTGCACATCGCCATCGCCTGGCCGATGGGGCTGGCCTGCTGCGCGGTCTGGCTGGCGACCGCCGCCGCGACCCGCTTCTCCAGCCTGGCCGCATTGCTTGCGATGGCGAGCGCCCCCGTCTGGGCCTGGTACTTGGTCGAAGACGTCCAGCTCACCCAGTTCGCCGCGGTCATCGCCGTCGTCGTATGGCTCAAGCACCACGAGAACATCCGCCGGCTGCTGAAGGGGGAGGAAAGCAAGATCGGGCAGAAGGGCGAGCCGAAGACGTAATCGTGCGAGCGGGAGCTATGACTCACGGCCGAGACTCACGGCCGACCGAACTTCTAGCCGTCCGAAAGTGGCCTTATCGGACGCCGACACTTATCGATTGACTCCCGTATCCGCCCACCTACAATCGCGTGTATGGACGGCGGTGATGGGCGGGCCTTGTCACGGCAGGAGACGGTGGACTGGCTGCGTCTGATCCGCAGCGAGAACGTCGGCCCGGTGACCTTCCACGCCCTGCTGCGCCGCTACGGCACGCTCGCGGCCGCGCTCGACGCCCTGCCCGAGCTGGCGGCGCGCGGCGGGCGCAAGAAGCCGATCAAGATCTGTCCGCGGTCGCTCGCCGAAAAGGAACTCGCGCAGCTGGACAAGCTGGGCGGCCATGCCTTCGCGTGCGGCCATGCGGGCTTTCCTGCCCAACTTGCCGCGCTCGACGACGCGCCGCCGCTGTTGTTCGTGCGCGGCCATCCGTTCCTGCTGGAGCGCCCGGCGGTCGCCCTCGTGGGCGCGCGCAACGCCAGCGCCAATGGCCGCCGGATGGCGCGAGCGCTGGCGCACGAGTTGGCGGGCGAAGGATTGCTGGTGGTCTCCGGCCTCGCCCGCGGGATCGACGGCGCCGCCCATACGGGCGCGCTCGAAACCGGGACCTGTGCCGCGATGGCGGGCGGGGTCGACGTGATCTACCCGCCGGAACACCAACAGCTGTACGGCGACCTCGTCGACCGCGGCGTCGTGGTGTCGGAAATGCCGGTCGGCACCGAGCCGCAGGCGCGCCACTTCCCGCGGCGCAACCGCCTGATCTCCGGTCTGTCGCTGGGCGTCGTCGTGGTCGAGGCGGCGCTCAAGAGCGGCTCCCTGATCACCGCGCGCCTGGCTGGCGAACAGGGGCGCGAGGTGTTCGCCGTGCCGGGCAGCCCACTCGACCCGCGGGCCAAGGGCTGCAACCGGCTGCTGCGCGACGGCGCTATCCTGGTCGAATCGGCCCGCGACGTGCTGGACGGCCTGGGCCCGCTGCTGCGCAGCGATCCGCACGAGGCGCCGGGCCGCGGGTACCTGTTCGGCGCGCTCGGCTGGGACGGCGACATGCGGGCCGAGGCGGAGGTAACGCCGATGGATCTGAGCGATCAGGAGCTCGCCCGGGCACGCCGGGAGATCGCGGAGTTGTTGGACCCGACCCCTGTCGCGGTTGACGAAGTGATCCGGCAATGCCAGTTATCGCCAGCGATCGTGACGCTGGTCCTCCTGGAGATGGAGCTTGCCGGACGCTGCGAGCGGCATCCGGGCAACCGTGTCGCCCGGCGCCAGGACGACATCGCGGACGCGTCCTAAGGCCGGTCCCGGCCGCGTCACCGGGCTGGCCGATCAGCCTGGTTAAAGCATGAACGTCGTCATCGTCGAATCTCCGGCCAAAGCCCGGACGATCAACAAATACTTAGGCCGGGACTTCCAGGTCCTTGCGTCCTACGGCCACATCCGCGACCTGCCGTCCAAGGACGGATCGGTGCGACCGGATTCCGACTTCGAGATGGACTGGGAAGTCGATTCCCAGGCCGAAAAGCGGATCAAGGAGATCGCCAGCGCCGTCAAGGGTGCCGACGCGCTCTACCTCGCCACCGACCCCGACCGCGAGGGCGAGGCGATCTCCTGGCATATCCTGGAAGAGCTGCGCCGCCGGCGGGTGCTGGGCGAAAACCTCGCGATCCGGCGGGTGGCGTTCAACGCGATCACCAAGTCGGCCGTCCAAGAAGCCTTCGAGCGGCCGCGCGAGCTGAACCGGGAACTGATCGAGGCCTACCTCGCACGGCGCGCGCTCGACTATCTGGTCGGCTTCACGCTGTCGCCGATCCTGTGGCGCAAGCTGCCCGGCTCCAAGTCGGCCGGGCGCGTGCAGTCGGTCGCGCTGCGCCTGATCTGCGAGCGCGAGGCGGAGATCGAGGCGTTCCGGCCGCAGGAATACTGGACCATCGACGCCCACCTGACCGCCCAGCAGGGCGGCCAGTTCACCGCCCGCCTGACCCACCTGGACGGCCAGCGGCTGGACAAGTTCGGCCTGCCGGGCGAGCAGAGCGCGCAGGCCGCCAAGGCGAAGCTGGAGAACGCCAGCGACTTCAAGGTCGCCAGCGTCGAGCGCAAGCAGACCAAGCGCAACCCGCAGCCGCCGTTCACCACCTCGACCCTGCAGCAGGAGGCCTCGCGCAAGCTGGGCTTCGGGGCCAGCCGGACCATGCAGGTCGCCCAGCGGCTGTACGAGGGCGTCGAGATCAGCGGCGAGGCCGTCGGCCTGATCACGTATATGCGGACCGACGGCGTGCAGATCTCCCAGGAAGCGCTGACCCAGACCCGCGACCTGGTGAACCGGCGCTTCGGCAGCGACTACCTGCCCGACAAGCCCCGGCAGTACGCCACCAAGGCGAAGAACGCCCAGGAGGCGCACGAGGCGGTACGCCCGACCGACCTGTTCCGCACCCCGGAAGACGTCCGCAGCGTCCTCAACGACGAGGCCTACAAGCTCTACGAGCTGATCTGGAAGCGCACGGTCGCCAGCCAGATGGAAAGCGCGCGCCTTGACCAGGTGCAGGCCAACATCCGGGTCGACTACGACTTGGCCCAGCTGCGCGCCAACGGCTCGACCGTGACTTTCGACGGCTTCTATCGCCTGTACCGCGAAAGCCGCGACGAGGAGAACGAAAGTTCCGACCGCTCCGGCACCGAGGACGACAAGCGCCTGCCGCCGCTGAAGGAAGGCGAGCCGACCCGGCGCGATAAAATCGTCGAGGAGCAGCACTTCACCCAGCCGCCGCCGCGCTACTCCGAAGCGAGCCTGGTGCGCAAGCTGGAGGAGCTCGGCATCGGCCGGCCGTCGACCTACGCCTCGACCCTGCAGGTCCTGCAGGACCGGCAATACGTCAAGCTGGACAAGCGCCGGTTCGTGCCGGAAGACCGCGGCCGGCTGGTGACCGCGTTCCTGTCGTCCTTCTTCGACCGCTACGTCGAGTACGACTTCACCGCCAAGCTGGAACAGCAGCTCGACGACATCTCCGGCGGCAAGGCCGACTGGAAGCAGGTGCTGCGCGACTTCTGGGACCAGTTCAAGTCGGAGGTCGACCGCACCCAGGGCCTGAAGATGGCCGACGTCATCGACGCGCTGGACGCCGAGCTGGGCCCGCACTTCTTCCCCGCCGACCCCGACGACGAGAGCCACGACCCGCGCAAGTGCCCGAACTGCGGCGGTCGGCTGGGCCTCAAGATCGGCCGCACCGGCGGCTTCATCGGCTGCGGCGGCTATCCCGACTGCAAGTACACCCGGCCGCTGATCGCCCCCGCCCCGGGCGAGGCCCCGCCGGTAGGCGACACCGGCCCGAAAGAGCTCGGCGCCGAGCCCGAGACCGGCGACTCCGTGACGCTGAAGAAAGGCCCCTACGGCCCCTACATCCAACTGGGCGAGGCGCAGAAAGGCAAGAAGCCCAAGCGCGTCTCCCTGCCCAAGGACTACGACCCCGCCGAGCTGACGCTCGACCGGGCGCTCAAGCTGCTGCAGCTGCCGCGCGAGGTCTGCAAGCACCCGGCCGACGGCGAACCGATCCTGGCCGGAATCGGCAAGTACGGCCCGTACGTCAAGCACGGCAGCACGTACGTCTCGCTCAGCCCGGACGACGACGTGCTGACGGTGGGCCAGAACCGCGCGGTCACACTGATCGACGAATCGCCGAAGAAGAAGCGGCAGTCGAACCAGATCCAGCTGGGCGAGCACCCGCGCGACGGTGGCGCGGTCACCGCCGGCCAGGGCCGCTACGGCCCGTATGTCAAGCACGGCCGGCTGTACGCGTCGCTGCCCAAGGGGACGGAGCCGGACGCCGTCAGCCTGGAGGAAGCCGTTCCGCTGCTGGACGAGCAGGCCGCCAAGAAGGGCAAGGGCGGCAAGACCGCGGCCAAGGGGAGTGGCAAGGCCACCAAGTCGCGTACGACCAAGAGCACGTCGAGCAACAAGGCCGGGACCGGGACCTCGGCGGCGACTGTCGGCAAGGCCGCCGAGACCGGCGGCAACAAGACGACGGCGAAGAAGGCGGCCGCGAGCAAGGCTGCTAAATCCGGGTCCGCCAAGGCCGGGTCCGGTAAGTCGGCGTCTGCGAAGTCGGGCGCCACCAAGTCGGGCGCCACCAAGTCGGGCACCACCAAGTCGGGCAGCGCGAAGACCGGCACCGCCAAGGCTGACGGCTCCGGCTAGCGCCTTTGCCGACGCCAATTAGTCCCAGGTACGCAAGGATACGCCCCCAGCGTTGGCGCAAGACAAAGCCAAGGGAAAACCGGCCGGCGAGCTGCCCTCGCGCGCGCAACTCGTCCACTACATCGAAACCAGCGAGACCCCGGTCGACAAACGCGAGCTGGTCCGCGCCTTTGGGCTGAAAGGCGCGCAGCGTGCCTGGCTGAAGGACATGCTGCGCGAGCTTGAGGACGAGGGGCGCGTCGAGCGCGGCGAGAAGCGTACCTGGCAGGCGGTTGGCGCCCTGCCCGAGGTCACGGTGATCGAGGTCAAGGATCGCGACGCGGACGGCGAGCTGCTGGGCCGGCCGGCGAGCTGGCGGCGCGCGGCGGAACCGCCGCGCATTTTCATCCAGCCGGAACGCGGCGGCCATCCCACCCTCGAACCCGGGATGCGCGTGCTCGCCCGCCTG
Organism: Rhodovibrio sodomensis; assembly: GCF_016583645.1. GTDB lineage: Bacteria > Pseudomonadota > Alphaproteobacteria > Kiloniellales > Rhodovibrionaceae > Rhodovibrio > Rhodovibrio sodomensis. The sequence goes on along the minus strand of NZ_NRRL01000005.1, from coordinate 24,950 downwards.
AAGCGGGAGCCCGACGGCACCTACGACGCCCGCACCATCCGCGTGCTCGGCGGGCCGGCCAAGCGCGTGCTCGGGATCATCGAGCCCGGCGGCGTCCTGCGCCCGACCGACAAGCGCGCGAAGGGCGAGTTCGTGCTGCGCAAGGGCGATCTGGGCGACGCCCAGGTCGGCGAGTTCGTGCTCTGCCGGATCAAGCCCAGCCACAAGCGCGCCGGCGGCGGCCCGACCGAGGTGCTGGTCGAAGAGCGCCTGGGCCACGTCGACAGCCCGCGGGCGATCAGCCTGATCGCGATCCACGAGCACGACATCCCGACCGACTTCCCCGACCAGGCGATCGACCAGGCCAACCAGGCCAAGGCCGTCAGCCCGGCCGGCCGGACCGACCTGCGCGACACCCCGCTGATCACGATCGACGGCGCCGACGCCAAGGACTTCGACGACGCGGTCTTCGCCCAGCCGGACACCGCGGAGGACAATCCCGACGGCTACCGGATCATCGTCGCGATCGCCGACGTGGCGCACTACGTCCGCTCCGGCAGCGCGCTCGACAAGACCGCCTATCAGCGCGGCAACTCCGTCTACTTCCCCGACCGGGTCGTGCCGATGCTGCCGGAGGGGCTGTCCAACGGCTGGTGCTCGCTGCGCCCGCACGAGGACCGCGGCTGCCTGGCGGTCGAGATGCGGATCGACCGGGACGGCCATTTCAAGGGCAAGCACCGCTTCATGCGGGCGATCATGCGCTCGTCCGCCCGTCTGACCTACGAACAGGTGCAGGCGGCCAAGGACGGCCAGTGGTCCGACATCACCGGCCCGCTGCTGGAACCGGTGATCGAGCCGCTGTACGGCGCTTTCCACGCCTTGATGCGCAACCGTCAGCAGCGCGGCACCCTCGATCTCGACCTCCCCGAAAAACAGGTCGTGGTCAACGACAAGGGCGAGGTCACGGGGATCGAGAGCCGGGAGCGGCTGGACGCCCACCGGCTGATCGAGGAGTTCATGATCGCGGCCAACGTGGCCGCCGCGCAGACGCTGGAGCGTAAGCAGGCCGCGTGCATGTACCGCGTGCACACGCCGCCGGACGAGGACAAGGTCGACGCGCTGCGGGAGACGCTGAAGACCTACGGCATCAACCTCGCCAAGGACCGGTCGGCCAGCCAGGAGGCGTTCGGCCGCGTACTCGAGCAGGTCAAGGGCCGGGCCGAGGCGCCGATGCTCAACGAGTTGATCCTGCGCTGCCAGAGCCAGGCGTACTATTCGCCGGACAATGAGGGGCACTTCGGCCTCGCGCTCGACCGCTACGCCCACTTCACCTCGCCGATCCGGCGCTATGCCGACCTGCTGGTCCACCGTTCGCTGATCGACGCGCTCGGCCTCGGCGAGGACGGCCTGCGCCCGGGCGAGGCCGAGCAGTTCGACGAGATTGGCGAGCACATCTCGGTCACCGAGCGCCGGGCGCAGAAGGCCGAGTTCGATGCGATCGACCGCTTCACCGCCGCCTTCCTGAAGGAACACGTCGGCGCGCAGTTCCAGGGGCGGGTTGGCGGCGTTACCCGGTTCGGGCTGTTCGTCACCCTGAGCGAGACGGGCGCGGACGGCTTGGTGCCGATCAACACCCTGCCCAACGACTTCTACAAGCATGACGCGTCGACCCATCGCTTGATCGGCGAGCGCTGGGGCCGGGTCTACCGGCTGGGCGACAAGGTCCGGGTGCGCCTGACCGAGGCCGATCCGATCACCGGCGGAATCGTGCTGGAGATGGTCGAGGTGATCGCCACCGCCTCCGGCGAGAAGCCGGAAGACGAGCCGGTCACCCCCGGTGGCCCGGGCAAGGGCCCGCGCCGCCATGCCGCGCGCACCGGCAAGACCGCCCGCGCGGCCGACAAGAAAAACAAGGCGGCGTCGAAGAAGGCGAAAAAGACCGGCGGCCCGCCGCCGTCGACCCAGCCCGCCGCCAAGAAGACCCCATCCAAGGCGGCCAAGTCACAGTCGGCCGGATCCCAGGGGGCCGCATCCCAGGGGGCCGGCGACAAGCCCAAGGCGCGGTCCGCCAAGCCGAAGAAGACCGGCAAGGCGCCGCGCAAGCCGAACGCCAAGCCGAAGACGTAAACCCACCCGGGCGGCCGAACTTCCGGGCGCAGGTTCCGGATAAGGCGGGCACAAGCTTCTCACAAACGTTTAACGCCTTGTTGACCCGGGATCGGGGACACTGCCTCGCGATTTGCCCGAAAGCGGGTAAAATGCTTATGGAACTGCGGAGTCGGCCCCGATACGCTAGAGCAAAATCGATGAAGGTGGAGTCGGCCTTCATCTTGCTCTAGGGGTACCTCGGGCGAGGCGGAGTTGGGTATGGCGTTGCGACTGGGCAACCAGCGGAGTTTCCCCTGGCACACCGGGCCCGCGTCCGCGCGCGCCCCGCACGCAGCGGCGTCCGGCCGGGCCCGGTTGAGCGGCCGGTTGCGTCGTGGCCTGCGCCGGTCGTTGCACGCCGGTGCGGTGTCGCTGGCGCTGTTCCTGGTCGCCGCCGCCGGCACCGACCAGCGGGCGATCGGCAGCGACTACAACGCCTACCAGGCAAGCCGCCTGTTCGCCGCCGGCTACAACGACATCGCCAAGATCTATATCGAAGATGTTGCCCTGCCCGCCCTCGCGCTCGACGGCGTGCACGCGCTCAGCAGCCTCGACGACGACATCCGCGTCGCCCGCACGGACGGGGAGATCGTGGTCAGGCTCGACGGCCGGCGGATCGGCAGCTACCACGTCCCCGGCCCGCGCGACGCCGACGCCTGGGGCGCCGTCACCGCCGGGGTGATCGACCTCGCGCTGCGCTCGTCCGACGCGTTGGCGGGCTACAGCACCGAAGACATCTACGCCCGCGTGTTCGACGGCATGCTGGCGCGCCTCGACGGCTACTCCCGCTACGCCGGGGCGGACGCCGCGCGGGAAAACCGCGCCAGCCGCGACGGCTTCGGCGGGATCGGCGCGCGCGTCCACGCCCGCGACGGCGGCATCGCCGTGGTTTCGGTGCGCGCGGGCAGCCCGGCGGCCCACGCGGGCCTGATGGCCGGCGACATGATCGTGGCGATCGACGGTAGCTCGGCCGCGGCGCTCAGCCAGCGCGAGGCGATCGACCGCCTGCGCGGCCACGTCGACAGCAGGCTCGCGCTCACCGTGCGGCCGCAGGACGGCCCGACCACGCGCACCCTGCGCCTGCGCCGCGCGCACATCGTGCCCAAGACGGTCGACGCCCGCGCCGACGGCCGGCTGGCGGTGATCGAGATCAGCGGCTTCAATCAGGACACCGCCCACGCCCTGGAGCAGGCGGTCGCCGACCTCGACGCCCGGATGGGCGACCGGCTGGCCGGCTACGTCCTCGACCTTCGCGGCAATCCGGGCGGCCTGCTGGACCAAGCGGTCGACGTCGCCGACCTGTTCGTCCGCCACGGCCGGATCGTCTCGACCCACGGCCGTCACGCGGACAGCCATCAGTACTTCACAGCCCGCCCGGACGACGTCGGCGACGACCGCCCGGTGGTGGTGCTGATCGACAGCGGTTCCGCGTCCGCCGCGGAGATCGTCGCCGCCGCGATCCAGGACAACCGCCGCGGCGTGGTCGTCGGCTCGCTGTCCTACGGCAAGGGGACCGTGCAGACCGTGCTGCGCCTGCCCAACCGCGGCGAGCTGACCCTGACCTGGGCGCGCTTCCATGCGCCCTCGGGCTACGCCCTCACCGACCGCGGCGTGACCCCGGACGTCTGCACCAGCCGGCATCCGGATACCGCGCTGAACGAGGTGCTGGCGGCTCTGACCGACAGCCGGCGCGCCGACACCCGGGCCGGCGATCCGCTCCCGCGCGCCGGCGATCTGGCCGCCGACGCGGGTGCGCCTGCCGCCGGCTGCCCGGGCCGGCCCGGCGGCTCCGCCGCGGACCTCGCGGTCGCGCGCCGGCTGCTGACCGACCGCACGCTCTACCGCAGCGTCAGCGCCGACGCGCCGGCGATCGCCCAGGCGGCCCAGCAGTAGCCGGGCTGCGACGGCGGTGGCGCACGCGCATCGCCGCGGCGCGCCCGATCTTGACAGGCCGCCGCCCGCAAGTATCTTGCGGCCCCAGACAGCTCCCTTCACTGCCCGCGAGCGCGAGGAAAAGACCCATGGCCAAGCCAACCACGCAGCAAGTCAAGCTCGTGAGCACCGCCGACACCGGCTACTTCTACGTCACCAAGAAGAACACGCGCGCGACCACGGAAAAGCTTCAGCTCAAGAAGTACGATCCGAAGGCGCGCAAGCACGTGATCTTCAAGGAATCCAAGATGAAGTAAGCGCGCCCACGCGCTGAGGTCTCGCGCGGGGCCGGTTCCGATGACGGGAGCCGGCCCCGTTTGCGTTCCGAGACCCGCGGTACAGCTCGCTGACACCCATGTGGGCTGGTTCGACACGGGCGCGATCGGCGTCCGCCTCCGGATGAAGGTTGGGCGTATCGGCGACTTGGCCCCAGCTTGAACCTGCGCGGCCGATCCTGCGCTGGTCGAAAGGCTGGCGTATCGAGGCGCGCCGCGCGGGCGCTGATACCTGGTTGCCGAACGCCAGAGGCCGCCTCACCCGGGCTTGCGCGCGACCAGCTCGATCAGGGCGGACAGGCCGTCGTGGCCGTCGCCCTCGCGCAGCGGCGCGTCGTAGCTGGCGCTGTGCAGCCACTCAAGCGAGCCGAACTGGGTTTCCAGCATGTCGAGCGTGTACATGTGCTCCCGGTGCGGCGGGCCGCCGGTGCCGTAGTCGACCTGTTCCGGGCGATAGCCCTGCAGGAACAGCAGGCCGCCCGGCTTGAGCGCCCGGACCATCCGCGCGAACAGCTCTTCCCGGGTGCCCGGCGGCGCGAACTGGATGAAGATCGCGACGACGGCGTCGTAGGCGCCCTCGCCCATGTCGAAGGTGGTGACATCGACCCGGCGGATGTCGAGCGTGACGCCGCGCTCGGCCGCCAGCGCGCGGGCCTTCTCGGTACCCCGCGGGGAGATGTCGATGCTGGTCACCCGGAGGCCCTGCTCGGCCATCCAGACGCCGTTGCGCCCCTCCCCGTCGGCGACCGCGAGGGCATGCCAACCGGGCGACAGCCGCCAACCCTCGCGCGCCAGAAAGGCGTTCGGCGCGGTCCCGAACAGGTAGCTCTCCTCGGCGTAGCGGCTGTCCCAGAAGCTGGCGGCGTCGTCGAACTGCGGCATGAGGTCGGACCTCTTCGGGCGCTGAAGGGCGGGTTGGACGTATTTGCGCGGGCGAATATAAGCCGACGGCGCAGCTCGGTCACCCGTCGCACTGGGGTGCGCCCGCGGCGGGTGGACGCGGCAACCATGTGGTTTAGGCTCCGCGACAAGACGGGCGGCGCAGCGATCCGTAACGAGCGGGAGACAGCGGCCATGGACCGCAGCCAGTTCCGGGGCTACCGACGCTTCCGCTACCGCGCCGGCGGGTCGGCGCGGACGCGCGCGTCGCAGCAGGCGATCTTCGACGTCGTGACCGACATCGGCGGCGAGAACCGCTACTACACGCTGAACGCGCTCTGGACCGTCCGGGAATTGATGGATGCGGCGATCGGCGGCAACGGCCTGCGCCACGAACGCCCGCACGATCGCGAGCTTCGGCCGGGCGACCGGATCGACAGCTGGGAAGTGCTGGACATCGAACGGCCCAAGCGACTGGCGCTGATTTTTGGCATGAAGGCCCCCGGGCGCGGCGTGCTGGCGTTCGACATACAGCCGGCCGACCGCGGCAACCGGCTGAGCGCCACCGCCTACTGGGAGCCGGACGGCCTGTCCGGCGTGCTGTACTGGCGGGCGATGCAACCCGCCCACCTGATCCTGTTCGACCGCCTGACCCAGGAGATCTGCCGGCGTGCGCTCGATCTGGAACGCGCGGCACCGGCCCACGGCGACCGCACCGCTTCCTCGACTTAGAGCAAAATGCTCGAAGGCCGAAACGGCTTTCGAGCATGTAGCTCCAACTTGTTGCAGATAGGGCAAGAGTCAGCCCCAGTGGCCCTGCCGGTCGCCCGGTTCGAACGACTGGCGCCGGGCGTGCGCGTCCAGGGTGTTGTGCCCGACGAGCGCGCCCACGACCGCGCCGACGCCGCCCAGGAACAGCAGCCCGATCTCCATCAGCACGCCCACCGCGAGCGCGCCCACACCGGCGGCGCCGAGCGCGTACACCGCCCACGTCAGCACCCGCAGCGGCTGGTAGTCCTTCGCCATCAGCGCACCCCTCCTGGCCGCCTACCCTCAAGGCTGGCATCGACCGGTCCGAAGAACGTCCAAGCGCGTCCCCTCTCCTCCGATTAGCGGAGAGAAGACCGATTGCGCCGTTCCCCCCTGCGAAGTAAATCGCCGACCGCGGCCGTCCAGGCTTAGTTCGACGACAGCGCGCGCGCTTCCGCCAGGGTCAGGTGCCGAGGTTCGGTGCCGTGCAGGTAGACCAGCCGCAGCCGGCGGCGCCGGCCGACCCGGGCGGCCGGCAGGGGATCGGTGCGCACGCCCTGCCCGTCCAGCTGCGGCGTCACGGCGGCGACGTCGGCTGCCTGGTCCTGTTCCACCCGCACCAGCGCGAGGCCGCGGCCCTGGTCGTCGCGGCCGTGGAACGGCACGCCGGCCAGGCGCAGGAAGCTGGTCGGGTCGCTCGCCGCCCAGAACCCCTCGACGAACGATGCCTCGACAAGGTCGAAATCCGGTTCCGCCTCGGCGTGCGCGTCGCCACGGTCGTCGCCGGGCGCGCCGTGGCTGTGCGGCACCTGCCACTGGGTCTCCCGCGCCGGCCGCGCGTTGTGACCCGGACCGCCGTGCGGCGCCCCCCAGGCGCCGATGCCGTTGTTGCCCCGGCTCATTCCGGCACCGCCGCCTGCCAGCCCGCAGGCTTGTCCAGGACTGCCCGGTGCCGGCCGAGCGTGCCGTGCGCGACCATCGAGCCCAGCGCCTCGACCGCGACGCGGGTGCCCAGCAGGGCCGTGATGTCGCTGGTGTCGTACGGCGGGGAGACCTCGACGATCTCCAGCCCGCAGATCCCGGGCGCGCAGACCTTGCCCAGGAGCGCCAGCGCCTCGCGCGGCAGGAAGCCGCCCGGCTCCGGCCAGCCGGTGCCGGGGACGAAGCCGCAGTCGACCGAGTCGATGTCGAAGGAGACGTAGACCGCATCCGCGTCCTGCCAGGCGAGCTCGAGCGCGATCTCCGCGGTCCGGTCGACGCCCAATTCCTCGATGTCGGCCATGGTGAGCACGTTGGTGCGCCGGCGCCGCGCCTCCTCCACGCCCGGCCGCGGCACCTGCCAGCCGCCGATGCCGAGCTGCACCAGGTTGGTCGCCGGGACGTTGTCCAGCTCGGTCGCCCAGTACCAGGGCGTGGTGTGCATCCGCTCGTCCAGGTCCTTGGCCTGAATGTCCAGGTGCCGGTCGAAGTGGATGATGCCGATGCGCTTGGAGGTGTTGGCCGCGATCCCGCGTACGCAGGGGAAACCGATCGAATGGTCCCCGCCCAGGATGATCGGCAGCGCGCCGGTGCCCGAGACATGGCCGACGCCGCGGGTGATCTGGTCGAACGACTTCTCGATGTTGGCGGGGATGGTGAACACGTCGCCGGCGTCGCACAGGGTCATCTGCTCGCGCAGGTCGACGCCCAGCTCGTAGTTGTAGGGCGTGTAGAGCGCGGAAATCCGCCGCATCCCCTGCGGACCGAAGCGCGTGCCCGGCCGGTAGGTGGTGCCGCCGTCGAACGGCACGCCGAGCACGGCGGCGTCGTAGTGCGCGACATCGCGCACGTTCTCCACATAAGGCGCCTTCAGGAAGGTGTTGATGCCGGCGAAATGCGGCAGCTCGCCCCGGGCGAAGGTCGGGATGTCCCGGTCGTCCAGGCTGCCGGAGCCGGGCAGGCCCATCTCCTTGGCCCACTCCAGCTCGCGCCGCCAGGCGGTATCGCCGAGCTCGCCTTCCGCCTGCGCAGCCTTCCAGCCGCGGCCGTTGAGCGCGTCGAAGTCCGGGTGGTGCCGGCGCGCGCCGGTCGGCACGGCGGCGGCCAGGCCTGCGCGCCGGGTCGAACGGCGGCCGTGGCGGAGATCATGGGGCAGCATCGGGGGTCTCTCCTGTCTCGGGCGCCGCGTCGGGCGCCGGCGGTTGCGAAGCGGCGGCCGCCGCCGGGTCCGGGCCGGCCGGCCGGTCGGCCGCGGGCGGCTGCGGCGGGCGCAACGGCAGGTCGTAGGTGATCGTCGCACCGAACGCCCGCGGGGCGTGCGGGTCGTGGCGGAGCTTGTCGAAGACCACCAGCCGGGTGCCCAGCTGGAAGGCTTCCTGGATGTCGTGGGTGACCATGAACACGGTCATCCCGGTGTCCTGCCAGAGGTTCAGGATCAGCGCGTGCATGTCCTTCTTGATGCCGGGATCGAGCGCGCCGAACGGCTCGTCCAGCAGCAGCACCCGGGGCTTCAGCACCAGCGCCTGCCCGATCGCCAGGCGCTGCTGCATGCCGCCCGACAGCTGGCCCGGATAGCGGTCGCCGGCGTGCTCCAGGCCGATCCGATGCAGCAGGTCCGCGACCTCCGCGCGCACCTGGCGCCTGGCGCGGCCGAACAGCCGGCCGAGCCCGCGCGCCCGCTGGATTTCCAGCGGCAGGGCGAGGTTGTCGCGCACGCTCAGGTGCGCGAAGACGGAGTACTTCTGAAACACCACGCCGCGGTCGGGCATCGGCTCCGGCGGGATCGGGACGCCGTCCAATAGCACCTCCCCCCGGGTCGGCCGCTCCTGGCCCAACAGGATCCGCAGGAAGGTCGACTTGCCGCAGCCGCTGGCGCCGACGACGGTACAGAACGCGCCAGCCGCGACCGACAGGTCGATCCGCTCGAGCACCCGGACGCCGTCGTAATCGACGCCGAGCCCGCGCACCTCAAGCACGCTCACAGCGCACCCCCTTCCCCGTGCGCCCAGCGCAAGCCCTTGCGCGACAGCAGATAGAACGCGCGGTCCAGCACATAGGCGATGATCGTGATCCAGGCGACGTAGGGCAGGATCACGTCCATCGCCAAGTACCGGCGGACCAGGAAGATCCGGTAGCCGAGCCCCTGCTCCGCCGCGATCGCCTCGGCGGAGACCAGGAAGATCCAGGCGGGCACCAGCCCCATCCGGATCGCCCCGATCAGCCGCGGCAGCACCATCGGCACGAACACGCGGGTGACGATCTGCCAGCTGTTCGCGCCCAGGGTCTGCACCTTGACCAAGAGCTCGTCCGGGACGTCCGCGGTCGCCTGGGCGACCGTGCGGGTCATCACCGGCGCGGTGCCGACCACGATCAGCGCGATCTTGGCCGTCTCGCCCAGGCCGAACACGATGAACAGGATCGGTAGCACCGTGATCGGCGGGATCAGCGAGAACGCGCCGACGAACGGCGCCAGGGTGGCCCGGATCCGCGGGATCGCCCCCATGGCGATGCCGAGCACCAGCGCCAGCACCGTCGACACCAGCATGCCGATCCCGATCCGCTCCAGGCTGGCCAGGGTGTCCAGCCACATCGTGTACTCGCCGGTGCGCTTGGAGGGCGTGAACGCCATCCGCTCGACCGCCGCCGCCATCTGCTGCAGCGACGGCAGCAGCCGGTCCTGCGGGTTCTCCATGTGGCGCAGCTTGCTCGCCACGGAGTAGATCAGCAGGACGGCCGCGAACGGCAGCGCCCCCAGGGCGTAGCGGGCGATCCGGCTTGGCTTCTGGTTGATCAGACGCATCGGCTGGCTTTCGTCACCGGAGAGCCGGGAGCGCGTACGAGAGCGTGACGCGCTTAGCGGCGGGTCCCCTCTCCTCCAATGGGAGGAGAGGGACAGGCTGAGGAGGCCCCGCGGCCATATCCAAGGCGACCTCCTCTCCCGAGCCCTCTCCTCCCACGTGGAGGAGAGGGAATCAGAGAGGGCTGCTTAAAGCTCGCCCTCGGCGGCCATTTTCATGTAGCTAGGGTCGAAGCGCAGCTGGATGTTGTTGGTGTTGCCCAGCGTCTCGCCGCCCGGAAACTGCATGCCGACGTAGTCGGGGCTGGGCGCGCCCTGGCCCAGGATGCCGTGCTTGAACAGGAACTGCCGGACGAAGTCCATCGTCTGGATCAGCTTGTCATCCCGGGTGAACTCCACGGCCTCGGCCGGGTCGTAGAACATCTGCGTGGTCTCCAGCTGGCTCTCGTAGCCCCGGAGATCGGTGCCCGCGGCCTCGGCCATCCAGGTGCGCGCGTCACGGCCTGCTTGGGTGTCGGAGGACATGATCGACATCGCCTCGTACCACGCGCCGACCAGCGCCTTGCCGAGCTCGGGGTTCGCTCGAAGCGTCTCGGTATTGACCACCATCAGGTCGATGATCTCGCCCGGGATCTGGGAGCTGTCGAAGACCTCGTTGGCCTCCGGCTTCTTCAGGATGGTGGAGAGCAGCGGGTTCCAGGTGACCGTCGCCTGGACGTCCTCGGTGTCGAACGCCGCCACCAGGTCGGCGTCGGAGACGTTGACCACGTTCACGTCGCGCTCGGACAGGCCGATCTGGTCGAGCGCGCGGGCCAGCAGGTAATGCGACACCGAGAGTTCCACGAGGTGCACGTCCATGCCCTCGATCGCACTCAGCTCGTCCTTGTTCTTGAGCACGATCCCGTCGTTGCCGTTGGAGAAGTCGCCGACGATCAGCGCGGTGGTGTCGACGCCGCCGCCCGCGGGGATCGACAGCGCGTCCATGTTGGTCATGGTGCAGCCGTCGAACCGGCCGGCGGTGTATTGGTTGATCGATTCGATATAATCGTTGATCTGAACGACATCGACGGAGATGTCGTACTTGTCCGCCCACTTATCCATCAGGCCGGAGCTCTCGATCCAGCCCCAGGGCATCCAGCCGGCATAGATCGACCAGCAGACCTGGAAGGACTCGCGGTCCTGGGCGCGCGCGTCCTGGACCGGGGCGGCGCCAAGCGCGGCGGTGAGCGTGAGCGCGAACGCGCTCGCGGCGATCTTGATCGGTTGCATCGCTGGCTCCCTGTTCAAGCGGCCGGGCCTCTTTGCGGGCGGCCTCTCACGGTTTGAACGGATTGCCAGCTTGGGCGGACGCCTCGTGGAAGATCGGCTCCGGGAGGCGGCTTGCGCTGGCAAACCGGTGCAGTGTCCTCCCGGGCTTTTGTCCCGCCGTGTCCCCGGACGGCTATGAGGGCGGCGCACCGCCGGCGTCCGGGTTGCATCTCTCGGACCAGTCGCCGCTGCCGCACTGCAACAGCCGGAACCCTAGATGCGCTGCACTGCACAAATGTAACAAGCGCATGCCGGGGGCGCAAGGAACGCATGGCGCGCGCGGCGCCGCACGCCCGAAGCTGGGGCGACGAAAAGCCTTTCTTGCTAGCTTTTCAGGTCGTTGGCCAACAGGATTAGGAGCGTTTTCGGGCCCACGCGCAGCGTCGCCAAGCGGCCCAGGCGGGCATGGGCGGGCGTGTGGCGCGCTTCGACACGCCAGCCTGCGGCTGGCCAATCAGCAGGAAGATGAGGAGTAAGTTATCGATCCACCATACGCTTCATCCTGAGTAGGGCGCCCGAAGGCGTCCGTGTCGAAGGACCCTGAACGGGCGCTACCTGGGCTGTACGCCTGCTTGGATCGCGGGTCAGCAGCCGGCTTACGCGCCCTGCGGGCCGCCGGTGATCCAGACCAGGGAGTCCACGCCCTGCTCGCTCAGCAGCTGGCGGCTGGTATCGCCGATCTGTCCCAGCGGGATGGGGGCGGGCCCGGCGGGCTCCATCAGGACGAACCGCTCGCCGTCGAACTCCAGGGTGCGATCGCCCGGCTGGGGTTCCAGGTCGGCGGCCAGCACGGCGTGGCCCGGCAGCAGCACAATCGCCGCCGCCGTGTCCGGGGCGAGCGTGCGCATCAGCGCCGCGAGCGCGGTCGCCTTGCTGTCGCAATCGCCCCGGTTAACGTGCAGCAGCTCCGCCGGAACCGCGAAGCCGGTGCCGTCGATCGCCCCGCGGATGCGCAACGGGTCGTACGGGATCTGCTGCATCAGCGCGAGCGCGAGCGCGACCTGCCGGCGGGTGTCGCCGGTGCCGGCGGCCTCGGCGATCGCGCGCGCCATCGGGCGCAGCAGGTCCGCCTGCCCGCGCGCCAGGGCGGCGTAGTCGGGCCGGATCAGCCCGCCCAGCTCGCCGTCGCGGACGTAGTTCAGGTCGTCCAGCAGGTCGGCGCGGACGTTCTGGGCGTAGGTCCGGACCTCGCGGCGCTGCTGCTGCTTCAGCCGCGCGCTCGCGCGGCGGATCTGCCGGGCCAGACGCTGCGCCTCCCGCTCCAGCTCGCGCTGCGTGACCCCCCGGCCCTGCAGCGACCAGCTGAGCTGCCGACCCTCGAACTCGTAGACCAACTGGATGGTGGCCGGCAGCGTGCCCTTCAGCGCCTCCATCCGGGCGCGCATCCCGTCCGCCCAGGTTTCGCTGCTGGCCTCGGCATAGCGCTGCACGCTGCGGTCCAGCCGGCCGGTCACCGCGTCCGACTGCAGCGGCTTCAAGCCCTGTCGCGCCTCGGCGTAGGCGTCCGCCGGCAGGGCGAAGGAAACGCTGTGCGTCTGCCCGGCGGCATCGCGGAAGCGGTAATCGAAGCGCACCGTATCGCCGGCGGCGTCGACCGCGCGCCCGGCCCGGCTGTCCGCGCCGCCGGCGGACGCGGCTTGCGCCGCGCCCGGGTCCGGCTCGGGCAGCAGCGGCCCGCAGCCGGCGAGCACGACGCCGAGGGCAAGCGGCAACAGACGCGAACGCATCGGGTGCATGGCCGTAAGTATCGGAGCCCAGGGCGTGCCCGTCAAACGGCCAAACTGTGGCTTTGTCGAAGCATCCCGCGCCCCGATATCCCCATGGACGCGAGCGCGCCCGATCCCCACCTACCAGGGTATGGCGCGAACCCTGATCATCCTCGGCATCGTGCTGGTCGCGGCGGGGCTGCTGTGGCCCTGGCTGCAGAAAGCCGGGATCGGCCGGCTGCCGGGCGACATCCTGATCCAACGCGACGGCTTTACCTTGTATCTGCCGATCACGACGTCGATCCTGGTGTCGGTCGTGATTTCGCTCGTGCTCTGGTTGATCGGCCGGTAGCACGCTCCTCGCCGTCACGATATCCTGGGAAGTTGACCGCGCATGCTGACCCTGTACGGCCGTCCGAACTCGCTCAACGTGCAGAAGGCGATGTGGGTGATCGGCGAACTCGGCCTTGCCCACACGCGCGTCGAGATCGGCCGCGGCCACCGGGAGGACGGCGGCGAACCATGGTTCCGCGCCCTCAACCCGAACGGCACGGTGCCCGTCCTGGTCGACGGCGACCGGGTGATTTGGGAATCCAATGCGGTCGTGCGCTACCTCGCCGCGCAGTACGATCCGGGCGGGTTGTGGCCCGAGCATCCCGGCGCGCGCAGCGAGACCGACCGGTGGATGGACTGGCAGCAGACGGTGCTGCTGCCGTCCTTCAACCCGGCGTTCTGGCAACTGGTCCGGACCCCGGAGGCCGAACGCGACCTGGACCTGGTGCGCCGCTGCGAGCACGCTGCCGACCGCGCATTTTCCCTGCTCGATCAGGCGCTTGACGGGCGCGCCTTTGTCGCGGGCGCGCGCCTGACCATGGGCGACATTCCGCTCGGCGCCTGCGCCTACCGCTGGTACCAGCTGGCGATCCGGCGCACCCAGGTGCATAACGTGGCTGACTGGTACGCCCGGCTGTGCGCGCGCCCGGCGTTCCGCGATCACGTGATGGTCCCGCTCAGCTAGAGCAAAATCGATGAAGGTCGCATCGACCTTCATCGTGAATTTAGCTCTAACTGCTTGAAGAGAGAGCAAGATTCAGCTGAAAAGTGGCTGCACCTTGCAGCATCTTGCTCTAGGCGTTGCCTGTGCGACGGTTAGGACGCGTCCACGCCGAGCGCCGTCGCGCCTGGACGATTGCGCGCGCGGCTCAGACGCCTAGGCTGCCGCGCACCGATCGCAGTTCAACCGACACACAGGGGAGAGACGGACATGGCCGGAACGGTCGAGGCACGCATGCAGGAAAAGGGGATCGAGCTGCCGCAGGTGGCGGCGCCGCAGGGCGCTTACCTGCCCTATGTCATCAGCGGCAACCTGGTGTTCATGGCCGGCCAGCTGCCGATGCTGAACGGCGAGATCCAGGTCAAGGGCAAGCTGGGCGACGACGTCAGCCTGGAGGACGGCCAGAAGGCCGCCCGGCTGTGCGGGCTGAACCTGATCGCGCAGCTGCGCCAGGCCCTGGGCGGCGATCTGGACCGCGTCGAGCGGGTGGTGAAGCTGACCGGCTTCGTCAACGCCGTGCCGGACTACGCGGGCCAGCCCAAGGTGGTGAACGGCGTCTCCGACCTGATGGCGGAGGTGTTCGGTGATGCCGGCGCGCACGCCCGCGCGGCCGTCGGCGCCGGCTCCCTCCCGTTTGGCGTCGCGGTCGAGGTCGAGGGGATTTTCGAGATCAAATAGCCTGGCCACCCCGACGACCTGTTTTCAGTCTGCCGGAGAGCGTGCCCCAATCCCCTCTCCCTTGAGGGGAGAGAGAGGGGCCCGCGACCCGCAGGGTCGTGGGAGGGTGAGGGTGGGATTCCACCTAGCCCTCTCCCCTCAGGGACGACATTTGTGCGGGCGGTTCAACACCCGTCTGGGAGGCTTCGAGACGCGGCCCTCGCGGGCAGATCCCCAGCATGAAGCTATTACATCTTATTGGAAAACCTATAACTTCATCCTGAGGAGCCCGGCGCGGCCGGGCGTCTCGAAGGATGCCTGACGGGTGTTCCGGCCGGGCGCCGAACCCGCTTGTCCGGCCCCTATGTTCGCTTTATGTTCTCTTGCGCGGGCAGCGGTCGGAACAGGGCGAACGCGATGGGTCGGATCAAGGAATCGGCGCAACGGGAGGTGGACGCGCGGCTCGGGGCGGCGACGCTGGGCGAACTGGCGGCCGACGGACTGGGCGTCTTCTGCTGGTGCAACCGCTGCGGCCACAACGCGGTGCTTGAAATCGGCCGGTTGCTCGGCGAGCTGGGCGCGGCCTTCCCTGTGCCCGAAGTCGGCGGCCGGCTGCGCTGCACCGGCTGCGGCGGCAAGGACATCGCCACCCGTCCCGCCTGGCCTGGCCTGGGTCCGGTCACCAGTCACGCGCCCGATCCGGAACCGGGGGAGAGCCCCGCCCCTAATGCGGAACGCCCGGCCGCCGACACGCAGCCCGACACGCTTGCCCCCGCCGACCAGACGACCGCCCGCGGCGATCCGCCCGGCCGGCGCCGCGGTTAGAGCAAGATGCTGAAAGGTGAAGCGAGCTTTCAGCTGAATCTTGCTCTCTCTTCAGGAAGTTAGAGCAAAAAAAGACGATGAAGGCCGATTCGGCTTGCATCGGTTTTGCTTTAGTTCGGGGCGGTCGCTGGCTTCGGCCCGCCGCACTCGCGGACCCGGGCCAGGGCGGTGCGGTCGCCCAGTTCCATCTCGCCGCGGTACAGGCTGGCCAGACCGTTGTCGCGCAGCTGGCGCATCGTCCGGCTGACGTGGACCACGGACAGGCCCAGGTGGTCGGCCAGGTGTTCCAGGCGCAGCGGCACCAAATAACGCTGTCCGGCCCCGCCGACGGCGCCGTCCAGCCGCTCCCCGATCTGCAGCAGGAAGGCCGCGATCCGCTCGTACGCGGTGCGCCGGCCCAGACTGACCACCTGCTCGCCCAGCCGGGCCATCTGCGCCAGCACCGCCGGCAGCGCATCCGTCGGACCGCTGCCGTGCTCCGCCTCCAGGCGGACGTCGGTCAGGGCGTAGAGCGGCGTCGCCTCGCGACAGCCCAGCACGGCGGGCGCGTTGACGAGGTCGCCCGGCAGCAGGAACGACACGATTTGCCGCCGGCCGTCCTCCAGCATGTGCGCGCCGAACGCCCAGCCGTCAGCCAGCCGGTAGAGCTGGTTCGGGTCGCCGGCCTGCGCAATGTCTCGGCCGGCTTCGCAGGCGACGCTATACCCGGCAGCAAGCCGACCGTGGGTGTGCGATACCGGACGGTCGGTCACGGGAAGATCAGTCATGCGGGTCTGTACTTTTACGCAGGTCTACACGTTGACGTCGGAAGACGACCGCCGGCGCGTGGGCCCGCTTCGTCACTCAGGAATCAAAGACGATTCCTGAACAGAAGTATACAGACCTTCTCGCATGGCCGGATGCATTTTTCGCGGGCACCGAGGCTTTAGGACGGCCTTTGGAGGCGTTTCGGCGCGCATCACTCCCACTCGATGGTCCCGGGCGGCTTCGAGGTCACATCGTAGATCACCCGGTTGATGCCGCGCACCTCGTTGATGATCCGGGTCGCCGCCTGCGACAGGAAGCCGTGGTCGAACGGGTAGGACTCCGCCGTCATGCCGTCGACGCTGGTGACCGCGCGCAGGGCGCAGACGAAGTCGTAGGAACGCGCGTCGCCCATCACGCCGACGGTGCGTACCGGCAGCAGCACGGCGAACGCCTGCCAGATGGCATCGTACAGACCGGCCTCGCGGATCTCTTCCAGGAAGATCCGGTCGGCCTTGCGCAGGATCTCGGCCTTGTCGCGCGTGACCCCGCCCGGAATCCGGATCGCCAGGCCCGGCCCCGGAAAGGGGTGTCGGCCGACCATGCTCTCCGGCAGGCCCAGTTCGCGTCCCAAAGCCCGCACCTCGTCCTTGAACAGGTCGCGCAGCGGCTCGACCAGGTCCATGTTCATGCGTTCGGGCAGGCCGCCCACGTTGTGGTGCGACTTGATGGTCTGAGACGGCCCGCCCTTGGGCGCCACCGATTCGATCACGTCGGGATACAGTGTGCCCTGCACCAGGAAGTCGGCGCCGCCGATCCGGGTCGCCGCCTCCTCGAACACGTCGATGAAGGTGGTGCCGATGATCTTGCGCTTGTGCTCCGGATCCTCGACGCCGTCGAGCTTGCCCAGAAACAGATCGGACGCGTCGCGGTGGACCAGCGGGATGTTGTAGCTGTTGCGGAACAGCTCGGTGACCTGCTCGCCCTCGCCCGCGCGCATCAGGCCGTGGTCGACGAAGATGCAGGTCAGCTGCGCGCCGATCGCCTCGTGCACCAGCACAGCCGCCACCGACGAGTCGACGCCGCCGGACAGGCCGCAGATCACCCGGGCGTCGCCCACCTGGGCGCGAATCTTGCGGATCGCCTCCGCCCGGAAGGCGGCCATCGACCAGTCGCCGGAACAGCCCGCGATCGCGCGCACGAAGCGCTGGATCAGCTTGCCGCCGTCGGGGGTGTGCACGACCTCCGGATGGAACTGCACGCCGTAGTAGCCGCGCTCGGGATCCGCGATCGCCGCGCAGGGGGCGCCGTCGCTGGTGCCCACCACCCGGAAGCCATCCGGCAGATCGACCACGCGGTCGCCGTGCGACATCCAGACCTGATGGCGCTCGCCCGCCCGCCAGATGCCGTCGAACAGCGGTACCTCGCGGTCGACCTCCAGGAACGCCTTGCCGAACTCCTGATGGTCGGAGCCCTCGACCCGGCCGCCCAGCTGGTCGACCAGCGTCTGCTGGCCGTAGCAGATGCCGAGCAGCGGCACGCCCAGCTCGAACACCACCTCGGGCGCGCGCGGCGCGCCTTCGCGGGTCACCGAGTCCGGCCCGCCGGAGAGGATGATGCCCTTGGGGTTATAGCCGCGGATCCGGCTTTGCTCGGCGTTATACGGCAGGATTTCGCAGAAGGTCCCGCTCTCGCGCACCCGCCGGGCGATCAGCTGGGTCACCTGCGACCCGAAGTCGAGGATCAGGATGCAGTCGTGCTGCTGGGCGATGGCGTCGGTCATGCGGGGCATCTTCTCAGGAACGGGCGGGCTCTGCGCGCGGAGGCTAGCGGCGGCGGCGAAAGGCGGCAAGCGTGGCAGGGCGCAGAACGCGGGTCGCCTCTCCAACACTCAATTAATCCCCCACTCAATTAATCCCCTCTCCTCCAGTGGGAGGAGAAGGCCGGGGAGAGGAGGTTGCCCGCGGCGCCCGAGCCTGTGGCACGGTTGCCCGCGGCCTAGATGCGCGTGGTCCCTCCTCCCCTCGCCCCTCCTCCCGCTGGAGGAGGGAGATTGGTTCACCACCCTACCCGCCGGTCTGCTGCAGCCAGGCTTCCAGGTCGGGCCAGCCGTAGGCGATCTGGGTCAGATGTTCGCCGGCGAAGCTCTCGATCCGCTCGGCGACGCGCTGGCCGCCCATGTGTTCGTAGAAGAAGCGCGCCGGGTTCTCCGCCAGCACCCAGATCAGGCAGTCGGCGGTGCCGGCTTCCCACAGACGCCGGAAGATCGCGTGCATCAGCTGCTGGCCGATCCCCTGCCCCTGCAAGTGGGGCAGCACGTAGAGGGTGAAGATCTCGCCGCGGTAGCCGAGCTCGGTGCCGCGCTGCCGGCCGTACGAGCCGAAGCCGACCAGGGTCTGCAGGTCGCCCTCGCCCTTCGCGACTTCGGCGACCACCGTGCGCTCGTCCTTCGACCGGCGCGCCAGCAGCTTGCGCCAGGTCAGCGCCTGGCCCTGCTCGCTCATCCGCACCAGGTAGCTGTCCGGCACCACGCCGGCGTAGGCGGCGCGCCAGGTCTCGACATGGACGTGCGCGATCGCCGCGGCGTCGGCAGGCTGGGCCAGGCGGATCCGCGCGCTCATTTGCCGCCGCCCCCGTTCGCGCGGCTCAGGCGCTCCAACACGGCGACGTAAAAGCCGTCGGTGCCGTGGCGGGCCGGGGTCAGGGTCAGGTCCTGGGCGTCCGCGGCCGGGCCGTCGCCGCCGGCGGCGTCCGGCCGGGTGGCGAAAGCCTCGGCCCAGACCTGCGCGGCGGGGATCTGGCGGAACTCCGGGTGGGCGGACTGGAAGGCCCAGGTGCGCTCCCGGTTCTCCTGCGGCAGCAGGGAGCAGGTGGCGTAGATCAGCCGGCCGCCCGGTTTCACCAGCTTCGCCGCCTGCGCCAGGATCCGGTCCTGGCTATCCATGCGCTGGCGCAGGGCGTGCTCCGACAGGCGCCAGCGGCTGTCCGGCTGGCGGCGCCAGGCGCCCACGCCGGTGCAGGGCGCGTCGATTAGGACGCGGTCGAAGCTGCCGACGTTTTCGTCGAGGAAGGGATCGCCGTCGCCGTCCTCACCGGTCGCCAGCAGGCGCCGCTCGACGTTGCGCGCGCCGGCGCGCTGCAGACGCGGGCCGGCCCGGCCCAGCCGTTCGCCGTCGACGTCGAGCGCGACCAGGCGGCCGCGATCCTCCATCTGGGCGGCCAAGGCCAGGGTCTTGCCGCCCGCCCCGGCGCAGAAGTCGCAGACGGCCATGCCGGGCTTGGCCGCGACCAACAGCGCAATCAGCTGCGAGCCCTCGTCCTGCAGCTCGACCAGCCCGTCGCGGTAGGGTGCCGTCGCCTGCACCGCGCGCCGTCCGACCAGCCGCAGGCCGAGCGGGGAATAGGGCGTCGCCTGGGTCTCGATCTGCTCGACCGCCAGCGCCTCCGACACCTCCCGGGGCCCGTCGGCCAGCAGGCGGTTGACCCGGAGATCGACCGGCGCTTCCTGGCGCAGGGCGGTCAGCTCCGCCTCCATCGCCGTGCCGAACCCCTTCTGAAAGGCGGGCAGCAGCCAGGCCGGCGTTTCCAGGCGGACCCAGTCGGGCTGGCGCGGGTCGTCCAGGCCCTGCCCCTCGAGCGCGGTCAGCCGGGCGCGTTCGTCGGCGTCGGGGGGCGGGGGATTGTAACCGGTGCCGTCGCACAATTCGGCCAGCTGGGCCACCGACCAGCCGGCGTTCAAGATCCGCTCGGCGAACATCCGCGCGCGCGGGTCGGGCGGCGTACCGCCGGCGACCGCATCCGCCTGCGCGCCGTCGGCGCCGCCGGCAAGCGCCAGCCACCAGGCCGTGCGCGCCCGGGTGCGGATCGCGGCGAACACCATGTCGGTGACCGCGCGCCGGTCCTTGGCGCCCATGAAGCGGCGCTGGCGCACGTAGTCCTGGACGACCTGATCGGCCGGCCGGTCGTGCGCGTCGACCTCCGCCAACAGCTCGATCGCCGCGGCGATCCGGGCTCCGGGGGTCATCGGCCGAACCGTCTGGACCGCATCGCGGCGTCAGTTCCGGTAGTTCGGCGCCTCGCGGGTGATGGTGACGTCGTGGACGTGGCTCTCGCGGATGCCGGCATTGGTGATCTGCAGGAACTTGGCGCGTTGATGGAGTTCCGGGATGGTCGGGCAGCCGGTGTAGCCCATCGCCGCACGCAGGCCGCCGACCAGCTGGTGCAGCACCGTACCAGCCGGACCCTTGTAAGGCACCTGCCCTTCGATGCCTTCCGGGACCATCTTCAGGCGGTCGGAGACCTCTTCCTGGAAATAGCGGTCGGCGGAGCCGCGCGCCATCGCCCCGGTCGAGCCCATGCCGCGGTAGGCCTTGTAGGTGCGGCCCTGGTAGAGGAACACCTCGCCGGGGCTCTCGTCGGTGCCGGCCAGCAGCGAGCCGATCATGCAGACGTCGCCGCCCGCCGCGATCGCCTTGGCGAGGTCGCCGGAGAAGCGGATGCCGCCGTCGGAGATCGCCGGCACGCCGTTGTCGTGGCAGACCTTGACCGTGTTCTGCAGCGCGGTCAGCTGCGGCACGCCCACGCCGGCGACGATCCGGGTGGTGCAGATCGAGCCTGGGCCGATCCCGACCTTGACCGCGTCCGCCCCGGCGTCGATCAGCGCCTGCGCGCCCTCGCCGGTCGCGATGTTGCCGGCGACCACGTCGGCCTTGTTGGAGATCCGCTTGAGCTGGCTGATCTGCTCCAAGACGCCGCGCGAATGGCCGTGGGCGGTATCGACCACGATCACGTCCGCCTCGGCCTCCAACAGCGCTTCGGCGCGCGCCATGCCGTCCTTGCCCACGCCGGTGGCGGCGGCGACGCGCAGGCGGCCCTGCTCGTCCTTGCAGGCGTCCGGGTGCGCGCTCGCCTTTTCGATGTCCTTGACCGTGATCAGGCCGACGCAGCGGTAGCTTTCGTCGACCACCAGCAGCTTCTCGATCCGGTGCTGGTGCAGCAGCCGCTTGGCCTCTTCCCGGCCGACGTTCTCCTTCACCGTGACCAGGTTCTCCTTGGTCATCAGTTCGGAGACCGGCTGCTTGCGGTTGGAGGCGAAGCGCACGTCGCGGTTGGTCAGCACGCCGACCAGGCGGCCCTGCTGTTCGGTCACCGGAATGCCGGAGATCTTGTGCCGGTCCATCAGCGCCAGCGCATCGGCCAGGGTCTGTTCAGGGCGTACGGTGACCGGGTTGATCACCATGCCGCTCTCGTACTTCTTGACCGCGCGCACCTCGTCGGCCTGTTCGGCGATATCGAGGTTCTTGTGCACCACGCCGATCCCGCCGGCCTGTGCCATGGCGATCGCGAGCGCGCTCTCGGTCACGGTGTCCATCGCCGCCGACACCAGTGGAATGCCGAGCTCGATCGACCGGGTAAAGCGCGTGCGTGTATCGGTCTGGTTGGGCAGGACGGCGCTTTCGGCGGGCTCGAGGAGGACATCGTCGAAGGTGAGCGCCGTGCGAAGTTCCATGTGCCAGCTATCCTGTCCCGGAAACGTGGCGCCGCATCATACAGTCTAAGCCTAGGCGAACAAGGGGGTTCGACGGCGCGCATTCCAGACTTGCACACGCTCGACGACTCAACAGATCGTGCTTGAAGCGACCCCATCCAAGCCCTGTAACACGGGCCAATGATAAGACCTCCACCATCGCCAACGGCAACCTAGCACGCTGCGCCCACCCCCACATTTGTTTAATCTATTTTCACAAACCCATCGGAACCCGCTACCAACTCTGCCGGCAATTCCATTTCCGAATGAATGATCACCTGACGGCGGCTCCTGCGCACCATCTCAATAAAATTAAATCTGCGAGAGTGTAAAAGCGCCTGAACAACAAATGAATACGGAGATAGATTCTTCGGCAATATTCCTGACCTGCGTATCTCCTCCCGGACAACCTCCCCTAACACGTCGTTTCCAATACTCGCAATGCGTTTCAAATTACGGATATTCTCTCCTAAACGCCGGCGATCTTCGGGCAATGACTCTAACGGCCAAATATCCTCACACAACTCGATAATCGACAACATCTCTTCGGTATCTTTATTTCTTTTTGCGACACTCGGACTTCGCGATAATTTCTCCGCCTCCGCAATCGACACATCGGCATGCTCTAACGTGGCTTTTACTTGATACGCAATTCTTTCTTTCGGCCAACTAACCGAATTTGTCTTATATATTAAGTCGTGAGTAGCAAGGCTCCATGCATGCTCAAGAATCGACTTGATCTGCACCTCAAAGATCAAGCCATCGATATCTTCCCCCCGACCGGTATCCGCAGGCTTTTTCCGCACATACTTTCGGAGCGAATCGAAGCGGAAGTCTGAAGAATTTTTTGCGGTATGCTGATCATCGCGAGGGCGTCGCTCCACCTGTTCAAATTTCCCATCAACCACATCCTCTGCTTGGTCAATATCGAGCAACGTGGGAACGATGATTGTACACACATAGAAATCTTCAAAAATGCGTTCTTTAGAGAATCTGCCTGTTTCAAACTTTAGCGCAAAGCTCTCAAGCGTTTTAACACGTTGCGAAAAAAACCAACCCTTATCGTTGCAAACTTTTCCAAGATACTCCCCCACAAATGCACCGAGGCGTTCAAAGGTGGCGCGATTATCCTCATGTAGGACGCGTATACTCCTCGCAACCTTCATGCAATAGCACCACCTAACAGTGCCTCCTCAAGCGCTTTATGACGGTCAACGCGCTGCGGTTCCTCAGTACTTGCACCCGTCCTGCTTAGCGCATATTTGGCTACTGCCTTGTCCCAACAAGAACCACGCTCGACCAAATTTTCTGAATCAGTTCCTTCTTTAAACCTTTCTACCGCCACCCCGACACTCTCCATGAACTCTGCGTACAGCCGCGTGATTGTTTCAACGTCAGGCATGTTTTCGAGGTTGACAACCAAAAATCCCCACAGCGAGTAAAAATGAACCTGAATTTTGAGGTAATCTCTCAGCACTTCTCCCCTTACGTCAAATATCCCTTTCACAGTATCTTTAACAGCCCCAAATTTCTCCCGAAACTCTGTCTCTTCAAACGTCTCAGGAGCATATTCCAAATCATCATAATCCGCGGAATAGTCGTCTAATCTGTCTTGATCAAATCCCATAACTTTCCCTTCAATCACGACGATCATTAACTCACAAATAAATTGCACATCTGCCATACGTTTGCTTCGAGCACGCGTCACTACGCCGAACTGTTGCCATTCAGGTTGCGCGGCTTGATCTTCTGCAAAATTTATAAACCACCCGTCATACTTCGCATGACGCAGCTCTTGTCGAGTTAGGCGACGTGAGTTTCGGTTAATCCTCTCGAAAATGTTTTTGATGTACGGCTCGCTAACATCCGGTAGCATTTCGACTACGATCTCATAGTTCCAGAAAGTTTCCTTGACACTTCGAGGTAAGTCATTCCATTTTTTTTTCTCGATTTCGACATTTCCATATCCCTCAGGAACACGGATCCGATTGTTCTTAAACTCGATAAGTGTCTCAAGTCTTTGCTTTCCATCTACGACGTGATAAGTTGGTCGGCCATCTTCATCTAGCGATTTGTGCAAAAAAATCGGGGGTGCCGGATAGTCGTTTAAAACTGTATCAATGAAAAATTGCTTATCTTTGGGTGACCACACACTCCTCCTTTGATATGGTGGCTCTAAATCAAGCTGGTTCTTCTCGTTTAGATCAAGAAACCAACTTATATCTTGGGTACGCGGGCTTCGTTTTACATCTGCCATGGTTGGTTACGCTCCATTATCAACTTTCTGGGACTTCACTATTGTGAGAGTGCCATAAAGATGACGTTCGCTCTCACTCGCCTCTTCTGTGTCCGCGATAGTGTCCGCTGAGCTGTGCTCGTCAAGAGCGACTCGCCTAAGTTTCTCGAGGGATGGTACCGGTAACGCTCTGAGGTCATGTGCGCTCACCTGTGTGGTCCCACAGACGCACTTGAAGTATGTTTGAACGGGAAGCGAATTAAGATATTTGACCAACCCGCGAATAAGATTTTCATCATCGTGAAACTCTTTGTGAAAAATATAGTTCACGTGATTTTCGATCCCAATTTTTTCGGATGATTCCGTTGTTTTCAGGCACTCTTGTGACATAACCTTGACGCCGTTATCGCCTGCGCTGAATCGCCGAACCAAAGCCAAATTTTGTGTAAAGTTAATAGCAGATTTCGATGTGGCGTCAATAAATCGCGGTTGCGCCCGTTTCCTTGCGTTATTCTTTTTAGTTGGGCAAACATCGGACATCCAAATTAGCGGAACACGTCCGTTTCTAGGCTCGAATTTTAACGAATTTTGGCACCGAAATGGTACGACCTCCCCGGTTCTAACGCGAAAACCCGCTGTTTCGACCGTTTCAGTGTGCCTGGCGAAAGAATTCAGGATTTTCAAATCCTCTTGACTTGTAGGTATTTGTAAACGTGCGTTTTTCTGTCGCTCAGGAAACACGACATTTGGTCTAACAACGACTTCGCGACCGCCGGTGTTGCTATAGCCATCCATGTATGAAATACAGATTTCGTTCTGCTCCAATTTTTCGCCAGATGATCTTTGCGCTTTCAAGATCACGATCTCTTGAAGAACATCATCGCGCGCAAACGCCAGCTTTCGAGAGCCGATAAGCGTAATGCTCTCAACAACCGTGTTATACTCAGAGTCTTTGGAGACCCGAATTCCGGCTTGACGCGAGGTTGAATCGGGATTCAGTTGCGAGCATGATACACCCCGGTTTCCTTTCCTTTGAAGATCGCCGCGAACTCGAAGCGTGCGTGCGTCGGCATCGCGTGGACCACGGCGTTGCACGGCGGGCAAATGCCCTTCTGCTGCTGGATGACGGCAAAAGTTGTGCCCAGATCGCGGAGT
>NZ_NRRL01000004.1 GCF_016583645.1 Rhodovibrio sodomensis | reverse complement strand
TATTCTTCGCCAAGTCCAGCCCGATCATGGTAACCTTCGCCATGGATGCCTCCTCCTTGAATGGCGTTTTTCAGTGCACCCATTCTGGCACACCGATGCCGCCGGAGGGGGCGTCCATCCCATCGCTCAGGGACTCCTCGAAGCCCTCGAACACAACCGGCTGGAAATCCATGTCCCGTGCGCGGAAGTAGTCGGTCAGGTTGAGCTCGGTCGTGGTGCCGGACTGCACGCACACGCTGGCGCCCGACAGTTCGGTCGCGCTGGAGACGCCCAGGTCGGTCGGCACCATGAAGCCCTGGCCGTCGTAGAAGGTCACGCCGGCGAAGTGGATGCCGAGCGAGACGTCGCGGGTCAGCGTCCAGGTGGTGTTGCGCGACAACAGGTCGATCTCGCCCGCCTGCAGGGCCGTGAAACGCTGCTGCGCCGACAGCGGCACGAACTGCACCGCCTGCGGGTCGCCCAGCACGGCGGCCGCGACGGCGCGGCAGTACTCGACGTCCAAACCGGTCCAGTTGCCCTGGTCGTCGGGGATCGAGAAGCCGGCCAGACCGGTGTTCACGCCGCAGCGCAGCGTGCCGCGCTCCATCACCGAATCCATCACTTGCCCGGCGTTGGCGGTGGGCGCGAACCCGGCGCCCGCGATCCCCGCGGCCGTGACGGCAGCCGCCGCCAACAGCTTGAAATTGCTCATATTCGGTTTTCCCTGTTCGCTCTTGTGTTTGGTCTTGTTGGTTGGGCCGGCTGCGTCGGACCCAGGCCCGTCAGCACTGCGCACGCCCAGGATACGGAGCGCACGCCGTGGCCCTCACGGGTCGGACTCATCCCCAAACCGGCCGTGAAACAGTGTCGGATCGGGGAGACAAAGGCAACAATGACGCGGACGGTTGAGAAAAAATTACTGCGTTCGCGTTCACGGCCGGGGCGCCGGTGGTTTGGTCGCCGCTGCCGGGCGCGTTCGATCTTGGTGGCGGCCGACCCGCCTACCTACGGCCTTGGCCGGCGGGCGGCTGCGTGAAAGGATCGCCGCACGGGACCATTTGGGTTCCAGCCTGCGACGGCCTCTACCAGCCACAGCGTCAATCGGACAGATACATGAGCGAGAAGCGGTTCAAGCGCGACACCCGTCTGGGCCACCTGGGCCGCGACCCGGCCCGTTTCGACGGGGCTGTGAACCCGCCGGTCTACCACGCCTCCACCGTGATCGCGCCGGATACCGCGACCTTCAAGGCCAGCGGCCGGCGCCGGTTCGAAAAGGGCGAGACGGTCTACGGCCGGTTCGGCACGCCGACCCATCAGATGCTGGAGGACGCGCTGACCGAACTGGAAGGCGGGGCGGATACGGTGGCCCTGGGCAACGGCCTGCAGGCGATCTCGATCGCGCTGCTGACGGTGGTCAAGGCCGGCGACCACGTGCTGCTGGCCGACAGCGTCTACGCCCCCACCCGCAAGTTTGCCAGCCAGATGCTGGCCCGCCTGGGGGTCGAGGTTGACTACTACGACCCGCTGGTCGACGGCCCGGCGCTGGACGCCCTGATCCGCGACACCACCAGCGCCGTCGTCCTGGAATCGCCCGGCTCCTCCAGCTTCGAGATTCAGGACGTGCCCGCGCTGGCGGAGACCGCGAAGGCGCGCGGCGTGGCCACGATCATGGACAACACCTGGGCGACGCCGCTGTTCTTCCGCCCGATCGAGCACGGCGTCGACCTGTCGGTCCAGGCGGCGACCAAGTACGTGGTCGGGCACGCGGACGCGATGCTCGGCGCGGTCACCGCGAACCACGCCTGGGCGCACCGGCTGCGCGAAACGGTCTACACCATCGGCGGCTTCGCCGGGCCGGACGACGTCTACCTCGGCCTGCGCGGTCTGCGCACCATGGGTGTCCGCCTGGAACGCCATCAGGCGACCGCGATGACACTGGCGACCTGGCTGCAGGAGCGCCCGGAGGTAGCCGAGGTGCGCTACCCCGCCCTGCCCGAGCACCCCCAGCATCACCTGTGGCGGCGCGACTTCGACGGCGCGAGCGGGCTGTTCTCGTTCGTGCTGGCGCAGCCCTATTCGCAGGACGCGGTCGCGGCGATGCTGGACCACTTCGATCTGTTCGGCCTGGGCGCCAGCTGGGGCGGCTTCGAGAGCCTGGCGATCCCGAGCGACCCGTACCGCACCGCGACCGCCTGGGACGCGCCGGGCCCGGTGGTGCGCCTGCACGCCGGCCTGGAAGACCCGGACGACCTGATCGCCGACCTCGCCGCCGGGTTCGACCGCCTGACCCGGGCGGCGGGCTGAGCGGCCGGCATGACGGCGAGCGCGCGCCTGCGGGTCCTGCTCGGCGAGGCCACCGCGATCGGCCCGGGCAAGGCCGACCTGCTGGACGCGGTCGCGCGCACCGGCTCGATCTCCGGCGCCGCCCGGTCGATGGGCATGTCCTACCGCCGCGCCTGGCTGCTGATCGACACGATGAACAAGTGTTTTCGCGCCCCGCTGGTGGAGACCAACGCCGGCGGCAAGGGCGGCGGCGGCGCGCAGGTCACCGACCTGGGGCACGACGTGCTCGCCCGCTACCGCGCGATGGAGCACAAGGCGCGCACGGCCGTCGGCGCCGATCTGGACGCTTTCCAGGCCCTGCTGGCCGACGACAGCCTGGACGACACGCGCTAGTCGCCTCTATCAAGACGTGTCGTTCAGGATCGTTTCGGCCTGTCTCGAGACACGACACGGCCCGAACGCAAGTCTTGGTCGGCGCGGCGCAAGGGTCTATCCCGGTCGGGCTTGCAGACCCGATGGACCCAGAGGAGCGGACATCATGAGAGCCATCCACGGACGCCTTGCCGGCCTCGCCCTGGCGGGCGCCGCGACCGCGCTGGCGCCCAGCACTCAGGCGGATACGCTGGCGCCGGACGGCACCGTCCTGAACATCGCCCACCGCGGCGCCAGCGGCCACGCGCCGGAGGAGACGCTGCCCGCGTTCGACAAGGCGCGCGCGCTGAACGCCGATTACCTGGAGCTCGACGCCCAGCTGACCGCGGACGGCAGGCTGGTCGCCTTCCACGACACCAAGGTCGACCGCACCACGGATGGGAGCGGCAAGCTGAGCGACTTCACGCTGGCCGAGCTGCAGGAGCTCGACGCCGGCAGCTGGTTCAACGCGCAGAACCCGGATCAGGCCGACCCTTCGTTCGCGGGCGTGCAGGTGCCGACCCTGGACCAGCTGGTCGCGCGCTACGGCACCGAGGAGAACTACTACATCGAGATTAAGTCGCCGGACGCCAACCCGGGCCTGACCGAGAAGCTGGTCGCCTGGGCGGAGCGCCACGACCTAGTCGCGAACGACGCCATCGTCATCCAGTCGTTCAGCCAGCCCGCGCTGCAGAAGGCGCACGAGCTGAACCCGGAGATCCCGCTGGTCCAGCTGGTCTGGTACCACCCGCGGGATTACCAGGAAGGCGCCGCGTTGAAGGAGTGGACCGAGGTCACCCCGGGTCCGGCCGAGCTGAGCCAGGCGGACTTCGAGCGGCTCGACGACTACGCCATCGGGATCGGCACCAACCTGACCTACAAGGACCGGCAGGTGATCGACGCCGATTTTGTCCAGACCGCCCGCGCGGCCGGGCTCGGCGTCCACGTCTACACGATCAACCAGAAGGCGACGATGCGCCGGCTGGTCGATTGGGGCGTGACCGGGATCTTCACTGACTACCCGGACCGCATGAACGAGGTTCTGGGCCGCTAGGGCAAGATGCTGGAAGCTGGAATCAGCTTTCAGCTGAATCTTGCCCTCTTTTCAGAAAGTTAGGGCAAGATGCTGAAAGGCGGCGCAGAATTCGCGATGAAGGCCGGTTCGGCTTCGATCGGGTTTGCTCTGGGTCGCGGCTTCGCGCAGCGCCTCGACCGATCAGCCTAAGTTTCTGATCTACCCTGATAACGCCCGGGTCGGCCACGACCGGCCGCCCGGGCTTTCGTGTGTCCGGCCCGCCCGGCCGACGCGCAGGAGCTTTGACGGGGGCGCTATATATGGGCAAATATAGCGCCTGCACCTGCTTCGGGGGAGGTCCGGATGACGCACGGATGGCTGCGCGGCGTGCTACTCGCGATGCTCCTGCTGCTGGCCGGACCGGTCCAGGCCAGCGGCCAGGTTACCGTTTTCGCCGCCGCCAGCACGACGGACGCGGTGCAGGCGGTCCTCTCGGCGTTCCGTGAAACGCATCCCGGGATCCCCGTGCGCGCGTCCTTCGCCGCGTCCTCCACCCTCGCCAAGCAGATCGCCCGCGGCGCGCCGGCACACCTCTACCTGTCAGCCAACGCCGGCTGGATGGACTACCTGGAAAGGCGCGGGGCGATCGATCCCGACAGCCGCATCGACCTGCTGAGCAACCGGCTGGTCCTGGTGGCGCCCACGGCGGCGAAGGTGTCCGCCAAGCTCCCAGCCCTGCCCGAAGCGCTCGGCGACCGGCGGCTCGCGATCGGCGATCCGGCGCACGTGCCGGCCGGCATCTACGCCAAGCAGGCGCTGCAGTCGCTCGGTCTGTGGGGTCGGCTGCGCGACCGGTTAGCCTACGCCGCCAACGTGCGCGCCGCCCTCGCCCTGGTCGCCCGGCGGGAGGCGGCCGCCGGGATCGTCTATGCGACCGACGCACGGATCAGCGACGACGTCCAGACGGTGACCACCCTGCCCGCGAACAGCCACGATCCGATCGATTACCCGCTGGCGCGCGTGGCCGGCGCCGACGGACCGGGCGCCCGCGCGCTCTACGCCTTCTTCCGCTCCGACCGGGCGCAGGCGATCTTCCGCGACCACGGGTTTGCGCTCGCCCAGCCGGCGGGCGCGAGCTAGGGCGCCCGCATGCTTCAGTTGACCGACCTGGAACAGGAAGCATTGGCGCTAAGCCTGCGGGTGGCGCTCTGGGCGGTCGCGACCGGCCTGCCGGCGGCGCTCGCCGTCGCCTGGCTGCTGGCCCGGCGCGAGTTTCCGGGCAAGACACTGGTGAACGGCATCGTCCACCTGCCGCTGGTCCTGCCGCCGGTCGTGGTCGGTTATCTGCTGCTGCTCACCTTTGGCCGCCAGGGCCCGGTCGGCGGCTGGCTGAACGCCACCTTCGGCATCACCCTGGCGTTCACCTGGCAGGGCGCGGCACTGGCCGCGGCGGTGATGGCGTTCCCGCTGATGGTGCGGGCCATCCGACTATCCCTGGAAGCCGTCGATACCCGGCTTGAATCCGCCGCGCGCACGCTGGGCGCGGGGCGGCTGGAGGTGTTCCTGACGGTCACCCTGCCGCTCACGGCACCCGGCCTGCTCGCCGCAGCGATCCTGGGCTTCGCGCGCAGCCTCGGGGAGTTCGGCGCGACCATCACCTTCGTCTCCAACATCCCGGGCGAGACGCGCACCCTGCCGCTCGCGCTTTACAGCCTGGTCCAGCAGGCCGACGGCGAAGCGGGCGCCCTGCGCATCGCGGCGATCTCGGTCGTGCTTGCCCTGCTCGCGCTGGCCGGCTCGGAACTGCTGGCGCGCCGCGTCAAGGCGCGGATCGCGGGCTGACTCGATGCTCGAAGTCTCCGTCGCCAAGTCCCTGGGATCGTTCAACCTCAACGCGCAGTTCCAATGCCCGGCGAAGGGCATCGTCGCGTTGTTCGGGCGTTCCGGTGCGGGCAAGACCAGTCTCGTCAACGCGCTCGCCGGGCTGGTCCGGCCCGACAGCGGGCGGATCGCGGTCGGCGACGACGTGCTGTTCGACAGCGCGCGCGCAATCAACCTGCCGCCGGAACGCCGCCGACTGGGCTACGTGTTCCAGGAAGGTCGGTTGTTCCCACACTACTCGGTGCGCGGCAACCTGCTGTACGGCGCCAAGCGCGCGCCCAGGGACGCGACCGGCGTATCGCTGGCCCAGGTGGTCGAGCTCCTGGGCCTGGGCGACCTGTTGGCGCGCCGGCCGCGCGACCTGTCCGGCGGTGAAAAGCAGCGCGTGGCGTTGGGCCGCGCCCTGCTGGCGAAGCCGCGGCTGCTGCTGATGGACGAGCCGCTCGCCGCGCTCGACCAGCCGCGCAAGCAGGAGGTGCTGCCGTTCATCGAGCGGCTGCGCGACGAACTGGACCTGCCGGTCGTCTACGTCACGCACGCCATGGAGGAGATCGTCCGGCTGGCCGACACCATGGTGCTGATCGACGCGGGCAAGGTCGCCGCGACCGGACCGGTGGAGGAGGTCACGGGACGCCTGGAACTGCGCCCGCTGACCGGCCGGTACGACGCGGGCGCCACGCTGCCCGTGACGGTCGCCCAGCACGAGCCGGCCGATCAGCTGAGCCGGCTCGCGTTCGACGGCGGTGAGCTGTTGGTCCGCCAGCTGGACTTAAGCGCAGGCACGCGGCTGCGCGTGCGCGTGCGCGCCCGCGACGTCGCCATCGCCCTGTCGCCGCCGCGGGACAGCAGCATTCTCAACGTGTTGTCGGGCACTGTTGCCGAAGTCGGGACGGACACCGGCGCGCTGGTCGACCTTCGGGTGCAGGTCGGCGGGCACGCACTGTGGGCCCGGATCACCAAGCGCTCCCTACGCCGGCTGGGCTTGGGCGAAGGCACGCCGGTCTACGCCCTGATCAAGACGGTCGCGATCGACCGCTACAACGTCGGCCGCGGGCGCGGTTCGGACCCGGCCGACACGCGCTCACAGGAATGACGGCATTCCGCGGCGACGCGACAAAGGGATGGTGCGCCCGGCAGGACTCGAACCTGCAACCACGCGCTTAGAAGGCGCGTGCTCTATCCATTGAGCTACGGGCGCGACGCGCTGGACGAAGACCGCAGATGCGCCGTCACGCGGGCAAGATGCGGAAAGCTAGGACCACCTTTCAGCTGCCTCTTGCCCTTTCTGCAAAAAAGTTGGAGCAAAACTTACGATCAAAGCCGTTTCGGCTTCCATCGATTTCGCTCTAGTGCGTCCAGACACCCAGCCGGCCGTATTTGAAGTTGTCGGCGTAGGCCTTGGGCTTGATCTCGCGTCGGCGCGGCTCCTCGACCGAGTACATGTAGCCCTCGCGTTCGCAGAACGCGATCGCCTCCTCCTTGGACGCGAACCACATGCGGACCTGCGTCTGGGTCTCGCTGGAGGCGGTCCAGCCCATCAGCGGCTCGACCTCGCGCTTGTGCTCCGGCTCGAACTCCAGCACCCAGCGTTCGGTGTTGGCCTTGCCGGACTGCATCGCCGTCTTGGGCAATTGATAGATCCGCGCTTGCATCTTCGTCGCCGTCCTCGTGTTGCGCCCGTGCGGTTGAGCCCGTCGCCACGCGGCAAGTCGGGCGCCCGGCCTGCCGGCGATCCGGTGGTCGGGGCGGCTGGATTCGAACCAACGGCCTCCTGCTCCCAAAGCAGGCGCTCTGCCAGGCTGAGCTACGCCCCGGGACACGCCGCGCGGGTGCCGGCGGCACACGCCTGTACGGGCCTGCCGGTCCCGTCCCGGACATACACGATGCCGGACTGGCGCGGCAAGCACGCGCTGCGGGCGCGCGGCCGTGCCGCGTCGGCGCGCGCCGTCTTGCCCCGCGTGCGACATGGCGCCACGATCCGGCACGCGCCACCGCCGAACCGACGCCGCCACAGGACCGCACCATGAGCCGCCGTACCCTCGGGCTGAGCGAAGACCTGCACGCCTACCTCCTGGACAACGCGCTGCGCGAGCCGTCCGCGCTTGGCCGCCTGCGCCAGGAAACCGGCCGGATGGACAACCCCGACATGCAGGTAGCGCCGGAGCAGGGCCAGTTCCTCTACCTGCTGGCGGAACTGACCGGTGCGCGGACAATCGTCGAGATCGGTACCTTCACCGGCTATTCGGCGGCCTGGATGGCGATGGCGCTGCCTGAGGGCGGTCGGCTGATCGCCTGCGACATCAGCGACGACTACACCCGGATCGCCCGACGGGTCTGGGACGAATTGGGGCTGACCGCGCGCATCGACCTGCGCCTGCAGCCGGCCCTGCAGACCCTGGACGGCCTGATCGCCGAAGGCGGGCGGGAGTGCTGCGACATGGCGTTCATCGACGCGGACAAGAAAAATTACGACGGCTACTACGAACGCTGCCTGTCGCTGCTGCGCCCGGGCGGCCTGATCTGTGTCGACAACACGCTGTGGAACGGACAGGTCGTCGACGCCGACGCGGCCGATACCGACACGCAGGCGATCCGCGCCTTCAACGCCAAGCTGCGCGACGACGGCCGGATCAGCCTTTCCCTGGTCCCGATCGGCGACGGCCTGACGCTGTGCCGCAAGCGGTAAGGTATCGTGTGTCCGCTCGCCCTTGAGGGGAGAGGGAGGGGCACGCCGGCTTTAGCCGGTGGGACGGTGAGGGTGGGACTCCCCGGCGTACGGCGAGGAGTCCCACCCTCACCTATCCTCTCCCCTCAAGGGAGAGGGACCCGCCGAGACGGTCTGCCAACTGAACATCGAAATGGCCGTCGCAGAACTGAATCCGACACGCGCGCCTACATCTTCTTGTATTCGCGCAGCACCTTGGCCTTTTCGCGTTCCCAGGCCTTCTTCTTCTCGTCCTCGCGCTTGTCGACCTTGGACTTGCCCTTGGCGAGGCCGAGGGTGAGCTTGGCGAGCCCGCGGGAGTTGAAGTGGATGTCCATCGGGACCAGCGTGTAGCCCTTCTGGTTCAACGCGCCCAGCAGCTTGTCGCGCTCGCGCTTGTGCACCAGCAGCTTGCGCGGGCGCTTGGGGTCGTGGTTGAACATCGCCGGCGGGTATTCGTCGATGTGGGCGTTCCACAGCCAGACCTCGCCCTTGCTCTCGCCGGCGTAGGCCTGCCCGATCGACGCACGCCCCAGGCGCAGCGACTTCACCTCGCTGCCGTACAGCTGCAGGCCGGCCTCGACCGTCTCCTCGATCTGAAAGTCGTGGCGCGCCCGCTTGTTGCGCGCGACCGTGCCCGTCTCGGTGAACGGGTTCTTGCCGCGGCGCTGGCGCTGCTTCTCCTTGGCGGTCGCCATCGGTCTTTAACTTGGGCTTTCGGCGCGGGACGGCGGCTTATGCCAGCAGGCCGACGGTCGACATCGCTTCGCGCACCTGGTGCTTGGCGCCGTCGCCAAGCGGCACGATCGGCAGGCGCACCCGCTCGCTCGCGAGGCCGAGCAGGCTTGCCCCGTATTTCGCCGGCGCCGGACTCGGCTCGCAGAACATCGCCGCGTGCAGCGGCATCAGCAGATCGTTCAGCTCCTGCGCGCGCGCCACGTTGCCGGCCGCCCAGGCGTCGTGCATCTCCGCCAGCAGGCCGGGGGCGATGTTGCAGGTAACCGAGATGCAGCCGTGGCCGCCCATCGACAGGAACGGCATCACGGTCGGGTCCTCGCCGGACATCTGCACGAACTCCTCGCCGCACGCCTCGCGCGTCCTGAACGGCCGCTTGATGTCGTTGGTGCTGTCCTTGACGCCGACGATCCGCGGCAGCTCGGCCAGCCGGCCCATCGTCTGCGGGTCCATGTCGACGATGCAGCGCCCGGGGATGTTGTAGATCATGATCGGGATGTCGGTAGCGTCGTGCACCGCCTTGAAGTGCTGGTACATCCCCTCCTGGCTGGGCTTGTTGTAGTACGGCGTGACCACCAGCGCCGCGTCCGCGCCGATCGACGCGGCGTGCTTGGTCATGTCGATCGCCTCGATCGTGTTGTTCGACCCGGTTCCCGCGAGCACCGGCACGCGCCCGTTCGCCGTCTTCACCGCGAGCTCGTTGACCCGCTTGTTCTCCTCGTGGCTGACGGTCGGCGACTCGCCGGTCGTGCCGCACGCGATCACGCCGTCGGTGCCTTGCGCGATCTGCCAATCGATGAACTCGGCATACGCCGTCTCGTCGACCCCGTTTTCGGTGAACGGCGTGATCAGCGCGCAGTAGGACCCCTGGAACATCGGCGCGGCCATCGCTGTCGTCTCCGTCTCGCTGGTCGTTGTCGAACCGGCCGGTTCGTCGTCCACGAACGGGCCCGGCTGCTCAGGTGGTCGGGCGCGGCCGGGGTCGCAACGGCGACGCGCCGCGGTTCCGGCCGATCGAGTGGCGCGGACCATAGACCTTCGCCGAAACGGCGGCAAGGCGTCGCCATGCCCGGCCGGCGCGCCCCATCGCAGCCGCAACAGGTCTTACGCCCAGACCGGGAAGCCGTTATCTTCAAGGCTTCTTAATCCGTGCAGCCTAGGCTGCCGCCGGTCGTCGCGCGTCCGGGGCGCGACCCTCGAGGAGAGCAAGCGCGTGTTCGGTATCGGCACCGACGTCAGCTGGCGGGACGCGACCGCGGCGCTTTGGCGCCGGCGGACCCGGCGTTTCCGCGCGGCGCCTGCGGCCGTGGTCGCGGCGCTGCTGACCGCGGCCGGCCCCGGTGCAGCCGGGGAGCCGCCGCGGCCGGCCGAGCCACCGGTGCGCGCGCTGTTGGCCCAGACCTTCGGCGCGATCGACGCGGGCGATTACGGCGCCGCCCGCGTCCTGACCGCCCGTCTGGACGATCCGCTGCTGGCCAAGACCCTGACCTGGTTCCGCCTGACCGGCCGGCGCACCGGCGGCCACTACGCGGACTACACCGCGTTTCTGCGCGACAATCCCAATTGGCCGCGCCAGGACACGCTGCGCCACCGCGCGGAAGGGCTGATGCCGGCCGGCCTGTCGGACGCCGCCGTACGGCTTTATTTCGCCGAGCAGCCGCCGGTCAGCGCCTATGGCGCGGAACGCCACGCCGACGCGCTGCTCGCCGCCGGCGCGGACGCGCGCGCCTATGCGGTGCTGCGGGAGACCTGGCTGACCCGGCATCTCACGGCCGCCGACGAACGGCGCTTCGCCGACCGCTACGCCAACCTGTTCTCGGCCGAACTGCAGCGTGCGCGCCTGGACCGGCTGCTGTGGGCCGGCCGCCATGCGGCCGCCGCGCGGCAGGCCCAGCGCGTCGATCCCGCGCACCGGGCGCTGGCCCAAGCGCGCCTGCGCCTTGCCCGGATGGAGAGCGGCGTCGACGCCGCGATCGCGGCCGTGCCGGAGGAGCTGCGCGACCACCCCGGCCTGATCTTCGAACGGGCCCGCTGGCGCCAGCGCAAGGACCGGCACGCGGATGTGGTGGCGCTGCTTGACCCCCCGATCGCCGATGTGCCGAACGCGGCGCGGTGGTGGCACATGCGCCACTGGGCCGCGCGCCGGGCGCTCGACCAGGGCGACATTTCGGTCGCCTATCGGATCGCCGCGCACCACGGCCTGGACCGGGGGCTCGGCTTCGCGGAAGGCGAATGGCTGGCCGGCTGGATCGCCCTGCGCTGGCTGCGCGAGCCCGAGACCGCCCTACCCCACTTCACCCGCCTCCACGCGGGCGTGACCACACCGGTCAGCCGGGCGCGCGCGGCCTACTGGTCCGGGCGCGCGGCGGAAGCCGCCGGCGCGCGCGACGACGCCCGCCTGTGGTACGAGACGGCCGCACGCAACCTGACCACCTACTACGGCCAGCTGGCGGCCGAGCGGCTGTCGGCCGATTTCTTCCTCGCCCTGCCGCGGGCGCCGCAGCCATCCAATCTGGCCGCCCGCGCGTTCGCCGCCGACGAGTTGGTGCGCGCCGTCAGGCGCCTGGCACGCCACGGCCACGCCGGGCGGATCGACCCATTGTTCGCCGCCCTGATCGACCGGGCGACCACGCGCGGGCGCGCCCGGCTGACGGCCGACCTGGCGGCCCATGTCGGCCGGGCCGATCTGGCCGTGCGCACCGCTCGACAGGTCCGGCGCGACGGCATCATCCTGCCCGACCACCTCTATCCGGTGATCCAGCTGCCCGCGCGGGCCCGCCTGGACGCCGAGACGCGGGCGCTGGTGCTCGCGATCGTGCGGCAGGAAAGCGGGTTCGACCCCGCCGCCGTGTCGCGGGCCGGGGCGCGCGGCATGATGCAGCTGATGCCGGCGACCGCGCGGCACACGGCGCGCAGCCTGGGGCTCGATCCCGACCGCCATTCGCTCGACGATCCGGCGTTCAACCTGCTGCTCGGCAGCGCCTACATGGACCGGCTGATGCGCCGCTACGACGGCTCGCTGCTGCTGGCTGTGACGGCCTACAACGCCGGGCCCGGGCGGGTCGGCGACTGGCTGAAGCGCTACGGCGATCCGCGGTCTCCGCAGATCGATCCGGTCGACTGGGTCGAAACGCTGCCGTTTGCCGAGACCCGGAACTACATTCAACGGGTGTTCGAGGGGCTGACCGTCTATCGCCACCGGCTGGCGCCGACCCGGGTGGCGATCGCGCTGGACGCCCGCCTGCGGATTGCCGCCGGCGAGCCGGACCCGGCCCTGGACGTCACCGAATTCTGACAGCCGATCTGGCGCGAAGCCGCGATCGGGGCTTGTCATCCGCCGATCGAACGCGCTTCGTTGGGGCGCTACTGTCCTGGATGGACCGGGCCGGGGCGCGATCGCACCCGCCGGCCGCCTGCCAGTGCCGCGTTCATCTTTCCCACGCCCGGTTGCGAAGGGTCGCCTCTCAAAATGACGTCCTC
Source organism: Rhodovibrio sodomensis (assembly GCF_016583645.1). Taxonomy (GTDB): domain Bacteria; phylum Pseudomonadota; class Alphaproteobacteria; order Kiloniellales; family Rhodovibrionaceae; genus Rhodovibrio; species Rhodovibrio sodomensis. The sequence continues at coordinate 125,021 of NZ_NRRL01000004.1, read as the reverse complement.
CGACTTCCCCGACATCGCCGCCGTCCTGTTCGACGCCTACGGCACGCTGTTCGACGTCCACTCCGCGGTCGCGCACGAAGCCGGCGCCCTGGGCGACCAGGCCGACCCGGTATCGCAGTTGTGGCGGCGCAAACAGCTGGAATACACTTGGCTGCGCAGCCTGATGCGCGCGCACGCCGACTTCCACCAGGTGACCGCCGACGCGCTGGACCACGCGCTCGCCGCCCACGGCATCGACGACCGGGAACTGCGCGAGCGGCTCCTGGAACTTTACCTGACCCTGAACGCCTATCCCGAGGTGCCGGACACGCTCGACCGTATCCGCGCCAAGGGGATCGGCACGGCGATCCTGTCGAACGGCGAGCCGCGCATGCTGACCGCCGCCACCGACAGCGCCAACCTGCGCGCGCGCCTGGACGACGTGATCTCGGTCGAGCCGGTGGGCATCTACAAGCCGGATCCGCGGGTCTACGAGCTGGGCGCCGAGCGCATGGGCGTCTCGGCCGGGCGGATCGCCTTCGTCTCCGCCAACGCCTGGGACGCCTGCGGGGCCGCTCATTTCGGCTTCCAGGTGATCTGGCTGAACCGCTTCGGCGCGACCCCCGAACAGCTCCCGGGCACGCCCAAGGCGACTGCGACCACCCTCGACGACGTCGCCGACTTGCTCGGCTGCTAGAGCAGGATGCTGAAAGGTGAAGCCACCTTTCGGCTGAACTTGCAGGCTTATTAAGAAGTCAGAGCAAGACCGCGGCCGCTTCGTGCATCTTGGGCGCTGGGGCCCCGCGCACCCTAAGCGATGTCAGATCCCGCCGGACACCCCGAAGCCGAGCGACAGGCCGCCGCCATGCGGGTGGCGGTAAGGATAGCCGAACGGGTGGTAATGCGGGTGGTGCCAATAGGGCAGCGCCCGGCGCTGGTCGCGGATCCGCTGGTCCCGGGTGAGCAGGCGCTGCTCCCGCTCGATCGTCCAGTCGCCGCCTTCGGTTCGGCAGGCGTAGGCCGTGCCGCTGCGCGTGGTTTCGCCCGCCGAGAAGACCCGCTGGATGCGCCGGCAGGGCTGGCCGGTACCGGTCTCCGCTGCACTGTCGGTTTCCAGAACGGTGACGCTGCCGCTATGGCCGGTCTTGGGATTGTGCCAGTTGACCGACTGGCCGGTGCGCGCGTCCTCAAGCGCCTCCTGCTCGGCCGCGCGCAAACGCTCCAGGTCGCCAGCCGTGGGCTTCACCGGGGCGGGCCCGCTGGCGCAGCCGGCGAGCAGCAGGGCTATCGCCGCGACACCGGCACTCCGGAACCGTGGTTTCATCGCAGTCGTCTCCGTAAGGTCTCTCCCTGTAAGATCTAGGTTACCTGGGGCCGTCCGAGAAGCCTTGCCCACCGATGGACACGGGGGGTTGGGCCGCTACCCTGCACATTCCCCCTCCCCCGCTTCGAGGAGCGATCATGCCCGCGCCGTGCGACCCCCCGACCTTCGCCGACGTCGAAGCCGCCGCCCGGCGGCTGGACGGTGTCGCGGTCAAGACGCCGCTGCTCGGGTTTCCGGAACTGGACCGGCGGACCGGCGCCCGGGTCCTGGTCAAGCCGGAGACGCTGCAGCGCACCGGTTCGTTCAAGTTCCGCGGCGCCTACGCCAAGCTGAGCGCCCTCGACCCCGCGCAGCGTCAGCGCGGCGTGGTCGCTTTCTCCAGCGGCAACCATGCCCAGGGGGTAGCCGCGGCGGCGCAACTCCTGGGCGTGCCGGCGACGATCGTGATGCCGCACGACGCCCCGGAGATGAAACGCGCCAACACGCGCGGCTACGGCGCCGAGGTGCGCCTCTACGACCGGCACACCGAGGACCGGACCGCGCTCGCCGACGCGATCGTGGCGGAAACCGGCGCCACGCTGGTCCACCCCTACGACGACCGCGAGGTCACGTCCGGCCAGGGCACCTGCGGGCTGGAGATCGCGCAGCAGGCCGCCGGGGCCGGCGCACGGCTGGACGCCGCGCTGTTCTGCTGCGGCGGCGGGGGCCTGAGCGCGGGCGCGGCGATCGCGTTCGCGCAGCTGTCGCCGGCCACGCAGATCTACACGGTCGAGCCCGAGGGCTTCGACGACACTGCCCGCTCGCTCGCCGCCGGCACGCGCGTCGGCAATGCGGCGGGCGCGCGCTCGATCTGCGACGCGCTGCTGTCGCCGAGGCCGGGCGAGCTGACCTTCCCGATCCTGCGGCGCCACGGCGTGCAAGGACTTGCGGTCAGCGACGACGAAGTGCGCACGGCGATGGCGTTCGCCTACACCTGGCTCAAGCTGGTGGTGGAGCCCGGCGGGGCGGTCACGCTGGCCGCGCTGCTGTCCGGCAAGCTCGACCTGCGCGGCCGCACGGTCGCCCTGGTGCTGTCCGGCGGCAACGTCGACGCCGAGCGGTTCCATGGGTACGTCGCGGCGGCCGCGCACGGGTGAGGTGGCCCATGCGCGCCGGCGACCGACGTGTCGGCGGCCTATCGATAGCGCCGACGGGGCGCAACGGGTCGCGAACGCCCACGGCGGTGCAAGCGGGGCCTTGCCCTGGAGCGCAATGCCGGAAGGCCGAATCGACCTTCCGGCATTGCGCTCTCACTTCCCGAAGAAGGGGCAAGATTCAGCTGACAGGTGATTGCACCTTTCAGAATCTTGCTCTAACTGCTTGAAGAGAGAGCAAGATTCAGCTGAAAGATGGCTTCACCTTTCAGCATCTTGCTCTAGCTGCTGGCGCTGGCTGCGCTGCCGTTGCTGAGCTGAGCGGTCTTCGGCTCGGGGCCGTTCTGGGCATTGCCGCCGGCCGGCTGGTCGGCCGAGCCCTTCGACGCCTGCGCGCCCTTGCCGGGCTTGCTGTCGCCGGTCTCGCGGGGGCTGCTCTGGTCTCCCGCCGACGCGCCGCGGCGCCGGCAGTGGCCTTCTAGGTGGGCGCCCGGCTCGATCGCCAGGCTGTCGTGGACGATGTCGCCCAGCATCCGCGCGCTCGCGGCCAGGGTGACCGTGCCGCCCTCGATCTCGCCCTCGACCGTGCCGCAGACGCGCACGCGCTCGCCGCGGATCTTGCCCTTGATCTGGCCGTGCTCGCCGATCGTCAGGGTGTCGGCCGTGACGTCGCCCTTGACGGTGCCGTCGACCTGGATATCGCCGCTCGAATTCAGGTCGCCGGTGATCGTCAGATCCGGGCTGATGATCGACGGCACGCCGCCGCCGCTGGCGTTGGTCTGGCGCGGCGATGCCGGCGCCTGGGCCGGAACGGCCTGGGCCAGCTGGGACGCGGCCGTGTGGGCATGGGCGCTCTGCGGGGACGGGCTCTTACTCTTTGAAAACATGCTTGCCTGCCTTCAGGAAGTTTTCGGGATCCAGGGGGCTGCCGTCGACGCGCACTTCGTAGTGCACGTGCGGGCCGGTGCTGCGCCCTGAGCTGCCCAGGGCGCCGATCGTTTCGCGGTTTGCCACGCGCGCGCCCTTGTCGACCGAGATCGAGCGCAGGTGCGCGTAATAGGTGGTCATGCCGAAGCCGTGGTCGACGATCACGATCCGGCCGTAGCCGGACTTGTGGCCGGCGAATTTCACCAGCCCGGGGGCTGTCGCCAGAACCGGCGAGCCGGCGGTGGCGGCCAGGTCGATGCCTTCGTGCATCGCCCACCGGCCGTTGTAGGGGTCCTTGCGCTTGCCGAACTGACTGGAGATCCAGAAGCTGTCGACCGGCGCGCTCAGCGGCATCGCGCCCATCGCGGTCTGCAACGCCGCCAACCGCCGGGTTTGCCGGTCCAGGCGGGCCAGCTGGTCGGCCGCCACGCTGGGGCCCGGCAGCTCGAACGACACCGGCACGAACGGTCCGCCCCGGGCGTTGCGGCTTTCCTGCACCCGCTGGACCAGCGCGTCGAGGTCCATGCCGGTCATCGCAATCGTCTTCTCGATCGCCGCGAGGCCCGGGCGCGTGCGTTCGGTCAGCTGCGCGACCAAGCCGCTCTGGCGGGCGCTCAGCTGGTCGACCCGGGCGTGCAGCTCCTCGATCTCCGCGAGCAGCGCCTCGCGCACCTCGGCCAGGTCGTCGCCGCGCCGCTCGGCGGCCATCAGCGCCTTCTCCAGCCCGGCGATCCGCTCGCTCAGGGTGCCGCCCGCGCCGGAGCCGGCGCCCAGCGCATCCTCCAGCCGGCCGACCTTGGCGGACAGCTGGGCGCGCTCGTCCAGCAGCGCGGCCCGCTTTTCGCGCGTTGCCTGCAGTTCCGTCTCCAGCGTCTGCGCCCGGGCGGTCGACGCGGCGAGCTCCTCGCGCGCGATCTCCAGGCGTTCGCGGACCTCCGCCACGCGACTCTGGGCGTTCAGCTTGCCCTGCTGGCTGGCCTGCCGGCGCGCCTGGGCGGCGCGCAGCTGCTCGCGCAGCTCGCTGACCCGGGTGTGCAGATCGCCGCGGTTCAGCCGGGCGTCGGAGAGCGCCTGCTCGGTCTCCGACAGCGTTTCTTCGACCCGGACCCGCTCGGCGCGCAGCTCGGCATTCTGCTTCTTGAGCGCGCTCAGCCGCTGCTCCTGGTCGGCCAACCGGTCGTTCAGCCGGCCGTTGCGCTCGGCCAGCGCGTCCAGCGCCGCGCTTAACCGCCCGATCTCGTGCGGCAGCGGCTTTTCGTCCGACTGCGCCGCGGTCTGCAGCGGGTCGACCACGGAAACCGGCGCGGCGCCGTCGATCTGACCCGCCAACTGGACCATCTTCTCCCGGGCGCGCGCGACTTCCGACATCAGGTCGGCGTACGACCGCTCGGCCTGGGCCAGCTGCCGGGTGGTGCCGTCGATCCGCGCGCTCTGCCAGTACAGCGCAACCCCGGCCCCGGCGGTCCACAGCACGGCCGCCACCACGCCGCCGGCCGCGACCTGCTGCAGGCGGCTGCCCAGGGTGATCGCGTGGACGCCCGCCTCGCTGCGCAGGATCAGCTGGCGCGGCGGAAAGGTGCGTTGCCGCCAGTCCTGTAGCCGGTCGCGCCAGGTCCGTTCCGGGCGTTCGTGCGGATGCGCGTAGCGATGGCCATGCGCCCGGGTCCGGCCGCCCGGGCCGGCCGCACGCCTCTCCGCGTCGCTGGCCGGCGCTTGGGACGCGCGCTCGCTGGATCGTTTCGGCATCTGTCGGTTTCATCCCTCGACGTCGTTGGAGCGCGGCCGCTGAAGATGGCCTCACCTTCAGCGTGCCGTGCGCTCTCCCGTGTTGACACGAGAGCAAGCTTGACGGGCGAGGCGCTTCCACCCAGCCGGATCTGGCTCTCGCAGCACGCGTTCGGACACTGACGCCGACCCGATTGGCCGGCGCCCGCGGCGCACCACCCTGTTCTCCCCGTTTGACCAGCCCCAACCGGACCCTGGCCGCCGGCCACCCGCCACCGGCGACGATCGGTATCCTAGCGGGAAAACCTTCACAGGCCCTAAACCGCGCCCGGCAGCGTGATGGCCAAGCAGCATTCACGCCGCCCGTCGGACGCACCCCCTCACAGGCCCGATCAGGCTAGCCCGCCGCCGCGCGAGCGGCAAGACAAATCTCGACCAACGCCCGTCTATAGCGGTTTACATTAGATCAATATTTGGAACGAAGTCGGTTTTATTACGCCATGGCCAGTAGCGCGTGCCGACGGGGGAGCCGCGCCCGGTCACAAGTCGGGATCGAGCGCGCGCAAATACTGACCGACAACGGCACCGGTGTCCTGGGCGCGCATGATCTCGCCCATCACCGCGACCGCCGTGGCGCCGGCGTTCAGGCAGTGCGCCGCGTTGGCCGGAACGATCCCGCCCAGGGCGACCACCGGAATGCGCAGCGCCGAACAGAAGTCGCCCAGGATGTCGAGCCCGATCGGCGGACCGTAGCCAGGCTTGCTGGGGGTCTCGTAGATCGGCGAAATGGTGACGTAGTCCGCGCCGTCGTCCTGCGCGCGCTCGGCCTCGTCCCAGGAATGCACCGAGGCGCCTATCAGCACCTCGCCCAGGATCTGCCGGACCGCGCCCGGCGACGTACCGGGCTCGACATGGACGCCGTCGGCGCGCGCGGCCTCCGCGGTGGCGAGGTCGCCGTGCAGCGTGACGGTCGCGTTGTGTGCGTGCCCCGCCTTGACCACCTGCCGGGCTATCGTCCGGCGCTCGCCGGACGGCAGATCCTTGTCGCGGAACGACACCCAGCGCACCCCGACCGCGCAGGCGGCGTCCACCACCTCGGGCAGCGGCCGCCCGCTCTGGTGGCGGTCGGTGATCAGCAGCAGACGCGGCTTGGGCAGTATCATGATCCGATCAGACCCATCTGCGGGGACGACGGTTCGGCGTGCGCGCGCCGCGGAATCCGTCCGGCCAGCCGCGCGTCGCGGCCGGCGTCGACCGCCGCGCGCATCGCCCGGGCCATGCGCACCGGGTCGTGCGCCTTGGAGACGGCGGTGTTGAGTAGCACGGCATCGCAACCGAGTTCCATGGCCTGTGCGGCGTCGGACGCGGTCCCGAGACCGGCGTCGACGATCACCGGCACGTTGGCGCGGTTCAGGATCAACTCGATCGCCGTCGGGTTGGCGATCCCCTGGCCCGAGCCGATCGGCGAGCCCATCGGCATCACCGCCGAGCAGCCGACATCGATTAGCTTCTGCGCCGTGATCGGATCCTCGTTGCTGTAGGGCAGGACGACGAACCCGTCGCGGACCAGTTCGTCGGCCGCCTGGACCAGCTGCTCGACATCCGGATACAGCGTTTCGCGGTCGCCGATCACCTCCAGCTTGACCCAGCTGGTGCCCAGCGCCTCGCGCGCCAGCCGGGCGGTCAGCACGGCATCGCGCGCGGTTTCGCAACCGGCTGTGTTGGGCAGCACGAACTTGTCGGACAGCACGTCGACCATGCTCTCGGCATAGCCTTCCAGCGAGATCCGGCGGACCGACACGGTGACGATCTCCGCGCCGCTGGCGGCGAGCGAGTCCAGCATCACCTGCTGGTTGGGATAGCCGGCGGAGCCGAGCAGCAGGCGGGACGTAAACGCGCGCCCGGCGATGGTCAGGCGGTCGGCCTCGGAACCGGTGGCCGCCCGGGACCGCCGCACGCCTTCAAGTTGGGTCATCTGGTTCGTCGCTCCTTCAAGGATCGGACTCAGCCGCCGGCGAACGGCTTGACGATCTCGATCGCGTCGCCGGCCTCGAGCTCGGTTCTCTCCCACTGCTGGCGCGGCACCACGCGACCGTTGCGCGCGACCGCCAGACCGCGGCGGTCCGGGTCCAGGCCCTCGGCCTCGACCAACTGGCGCAGCGTGTCGGGCGCCGCCTCGCGCGGTTCGCCGTTGACGGTGATCGTGTTCATGCCGCCCCCCGTGCAGCTAACCCCCGTGCAGCCTGCCCCCGTGCATGCGCCGGATCGTGGAACCGCTCGACCCGGAAGGGCGCCAGGCTGTCGTGCCGCCGGCCGGTCAGGATCTCCGCGGCGACCGCCTGGCCGGTCAAGGGGGTCATCAGGATGCCGTTGCGGTGATGGCCGTTGGCGAGGTACAGCCCGTCGACCGGTGTCGCCCCCAGGACCGGCGCATCGTCGCGCGAGCCCGGGCGGTGACCGGCCCACATCTCCGCGATCGGCAGCTCCTCGATCGCCGGGATCGCCCGCCAGGCCGCTTCCAGCAGGGCGAACACCCCGCCCGCGGTCATGCTGTCGTCGAAGCCCTGCTCCTCGACCGTCGCGCCGATCAGCAGCTGTCCGTCACGCCGTGGCACCAGGTAGACCTTGGGCGCCCACAGCACGCGGCGCAGCAGCGGCTGGCCGGGGTCCATCCGCAGCGCCAGCATCTGCCCTTTGATCGGCCGGATCGGCGCCTGCGCGGCCGTCGGCACGCCGTCGATCTCCCGGCCCCAGGCGCCGGCGCACAGCACGACCGCGTCGGCCGCGACGCGCGCGCCCTCGACGACCAGCCCGGTCGCCCGGCCCTGCGCGGTGTCCAGGGCGTCGACCCGGGTGTCCTCGTGGATGCGCACCCCCGCCGCGCGCGCGGCGGCGGCCAGGCCCTGGACCAGCTGGCGGTTGTTCGCCTGCCCGTCGTTCGGACTGAACAGCGCGCCCGGCAGGCCGGCACGCAGGTAGGGTTCGCGCTCGCGCGCCTGAGCCCCCGAAAGCCATTCGGCCGGCACGCCCTGCTGCTGCAGGAAACTGTGGTCGTGGCGCAGCTGCTCGGCCTCGTCGCGGTTGGTGGCCGCGATCATCAAGCCGTCGGTGCGCAGCTCGGGATCGATGCCGCTCGCCTGCTGCAGGTCGCGGGCGAACGCGGGCCACAACGCAAGCGCCTGCTGCCCCGCGGCGGTGACGGCGTGCTCGCCCGGCTCGGCCTCGGCACCCGGGGCCAGCATGCCGGCGGCCGCCCAGCTGGCGCCCCGGCCGATCCGGCCGCGCTCGTAGACGTCGACCGCGCAGCCGTGCCGGGCGAGCTGCCAGGCGATGCACAGGCCGTTGACGCCCGCCCCGACGATCGCGGTGCGCGGACGCTGGTGAATCGAAATGTCGTCGAGCAGGCTGGTCATATCCTCCACGGCTCCCTTCGCGGGCGTGATCCCGATCAGGTTCAGCGGGTGTGCTCTCAGCCGGCCCAACCGTGCGCCGAACGCACAGACAGACAGGCACCCCGGCCGTTATGTCGGCTCCCTCAGGATGTAACCCGCGGCACGGCGAACGCAAGCCAACGTCCGCGCCGGTAACGCCATGTGTTATGGCGCGGTCGCGGGCGTGGCGGCGCCGGTGCGCGGTCTTGCCCTGGCGCCGCGCGCCGTTGGATCGTACGGCTGGAAGACCCGAAGTGACCGGATCGCATGGATCAACAGCGCCCAGACCTTGGCCCCTGCCCGTTGTGCGGACGGCCGCTCGTGGCCGGGCCGTCGGTCGACGCGCATCACTTGGTGCCGCGCTCGCAGGGCGGGCGGGAGACGGTGACGATGCACCGGGTCTGCCATTCCAAGATCCACTCGCTGTTCACCGAACAGGAGCTGCGCGACGGCTACGACACGATGGACAAGCTGCGCGCGCATCCCGAGATCGCCAAGTTCATCCGCTTCGTGCGCAAAAAGGACCCGGAATACCGCGGCCGCAACGCCACCAGCCGACGCAAGCGCCGACGCTGAGCGGCCGACCTGCGAACGCGCAGAGGCAGGGTTCGCATGCGCCCGTCCGCCGGGCCGGCCTACACCAGTTCGTGCGCCTTGCGCGCGCGCAAGCCGGGGACCGCGCCGCCGAACACGGTCCTGGTCAGGTGTTCGACATCCCCGGCGGCGCTTTCCAGGGAGGCGGTCTCGCCGATCGCGCTGTAGTCGTAGCCGCCGGCTGCGCCGCGCGCTTTGTCGGCAACCTCGCCGGCCCGCGTGCGCAGGTTGGTGATCGCCTTGTTGAGTTCGACCGTCTCCGGCCTGGAGACGACCTTACCGCCGAGGTAGACCACCTGGCTCAGCCCTAGGAGACCGAGCAGCGCCGGCGGCAGCTCGAAGTTGGCGAGCCCGAACAGCCCCGTGAACAACAGCGCGCCGCCGACGATCAGGCTGAAAATCAGGATCTGGAAGCGATAGACGTCGAACTCCGTGCCCTCCATCACCAGGTCGCCCCAACTCGCCTGGACCGGCGGAGCGGCCCAGCCCTGGCGCTTCAGCCACGACCAGTTCTCCGCCGAGACCCGCCGGCGCAGCACGCTTGCCTGCTTGACCGCCGCGCCGCCGACCCCGCTGATGCCGAGCAGCAGCAGCACGTCCGCCGACAGATCGCCCAGACGCCCGACACGCAGCAGCACGTAGATCAGCATGCCGGCCACGATCAGGGTGAAGAACAGGATCTGCAGCTTGGAGATGCTGCCCCGGCCATCGACGCCCGCGGTGATCTGCACCGGGTCCAGGCTGATCTTGCCGAGCCGACGCGCCGCCGCCGCGTCGGCGGCCAGATAGAGCAGCAGAACCGCCCCGATGGCGGCCCCGGCGGCGGGCCAGAGGGTGCTGACCGCGATCCGCGTGCGCGCGAGGAAAGCGATCTCAGGGCTGCCCGGGGTGCAGCCGAAAACCAGGAGATCGTGGGGCGTCCAAAACCCGCCGCCCAGCGGCTCGCTCAATCGGACCCGCAGATGCAGCGCATTGTCGGGGGCCCGGCTGGCCGCCACCACCGTGAGCCCGCGCGCCTTGTCGCCGGCCGCGTCCTTCGGGATCGCGACCGCGACCGCGGGATCTTCGGTCTGCCAGCCGGTGTCCGCCGCCGGCAGGACCAGGCGGACATCCGTGTTCGCGGGCAAGATGTTCAGCTGCCCCAGCGTTGGCGCGCCGGAGCCTTCGACCGGCAGCACCGACAACGCCCCGGCGGCGGCGGCGCGCAGCCGTGCGAGCGCCGCATCCGCCGGTTCCGCCATGTCCGGGCACCGGATCGCCGGCCCGCCCGTCCGCGCCTCCGCCGGGCGCCCGGGCAACAGCGCCGCCAGCAGCACCAGGACGACCACGGCCGCCGCACGTAACCGCCGCCTCAAACCGCGCACCGGTGCCGCGCCGCTGATGCCCATGACAACGCCCCTGCCCGCCCCCGAGAGCGAACTGCCGCCCCGCGAGCCATCGGTTCATCCCAGCGATGGCGTTCCGGCCGGCCGTCGAATGCGTCCGGCGGCAGATCTCGGCCACCCCACGGTGTGTCACGCCTTACAGGTATAAGTATCGGGCCAAATCGCCGTCCACGCACGCTCTTTTCGTCGGCGGCGCCGATATCGGTTCCATCGGACGGCTACACCGTCAGGTGCCGGCGGACATCGGCCTCGTCGAGGGCGTCCTTGGCGCCCGCCAGAACGATCTGGCCGCGGTCCATGACGTAGAACTGGTCGGCCAGTTCGCGGGCGAAGTCGAAATACTGCTCGACCAGCACGATCGCCATCTCGCCGCTTTCGGCAAGCTTGGCGATCACTCCCGCGATGTCCTTGATGATCGAGGGCTGAATGCCCTCGGTCGGCTCGTCCAGCAGCAGGCAGCCGGGGCGCATGGTGAGCGCACGGGCGATCGCGAGTTGCTGCTGCTGCCCGCCCGAAAGGTCGCCGCCGCGGCGCTTCAGCATGTCCTTGAGCACGGGAAACAGCTCGAAGACGCTTTCGTCCAGGCCGGCCCTGCGCTGCCCGTTCGCGGCGGCGAGGCCGGTGCGCAGGTTCTCCTCCACCGTCAGCCTGGGGAAGATCTCCCGGTCTTGCGGGACGTAGCCGATGCCGGCCTGCGCGCGCCGGTGCGGCGGCAGGCGGGTCAGGTCGCTGCCGGCCCAGGAGAGGGAGCCGCCGCTGGTGGGATGCAGGCCGGAAATCGCGCGCAACAGCGAGGTCTTGCCGACGCCGTTGCGCCCCAGCACGCAGGTCACCTTGCCGCGCTCGGCCGTCAGATCGACGTCGCGCAGGATGTGGCTCGCGCCGTAGTGCAGGTTGAGCGCCCGGGTCTCCAGCATGCGGCTCACCTTCCGAGGTACACTTCGATCACCTTGGGGTCGTTCTGCACCGCGTCCACGCTGCCCTCGGTCAGCACGGTGCCCTGGTGCAGCACGGTGGTGCGCGCGCCCAGTTCGCGCACGAAGGCCATGTCGTGCTCGACCACGATCAGGGTGTGGCGGCGCTTGATGTCGTGGATCAGCCGGGCGGTCTTGGCGGTTTCCTCATCCGTCATGCCGGCGACCGGCTCGTCCAGCAGCAGCAGACGGGCGTCCTGGATCAGCAGCATGCCGATCTCCAGCCACTGCTTCTGGCCGTGGCTGAGCTGGCCCGCCGGTGTGGCGCGCAGGTCGCCCAGCCCGCAGACGTCCAGGATCTCGTCGATCCGGGCGCGCCGGCCGGGGTCGAGCCTGAACCGCAGGGTCGCCAAGAGGCCGCGCTCGCTGGCGAGCGCGAGTTCCAGGTTCTGGAACACGCTCAGCGGCTCGAACACCGTCGGCTTCTGGAACTTGCGGCCGACGCCGAGGTTAGCCGTCGCTTCCTCGCGCAATTGCGTCAAGTCGTGGCGGCCGTCGAACAGGGCGGTGCCGACGTCCGGGCGCGTCTTGCCGGTGATCACGTCCATCATCGTGGTCTTGCCCGCGCCGTTCGGGCCAATGATGGTGCGCAGATCGCCCTCCTCGACCACCAGCGACAGGGTGTCGAGCGCCTTGAAGCCGTCGAACGACACCGTGATCCCGTCGAGGTAAAGCAGCGTGCCCTTGGCCGCCTTCACGGGCTCGCCCTTGGCGGCGCCCGGCTTCGCCGCCTTGGCGAACGCGCCCAGCTTGTCGGCGGCGCGTGCGGTGGGCGTCTCGGCTTCAGCCATCGGTGCCTCCCCGGCGCTTGGCGACCGCGGCGCGGACCTGCGGCCACAGCCCGGCCAGGCCCTTGGGCAGGAACAGCGTGACCGCGATGAACAGGCCACCCAGCACGAACAGCCACAGCTCGGGCGCGAAGCCGGTCAGCCAGCTCTTCGCCGCGTTGACGCCGAGCGCGCCCAGGATCGGCCCGAACAGCGTGCCGCGGCCGCCGACCGCGACCCAGGCGGCGACCTCGATCGACTGCGCGGGCTCGAACTCGCTCGGGTTGATGATGCCGGCCTGCGGGACGTAGAGCGCGCCGCCCAGGCCCGCGATCATCGCGGACAGGACGAACACGAACAGCTTCACCCGGTCGGCCGGGTAGCCCAGGAAGCGCACCCGATCCTCCGCCTCCCGGATCGCGACCAGGACCTGACCCAGCTTGGAGCGCACGATCCAGCGGCACAGCAGGTAGCTCCCGGCCAATGCCAGGACGGTGGCGACGTAGACCCCGATCCGCGTGCCCTGGTCGGAGACGGAGAAGCCCAGGATGGTGGAGAAGTTGGTCAGCCCCGTCTTGCCGCCGAAGCCGAGTTCGGAGCGCGAGAACGCGAGCATCAGCGCGAACACCATCGCCTGGCTGATGATCGAGAAGTAGACGCCGGAGATCCGGCTGCGGAAGGTGAAGTAGCCGAACAAAAGGGCGAGCGCCCCCGGCACCGCCACGATCAGCAGCAGGGCAACCGGGGCCAGATGCGTGCCGGTCCACCACCAGGGCAGGCTTTCCCAGTTCAGGAACACCATGAAATCCGGCAGCTCGTTGCCGGCCGAAATCGCCTTCTGCCGGGCGAGGTACATGCCCATGCAGTAGCCGCCCAGGCCGAAGAAGGCGCCGTGGCCCAGGCTGAGCGGCCCGGCATAGCCCCAGACCAGCCCGTGGGCGAGCGCCAGCATGGCGAAACAGAAGAACTTGCCGAGCACGCCGATCATGTAGTCCGGCAGTTTCAGGCCGGAGTCCGGCGGCAGCGCGTTCAGGACCGGCATGCCGACCAGCGCGATCAGCAACAGCGCGATCAGCGCCAGGTCGGCGGCGCCCGGGCGCCAGCCGAGCACGCCGGTCCCGGCGCGTGCGGGTGCGGGTTGGCTTGCCATCAATCGCCCCCTACTGCTCGCCCGCGCGGCCCTTGAGGGCGAACAGCCCCCGGGGCCGCCACTGGATGAACAGGATGATCAGCACCAGCACGATCACCTTGCCCAGCATCGCCCCGGCGTAGGGCTCCAGGAACTTGTTCAGGATCCCCAGCACCATCGAGCCGCCGAGCACGCCCCACAGGCTGCCCACCCCGCCGAAGACGACGACCATGAAGCTGTCGACGATGAACGACTGACCCAGGTTCGGGCTGACGTTGGTGATCTGCGACAGCGCCACGCCGCCGACCCCGGCGATCCCGGAGCCGAGCCCGAAGGTCAGCGCGTCGATCCGGCCGCTCGGGATGCCCATGGCGCGCGCCATGCCCCGGTTCTGCGTCACCGCGCGCATCTGCAGGCCGAACGTCGTGCGCTTGATCACGAGCGCCAGCACCGCCAGCACCGCGAGCGCGAAGACCAGGATGAACAGCCGGTTGTAGGTCAGGACCGCACCGCCGATCAGCTCGATGCTGCCGGACATCCAGAAGGGGTTCGAGACCTCCTTGTTGGGCGCGCCGAAGATCGTGCGCACGCCCTGCTGCAGCAACAGGCTGATCCCGAAGGTCGCCAGCAGCGTCTCCAGCGGCCGGCCGTAGAGATGGCGCACCACTGTCTGTTCCAGCAGCACGCCCATCGCGCCCGCGACCAGGAACGCCGCCGGCAGCGCGAACAGCACCGACAGCTCGCTCAATCCGGGCGCCACCGCCAGGACCACCTGCTGCACCACGAAGGTGGTGTAGGCGCCCAGCATCAGCATCTCGCCGTGGGCGAGGTTGATCACCCCCATCACGCCGAAGGTGATCGCCAGCCCAACCGCCGCCAGCAGCAGGACCGAGCCGAGCGAGATGCCCTGGAACACCCGCTGGCCCCAGTCGATCAGGGTCAGACGCGTCTCGATCGAGGCCGCGGCCTCCCGGGCGGCCGTGCGCACCTCCGCTGGGACGTCGTCGCGGTCCAGCAGCCGCAGCAGCAGGCTGCGCACTTCGGGCGAGGTGCTGCCGGACAGCCGCTCGATCGCGGCCAGCTTGGTCTGGGCGTCGCCCGCCAGCAGCTCGACCTTGGCGAGCGCCAGGCGGATCGCCTGTTCGACCCGCGGTACCTCCTCGCGGTCCAGCGCGCGCCGCAGCAGGTCGGCGGTCGCGTCCGAGGGGGCGCGGACGATGTTCCGGGTCGACGCGAGCCTGGCTTGCGGGTCCTCGGCGAAGATCTGGACCTGGCTGACCGCGGTGCGCAGCTTCCGGCGGACCTGGTTGCTGGCGTAAATCGTCTCGGTCTCCAGCGCCTCCGGATTCTCGACCGGCTCCCCGGTCAGCGCGTCCTCCAGCGGGCCGCCGCCCTCGGGCTCCAGAACCACCCGGTCGGACCCCGCGACGGTGGCGAGCCGGCGGTACATCAGGGCCGACAACACCGCGGCGGCGCGCGGGTGTCCAATCTCGACGATCCGGTCGACCGCCCGCTCGCGGGCCTCCCGGTCGCCGGTGGCGAGCGTCTGCACCGCCTCGGCGAAGGCGGCGGCGTCGGCTTGCTGGGCCGCGGCCGGCGGCGCTTGAAGCGCGGACACGAGCAGGCCCAGCGCCAGCAGGAGCGCGGCCCGGGCCGCGCGGCCCGGCCGCGGCCAGCGGTGCAATCGGGTCATGGGTGATCGATCCCGGTGCGGGAAAAGGCAACAGCGTGAGCCGAGCTCGGCGCCGCGCGCGACCGGGCCGGCCGGCCGCCCGCACCCGGCGTCCGCAGGTCGACGGGTACGGGCGGGCAGGACCGCGTGCCGGCGCGGCGCCGCTCAGGCTCAGTCGACGCCGATCAGACCGGCGTCGGCGAAGGTCGGCTCCTCACAGCCGCCACAGACCCAGGGATAGGTCCAATCGGCCGTCAGGTTCTCGCTCTCCGCCAGATAGTCGGACCAGGGATCGCCTGGGATGGCCTCGTCGGTCTTCTGCACGATGTTGAACTGACCGCCCGGGCCGATCTCGCCGATCATCACCGGCTTGGAGAGGTGGTGGTTCTCGTTCATCTCCACCTCGTAACCGGACAGCGACTGCACCGTCTGGCCGTACATCGCGTTGCGCACCGCCTCGACGTCGGTGGTCTGCGCCTGGCGAACCGCCTGGACCCACATGTTGAAGCCGATGTAGTGGGCCTCCATCGGATCGTTGACCACCCGGTCCTGGTCGCCGGTGAACTCCCGGAAGTTCTCGATGAACTGGTCGTTCTGCGGCGTCTCGACGGACATGAAGTAGTTCCAGGCCGCCAGGTGCCCGATCAGCGGGTCGGTATCGATGCCGGAGAGCTCCTGCTCGCCGACCGAGAAGGCGACCACCGGGATGTCCAGGGCGTCCACGCCCTGGTTCGCCAGCTCCTTATAGAACGGCACGTTGGCGTCGCCGTTGATCGTCGAGATCACGGCCGTGCGCTTGCCCTGGTTGGCGAACGATTTCACCCGGCTGATGATCGACTGCCAGTCGGAGTGCCCGAACGGCGTGTAGTTGACCATGATGTCCGCGTCCGGGATGCCGTTCTGGTTCAGGTAGGCATCCAGGATCTTGTTCGTGGTGCGCGGGAACACGTAGTCGGTCCCGAGCAGCGCGAACCGCTCGAAGCCCTGGTCGAGCAGGTACTTGGTCGCCGGGATCGACTGCTGGTTCGGCGCGGCGCCGGTATAGAAGATGTTCTTGGACGCCTCCTGCCCCTCGTACTGCACGGGATAGAACAGCAGGCCATTCAGTTCTTCGAACACCGGCAGCACCGCCTTGCGGCTGGCCGACGTCCAGCAGCCGAACACCACGTTGACGTCCTCGACCTCGATCAGCTGCCGCGCCTTCTCGGCGAACAGGTCCCAGTCGGAGGCCGGGTCGACGACCACCGTCTCGACCGGCCGGCCGAGCAGGCCGCCGCTGTCGTTCAGGCCGGAGACCATCATCTCGACCGTGTCCTTCAGCGTGGTCTCGGAGATCGCCATGGTGCCGGACAGGGAATGCAGCACGCCGACCTTGATCGGCTCGCCACTCTGCGCTGCGGCCTGGCCCCCCGCCAGGGCGAACGCCGCCCCGGCCGTCAGGCCCAACAGGCATTTGGGAAGTCGCATCGGGCTGGCCCTCCTCGTTGGCTTTCTTTGCAGCGTCTGCGAACGCGTGCTGCACTGCGCAAAAGCCGTGCCAACGCGGGACCCATGCCGTGCGGGGCGGAACGCCAGCGTTTCCGAAACGCCGATCGCGCCCGGCACCGCACACCATTTGTGCAGCCGCTGGTGCCGCATCGCACAAATGCCTAGGAATTGCGCAGGCAATGCGAGAAACGCATGCCGCGCCACACGCGGCGCATGACACGCTGCACATCTCGGGAAGATCGGAGATTTCAGGACACTTGGGGACGACTGGCGGGGCCAGCGCGGCCGGCACGTGGCGGAGAGGGTGGGATTCGAACCCACGGTGCCCAATTCAGGGCACACCGCCTTAGCAGGGCGGCGCCTTCGACCGCTCGGCCACCTCTCCGCGAGCGCTGCGCGTTCCGGGGCCGGCCGAACAGGGCCGGACGCAGCGTGCTTCCGCCTTCTAGCGACCGGTCGGCGGGGTTGTCAACGCGCCCGAAACCTCCGGCAGGCGCCGTGTGCACCCGGCCGGCGCATGGCGGTCGACTGGCGGCAGGTCGGACCCCTCCGGCCGGTCGGAAAAAGGTTAAGCCGGCAACGCGGCGTTAACCTTTACCGGGCTTTCATACCGGCCTCGCAGCCCGGGACGGGCCCCCCGGCAAACCGAATGGGAGCGCCTGCGATGACCCTATCGACCCCGACGATCGAGACGCTGATCGACCTCGTGGAGATCAAGCTGAGCTGCTTCGAGGTGTGGGACCGCGAGGACACGCGGGAGCTGAAGGCCCTGCAGAGCGCGCGCGACGAGCTGAGCGCGGCCCGCGCGGCGGCCGAGCGGGCGCGCCGGCGGCCGCGGGCGGTGCCGGCGCCAACCGAACGGCGCGTGGCGGTCGGCTAACCGCCCGGCCGCGAAGCCGGTTACCGCTTGGGCACGTCCATGCCGGCCCGCACGGCCGGGCGGTCGGCGAGCTCGGCGTACCAACGTTCGACGTTGGGAAACTCGGCCAGATCGACGCCGTGCCATTCGTGCCGCTGCGCCCAGGGGAAGGTCGCCATATCGGCGATCGTGTAGCTGGCGCCCGCGAGATAGGGCACCTCGGCCAGTCGCTTGTCGAGCACGCCGTAGAGCCGGCGGGTCTCGTTCGTGTAGCGCTCGATCCCGTAGGGCACGTTTTCCTTGGCGAAGCGGCGGAAATGGTGGGCCTGCCCCAGCATCGGCCCGAAGCCGCCCATCTGCCACATCAGCCATTCCACCGTGCGGTAGCGCCCGAGCGGATCGCCCGGCCAGAACAGTCCGGTCTTCTCCGCGAGATAGATCAGGATCGCCCCGCTTTCGAACAGCGCGAACGGGCCGCCGTCCGCCCCCGCCGGCCCGTCGGGATCGACGATCGCCGGGATCCGGTTGTTCGGGCTGATCTTCAGGAAGCCGGGCTCGAACTGCTCGCCCTCCCCGATGTTCACCGGGTGCACGGTATAGTCCAGGCCGCACTCCTCCAGCATGATCGAGACCTTGCGGCCGTTGGGCGTCGTCCAGGTGTAGAGGTCGATGGTCATGGCCAGGGCTCCAGGACGGATGCGGGGTTCTTGGGCGGGTTCGCGCGGCGCCTCGGCGGGTTGCCTCTCCGCCACGGGGAGAGACTCTTGCACGGCCGCTTTGGATCGCCGTCAGGCGTCCGTCGACACGGCCGCTACGCGGCCTGCTCAGGATGCCGTCAAAGGCTTTAAAGTGATAGCAAGATCAACAGCTTAAAAATATCGACGTCATCTTGAGCAGCCGACCGCAGGTCGGCGTGTCGAAGGACGCCTGACGGGCATAGCCAGCATCGTGCAAGAGTCTCCAGGGGAGGAGAGGTAATGCGCGGCGCGGGGCGGGCGCTCGCGGCAACCTGCCGATTGGCGCCTCGGCGGGCCCCGGCGGATGGTGGATTGCCGCCTGAACTCGGCAAATCCACCGCTACACGCCTACTCTTCCTGCTTGGGTACGTTCAGGCCGCGCGCGACCGCGGGCCGCGCCGCGATCTCGTCGTACCAGCGCTTGAGGTTGGGAAACTCGGCCAGGTCCTCGACGCCGTGCCACGGGTGGAAGCGCGCCCACGGCCAGGTCGCGATGTCGGCGATCGTGTACGCCTCGCCGGCGACGTAGGGCACCTTGGCGAGACGGGTGTCGAGCACGCCGTAAAGCCGCCGGGCCTCGCCCGTGTAGCGCTGCTGGCCGTAGGGCACGGTCTCCTTGGCCAGCTTGTTGAAGTGGTTCGCCTGGCCCAGCATCGGTCCGAACCCGCCCATCTGCCACATCAGCCATTCCACCGTGCGCCAATAGGGCTCCGGGTCGCGGGGCCAGAACTGGCCGGTCTTCTCGGCGAGGTACATCAGGATCGCGCCGGTCTCGAACAGCGGCAGCGGATGCCCCTCCGGACCGCGATGGTCGACGATCGCCGGGATCTTGTTGTTCGGGCTGATCTTCAGGAACGCGGGATCGAACTGCTGGTCCTTGGAGATGTCGACCTTGTGAACGGTGTAGTCCAGGCCGAGTTCCTCCAGCATGATCGAGACCTTGTGCCCGTTGGGTGTGCCGAAGGTGTAGAGATCGATGGTCAAGATCGCGCGCTTTCTGTTGCGAGAGATTGCGTGTGTGTTGGGTGGTCGCCGGGAAAGCGACCGGATCGGCGGGTCCCCTCTGCGCCACTGGGAGGAGAGCGGGTGAGGCTAGATCGAGCAGAAGCACTTCACGCCTGCTCCAGCGCCTGCTCCAGGTCGGCGATCAGGTCCTGGATGTCCTCGATGCCGACCGACAGGCGCAAAAGGTCGTCGGGGACGGGGCTGTCCTGGCCCTCGATCGTGGCGCGGTGTTCGATCAGGCTTTCGACCCCGCCAAGCGAGGTCGCGCGGACGAAGCGCTTGCAGGCCCCCAGCACCTTGAGCGCGCTCTTGCGCCCGCCGTTGACGCGCAGCGACAGCATGGCGCCGAAGCCGTCCTGCATCTGCATCGCCGCGATGCCGTGGCCGGGGTGCGTTTCCAGGCCGGGATAGAGCACCTCGGCGACCTTGGGATGGCCGTCGAAGTGCCGGGCGATCGACATGGCGTTCCCGCTCGCCCGCGGCACCCGCAGATAGAGCGTGCGCATGCCGCGCAGCAGCAGCCACGCCTCGAACGGGCCCAGAATGGCGCCGACGTTGGCGCGGTTGGCCCGGATGCGCTGCCAGATCTCCGCATCCGGGTCGTCGGTCACCAGCGCCCCGGCGACGACATCGCTGTGGCCGTTCAGCGACTTGGTCGCGGCGTGGAACACCAGGTCCGCCCCCAGCTCCAGCGGCCGGGTGTGCACCGGCGTGGCGACGGTTGAATCCACCGCCAGCAGCGCGCCGGCGTCGTGCGCGATCGCCGCGGTGCTGGCGATGTCGACCACGTCCCAGGTCGGGTTGCAGGGCGTCTCGATCCAGATCAGCGCGGTCTCGCCGGGCCGGACCGCGGACTCGATCGCCTCGGGATCGCTCGCCTCGACGAGGTCGAGCTCGAGCCCCCAGTCGGCGCAGAACCGGACCAGCCAGTTGCGCAGCGACCAGTACATCACCTTGGGCGCGATCACGTGGTCGCCGGGCCGGAGCGCCTGGAACACCGCCGCCGCGCCCGCCATGCCGGAGGCGAACAGCAGCGCCGCCTCGCCGCCCTCCAGTTCCGCCAGCAGCCGCTCGGCCGGGCGCACGCTGGGCGACTGGTCGCGGGCGTAGACGGCGTCGCCGATCAGCTGGTTGTCGCTGTCGCGGGCATAGGTGGTCGCCGGCTTGACGTCGGGGACGATCGCGCCGTCCTGCGGGTCCACGCCCTCCAGCGTCTGCGCCGCCAGCGTGGCCGGGTGCGGCGCCATCTTGGCGCGCTTCTTGGCGGCCTTGTCCTTCTTCGCCATCACGCGACCCAGCCGCTCTAGTGGCGCTGGTACTGGCTGGCGCCGAACAGCAGCTCGCGCGCCTTCTCGTCGAAGCCTTCCTTGCGCCGGTCGGCCAGGATCTCCAGCCCGCGCTGCACCGCCGGCCGGTCGGCGATCTTGTCGCGCCAGGCCTGGACGTTCGGGAACTCCTCGATCTCCACGCCCTGCTTGTCGGCCGAGCGGGTCCACGGGAAGGCGGCGATGTCGGCGATGGTGTAGTGCTCGCCCGCGAGATAGGGCGTCTCGGCCAGCCGGCGCTCCATCACGCCGTACAGCCGCTGGGTCTCGTTGGTGTAGCGGTCGTAAGCGTACTGGATGCGCTCGGGCGCGTACTGGCGGAAGTGGTGCGCCTGCCCCGCCATCGGACCCAGACCGCCCATCTGCCACATCAGCCACTGCAGGGTGCGGTAGCGCTTGGTCGGCTCGGAGGGCAGGAAATACCCGGTCTTCTCCGCCAGGTACTGCAGGATCGCACCGCTTTCGAACAGCGGCAGGGGATGACCCTCCGGGCCGTTACGATCGACGATCGCCGGCATCTTGTTGTTCGGCGAGATTTTCAGGAACGCGGGATCGAACTGGTCGCCGTTGGTAATGTCGACCGGATGGACCTCGTACTCCAGGCCGGTCTCCTCCAGCATGATGTGGACCTTATGGCCGTTCGGCGTCGGCCAGGTGTAGAGCTCGATCATGCGTATGCGTGCTCCCTATCTTCGCGCGCCGAATGACGCGGGGGCCTTCCCGCACGGCCGTCGCCGGCGCGGCGCGCGACGTTGCGTTGGGACGACGAAGTCGGCGTTGCCGGCTGAATAGCACGTGGGGTCCGGCGCCCGGAAAATCAAAAAACTGCGAAGATAGCGGCGGGTGGTGAACGCTGTTTTGACCGCCACGCACACCCGGTCCGCAGTGCCGACAGGGCCTGGGCAGCGGCGCCGCAGTCTGCGGCGCGGTGCCTAGAGCAAACTCGATGAAGGTCGAGTCGACCTCTATCGTGAATTTTGCTCTAACGGCTTGAAGAGGAGCAAGATTCAGCTGAAAGGTCATTCCACCTCAGCATCTTGCCCTAGCGTGCCATGGTATTTTGAATTGGAGGAATTCTAAAGTCGTCGTCTGGGTAGGCGTTTAGTCCGGACGGGCCGCGCGCCTTGAAAAGCCGCCGGGTCCGGCCGCGGGCGCTTGGATCGAGCGTGCGCCCGACACGCGACCGCGCGCGCTAGTGCAGCGGCGCGGGCTCGACCAGGCGCGTGACCAGGCGGTTCACCTGCTCGACCGGCTGGTTGGGATGGTGATGGCGGTAGACACGGGACGCCACCTGGTGCGCGTCGACGTGGCTCGCCCCGCGCGCCACCATCTCCCGATACGCGCGGCAGACCGCCTCGCGGCAGTTGCACGGCATGTTCGGGT
This sequence comes from Rhodovibrio sodomensis, assembly GCF_016583645.1. Lineage (GTDB taxonomy): Bacteria > Pseudomonadota > Alphaproteobacteria > Kiloniellales > Rhodovibrionaceae > Rhodovibrio > Rhodovibrio sodomensis. The sequence goes on along the minus strand of NZ_NRRL01000004.1, from coordinate 103,184 downwards.
CGAGCTTCTCGCACTGGATGTCGCGGGCGGTCTTGCCCCCTTCACCCTGTGTCGTGCCGTCGTTCTCGCGGGTCATGTCTCTTTCCTGCGGCTTGCGGCACCGGACGACCGTCTCGCGCCCGGCGATCGACCACCGAGTTTTCAAATCAGACCACGGCGGTCAGGTTTGGAATCTACGGCGATCCGCCGCCGGAAGCAAGGGGCGTCGCGCGCGGCCCGGCGGAAATGGCCCGGGGACCGATAAACCTGACCGCCGCCGTCCTGACCGCCGCCGTGCAGCCGAACAGCCCGCATGATCCCGGCGATGGGCAGATCACCCCGTCGGGCGCCCTTCGACACGGCCGCTGGCGCGGCCTGCTCAGGGCGATCTCGGGGGTCGGCGGCGGCGGTAAGGTGCGCGCGTTTCGGATCATGCGCCCGCATCGGATTCCTCCCTACGGGCGTTCCCTGAACCGAACGCCATCGCCGACGTCATGGTGAGCAGGCGCGACAGCGCCGTGTCGCACCCCGCCTAACGGGCAACGCCCCGCGCCTCCCTACCCCAGCTTCTTCGCCAGGATCTCGTTGACCAGCTTCGGGTTGGCCTTGCCGCCGGTCGCCTTCATCACCTGGCCGACGAACCAGCCCTTGACCTTCTGGTTGCCGTCCTGGACCTGGGCGACCTGGTCGGGGTTGTCGGCGACGATCTTGTCGACGATGCCTTCCAGCTCGCTGGTGTCGGTGATCTGCTTCAGGCCCTTGTCCTCGACGATCTGGCCGGCGGGCTTGCCGGTCTCCCACATCTCCTCGAAGACGTCCTTGGCGATCCGTCCGGAGATCGTCTCGTCGGCGATCAGGTCGAGCAGTTCGCCCAGCTTGGCGCTGTCGACCGGGGCCGCGTCGAGCTCCACGCCGGCCTTGTTGAGGGCGCCGAAGAAGTCGCCGGTGAACCAGTTGGCGGCCAGCTTGGGATCGCGGCCCTTGGCCAGCGTCTCGAAGAAGTCGGCGTAGGCCTGTTCGGCGACCAGCACGCCCGCGTCGTAGGCGCTCAGACCGTACTCGTCGATGAACCGCTGCTTCTTCTCGTCCGGCAGCTCCGGCATCGACGCCTTGATCCGCTCGACCCAGTCGTTCTCGACGATCAGCGGCAGGATGTCGGGATCGGGGAAGTAGCGGTAGTCGTGCGCGTGCTCCTTGCCGCGCAGGGCCCGGGTCTCACGCTTGTCGGGATCGTACAGGCGGGTCTGCTGCTCGATCTCGCCGCCGTCCTCCAGGATCTCGATCTGCCGAGTCGCCTCCGCCTCGATCGCCTGCATGATGAAGCGCACCGAGTTGACGTTCTTGAGCTCGCAGCGCGTCCCCAGATCGCCGCCCGGCTTGCGCACCGAGACGTTGATGTCGCAGCGCATCGACCCCTCGGCCATGTTGCCGTCGCAGGTGCCGAGATAGCGCAGGATCGAGCGCAGCTTGTTGACGTAGGCGCCGGCCTGCTCGGGGCTGGTGATGTCGGGCTTGGAGACGATCTCCATCAGCCCCACGCCGGAGCGGTTGAGGTCGATGTAGGTCTTCCCCGGCTCCTGGTCGTGCAGCGACTTGCCGGCGTCCTGCTCCATGTGCAGGCGCTCGATGCCGACCGGCACGACCGAGCCGTCGGGCATGTCGAGGTAGACCGTCCCCTCGCCCACCAGCGGGTGCAGGTACTGGCTGATCTGGTAGCCCTGCGGCAGGTCGGCGTAGAAGTAGTTCTTGCGCTCGAACGCGGACCAGCGGTTGATCTCCGCGCGCAGGCCGAGACCCGTCTTGACCGCCTGCTCGACGCAGAACTGGTTCACCCGCGGCAGCATGCCGGGCATGCCGGCATCCACCGGCGAGACCTGGCTGTTCGGCTCCGCCCCGAACTCGGTCGCGGCCGCGGAGAACAGCTTGGAGTCCGAGATGATCTGGGCGTGGATCTCGAGGCCGCAGACGACCTCCCACTCGCCGGTGTCGCCTTGGAGACGGTAGTCCGCCATAGCTCGCTTATCTCCCCGCCACGAAGGCCGGTTCGGCCGTGAAGTTCGCCGCCTTTTCCATCACCTCGCCGGCGCGCAGGACGGTTTCCTCGTCGAACGCGCGGCCGATCAGCTGCAGGCCGAGCGGCAGGCCGCTCGCGTCCAGGCCGGCCGGGACCGACAGCGCGGGCAGCCCGGCCAGGCTGGCCGGCACGGTGAAGACGTCGTTCAGGTACATCGCGATCGGATCGTCGGCGAGTTCGCCCACGCCGAAGGCCGCGTTCGGGCTGGTCGGCGCCAGGATCACGTCGCACTGCTTATAGGCTTCGGCGAAATCCTGGGCGATCAGGGTGCGCACCTTGCGCGCCTTGTTGTAGTAGGCGTCGTAATACCCGGCGGAGAGCACGTAGGTGCCGATCAGCACCCGGCGCTTGACCTCGTCGCCGAAGCCGGCCGCGCGGGTCGCCTCGTACATCTCGTCGAGCGAGCTGCCCGCGGTCTCACGCAGGCCGAAGCGCACGCCGTCGTAGCGGGCCAAGTTGGACGACGCCTCCGCAGGGGCGATGATGTAGTAGGCCGGCAGGGCGTAATGCGTGCGCGGCAGCGAGATCTCCACCGGCTCGGCGCCCGCGTCCTTCAGCCAGTCGAGGCCCTGCTGCCACAGCTCCTCGATCTCCCTGGGCATGCCGTCGACGCGGTACTCCTTGGGGATGCCGACCTTGAGCCCGCGGATGTCGCCGGTCAGCGCCGCCTCGTAATCCGGTACCGGCGTGTCGACGCTGGTGCCGTCGTTGTCGTCGAAACCGGCCATGCCGCCCAGCAGGATCGCGCAGTCGCGCACCGTGCGCGCCATCGGCCCGGCCTGGTCGAGCGAGCTCGCGAACGCCACGATGCCGAAACGCGAGCAGCGGCCGTAGGTCGGCTTCAGGCCGGTGATGCCGGTCAGCGCCGCCGGTTGGCGGATCGAACCGCCGGTGTCGGTGCCGGTGGCGCCCAGCGCCGCGCGTGCGGCGACCGCGCTGGCGGAGCCGCCGGACGAGCCGCCCGGCACCAGCGGGCGGTTGTCGCCCTGCCGCCGCCAGGGGTTCTCGGCCGCGCCGTAGTAGCTGGTCTCGTTGGACGAGCCCATGGCGAACTCGTCCAGGTTGGTCTTGCCCAGCATCACGGCACCGGCATCCCAGAGCTTGGACGTCACGGTCGACTCGTAGGGCGGGGTGAAGCCGTCCAGGACGTGGCTGCCGGCGGTGGTCAGCACGTCCTTGGTGCAGAACAGGTCCTTGATCGCGATCGGCACGCCGTCGAGCGGGCCGCGGCTTTCGCCTTTCTGCCGACGGGCGTCGGCGGCCTCCGCCATGGTCGACGCGCGCTCCGGCGTCTCGGTGATGTAGGCCTTGAGCTGGCGGGCGCTTTCCACCGCCTGGACGTGCGCCTGGGTCAGCTCCTTGGACGAGAGTTCGCCGTTCGCCAGCGCGTCGCGCGCCTGGGCGAGGGTCATCTCGGTCGGGCGGCTCGGGGTGTCGGCCATGAAAGATCGATACTCGCGTTATTCGACGACGCGGGGCACGACGAAGTAGCCCTGCTTGGACTCGGGCGCGTTCTTCAGGATGTCGTCCTGCCGGTCGCCGTCCTTGATGACGTCCTTGCGCAGGCTGTGCTGCACCTCGACCACGCTGGTCATCGGCTGCACGCCCTCGGTGTCCAGCTCGCCCAATTCGTCGATCCAGCCCAGGATGTTGGACAGCTCCTTGGTCAGGGCTTCCTGCTCGGCGTCGTCGACCTTGATGCGGGCCAGCTTCGCGATTCCGGCGACGGTGTCCTTGTCGACCGCCATGCCACCTTCCCTTGCGACTGCCGGACGGCCGGGCGCCAGGGCGCGCCGGCGGCGTCTTGGTCGGCCTGATTGGCGTGAAAACCGCACACCGGCGACCGGCCGCGAACGGCCGCGACCGCCGGCGGCGCGAAACCGGCCGGAACCTAGCACCGCCCCCGTGGGCTCGCAAGCCGGCGGAAACGGCCCGAGAGAGGTGCGGACAGCCGGCCTAATCGAACTCGATCTTGACGTCGATCGACGGCCGGATGCGCGATCCCGCGCGCCGGCCGGCCGCGCTGCGGTGGCGGTCGAACAGGTCGACCACGCGCACGTCGCGCTCGTACTTCTCGCCGCGCCGGAACTGGCTGTTGATCTCGACCGCGGCGCCCTGGTTCCGGCCCCGCAGCGTCGTCACCACGTCGCCCCGGAAGCCGGAGCCAAGCGACAGCGACCCCGAACGACGCGGGCGGGTGGGCGAGCTCATGCCCAAACCCTACCCTACCGATCAGCGCCGGCGTTAGCGGCTTGTGCCGGCGGCGGGGCGATCAAGGCGTCGACCCCGAGTTCGGTGCGGATCTGCATCGCCGCCTCCGCCGCGCGCGCCCGGCTGTCGAAGCCATCCACGACCACCCGGAACCAGGGACCGTCCGGGCTTCCAAGCTGGACCACCCGGGCCGCGAAGCCGGCCGCGATCAGGCGGTTCGCCGCGGCCGTCGCGCGCGCCGCGACCGCATGCTCGCCCGCCTGCACGCTGTAGCCGGTGGGGCCGGCGTCGACAGCCGCGCCGCCGCCCGGCTCCGGTGCACCCGGCCCGTCGGGTTCCGTGTCATCGGCTGGCGCACTGGGCGAGGCGGACGCGCCGTCGTTCCCGGCGGCGGTGTCATGGCTGGCGGCGGCGCCGTCCGGTGCCTTCGGGCCGGCGCCGGCCGCGCCGGCGTCACCGTCGGCGCGGCCGTCCGGCACCGCTGCCACGGCCGGCGACGACGCTGACCCGGCGTCCTGGGCGGTGTCCCCCAGATCGGCGGCGGTGCTGAGCCCAAGCAAGAAGCCGGCGGCGAACGCCAGCAGCGCGATCAGCAGGACCGCGCCGAGCAGCCCCGCAATCTTGCCGTGCGACAGCGCCATCGCCTCCTCCCCGCCGGCGTCAGGCCACCGTTTCGGTCGCCTGACCGGCGAACGAAATCTGGATCACCCCGCCCCAGGCGCAGAAACACTGCGAGCTGTCGGTCAGCGCGGGCTGGCTGGCGATCAGGCAGGTCGGCGCGCCCGGAACCCACGGTCCGGTCGTCACCGGCACGCACGGCATCGGCGTCAGCACCCCGAACGCCGCCGCGGTCGCGGAGGCGACCTGCGGGTTGGCGATCGAGGTGCACATCGCGAACGGCGGGATGTTGGCGATCGGCGCGAAGTCCATGATCGTCGCCGCCGGCATGCCGGACGACAGCACGGTCTGGTTGGAGGTCACCAACAGGCTGCCCGGCGCGGTGCCGAACGAGCAGCTCATCATCGCCCCCATCACCACCTGGTTCGCCATCCATCGTCTCCTTCGGGTGTGCCGGCGGGCGCGGGCGCTCAGCCGCCCAGCAGGCGCCGCCACAGAGGTTTGCGTTTCGCCTTGCCGGTCCGGGGATCCAGCGGCCGGCCCTTGGCATCGTAAAGCCGCGGCGGGCCGTTCGCCTTGCCGGCCTGGAAGTGCTGGCGGCGCTGCACCGTCCTGCCGTCGGGATGGTAGGCGACCTGCCAGCCATGCGGCTTGCCGCCGTCGAGCGGAGTCGCCTCCTGCAGCCGGCCCGACAGCGGGTAGAAGGTGCGCGCGGTGCCGACCGGCTGGCCGTGTTCGTGATCGACCTCCCGCAGCTTGCGCCCGGCCGCGTCGAACAGGCGGGCCGGGCCGTGCCGCCGGCCGGCGAGATAGCTTTCCTCCGCCGTCACCACGCCGCCGGGGCCGAAACTCCGCGTAACCCCGTGCAGTTGGCCCATGGCGTAGCGCGCCTCCCGCTGCACTTCGCCGCCGGCGTAGGTCCGCAGGTGGCCGTGCAGCAGCCCGCCGACGAAGGTCATTTCCGCCGTGCGCGCACCGGTCTCGTCGAACAGCTCGGTGACGCCGTCCGGCTTGCCCGCGGACAGCTGCTGGCGGCTCAGCAGCCGGCCGTCCGCGGCGAACACCTCGCGCGCGCCTTCCGCCACGCCGCCCAACAGCGGCACCCGCTCGACCAAATTGCCGGCGTCGGCGGTCAATTGATCTGCACCATGCTGCCCTTGACCGCGCAGATCGCGCCGGCCTGGACGGTGGTGTTGGCGTCCGCCTTGACGGTGACGTTGGGCGCCTCGTCGCTGAGCGAGACCCCGCCCTTGTTGGTCAGCGCGGTCCCGGCCTCGTTGGTCATGTCGGTGCCCGACTTGGTCGAGTAGGAGGTGCCGGCCTCGCTGGACCAGGCGCCGCCGGCCTCGATCGTGACGTCGCCGCCCGCGCTGATGCTGATCGCGCCGCCGGCGGTGATCGTCACGTCGCCCGAGACCTCGATGGTCAGGTTGCCGCTCACGCTCAGGCTGTAGTCGCCGGCGACCGTCTGGGTGAAGTTGGCCTGGTTGGTCCGGGTCTCGTCGCCGGTCACGGTGATCTCACGGGTGCCGCCGACGCTGTGCGTCTCGTTGCCGGCGGTGACGTCGACCGTCCGGTCGCCCTCAGCCACCGTCAGGCTTTCGTCGCCCTTGTCCACGCCGACCGTGCGGTCGCCCTGCTGGACGCTCAGCGTGTCGTTGCCGGCGATCACCGTCGTGGTGCGGTCGTTCTCGACGTCGGTGACCAGGTCCTTCTGGGCGTGGACGTAGATCTCCTCCGACCCGGCCGCGTCCTCGAAGCGCAGTTCGTTGAAGCCGTCGCCGCCCTTGGAGGAGTTCGACTTGATCGTGCTCTTGGTCTGCTCGCCCGGCATGTCGTAGGGCAGCGTATTGTCGGCGTTGTAGACCGTGCCGGTGACCAGCGGCCGGTCGGGATCGCCTTCCAGGAAGGTGACCACCACCTCCTGCCCGATCCGGGGCAGCCACCAGGCGCCCCAGGACGCGCCCGCCCAGAGCTGCGCGACCCGGATCCAGCAGGACGCGTTCTCGTCGCCCGCGCCGTCCTGGTCCCACGGGAACTGGACCTTGATCCGGCCGTACTCGTCGGTCCAGATCTCCTCGCCGCTCTTGCCCACCACCCGGGCCGTCTGGCTGCCGGGGATGCGCGGCTTGGGCGTTATCAGCGGCGGGCGGAACGGCACGCTGGCCGGGATCGCCTCGAACGCCGCCTGGTAGCGTTCGGTGTCCGCGCGGTGCTGCACCCGGGTGACGACGTAGGCCTGGTTGACGTCGTCGCGCGGATGGTCCCGCAGCGTGACCTTGAAGCCGCTGACCAGCGCACGGGCGCTGCCTTCGGCGTGCAGGACGGTCGCCGGCGCCTCCAGGGCTTCCATCCGCAGCTTGGCGAGCGACTGGCCGCGCGCGGTCTTGGCGTACAGGCCCGGGTATTCGTAGACCGCCTGCCCGTCGGCCGCGCCCTCGGCGGTGACGTAGAGTTCCGTCGCCGGCGTCTCGAAATTGTAGTCGTCGCTCGCATAGGCGCCCGGCACCACCTGCTGTTCCAGGCGCAGGCTGCTGACCCGGTCGTCGACCTCCCGGTCCATCAGCGCGCCCGGCCGGTAGGTCAGGGTCGCGATCTCCGGCGTGTCCGCGTGCGCGTCGGCGTCGTCGGCCAGCACCAGGGTGTGCAGCCCGTCGGCGTGTTCGTGGAAGTAGAAGATCCCCTCCTCCTGCATCAGCCGGCTGACGAAGGCGAAGGCGCTCTCGCGGTATTGCACGCAGAAGGTGCGCGGCTGGTACTCGGCCGTGGTGGCGTTGCGGTAGTCCTGGAAGCCCAGCTCGTCGAACACCGCGGTGACGATCTCGACCACCGTCTGCTGCTGGAAGATCTTGCAGCCGCGCTGCTGGCTCAGCTGCCACAGCCACGGGCGCAGCACCGCGCGGTAATGGGTGAAGCGCCCGTCGCTGCCGACCTGGGCGAAGCGCGCGACCACGCCGTTCAGATAGCGCTTGCCGCCGCTCGACAGCTCGAACGCGACCGTCGCCGGCTTGCCGACCAGGTCATCGAAGGCGATCGCGGCGTCGCCGGAGGCAAGGTCGAGCTCGAAGCGGAACGGCTCCGACAGCGCCTCCTCCCCCGCGAGCGCGCGAAACAACAGGACATCCTTGCCGAGCGGGGTGGTGACCGAGACGTTACGCCGATCCTGGGTATAATCCGCCACCGCCTAGCCCTCCGCCGGTCCGTCCGCGGCGCGGTCCAGGCCGGTGCCGCCGCGCGCCTGGAACTCGTAGGCGAAGTTGCCGCCGGCATCCAGACCGACGTGCACCAGCGGCACCCCCTCGCCCGCCGACAGCCGCGCCAGGATCTCCGAGGACAGATCGGGCAGCAGCGTGTGGCTCAGGATATGGTCGAGCGCGCGGGCGCCCGACTGGCTCTCCCGGCAGCGCCGCAGGACCGCCTCCAGCACCGCCTGGTCGTACGACAGTTCGCTGCGGTGGTTGTCCCAGAAGCGCTCCTGGATGCGCGCCAGCTTGAGGCGCACGATCCGGCGCAGCTGGTCGTCGCCGAGCGGGTAATACGGCACCACCACCATCCGGCCGAGCAGCGCCGGCTTGAACACGCGCGTCAGGTCCGGGCGGATCGCTTCCGCCAGCGTCTCGGCGTCCGGCCGGGCCTGGCGGCAGCGCGCCTCGATGAGCTCGGCGGCGACGTTGCTGGTCAGCAGCACGACCACGTTGCGGAAGTCGACCGGGACGCCGTCGCTGTCCTCCAGCACGCCCTTGTCGAACACCTGGTAGAACAGCTCCATCACGTCCGGGTGCGCCTTCTCCACCTCGTCCAGCAGGACGACCGCGTACGGGTTGCGGCGGACCGCTTCGGTCAGCACGCCGCCGCGGCCGTAGCCGACGTAGCCCGGCGGCGCGCCCTTCAGGCCGGAGACGGTGTGCGGCTCCTGGTATTCCGACATGTTGATGGTGACCATGTTGCGCTCGCCGCCGTACAGCAGCTCGGCGAGCGAGACGGCCGTCTCCGTCTTGCCGACCCCGGACGGGCCGACCAGCAGGAACACGCCGGTCGGCTTGCCCGGCTCGTCCAGGCCGGCGCGGAAGGTGCGGATGCGCCGGGCGATGGCATCCATCGCCGGGTCCTGGCCGACGATCCGCTCGGTCAGACGGTCCTTGAGCGCGATCACCGCCTGGATCTCGTCGGTCACCATCTTGCCGACCGGCACGCCGGTCCAGGCCGAGATCACCTCGGCGACCACCTGGCTGTCGACGTGCACCGGGACCATCACGGTCTCGTCGCGCAGAGTGTCGAGCGACAGGCGCTGGGTCGCCAGATCCTCCAGCAGCGGCTCGGCCGGGCTCTCGCCGTCCTCCAGCCGCTGCTCCAAATCGCGGATGCGGTGGACCAGCGCGCTTTCCTGCTGCCAGCGCGCGCTCAGCCGGATGCGCTCCTCCTCCAGATGTTCGAGCGCCTCGGTCAGCTCCTGCAGCCGTTCGCGATGGTCGCGCCCGCTTGGCTGCTCGCGCTCCAGCAGCCGGACCTCCTCGCCAAGCGCGGCCAGCCGGCGTTCGGTCTCCTCCAGGCGCGCCGGGCGGGCGGCCTGGCCGATCGCCACCCGCGCGCAGGCGGTGTCGAGCACGGAAATCGCCTTGTCCGGCAGTTGCCGGCCCGACAGGTAGCGGTGCGACAGGCGCACGGCATCCTTCACCGCCTCGTCCAGGACGCGCACGCCGTGATGCGCTTCCATCTTGGCGACCAGGCCGCGGACCATCTCGATCGCGCTGGCCTCGGGCGGTTCGCCGACCTTGACGACCTGGAAGCGGCGGACCAGCGCGGCGTCGCGCTCGAAGTATTTCTTGTATTCGGCCCAGGTGGTGGCGGCGATCGTGCGCAGCTCGCCGCGGGCAAGCGCGGGTTTCAACAGGTTGGCGGCGTCGCCCTGCCCGGCCTGCCCGCCCGCGCCGATCAGCTGGTGCGCCTCGTCGATGAACAGGATCACCGGCCGGGGCGAGCCCTGCACCTCCTCGATCACCTGCTTCAGGCGGCTTTCGAACATGCCGCGCATGCTGGCGCCCGCCTGCAGCAGGCCCAAATCGAGCACCCGAACCTCGACCTCGCGCAGCGCCTCCGGCACCTCGTCGGCGCGCACGACCAGCGCGGCGAAACCCTCGACGATCGCGGTCTTGCCGACGCCGGGATCGCCGACCAGGATCGGGTTGTTCTGGCGCCGGCGCATCAGGATGTCGACCACCTGCCGGACCTCGGCATCCCGGCCGACGACGGGATCCAGCCGGCCGGCACGGGCGGCGGCGGTCAGATCGATGGTGTAGGCCGCGAGCGCCTCCCGCCCATCGGCGCCGGCGTCGGTGTGGTCGCCGGACGGGCGGGTCCGCCGGGTCGACTTGGCCGCCTTGCGTTCGGCCGCGCGGTCGATCCCGTGGTCCCGGGCCAGCGTCTCGGCGCGCTCCGAGGCGGCCGGATCGGCCGGCGTCTCGGAACCGTCGGCAAGGCCGTCCGCGAGATCCCTGGCGAGCCGGTCGCGCGGCACGTCCGTCAGCGCCGGCACCGCCGCCACCAGGTCGCGGCGCAGCCGGTCGCTGTCGAACAGCGCCTGGACCAGCGCGCCCGAGCGGATGCTCGCCGCCCGGTAGCTGAGCGAGGCGACCAGCCAGGCCTGCTGCAACAGCTCGCACAGCTGGCCGGAGAATACCGGATCGCGGGTCGCGCCCTTGCGGAAGCCCGCGATCGCACGGTGCAGATCGTCCTGCACGAGGCCGGCGTCGATGTCGTAGCGGGCCAGGATACGCACCGCGTCCGACTGCGGCTGATCCAGCAGGCGGACCAGCAGGTGCTCGACCTCGACCGAGAAGTTGGCGTTCTGCACGCACAACTGCACCGCGCCTTCGAGGGCGCGGCGGCAGACCGGGTCGAGCGCGTCGACCAGGCGGCGCAGGTCCATGGTCATCGCGTCCCTTCGAGCCGGGCGCGCCAAGCGTCGCTGTACACGCTGAGACGCACCGGCGCCTGCGGGCCGGCGACCGGGCGCGTCTTGAGATAGCTGGTCCAGCCCAAACGCGCCCCGTCGCGCCGCGATACCCGCGCCTGCGGGGCGGCCAAAACGTGCGTGTCGGTCAGCGCGCGCAGCGTAGGCGGCGGCACGTTGGGCGCCGGGAAGGCTTGCGCGCGCGGGCGGACCTGCCGGTCCCGCGGCAGCGCCGCGTCCGCGCCGGGTACCAGCGTCACATCGACCTGCGCCCGCCTGTCGAGATAGAAGCCGGCCAGCAACTGCAGCTCGCCGAAACCGGCGCCACCGGGCAGGAAGGGCGCCAGCCGGCCGGGCGGGAGCGGGCCCAGGTCGACCGCCAGCTTGCCGTCCTGCTCCCAGGTCCGGCGGCCCAGCACGGCACTCCGGCCGAGCACCGCGTTCTGGCCCAGGCGCGCGCCCAGGCGCGTGTGTACGTCCGCCGGCAGGCGCTGCCAGCGGCCGATCAGGGGACGTACGCGTACGGGCGCATCGAGGTAGTCCGACAGCAGCGCAGCCAGCCCGGCCTGGCTGCGCGGCTGGCGGTTGATCAGGCCGGCGTATTTCAGCAGCGCCCGGTCGGGCACCCGGTGCCGGCCGTCGGTCAGGCGCCGGTCCAGGCCGCCGGTCGCCAGCCCCAGCAGCGCGTTCAGGTAGAGCGCCCAGGGGCCGCGGTCCGGCAGGTCCGGGCTCAGCACCGGCTGATGCTTGCGCCGGGCGCGATAGAACACCGCCAGCAGCCGGTCGTTCAGGATGTCCAGGAAGTCACTGGGCCCGGTGTCGCCGCGCGCCGCGCGGTCGATCAGCAGCTCGGTCACGACCTGCGGCAGCGGGCCGTGCTCACCCGCCAGGCCCAGGAAGTTGACCCGCAGCCGGTCGGCGCCGCCGGTCGCGGCCCCGCGGTCGAGCGAGTCGACCGAGCCGCGCGCGAACGCGAGGTCGACGGTGGCGGCGAAACGCACGGCCTGCGCGTCGAGCGGGCCGGGCTCCCCGGGGGAGACCGGCGGCGGGCCGTTCGGATCGGCGCGCCGGCGGGCCAGCTGTTCCAGAAGACGCACGGCCGGCCGGAACTCGTAGCGGCCGAAATCCGGAGTGGACGCGTCGGTCATCCCGCGCCCCCGATCCGGATCGCGATCCGGGTCATAGCAGCGCCCGGTCGCCGGCGCGCGGCGGCCAGCGGGTCCATTCCCGGTCGGTCGCGGCGCGCTTGATCACCAGTTCGGTGAACGAGTTCGCGCTGGCATAGAGGCCGAAGAAGCGTTCCAGCACGCTGGCGAACAGATAGGCGCTGGCGCCGACCCGCTGGAACGCCGCCTCGTCCAGCGTCAGGGTGATCCGCGTGCCGCGGACGAAGCCCCGCCAGGCGTCGAAGCCGATCGGGCGCATCGTGTCCTCGGTCGCCATCGCCGTCAGGCCGTCGATCTGGGCCTGCGTGCCGGCGTGCTGGTGCCCGGCGTAGAGCCGCAGCACCTCCTTGAACGCGGTCAGCCCCTCGGGACCGCCCAGCGACAGGTAGTTCAGCGACAGGTGCGACACCAGCCGCCACAGCGCCTGCCCGGCCAGCGTGGCGGGCGCCTGCGACGTCGGCCGCTGCAGCAGGTGGATGCCGCCGTCGGCGACCGGCATGTCCTGTTCGATGAACAGACGGGTGCCCGCCGGCAACTTCTCCGCCAGGTCGCGGTTGGTGCACAGGGTATAGGCGTAGGCCGACGGCTCGGTGGGATCCTCGGGATCGAAGTCGAGGTCGAGAAACGACAGCAGCATTTCCGTGCCCGGCAGGTCGGCCTGGGTCGCCGGCGCGCGGCGGGCGTACCAGAAGGCCCGCTGGCTGCTCGCCCGCGCGTGGTCGAACGAGAAGAACGGAGTCAGCTCGCGCACCCCGGCTTCCTTGCCGCTCGCCGAACAGACTTTCTGGATCGTGTGGATCTCGGTCACGCGTTCGTAGCGCTTGTCGGGCGACAGGCGGTATTCCAGCTGCTGCGGGCTGATCCGGATCGGGTCGGTGGTCTTGGGAAAGAGGTTGATCACCGGCACGCAGCCGAGCTTGACGGTGGCGGCGTCGACGCGTGTGCGCGCGTCCGGCCGCCGGGCCAGCGGCAGCAGCAGGTCGAGCGTCTGCCCGCAGTCGACCCGCGACAGCCCGACGACGTCGACGTACAGGAACTTCTGCGGGAAGGTGAAATACTCCTGCAGCAGGCGATAGCCCGGATGCCCGTGGCGCGGGCCGGGCAGCAGCGCCTCCGCCTCGGCGAAGCCGGCGGCCTCGACGCCGACCTCGCGGCGCGCGCGCAGATCGCCCTCCGCCGCCATCGCCAGGCCGGCGGTGTCGCCCAGGGTCAAAAGCTCGTGCAGGCGGGCGGCGTTGGCGACGTCGCCGCTCAGGTGGAGGCGCAGCCGGTCGACCTCCAGCGCGTCGAAGCTGTTCTTCGCCAGCGCGCGCAGGCGCACCTGCAGCACGCTCGCCACCTGCGGGACGCGCGCCATCGCCGGGAAGTCGCTGGCCGGACGGAACCCGGCCCAGACCACCTCGATCGGCCACAGCGTCAGGTCGGCGGCGGTGCGCAGGTAGCACACCTCGCCCTGCCGGCCGCGGGCGGTCAGCTGGGTGTGCCGCGGCACGGTAAAGCCGGTGGACTGCTTGACCTTCTTGCCGTCGACCGGGAAGCAGGCGGTCGAGACCGAGGGCACCGGCGCGGCCAGCTGCGGGTACAGGATCTCCAATAGGGCGGAGGGGATCTGCGGGAACTCGCGGTCCAGGTTGTACTGGATCCGGCCGGTCAGAAAGGCCACGCCCTCAAGCAGCCGCTCGACGTGCGGGTCGGGGCTCTCCTCCAGCGCGCCGATTTCCAGCCGTTCCGCCAGGCGCGGATGGCGCCGGGCGAACTCCGCGCCGGACTGGCGCAGGTAGTCCAGTTCCCGCAGATAATACTCGAGCAGCAGGTCCTGGGGATCGTCGCGCATCGGTACGGTGAGCCTCGTCGGACAGGGGTCGCGCGGTGGATGCCTTAGCCGGGTGCGGGATCGGGGTCGCGCGCGGCCACCTGCGCGCCGCCGCCGGTGGCGAGCTCGAAACTCACCGGCTCCCACAGCCGGCCGGCCACCAGGTCGGCGTCGACCCGAACCTCCAGGCGCTGCAGGGTCGGCTGCGCGCGCACCAGCTCGACGCGCACGTTGGCGAGCCGCCGCTCGAACGCGGCAATCGAGTCCACCAGGAACTTGGCGAGCGCGCCGCTCTCGCCCGCGTTGTTCATCATGTAGGGCGTCACCTCGGGCACGCCGTAGTCGATCACCGTGCGCGGCCGCCCGGCCATCTGCGCGAGCGAGCGCGGAGCCCGCGTATCCAACAGCCGCTGCAGCTCGCGCCGGACGGACGCCTTCAGCTGCGCCTTGTCGTAGGTGCGGTAAGGCCGGGCCTCCGGCCGGTCCGGCGTCTTCGGCGCGTCGTCGCACAGACGGTCGAACAACAGCGCGCGGCCGGCCTCGCTGCGCCGGATCCTGGTCATCGCCGGATGGCCCGCCCGTTACCCACGACGCGCCCGCCGGCCGACCGGTGCCGTGGCCCGCACGGGCACGCGATCACTCCGCGGTGTTGGTCTTGATGTTCCAGACGGCCGTGACCGCACCCTTACCTTCCAAGCCCGGGTCCTGCTGCTTGTACTCCCACTGGATCCGGGTGAAGTTCATCGACAGCGTCTCCACCGGCTTGTCGCCGCCGCCGCCGCCGGTGGAGATGTTCGAGATCAGCGTCTCCTCCAGCGTATAGACGATCAGCGGCAGCACCTCGCCGTTGTCGTTGCGGCCGATCGTCAGCGTGACCGTGCCGATGTCGGCGCCGCGCAGCAGGTAGTCGTACAGCTTGGGCGAAGCGGCATCCATGTACTTGGTGACCGAGAACTCCTGCAGCATCGGCTTGCCCGACGTGCGTGCGCTGTTCGACTGGTCGCTGGTGACCTGCATCATCAGGCCGTGGTTGTAGCTCAGCAGTTCGAGCTCCTGCTCATGCCCCTTGAGCAGGCATTCCCCTTTGATGTCCTCGCTGGGCTTCATCAAGATGACGTCCATGCGTCTCGTCCCCTAAAACGCCGGCGACAGGTCTCGGCGGTCGTGTTCGCAGATAATGGCGGTCGGCAGCAGGTCGTCCGGCCCGACCGGCCGCGGCGGCGGTCCCTGCAGCCCGCCGCGGCCGGTCGCAGGTCGGCGGATCAGGCGGCGGGCGGCGGCAGTTCCGCAACCAGACGCATCGACACCGTCAATTCCTCCAGCTGGAAGTGCGGGCGCAGGAACACGGTCGCCTTGTAGCAGCCGGGTTTGCCCGGCTCGTCGACCACGTCGACCCGCGCCTCGCGCAGCGGGTACTTCGCCTTCATCGCCTGCGGGGCGCTGTCATCCAGCAGCACGTAGTTGCTGATCCAGCGGTTCAGGTACTCGGCCACGTTCTGCGCGGTCATGAAGCTGCCGACCTTGTCGCGCATGATCGACTTGATATAGTGCGCGAACCGCGAGGTGCAGAGCATGTAAGGCAGCATCGCCGACAGCCGCGCGTTGGCGTTGGCGAACGCGGTGTCGTAGAGCTTCGGCTTCTGCGTCGAGTGGCCGCCGAAGAACGCCGCCTGGTTGCCGTTCTTGCGGTGCACCAGGGCGATGAAGCCGAGGTCGTTCAGCTCCTTCTCGCGCCGGTCGGTGATCCCGACCTCGGTCGGGCACTTGATCGCGACGTCGCCCTCGTCGGTGGTGCAGAAGTACAGCGGCAGCCCTTCGACCAGGCCGCCGCCTTCGACCCCGCGGATCGCCGCCATCCACTTGTGCAGCGCGAACGCGTTGGTGATCCGCTGTGCGAGCGCGTAGGCGCTGTTGCCCCACAGGAAGTTGTTGTGCTCGGCGACCGCGATCTCCTCGCGCGACATCGCCGCCGCCTGCGCCGCGCGCTGGTCGAGCAGCGCCTGCTTTTCGGGGGTGCGCGGCTCAACCGGCTCGCCGGAGCCGTTGGTCTCCGGCACCGGATTGAAGTGCACCTGCTCCTTATAGACGATGTCCTCGACCGGGTTCTCGATCGGGTCGTAGGGCGCGCGCAGCATGAACCGCGGGGCGGTGAGCACGACATAGCGCGAGTCCTCGCTGTCGCGGAACGCACGCCAGGCGACGTGCTGCAGGCTTTCGAAGATCTTGGCGAGATCGCGCTTCTTGGGCAGCTCCAGCCAGGTCTCGAAGTCGAACAGCCCGGGGCCGGCGGCGGACAGCAGCGGCGCGTGCGCGGCCGCAGCGACGCCGGAGAGCGCCTGCAGCAGCTTCATGTCCGGGGTCGTCTTGTCGAAGTAGTAGTCCACCACGAGACAGCCGTAAGGCGTACCGCCGAACGTGCCGTACTCGCTCTCGTAGACCATCTTGAACAGACCGGACTGGTCGAACTCGATCGCCTTTTCCAGATCGTCGGCCAGGTCCTTCTTGGTGGTGTTGAGCACCCGGAGCTTGAGCATCGTGCCCGTCTCGGTGTTCATCACCAGGAAGTGCAGCCCGCGCCAGGTCGCCTCCAATTCCTGGAACTCCGGCGCGTGCAGGATCTCGTCCATCTGCAGGCCGATCTTCTCGTCGATCTCGGCAATCCGCTGCTCGATCAGCGTGACCACGTCGCGGTCGTCGGCGACGTCGTCGGTCAGCACCTCGGTGGCGAACTCGTCGAGCAGCTGGATCGGATACGACGGCCCTTCGGCCTCCGGCTCCGGCTGCACGCGCATGCGCGGGTTGCTGAGGATCTGGTCCAGCAGGGCGGCCTGCGCGCCCGCGCCGCCGGACGCCTGCCCGGAAGTGTTCTCGTCGGCCATGATCGCTATCCCCTATGCGTCGGCGGCGTCTCGCGCGCCGGCACTGCTTCCCCGTTCGACCGTTCCGGCCGGACCGGCCGCGGTCTGGATCCTCCGATACCCGGCGCGGCTAGCTGTCGCCGCCCTCGCCGCCGGCCTTGCCGCCGCCCTTGGCGCCGCCTGACTTGCCGCCGGACTTGCCACCGGCGCCAGCCGCGGTGACCTGCTTCTGCACGTCGGACTTCAGGCTCTTGCGGCTCTCGGTCTGCTCGACCGCGCTGTTCAGCAGCTTGGCAAGCGGATCGTTGCCGTCGAGCTTGCTCTTCAGGTCCGACAGACGCTGGCGGGATTCCAGCAGTTCCTTGAGCGCGGGCACCTGCTCGACGATCCGGTTGGGCAGGAAGTCGTCGATCGACTCGAACGTGAGCTCGACCGAGGTGGTCTCGCCGTCGCCGGCGAGCCGGTTCGGCACGTTGACCACGCAGCGCGGCTGCGCCTTGTGCATGATGTCGCCGAAGTTGTCGCGGTCGATCTCGGTGAACTTGCGCTCCTTGAGCGGCGGTACACTGTCCGGATCTTCCGGCTGGCCGCTCAGGTTCGCCATGATGCCGACGATGAACGGCAGCTCCTTCATCTCGATCGCGCCGCCGGTTTCCACATCGTAGGTGATGTGCACGCGCGGCTTGCGAACCCGGCCAAGCTTCTCCTGCAAGCTCTCCGACATCGACCAGACCCCTTTTCCGGTTGCCTTGCTGTCCCGTCCGGCGTGGCGCGGCAAACACCCGTTATATCGCGCCGCGCAACGCTAATCCCATCGCGTTCGGCCGATGGCCGTCCGATCCGAATTGCTTAGGCCGAAGTATACGCACAACGCCCACAATCGGAAGCGAAAATGCGTCCCTGCTTTGCACTTATCGGCACTTTTCTCAACGTCCCGGTGATCCGCCGCCGCCAACGCCGGACTCGTCCTGTCCAATGCCGAGCAGACGCATCACTTGCATGAAGTCCATCCCATTGCCGGTCAGCTCCAGAAGCAGCTGGTTCAGATCCAGCCGCCCCCAGTGGATCGCCCGGCGCAGCAGATAGGGCGTTGGGCTGTGCGGTTCGGTGCGTTGCAGGTAGTCGGCGACCTGCGCGATCCGGGCGTAGGCGTCCTCGCGCGAGCGGATCGCCGGCACCGGCGCATCCGGGTCGCCCCCGGTTGCGCCGGTCTGGGCATGCCCCTGGCCACTGGCCTCGGCGCGGTCTGTCATCGCGGTCTCCCTTCCCTGCTGGGCGGCCGGCTCCGGCCCCGGGGTGCCGGCTGGCGCCCCGGCGGGTCCGTCGCCGTGCGGCGCCGGCGTCTCCGGGGCGTCGAGCGGTGCCAGCCCCTTGTCGCGCAGGCACGCCCGATGCATGCCCAGCTGCTCGTTCAGCGCGTCGCGCAGGGCGCCGAAGGTCAGGCCATCGTCGGCGCAGGCGCCGTCGAGCGCATCGGTCAGCGCGTCGAGGGCGGCGAGCGCGTCGCGGCACGTCTGTTCGCAGCTCTGGTAGAACGCGCCGGGAGTCAGCGCGACCGACTTGTCGGCGACCGCGCGGGTAACCGCGCCGGCGGATTCCGCCTGCTTGAACGCCTTCGGGTCGCGCTGCGCGACGCGTTCCAGATGCACCGCCATCTGCAGGTCGGCGAACGTGCAGCACTGCCCGCGCTCGGCCGGCGGGTCGCTGGCCGGCAGCAGGCTCAGCCGCCGCGGCAGCTTCGCCTCCAGCCATTCGAACGGCGCCAGCCGGTCCGACAGGTCGCGCCCCGACGGCTTCGGGTGCGCGCTGTCCCAGTAGCGCGCGACCAGGCCGGTCAGCAGGATCAGCCCGGCCGCCAGCCCGGCGTAGCCGTGCCGGACGGTCAGCGCCTCGCACAGGCGGACCGCGATCTGCAGATCCTTCGACCGGCCGGCCAGCGTGTCGCCGGCGAGCTTGATGATGCCGGCCCAGTCCGCAACCTTAAGCTCGCGTGCCCAGACCCCCTGGGGCAGCCGGGGATCGTCCTCGCGGCGCAGATCGGACAGCTTCTGGAGCACCGGGTCGTCGTCCAGCGCGACGCCTTCCGGCCGCGCCTGCGACACCGGCGCCAGCAGCGCTGCCAGGTCGATCAGCCCGCGCGCGCGCTCGGGCAGCGCCGGGGCCGGCCGGGCGGTAAGCGAGCCATCCGGCGCGGACGTATCGGCGGGCGCGCTCACGAGCGGCGCTCCGGTGGGTTCAGGTCCGGCAGCGCGGACGGGAAGCGCGCGGGCAGCTGGATCGGCGCCGCCTCGCCCGGTGCGGCGTTCGCCGGGAACAGCTGCAGGCGCAGAAAGGCGCGCGCGGTCTCGGCCGCCAGCCCGGCGGTCGGCCGCGGTGTCTCGCCGTCGCGGTTCTCCGGGGGCTGCCTCACCACCGGGACTTCGAACTTGAGCGTGCAGGGCGCCAGATCGGCGTTGCCCGGCAGGTCGGCGGGCGCGCTCTGGTGCGCCTGGATCAGGGCCAGCAAACCCCAGGGCGCCGGGTAGCCGTAGCCGATCTCCGGCAGGTCGAGGGTCGGCCCGCCGGCCGCGTCGATCGGCTGGCGCGGAGCGTCTGCCGCCCAGTGCAGCGTCAGGCGGGCGTCCTGTCCGGCACGCCAGGTCGCGCTGCGTTCCGCGCCCAGGCTGGACAGCACCTGCGGCCCGATCTGCAGGCGCCATTCCAGGACATTGTAGGCCAATGCCTCGCGCTCGGTGTTGACCCGGAAGGCGACCTGTACCTGCGCGGCCTGCGGCGTTCCCGCACCGGTAATGTCGAGCAGCGGGTCGATGACCGCGCGCATGCGGGCCAGGTCCTGCAGGAAGCCGATCGCCCGGCCGCGGCGGGTCGACCGGTCGGCGCGCAGCGTCTCCAGCCCGCCGGCCATCGTGCCGACCGCCCGGTCGAAGGTCTGGAAGAAGCCGCGCACCACCGCCGGGTCGAGGACGTTCGCCGGCCGGCCGTCGACCGGCGGCGCGGCGAAAGGATACTGCCCGGCGAGCGGCCGGAAAGCGGAGGCGACCTCGGCGTAGACGTCGAACAGGCGGTCGTCGATGTGCTGGGTGCAGGCGCTGTAGCTGGCGCGCTGCAATGCGTCCAGGCGGCTGGTGACCAGCCCGTCGTCGAACCCGCTGGGCGGCCCGCCGGTCAGCACCTCGCCGCAGGTGTCGGCGGTCAGCGCCGTCATCGTGGTCCGGACGTAGGCCTCGATCTGCTGGATCGCGTTATCCGGGACCTGCCCGTCGTACCGGTCGATCGCCGCGACCGCTTCCCGCCAGCGCGCGATCGTCGCGCCCAGCCCCGGTGCCGGGCGCGGCAGTGCCTCCAGGAAGTCGACCAGCGGCTCGGCGTAGCCTTTCGCCAGCAGGCGCAGCCGCCGGCGCTGCTGGGCGAGGTAGATGTCCAGGCCGTTGTCGCCCGCGACGCCGAACAGGGCGTAGGCAAGCGGCGTCCGCCCGTCCCAGCCGCCCACGCCGCCGACCGCGTAGAGCGGCCCTTCGCGCGCCAGCAGGGCATCCACCGCCTTCAGCAGATGCTCGGTCTGCGACACCACGGCACCGCGCAGGGCCGGCCGCGCCGCCTCGAACCCGCGCTCGCCGAACAGCGCCATCAGCCGGCGCAGCGCTTCCGAGGCCTGGGCGAAGTTGCGCACCTCCCGCTCGATCGCGTTCGCGCCGTCGGGCCCGAACAGATCGCTACCGCGCACCTCCACCGTCTGTGCCTGGGCGGCCGCGCTCAGCATCGACCGCTCGGCGGTCGCGGCGGCGATCTCGCGCACCCGGGCGCCGACCGAGACCGGCACGTCCGGGTAAGCCTTGGCGGCGAAGGTTTCGTAACCCCGGAACAGGTCGGCCGCGCGGGCGAGCAGTTCCGGATTCCAGAGCACCCGCTGGCCCGCGTCGACCTGCGTCACCAGCCGGGGCCGGTCCGGCCCGGCCGGCAGTTCCCGACGGACGAGATCCTCCAACATGCCGCCAAGGGCGGTCAGGCGGGGCGCGATCTCGAACGTCTCGTCCTCGTGCACCAGATAGGGCGCCAACGGCGAGCGGGCGTAGCGGTGGAACAGCTGGCGGCGGTACTCGTCCAGCGCCGCCAGCCCCTCCTGCCGGATCGTGTCGCGCAGCCGGGCGCCCAGCACGCCGGTCGCGGCAACCGTCTCGATCGCGGTGTTGTAGGCGTCGCCGAAGTCCGGCGCCTGCTCGGCCAGCCAGACGTAGGCCGGATCCCCCAGATCCCGGCGCAGGACGCCCAACGCGTCCAGGTAATGGCGCGGCGCGGCGATCGCGGCGTCGCTGTCGCGCTCGCCCTGCAAAAGGTCGGCGAGCGCGTCATCCAGCGCGTCCAGCTGCGGCACCAGCGGCTGGGCGGCGAACAGCTGGCGGTGGACCGTCCGTGCGGCCTGGCGGACGCGCGCGCGCAACGCATCGCCGTAACGCGCCTCGAGCTCGAACGGTGAGCCCTCCGCCTCCGCCAGCGCCTCGGCCAGGACCTGCCCGCGGTCCAGGTGCACGACCGTATCGGCGCGCTCGAAGAGATCCCCGACCAGTGCCCGGAAGTCCTGCAGGCTGCTTTGCCGCGGCTGGCGCAGACGGTCGTAACGCTGCGCGTTCACGTTCAGGTTCTCGACCCGTGCGAGCGTTTGCTGGAACTGCCTGAACGCCGGCAGCGCGGCGATCCGGGAGAAGGTGCCCGGGGCGGGGTCCGGCGTCGGCGGGCTGGCGGCAAGCCGCTCGGCCTCGCGCTGCAGCTCCAGCAGCGCCGCGTCGAGCACGATCGTCTGCGTCGCCGTGGACAGGAACGCGGTCGTGCGCACGTCGAGGTCGGACAGCCAGGCAGCCGGCAGCAGCCAGGAGGTCAGCGCCCCGCTGTCGGCGATCGAGAAGGCGTCCAGCAGCGCCTCCGCGTCGTCGCGCTGAAAGCGGCTCGGCTCCGCGCCGCCGGCGATCGCCTGGTCCTTCATCGACACGACGACGGAGTCCAGGGCCGCGCCCAGCCGATTGCCGTCCTGCCGCAGCCCGTGCGCCGACGCGAGCAGGCCCACACCGGCGAGCGCGACGGCCGCCAGACTGGCGACCTGCAAGCTGCGCTGCGCCCGGTTGCGCGCCAGAAACGACACCCGCGCCGGCTGCGCCAGCCCGGTTTCCGCGAACAGGCGATGCGCCAGCAGATCGTGCACGAACGCCGGGACGGCCGTCGGCGCATCCGACGCCGCTTGCGCTTCAGGGCCGGCTTTTGCCGGCGCGCCGGTCAGGTAGAGGCCGCGGAGCACGAACGCCTCGTGGTAGACGCTCGGCTTCAGCAAGCCGTCGACCATCCGCGCCACCCCCGCCTCGAGCGTCTGCAGCGCTTGCGGGAAGCGGAACAGATCGCCGATCGCGTCGTCGTCGACGGCTTCCGCCATGATGCGCAGTCGGGCGCGGGCCAACTCCTGGTTGACGTGCTGGAAGGCTTGCCGGATCCAGTCGGCGCCGTAGGGCTGTTCGCCGCCATAGGGGCTGGACCAGCCGAGCAGCTGCCGGCGGCGTTCCGGCCCCACCGCCTCAGCGAAACCGGCGAAGCCCGGGATCGCGTCCGCTTGGGTGATCGCCAGGTAGATCGGCAGACGGATCTCCAGTTGGCGCTGCAGATCGGCCAGCTGGCGGTACAGCGTCTCCGCCTTGCGCTCCACCGCCCCCTCGCTCAGCCGGTCCGGGCCGACGAAATCGCCGGCCGGCAGGGTCAGCAGGATGGCGTCGGCGGGCCGCGCGGGGCGCGCGCCCTGCAACAGCAGCAGCAGGCGGCGCCAGCGCGCCCGATCGTCGCGGCCGCGGTCGGCGGCGGCGAACAGCCGGCCGCGCACGTCCAGGACTGCCCCGGTGTCGAACAGCCACCAGGCGGCGTCGCACGCCTCGCCGTCCAGGTCGCCGGTCTCCGGGATCACATCGGCCGGCAAGCCCTGCGCGCGGGCGGCGGACAACAGCGCGCTCTTGCCCGACCCGGGCGCGCCCAGCAGCAGCACCCAGGGCGTGCGGTAGCGGTACTCCGACCGGCGGGTGCCGCGGTCCATCAGCTGCATGGCAAGCCGGAACACCTGCTGGAGCCGCCGGCCGCCGCTCTCGGCACGCTCCTGCTCGGCCTCCCGTTCGGGTTCCGGCGCCGGCTCCTCATCGGCCTTGGGGGCAGCTTGCCGGGCGAGCAGGACCACGATGACGAACACCAGCAGCGCCAGCAGCAGCAACCCGACCGCGAGGTACGGAAGCCAGCCGCCGAACAGGGTCAGGAAGGTGTCCATCGCGGCCGGGCTACCGGTTCGCGCCGGCGGCGCGCGCGCCGTCGTCGACGAACCGCCACCACTCCGCCAGTTCCGCCTCGACCGGCTGGGTGGTGACGCTCCAGATGCCTTGCCCGATCAGCAGATAGGCGACGATCACCGCCGCCAGCACGGCCGTCCAGCGGCGGAGACCGGGCAGACGGCCAGGCACGCCGGCCTCCAGCGGCGGCGCCTGGCGCACCAGCGGCGCGTCGGCCTCGCCAAGGCCTGGATCGTTCAGGCAGGCGATCTGGAACAGCTGGCGGCGGCGTTCGACGATCGGATCCGTCCGGACGGCGTCCTCCGCCGATCCGCGCCCCGCCGTGTCGATCCCGGACCTGTCGGACACGAACGCGTCGGCCGGGGACGTGTCGGGCGGGGGCGTGTCGGGCCGGGACGTGTCGGGCGGATCGCCGTGGCGGTAGCGGCCCTGGAAGCCCAGCGCGAGCACGGTCAGGTAGACGCCCGCCAGCTCGCTGGACGCCGGATCCGGCTGTGCGCGCAAGGCGTCGATCCGCTCGAACACGCGATCGCCGGCGGCCTCCGTCCCGAACCGCGCGCGCTCCAGCAGATATTCGCGCCACAGGTCGGCGCCGCGCCACGCCACCCGATGCAGCAGCAGTTCGTCGGCGAGTGCGCAGAGGGCGTAGTCGGCTTCGGCGAAATAGAGGCCGCTGCCGGTTTCCCGCAGGCTATGGGCATAGCTGTCGAGCAGCGCCGACAAGCGCCGCTGCACCCGGTCGGCCTGGACCCGCGGGTTGTCGGCCTGCGCTGCGAGGGCGTCCGCGACCGCCGCGGTCAACGGCTCGCCGCGGCGGGTCAGTTCGTCTTCCAGGCGGATCAGCTCGCCGACGAACGCGCGGGTACAGGCGCGCAGCTCGCCGCCATCCCCGGCCCGGCTACCCGCCCCCTCGTCCCCAGTCCAACGGCGCATGCTTGATCCGCCCTGCCTGTCCGACCGCGTGTCCGACGCGAATGCGCCGACACCCCGGAAAGTTATCCTGGATTATGACCCAGACGGGTACCGCCCCACAATCAGGACTCGTTCTTTTGGGACGGCCTTTTTACTTTCCGTCGTCTCGGATTACGTCCGACAGGCGAATTCGCGAGCGCCCGCCTCACGGCTCCGGTGCCGGCTGCGCGTCGCCGCCGCCGTTGGCGGCCGGCACGCCGGCAGTGTCGTCCGCCACCTGCGCGGGCACATAGAGCTCGATCTCGGAGATCAGCTCGCCCGCCGTCACGCCGGCGATCACCAGCACGCTGTCGGCCGGAACCAGCGCCGGGTCCGCGGTGACCTCGAACACCAGCGTGCCCGCCAGCGGCAGCAAATCGTAACTCTCCGGCTGCTGCACCAGCTGGCGCTGGGCGCCCAGCACGCGCCGGCGCTTCAGGTCGTCCAGCCGCTCATAGGTCGCGATCCGGGTGTTGCGCATCCAGGTCACCACCGCCTCCGGCGTCGCCGTCGCATTCGGTCGGGCGCCGACCAGCAGCTTGGGAACCGTGCCCGCGCGGGCCGCCTGCAGCCAGCTGCCGGGGATCCGCAGGTAGAAGCTGCCGGACACCGGGTCGGCATGGAACCGGCGCACGACGTAGCGCGCCGACACGGCGGCCAGCTGCCGGTGCAGCGCATCCGCCAGCGCCCGGAAGCTCGCCATCGGGTCCGTGTGCCGGTAGCCCAGCGGCAGTTCTTCCGGCGGCTGACCGGTCAGCGCCGTCATCGCGCCCTGCGCCCGGGTCAGCTCCAGATAGACCTCGAAGGGATGCGCGCCCGCGTCGATCAACGCGCGCACGGTCGGCAGACAGGACGAGATCGCCCGGACTTGGTCGCGCGTGTCGCGCTGGATGGCGGCGTTGTTGCGCGCCTGATCGCTGCGCCCCATCGCGGCCAGCGCCTTCGCCTTGCCCAGCATCTGCTCGCACAGCTCCTGCACCAGGCGGGTCAGCGCGGCCGACTGGGCGATCGACAGGCGCGGCGGATCGAAGCTGGGATCGGCGGCGACCTCGCTCGCCTCAGCGCTCAGGCGGATCAGCGGCAGGTGGACGAACGTCCCTTCCAGCGCGTCCTCGTGGGTCAGCTGCAGGTTGGGGCGCAGGCGCGGGATCGGCACCTCGTCGGCCCCGGTGTTGTCGTCGCGCTCGGCCGCGCCCATCACCGACCGGTAGCGCCCGGCGACGCTGTCCGGGGCGGCGTCGGCGCTGCGGTAGCGCGGCACCGAGAGATAGACCGTGACCGGCCGGTCGGGCCCCGGCGCGACCGTGATCTCCAGGGGATGGTGGCGGGTTTCCGGCAGCGGGTGCTGGACGGTCAGGCCGTCCGGCATCACCGCCTCCAGCTGGCGGACGATCACCCGGCCACTCTTCAGCGCCTCGCCGTCCACGCTGACCTCTCGGATGCCCCAGGCGTAGCGGGACACCGCGTCCAGGCGGTAGGCGACCAGCGCTTCCTGCTGGCGGGCGTGCTGCTGGAAATGCTGCGGCGACAGCAGCATGCCCTCGTACCACTGCACCGGCTCGGGCGGTGCTTGGACGTCGCGGTTGGAATCGTCGGCCATCGGCGGGTTCGGGCTCCAGCAGGGGTCTCAGGCCAAGATCGCGGAAGGGTGACTCAGTCTCCGCGCCACTCTTGTACGCTCACGAAAAAGGTGGGACCGCGGGGACGGCGGCGCGCGCGGATCATTCGTCCAGGTCCGCCAGCCGGAAGCCGTCGGCTTCCAGCGTCACCAGCACCTCGTCGTAGGCATCCAGGCGGGCGCGGTGCACGCCGTCGGCGCGGTAATTGACGAACAGGAAGGCCGCGCGCGCGTCGCCGGCATCGTCCGGCAGCGGCTTCGACGGCGCCCGCTGGCCGGGCGCCAGTTCCCAGCGCACCGTGTCGAACTGTTTCGGGAAGGTGTTGGCGAGATCGCGGCGGGCGCCGAAGTACGCCGAGGCGGTCAGCTCCGACAGCTCGCTCTCCAGCGCCGAGGAATACACCAGCACCAGTTCCGCAGCGAGCGCGGTGTTGTCGTTGATGCCCGGCTGGACGACGAATTCCACCCGTTCGGTATCGATCGTCGGCCGCCCGAGGGAAAACGGGTTGCAGGCCGCCAGGAAGAAGCCGATCGACAGCACGGCGATCCCGGCGGACCGGCTACGACGGCAGTGCTCGGCGCCGTGTTTCGCCACCTGTCCGACCCCCTGCGCCGTCCCCAAGCATCGACCCCCGCCCACGAGGTGGGCCGGCACCGACAACCGTTGCGATGTGGTCGGGACGACGTATTATAGTTCTTCTTCTATGCATCCACCGGCCGCGCATCGCAAGCGCGAATCCGCGCGGACGCGCTTAACCGCCAGCGCACGGGGACGACAGATGACAGCTCAGCGGCTGCCGCGTTCGACCGGGCGAGCCGCGGCCAACTCGGCGGCCGGCGGCGGGCGCACGGCGCTGGCGCGCGGCCCGGGTCGCCGCCGCGTCCCGCCGGTCAGCTGGGCGTTGGTATTCGCCGGCCTGCTCGCCGGCGGCGCGCTGTCGTTCGGCGCCGGCCTGATCACCGGAAGCCAGATGACCACGGTCGCCTACCGCGGCGCGTTGCCGGACGGCCCAGCCGGGGTCGACCGCGCCGGCCAGCGTACCGAAGCCGGGGCGAGCCGCGCCGCTTTAAGCGCGCGCGGCGTGGCCGCGATCGTGCAGACGCCGGCGGCCGTCGCGTCGGATGCGGCGCGTTCGGCCGGCAGGCAAACCGGCCAGCCGTCGCCGCTGGCGCCGCCGGGAACCGCGTCGGCCGATGCGTCTTCCCTGGTCAGCCTGCCGCAACGCAACCGCTGGCAGACGGCCGCGCGACCGGCGCCCGAACCGCCGCGTTCGTCGCCCAATGCGAGCGCGGGGGCCGCGTTGGCCCCGCCGCCGCCCCCACCCAAGCCGGAAGGCGGCGCGCCGCAGCGCTTGACGCCGATGCCCGGCGCCGACGGACGCGACACGCCGGGCGGGGATGCGGCCCGGAAGCTCGACTCCGCGCCGGGGCGCGCACCGATCTGGCGGATCGCAGCAGCCAGCGACGGGCCCGGCGCGCTTGGCGGATGGGACACGCCGGCGGCCGGACTGGCACCGTCCGCCCACTGGCAGGCCAAGGCGACGACCGACAGGGCCGCCGCGCCGGTCACGGCCTCGTCCGTCACCTCGGCGATCGCGGCCGCGGCACCCCCGCCGGCCGGTCGGTACAGCGTCCAGGTCGGGGCGTTCCGCCACCCGGCCAACGCGCTGAAGCGGGCGGCGCGGCTGTCGGACGCGGGCTACGCCGCGCGGATCGTCCACGCCCAGGCGACGCAGAGCCGGCTGTTCATGGTCCGGCTCGGCGCGTTCGCCGACCGGCCAGCCGCCAGCACGTTCGCCCGGCGGCTCGCGCAACAGCTCGACATCGAGACTTGGCCGGTCGCCAACTAGAGCAAAATCGATGATCTCAGCGTTGGCCAATCAGCGTGTCGGAAAAGCGCAAAATTACTGTAAGGTCAAATCCCTAAAGGGCACCCTTCAGACGCATGCGTCGAGCAGCTGCTTGACGTTGCCGACCGTCAGCTTGACCGGGTTGCCGCCGGCGCTGGGGTCCTCGACCGCCATCGCGGCGATCTCGTCGAAGCGGTCGCGGCCGACGCCGAGCGCGCCCAGCTTGTCGGGCACGCCGAGCTCGCGGCGGAACCTCACGACGAACTCGTAAAAGCCCTCGAAGCCGCCATCGATCCCCAGGTAGTTCGCCGCCAGCGCCAGCTTGTCCGCGATCTCGGCCCGGTTGAACTGCAGCACCGCGGGCATCACCACGGCATTGGTCGTGCCATGGTGGGTGTCGTAGATCGCGCCCACCGGGTGGCTGATCGAATGGATCGCCCCCAGTCCCTTCTGGAAGGCGACCGCGCCCATCGCCGCGGCGCTCATCATGTGCGCCCGGGCGTCGACATCGTTCGGGTCGGCGACCACCCTGGGCAGGTTGTCCTTGACCAGCCGCAGACCCTCCAGCGCGATGCCCTGGCTCATCGGGTGATAGTGCGGCGAGCAGTAGGCCTCGAGGCAATGCGCGAACGCGTCCATGCCGGTGCCGACCGTGATCTTGGGCGGCATGCCGCAGGTCAGCTCCGGATCGCAGATCACCACGCTGGGCAGCACCTTCGGGTGGAAGATGATCTTCTTCACGTGGGTTGCGGAGTTGGTCAGCACGCCCGCCCGGCCGACCTCCGAGCCCGTACCGGCGGTGGTCGGCACGGCGACGTTGGGATGGATCGCGTCCCAGTCGGCGCGCTTCCACCAATCGCCGATGTCCTCGAAATCCCAGACCGGGCGCGTCTGGTCGGCCATGAAGGCGACCAGCTTGCCCAGATCCAGACCGGATCCGCCGCCGAACGCGACCACGCCATCGTGCCCGCCGGCCTTGAACGCGGCGATACCGGCCTTGAGATCGTGCTCGTTCGGGTTCGGCCGAACGTCGGCGAAGATCGCGCGGCCGAAACCGCCCGCCTCCAGCAGGTCGAGCGCACGCTGGGTGATCGGGTTGTCCCGAAGCCCGCCGTCGGTCACCAGCAGCGGCTTCTCGATCCCGGCGGCCCGGCAGGCGTCCGCCAGCTCCTGAATGCGCCCGGCGCCGAAGCGGATGTTGGCGGGATAGCTCCAGTTGCCGATCAGCGGCCCGTGTGACGACATGCGGGTTCAGCCCTTTTTCAGGTGGTAGGATTTGGGGCGCGTCAGATTGTGGAAACCGATCACCGAGAGCGCGCCGCCGCGCCCGGTGTCCTTGCAGCCGGTCCAGCACAGCGCCGGGTCGAGATAGTCGCAGCGGTTCATGAACACCGTGCCGGTCTGGACCCGCGCGCCCACGGCGGCGGCGCGCTTGGCATCGCGCGTCCATAGCGAGGCGGTCAGGCCGAACGGGCTGTCGTTCATCAGTTGGATCGCCTGCTCGTCGTCCTTGACCGGCATGATGCCGACGACGGGGCCGAAGCTCTCGTCGCGCATCACCCGCATGTCGTGGGTCACCCCGGTCAGGATCTGCGGGGCCAGGTAGGTCCCCGCGCCGTCGTCCGCCGGGAAATGCTTGGGGTCGATCCTGGGGGTGGCGCCGTCGGCGATCGCCTCGCGGATCTGGCTGCGCACCTCGTCGGCGAAGCGTTTGTGGGCCATCGGGCCGAGGGTCGTCTGCTCGTCCAGCGGATCGCCGAGGACGCTGTTGGACATCAGCTCGACCGCCTTGTCGACGAAGCGTTCGTACAGGCGCTCTTGGACATAGATCCGCTCGATCCCGCAGCAGCACTGGCCGCTGTTGAACATCGCGCCGTCCATCAGGCCGTCGACGGCGGCGTCCAGGTCGGCGTCGTCCATGACGTAGCCGGGATCCTTGCCGCCCAACTCCAGGCCCAGCGGCACGAAGGTCCCGGCCGCCGCGCGCTCGATCGCGCGCCCGCCGTTCACCGAACCGGTGAAGTTGACGAAGTCGAACGCCCGCGCCTGCAGCAGCCATTCGGTCGTGCCGTGGTCCAGGAAGATGTTCTGGCAGACCGCTTCCGGCACACCCGCCTCGACCAACGCCCGGACCATCCGCTCGCCGACCAGCAGGGTCTGCGCGGCGTGCTTGAGCACGACCGCGTTGCCCGCCATCAGCGCCGGCGCCAGCACGTTGATCGCGGTCATGTAGGGGTAGTTCCAGGGCGCGACGATCAGCACCACGCCGTGCGGCTCGCGCGCGATCCGCCGCTCGAAGGCGGCCGAGTCCTCGACCACATGGGCGGCCAACGCGCTCTCCGCGATCCCGGCCATGTAGTCGGCGCGCTCCTTGGTGCCGCCGAACTCGCCGCCGTAGCGCACCGGCCGGCCCATCATCCGGGCCAGTTCGGGCACCACCTCATCGTTCATCTCGCCCAGGCGCGTAACGCCCGCCTGGACCAGACGCACCCGCTCGGCCACCGGGCGGGCCGCCCAGTCGGCCTGCGCGGCGCGGGCGGCGGCGATCGCGTCGTTCGCCTGCTGGCGGGTGAAGGCGGTGCGTTCGGCGACCACCGATCCGTCGATCGGCGAGACGCAGCGAATGACGGCCGGCTGCCCGGCCGCGTCGTTGGGGGTCATGCGCGTTCGAATCCTCTGGCGATTTCCCAGTCGGTCACCCGACGGTCGTATTCCAGCTGCTCCCAGCGGGCGGCGTGGACGTAATGGTCGATAACGTCCGACCCGAACGCCTGGCGCAGCATCTCGGAGCGGTCCATCAGCTCGGTCGCCGCGCGCAGCGTCTTGGGGATCTCCCGCACCGCCTCGCCCGCATAGGCGTTGCCCTGGAACTCGGGCTCCAGCTCCAGCTTGCGCTCGATCCCGTCGAGGCCCGCGGCTAAGAGCGCGGCGAAGGCGAGATGGCCGTTCAGGTCGGCCCCGCCGACGCGGCATTCCACGCGGACCGCCTTGGTGTCCGGCCCGCAGACGCGGTAGCCGGCGGTGCGGTTGTCCAGGCTCCAGATCGCCTTGGTCGGCGCGAAGGTGCCGGCCTGGAAGCGCTTGTAGGAGTTGATGTGCGGGGCCAGGAAGAAGGTGATCGCGCCGGCGTGGTGCAGCAGCCCGGCCAGGTAGTGGCGCATCGTCGCCGACATGCCGTAGGGACCTTCGGGGTCGTGGAACACCGGTGTGCCGTCGAGCCCGACCAGCGACTGGTGGACGTGCGCGGAACTGCCGGCGGCGCTGTAATCCCACTTCGCCATGAACGAGATCGCGTAGCCCTGCTGCCAGGCGATCTCCTTGCACGCGTTCTTGATCAGCGCATGCCGGTCGGCCATGATCAGCGCGTCGGCGTAGCGGACGTTGATCTCCTCCTGCCCGGCCCACGCCTCGCCCTTGGAGTTCTCGACCGGGATGTCGGCGCCGTGCAGACCGTTGCGGATCGCCCGCATCACCGCCTCTTCCTTGGTGGTCTGGAAGATGTGGTAGTCCTCGTTGTACGGGCTGATCGGCGACAGCCCGCGGTAGCCCTGGGCGTGCGCCTGCGCGAACGATTCCTTGAACAGGAAGAACTCCAGCTCGGAGGCCATCATCGCCTTCAGGCCGATGCCCTCGAGCCTTGCGACCTGCGCCTGCAGGATGCTGCGCGGGGCATGCGGCACCGGCTTGTGGCTGGCGTGGTCAAGCGTGTCGCACAGCACCAGCGCCGTCCCTTCGAGCCACGGGATCCGGCGCAGCGTGTCCAGATCGGGCCGCATCGTGTAGTCGCCGTAGCCGGCCTCCCAGCTGGTCGCCTTGTAGCCGGGGACCGTCTCCATCTCCATGTCGGTGGCGAGCAGGTAGTTGCAGCTGTGCGTCTCCTCCCAGGCATGATCGACGAAATGCCGGGCATGGAAGCGCTTGCCCACCAGCCGGCCCTGCATGTCGACCTGGGCGGCGATCACGGTATCGATGGCGCCCGTCTGCACCTCCTGGCGCAGGTCGTCGAGCGATAGCTTGCCGGTCATGGCCGAACCGTCCGTAAGTCAGGGGAGAAAAGAGCGGCAGCCGGGCCGTCCGGCGCGGCCGTGCCCGATGGCACGACCGGCCGGCTGGCCCGGGCCCGTCGTAGGGGGCTAAAGCCTACTCGAAGTAGTAGGGCGCGCCCGCCTTCTGCAGGGTGGCGTTGTAGTCGCGGAAGATCTGGACCAGCTTCGCCGAGCGTTCGCTGCGCTCCTCGATCTCGTTCCAGAACTTGTCGGCCTCGGCCTCGACCTCGCGCCACTCCGACTGCGGGATCGAGGTCAGCTTGAGCTTTTCGCCGCTGGCGCGCAGACGGGCCTCGCCGCCCCAGTACCACTGGTTGCGGTATTGATGGCCCGCCTCGATCGAGGCCAGCAGCATCTCGCGCAGATGGTCCGGCAGGTCCGCCATCGCCTTCTTGTTGGCGTAGAACGAGCCGATCCAGGCCCCCGAGATGTTGTTGGTCAGGAAGTGGTCGGTGACGTCCGCCCAGCCGACGGCGTAGGCCTCGGTCGCGCCGCACCACGCCATGCCGTCGAGTTCGCCGGTCTGCACCGCGACCTCGGCGTCCTCGTAGGGGATCGAGACCGGGACGACGCCGAACTTGGCCAGGAACTGACCGGCGGTCGGGAAGGTGTAGAGCCGCAGCCCGTCCATGTCGGCGAGCGAGGTGATCGGGTCCCTGGTGATGAAGTGGCAGGGATCCTGGCCGGCCGCCGACAGCCATTCGACCTCGACCTCGTCGTAGGCCGCCTTCCAGATCTCCGCCAGACCGTACTGCTTGAACAGCACGGGGACGTCCAGGATGTGCTTGGTCGCCAGCGGGAAGTAGCCGCCGAACACGCGCACGTCGGTCGGCGCCGACATGCTGTCGTCGTCGGAGTGGACGCCGTCGATCGTGCCGCGCTGCAGGGCGCGGAACAGTTCGCTGGTCGGCACCAGCTGGTCGGCGTAGTACAGCTCGATCTCCATCTCGCCGTTCGCCGCCTTGTTGAAGTGGTCGATGATCGGCTTGGTCACCTCCGCGCCCAGCGCCGGCCCGGCGTAGGTCTGGAAGCGCCAGCGGATCGGCGCCTGCGCCTTGATCGACGGGGCGGCGATGGCGCCCGTACCGGCGACCGCGGCGGTCGCGCCGGCGGTCTTGATGAACTGGCGGCGGGTGGCGGATTTCGCCGGGCCTGTGGCCTTGGGGGTGGTCGGGGTATCGGTCATTGTTGGGGCATCTCCCTGTTGTGCCGGGACCCTGGCCGTGGTTCCGGCCCGGCGGGTCTCCGGCGCGGTTTTGTTTGTCGTCCCGTGACGGCACGCCCTAATCGCGTCTCTCCCAAGTCGGCCGCGGTTTGAATGGGTCCAGATCCCGCCCGCGCCCGTTGTTGGATCAATCCCGAGCGTTTTGAAATTCAGTTCTTGTAGAATGTCTCCGGCAGCCACAGCGCGATCTGCGGGAAGATCATGACCAGTGCCAGGCCGAACACCATGACCGCGACGAACGGAATGATGGAGCGATAAATGTCGGTAAGCGTGACTTCCGGCGGCGCCATCGCGCGCATCAGGAAGAGGTTGTAGCCGAACGGCGGCGTCATATACGCGATCTGGCAGGTGATCGTGTAGAGCACGCCGTACCAGACCAGGTCGAAGCCGAGCGCGCCCACCAGCGGCACGTAGAGCGGGGCGACGATCACCAGCATCGCCGTGTCGTCCAGGAACGTGCCCATGATCAGGTAGGACAGCTGCATCAGGATCAGGATCTCCCACGGCCCCAGCCCGAGGTCGCCGGTGAAGACCCCCTCCAGCGCGCGGCCCGCGCCCAGGCCGTCGAACACCGCGCCGAAGCACAGCGCGGCCATGATGATCCACATGAACATGCAGGTGATGGTGAGCGTCTTGCGCAGCGTCTCGTGCAGGACCTGGAAAGTCAGGCGCCGATTGAAGATCGCCGCCAGCGTCGCCGCGGTCGCGCCCACCGCCGAGCTCTCGACCAGGCTGGTCACGCCCATCAGGAAAAGCACGGTCATGAAGAAGAAGATCAAGAGCGGCCAGATGCCCGCCTGCAGCAGGCGCAGCTTTTCGCCCCAGGCCACCTCCGCGCGCTCCGCCGCCGACAGCGGCGGGCCGAGGTGGCCCTGCAGGTGGCAGCGCACCCAGATATAGGCGACGAACAGGCTCGCCATCAGCAGGCCCGGCAGCACGCCCGCCATCCACAACTGGCCGACCGGCGCGCGCGCGATCATGCCGTAGAGCACCAGCACCACGCTGGGCGGCACCAGGATGCCGAGCGAGCTGCCCGCCTGGATCACGCCGGTCACCATGATCTTGTCGTAGCCCCGGCGGAGCAGCTCGGGCAGCGCGATCGACGCCCCGATCGCCATGCCGGCGACCGACAGGCCGTTCATCGCCGAGACCGCGACCATCAGCATGATCGTGCCGATCGCAAGCCCACCCGGCATGCCGCCGAACCAGACGTGGAACATCCGGTACAGGTCGTCGGCGATGCCGCTCTCCGACAGCATGTAGCCCATGTAGACGAACAGCGGCAGGGTCAGCAGCGGGTACCACTTCATCACCTTCATCGCCGCCGAGAACGCCAGGTCGGAGCCGCCGACGCCGTACAGCGCCAGCGCGGAGACCACCGCGACGAAGCCGATCGCGCCGAACACCCGCTGACCGGTCAGCAGCATCAGCATCATCGACGCAAACATCGTGAGCGCGATCAGTTCGTAGCTCACCCGCTCATCCCCCGCCCGGAAATGCGCAGGATGTCGCGGAACAGCATCGCGAACGCCTGCAGCAGCATCAGCACGATGCCCACGCACATGGTCACCTTGATCGGCCACATCAGCGGCCGCCAAGCGGAGAAACCGCGCTCCTGGTACTCGATCGAATAGATCGTGCTGCCGATCCCGCCGTAGAGCAGCACGCCGATGTAGAAGATCATGCAGAACACGGTCAGCGTATCGACCCAGCTCTGCTTGCGCTGCGGCAGCATGCCCCAGAGCAGGTCCATCCGCACGTGGCCGTCCTGCTGCAGCGAGTAGCCGCCGCCCAGCAGGAAATAAGCGACCATCAGGAACTGCGAGATATCCAGCGTCCACAATGCGGGCAGCGCGACCTGCTTGGAGGCGATCGACCAGCCCAGCACGAAGATCATCGCGAAGATGCCGTACATCACGACCGTGCCGACGACCGTGTTCACCCGCTCGACCCAGCGGACGTAGACGCGCATGGCTTCGATCATGCCGGCCCCGCCTCCGCCCCGCGCGGCACCGGCCCGATCAGTCGGCCGACCTCGGGCGCCAGGTCGGCGCCCGGCCCGAACCACTGGTGCAGCAGGCCCCAGGCAGCCGTCACCGTGCGGCTCAGCCGCTCGGCGAACGCCCGCTGCCCGGCGGCGTCGGCCACCAAATCGCTGCGGATCTCGAACATGACGTTGGGCAGGCCGTGGCCGAGCGCCTGAACCTTGAGCGTGTGGGTCACCCCATCGGCCGGGCCGTAGGGGTCGTTGCGCCGGACCTCGAGGTCGGACTCGGCGGACAATAGCGCCAGCACCGCGTCGGCCAGGCGCGCGTCGGCGTCGTGCAGCACGCCCAACTCGGTGGTCCGGCGGCGCCCCTCGAATACCGGGGTAAAGGTATGCACCGTCACGATCGCCGGCGGCCGGCCGGCGGCGATCCGCCGGCGCACGAAGCCGGCCACGCAATCCCGGAACGGCAGGTAGACCGCCGCCTGCCGGTCGGCGCGGGCCGCCCGGTCCAGCCCGTCGTTGCCGGGAATGACGTAGCGTTCGCTGACCGCCGGGACCGCGCTAGCGGCAAAAACCGGCCGGTTGCAGTCGTACACCAGGCGGGAAAAGCGCTGCAGGAACAGCGGCGCGTCCAGCCGGTCGGCCATCGCCCGCGCCACCTCGGCGGCACCCGGGTCCCAGGCGACGTGGCTGCCGCGCGTCTCGGCATCGAGGCCCAGGTCGTCCAGGGCGTCCGGGATCCGGTTGGCGGCATGCTCGCAGATCAGCACGACGTCGGCGCGCCCGTCCGGGTTCACCGTCTCCACCGGCGAGCCGTCCTCGCCCGATAGGATCGCCGCCCCTGCTGCCACGCACCGCCCTCCCACTCGTCACGTTCCGAAGCGATCTTTTCAGACCCGTACACGCTGTCAAGAAAGTTTCTTGACCGTTCAACGGGGCGGGTCACACTGTTCCGCCTGGAGGCTCCTTAGAAGTGGTCCGGGCACCCCGTTGTCCCCTCTCCTCCCGTGGGAGGAGAGGGCTAGGGAGAGGAGGTTTCCCGCGACGCCAATAGCGCGGCACCCTCCTCCCCTAACCCCTCCTCCCACGGGAGGCGGGGAATCAGTCGGACGTGCAGAAACCGCCTGCAAAACCAAAAAGCGCGCGACATCCGCAATCGCGCGCACGTTCGGGAGGACAGGTTCATCGCGGAGGCAACGCCCACGGTCGCGGAGGCGCTGCGCGGCCAGTTCGACCAGTTCACCCGGGCCGAGCGGCAGCTCGCCGATACCCTGCTGGCGAACTATCCGGTCGCCGGCCTGTCGTCGATCACCGCGCTCGCGGAGAATGCGCAGGTCTCCACGCCGACGGTCGTGCGGCTGGTCAAGAAGCTCGGGTTCGCCGGCTACCCGCAGTTCCAGGCGCGCCTGCGCGACGAACTGGCGGCGACCATCTCGAACCCGGTCGCCAAGCACGAACGCTGGGCCGAGGGAGCGCCCGAGGCGCATATCCTGAACCGCTTCGCCGAGGCGGCGATCGACAACCTGCACCGCACGCTCAGCCGCTTCGACACCGAGGCGTTCGACGCGGTCGCCGGGCTGCTCGCCGACACCGACCGGCAGGTCTCGATCGTCGGCGGGCGGATCACCCGCGCGCTTGCCGACTACCTGTTCACCCACATGCAGGTGATCCGCGACGGCCTGTCACTGGTGCCCTCGACCAGCAGCACCTGGCCGCACTACCTGCTGGGCATGCGCGCGGGCGATGTGCTGGTGGTGTTCGACATCCGCCGCTACGAGACCGAGCTGATCCGGTTCGTCGAGATGGCCCGGGCGCGCGAGGCGACGATCGTGCTGTTCACCGACCAGTGGGGTTCGCCCGCGACCAAGCACGCCCACTACGTTTTCCCGTGCCGGATCGAGGTGCCGTCGGCCTGGGATTCCACCATGGTCATGCTGTTCGTCGTGGAATCGCTGATCGCCGCGGTGCAGACCCGGCGCTGGGACACCACGCGCGACCGGTTCAACGAGCTGGAGGGCCTGTTCGACCAAGCCCGGCTGTTCAAGAAGTTCACCTGAGCGGCCGGGCGCGCTTGCTGGGCGGGCGCGCCGCACCAGTTTCCTGGGGGCGGGATCGTGGGAGGTTGCCGCCCCACCGCGCCGGTTTGCCCGCGCTGCAAGAAGGCCGGGCGGGCGGGACGCCGGCGGTCGGGTCCGCCCGCGGGCGATCCTGCCCGAGCCGCGCTATCCGCAAGGGAAACCGGGATGTCCAACGCGCCGCGTCTGACGGCCCTGAGCACGGCCGTGCCCGCCTACCCGCTCGACCAGGACGACGTGCGCAGCCGGGCCCGGCAGCTGTTCGACCGCCCGGCCGCCGAGCTCGACCGGCTGATGCCGATCTACGACAACGCGGGCATCCGGCGCCGCTACTCCTGTGTCCCGCTCGACTGGTACGGCCAGAAGGTCGGCTGGAAGGAACGCAACGCGCTGTACGAGCGCCACGCCCTCGACCTGATAACCGACGCGGCCGTGCACGCGCTGGCGCAGGCCGGCCTGGAAGCCGCCCAGATCGACGCGATCGTCACGGTGTCGACCACCGGCATCGCCACGCCCAGCCTGGACGCGCGGCTGATGAACCGGCTGGCGTTCCGGCGCGACACGGTGCGGCTGCCGCTGTTCGGCCTGGGCTGCTGCGGCGGCGTGCTCGGCCTGGCGCGCGCGGCGGAGCTCGCCGCCGCGGGCAAACGCGTACTGCTGCTGACGGTCGAGCTGTGCGCGCTCACCTTCCGGCCGGGCGACCCGTCGAAAAGCAACCTGGTCGCGACCGCCCTGTTCGGCGACGGCGCGGCGGCCGCGGTGCTGAGCGGCGTGCCCGGCGACCCGGGGCCGCGCCTGACCGGCTGGGGCGAGCATACCTGGCCCGACAGCGAGGACGTGATGGGCTGGCGGGTCGAGGACGACGGCCTGGGCGTGCTGTTCTCCCGCGACATCCCCAACCTGATCGCCACGGAGTTCGCCCCCGTTCTGGACGGCTTCCTGGCCGACCACGGCATGACCCGGCGCGACGTGGCCCAGACCGCCTGCCATCCGGGCGGCGCCAAGGTGGTCGCCGCGCTGGAACGGCTGGTCGGCCGCGGCGACGGCGCGATGGCGGCCGAGCGGCAGGTGCTGCGCGACTACGGCAATATGTCCGCGCCGACCGTGCTGTTCGTGCTGCGGCAGGTCCTGCGGGCCGGCCCCGAAGGCCCGGTTGTGGCGAGCGCGCTCGGGCCCGGCTTCACCGCCGGGTTCGCCCTGCTCGAGCCCGACCCCCGGGTATGAGCGTCGGACTGGCGCACCTGCTGATCCTGCTGGTCGCGCTGCAGCGCCTGGGCGAACTCGTCTACGCCCGGCGGAACGACCGGGCGCTGCGTGCGGCCGGCGGCGTGGAACACGGCAAACGGCATTACCCGCTGCTGGTCGGCCTGCACACGGCCTGGCTCGGCGCCCTGGTCGCGACCGTTCCCGCGGACGCGCCGATCCACGCCGGGGCGCTGATCGCGTTCGTGCTGCTGCAACTTGCCCGGGTCTGGACCCTGACCAGCCTGGGCCGGTTCTGGACCACCCGGGTGATCGTGGTGCCGGGCCGCGCGCGGGTGCGCCGCGGCCCCTACCGGTTCGTCCGGCACCCCAATTACCTGATCGTCGCCCTGGAGATCCCGCTGCTGCCGCTGGCGTTCGGCGCGTGGCCGCTGGCGATCGGCTTCGCACTCGCCAACCTGGCGATGCTGGCCTGGCGCATCCGCGTCGAAGAGCGCGCGCTGGCGGCGAATCGGTAGCCCCGCGCGTCGGCGGCCTGCCGACATCCAGCCGGCTGCGCGCGCCGCCCAGCCAGCAAAACGCGAAACGGCCCCACCCGGGTTCGCCAGGCGGGGCCGTTGGGATGCGCGGGTTGGCTCGGGCGCTGGTTCAGGCGGTGCGGCGGAAGCGCTCGCCGTTCGCGGGCAGCCCGGCGGCCGGGGCGCGGGTGATCACGCCCAGCGGGACGTCGGTGTAGACCCGCGCGCGTCCCTGCTCCAACTGCACCGCGACGTCGCGCAGCAGATGCGCGCTGAGCGCGGCCGGCGACTGCGCGCGGCCGGGGCGGCGGCGGTTCGCCATGACCCGACGCACGTGCGCCCCGATGCCGGCCCGGCTGAGGCCGAGGTCGGCGAGCGCGGTGTCGCCCAGGCTCTCCAGCTCGCGACGCAGCGCGGCGGCGGTCCGCAGTTCGGCGAACCGGCGGGTCAGCCCAGCGAACGGGCCGACGGCGGCGGCACGCGCGGCCGCCGCGGAGACGGTGGCGCGGAAGGAACGGCTGTGGACCTGGCGCAGATCGGCGCCAGCGCGGGCGGTGAGGAGGTTCATGGCGGCGGGTCCTGGGCTGCGTGTTGCGAATGGGAAAGGTATCGCACACCACCCGTTTCACGCGCATTAACGCGATTGTCGCACGGGCCGGCAATTCCGTCCGGAAGCGACCAGGAAGCGCCTAAAAGCGGCGCAACAGCGTCGCTTGCGGCGCATAGCTGATGCGCCTTGGCGGCGCACGTGCGACGCGCGTCCCGGACGGAGTCGCCACACGCGCTGAGCCCGTCGGATCCGCCAGCGCGCCGGCGTGCACCCAGCGGGTCAAAGCGCAGAATCCGTACACCGGTCTCTCCACCCGACGGGGGCGCGCCAAAGATAGCGCATCCGCCTCCGGTCTTGGCGTAGGATCGCCGTATGATCGATCTTGACCTGCTGCTGATCGCCGCCGTGGTCTTCTTGTGCGCCGGCAGCGTGAAAGGGCTGGTCGGTCTCGGCATGCCCACGCTCGGCCTGGGCCCGCTCACCCTCGCAAGCGACCTGCACACCGCGATGGCCCTGGTGCTGTTTCCCGCGCTCGCCAGCAACCTGCGCCAGGCGCTGCGCGGCGGGCACGCGCGGGCGATCCTGGCGCGGTTGTGGCCCTACCTGCTGACCGCCGTCGCGCTGATCCCGGTGGGCGCGCTCGCGTTGACCCGGGTCGACCTGGGTCTGTTGTCGGGGCTGCTTGGCGTGCTGCTGGTGATCTACGCCGGGACCGCGCTCGCCGGCTGGCGACCGTACGTTGCGCGCGGGCACGAACGCTGGTCCGCGCCGCTGGTGGGCGCGCTCAACGGCG
The DNA here is from genome assembly GCF_016583645.1 of Rhodovibrio sodomensis. Taxonomy (GTDB): domain Bacteria; phylum Pseudomonadota; class Alphaproteobacteria; order Kiloniellales; family Rhodovibrionaceae; genus Rhodovibrio; species Rhodovibrio sodomensis. The sequence continues at coordinate 63,388 of NZ_NRRL01000004.1, read as the reverse complement.
TGCTCACCGGCATGACCGGGGCGTTTCTGGTGCCGAGCGTGATCTACCTGCAGGCGATCCGCCTGCCGCGTGACCAGTTGATCCAGGCGATGGGCCTGCTGTTTCTGGCCGCCACCGTTATCCTCGGCCTGACCCTCGGCGCCAACCGGCTGCTGACGCCGGAGCTGGCCGGCCTGTCGGCCCTGGCGGTCGTGCCCGCGTTCGCCGGCATGCGGATCGGCGAGCGGCTGCGCCACCGGCTGTCCGAAACCCGTTTCCGCCGGGTGCTGCTGATCGCCCTGCTGCTGGTCGGCGCCTACATCGCCGGCCAGGCCGCATGGCCCCGGTTCTAGAGCAAGAATCAGCTGAAAGGTGGCTTCACCTTGGAGCATCTTGCTCTGGCGGGCCCGGGTTGCGCGCCGGACGCGGCTTGGTCAAGTCGGCGAACTCGACCGGGTACTGGTGGCGATAGCCAACCACGGCCATCTGGACGCCGGCCGCGATGCCGGCCAGCACACTCATGCCAAGTGCCATGTAGGCGAACCCCAGGCCCTTGAACCCAAAGGCCATATAGCCGGCCGGGTATACCAGGGCGCCTACCATCAGGCCGACGCAGATCGCGATGACGACGGCCGAGGAGAGCGATAGCACCAGGGTGTTGAGGCGCGCTTGCGCGTGCAGCTTCGGGTCGATGTGCATGACGGTCTCGTGGCCTACGCGGCCTTGCGCGCGGACGTCGTGGCGACCCCGGTGACGCCCCCGGTGTCGCCCCCGGTGCGGCCATCTGGGCCCGCGGGACCGGCCGGGTCCGGCACCAGAGCGAGCGCAGCCGCCCCGGCGGCGGCGTAGGCCGCCAGACGCTTGACCGGATGCAGGACCTTAAGCGCCGCCACCGTCAGCACCACCAGCGCGAGCGCGCCCAGGCCGTGGGCGCCGGGGACGCCACCTTCGGCGGCCAGTCCCAGTCCGGCCAGACCCCGTGCGACCAGACCCCGTGCGACCAGACCGAGGGCGGGCACCCACAAAGCCACGGCCGCGATCGCCAGGCCGCTCTGCAAGGTGCTCGAGGCCGCGAGCCCGCGCGCGGCCGGGCGCCGCACCCACAACAAGATGCCCGTAAACGCCAGGGTGACAGCGCAGAACAGGCCGGTACCGAACAAGAGATCCATTTGTTTCTTCCGGAAAGGCGCCCCAGGCCCAATGCCGGTCGACGCCACCGGCGATAAATATACGGACCTTTGCGCGACCCTGCGTATGCGGGGAACGCATGACGGACCCCGCACGAAACGCGTCCGTCGCCGGCTTGAGTCCGGCCGATCAATTGCCCTCGGGCAGCCGCCGCGGCGCGCGCGTGCAAGATGTCATGCCCAGGCGTGCGCGCCGCGCAGGTCGGGCGTGCGGCAAAGCCGGTCGCGTCCAACTAGACCCCGGCTTGCGATTCCGATATTTCTACAGCGTTTCCCAGAACGCCAAGGGTCTTGCAAGTGGGTTTATCGACGATTTTCCGGTTCTGCGCGCTGACGATTGCTCTCGCCGCCGCGGTTCCGGTCGTGCATGCACAGGAAAGCAGGCCCACGCGGGTCGAGGTCGCCACGGTCGCGCCGACCACGCTGGTCCGCGCGGCCACGGCCGTGGGCACGCTGGTGTCCAACGAGTCGGTGATGATCCGCCCGGAGATCGCCGGACGGGTGGTCGAGATCGGGTTCGAGGAAGGCGGGCGGGTCGAGCAAGGCCAGATGCTGTTCAGGCTTGAGGACTCGGTCTACCAGGCGGAACTGGCCGACGCGCGCGCCCGCCTCGCCCTCGCTGAGCGCAACCTCGCCCGGGCCCGGGAGCTGACCCGCAAGGGTGTGGGCACCGAACGCGCCCTGGATCAGACCCAGGCTGAGTACGACACCGCCGTGGCCGCGGTCGAACTGGCCCGCGCCCGCTTGGCCAAGATGACGATCCAGGCCCCGTTCGCCGGCGTGATCGGCCTGCGCCAAGTGTCCGTCGGCGATTACGTCACCGCGGGCGCGGACATGGTCAACCTGGAGGACATCGCCCCGATCAAGGTCGACTTCCAGCTGGCCGAGCGCTTTCTGGGCTCGCTGGCGAGCGGCCAGACGGTTCGCATCGTGGCCGATGCGTTCCCCGAGCGCACTTTCGTCGGCGAGGTCTACGCCATCAATCCGCAGCTCGACCCCAACGGGCGGAGTATCCACGTCCGCGCCCGCCTGCCCAACGAGCGCAGCGCCCTGCGCCCGGGTCAGTTCGTACGGGTGACACTGGAGTTCGGCAACCAGGCGAACGCGCTGATGGTGCCGGAAGAGGCGATCGTCCCGCGCGGCGACGCCCGCTACCTGTTCAAGGTGGTCGACGGCAAGGCGGTCGAGACAAAGGTCATCGTCGGTCAGCGCCGCTTCGGCACGGTGCAGGTCGTCTCCGGCCTCGATGCCGGCGACGTCGTTGTCACGGCCGGGCAGATGAAACTCCGCGACGGCGCCGCCGTGCAGCCGGCCAACCGCCCCGGCGACGCGGGCCAGGGAAGCTAGACCGGTGAAAATCTCCGAGATCTGCGTCCGCCGGCCGGTCTTCGCCACCGTGTTGAGCCTGGTCGTCGTGCTGGTCGGTCTGGTCAGCTACGACCGCCTGAGCGTGCGCGAATACCCCAAGATCGACCCGCCGGTGGTCAACGTCGAAACCGCCTACCCCGGCGCCAGTCCCGAAATCATCGAGACCCAGGTCACCCAGGTGCTGGAAGAGCAGCTCGCGGGCATCGAGGGCGTGGATTTCATGTCCTCGGTCAGCCGCCAGGAACAAAGCCAGATCACCGTGACCTTCGAGCTGACCCGCGATCCGGCCGACGCCGCCGCGGACGTGCGCGACCGCGTTTCCCGGGCGCGCGAGAACCTGCCCGACGAGGTCGACGAGCCGGTGATCCAGAAGGTCGAGGCGGACGCCCAGCCGATCATCTACCTCGCCTTCTCCAGCGAGCGGCACGCGCCGATGGACATCACCGACTACGCCGACCGCTACGTGAAGGACCAGCTGCAGACCCTGTCCGGTGTCGCGCAGGTCCGGATCTTCGGCGAGCGGATGTATTCCATGCGGATCTGGCTGGATCCCGACCGCCTGGCGGCCTACGACCTGACCCCGCAGGATGTCGAAACCGCGCTGCGCCAGCAGAACGTCGAGGTCCCGGCGGGCCTGATCGAAAGCCGCGGCCGGCAGTTCACCATTCTGTCGGAGACCGACCTGCGCACGCCCGAGCAGTTCGACGCGATGGTGCTGCGGGACAACGCCGGCTATCTCATCCGCCTCTCCGACGTCGGCTACGCGGAACTCGGCCCGCGCAACGAGGACCGTGTGGTGCGCTTCAACGGCGAGCCCGCGATCGCGCTGGGGGTGGTCAAGCAGGCCACCGCCAACCCGCTCGACGTGTCCGACGCGGTGCGCGCGCGCCTGCCGGCGATCCGCGAGAGCCTGCCCGAGGGCATGCGGGTCGAGGTCGCGCACGACAGCTCGGTGTTCATCCAGGAATCGATCGACAACGTCTACACCACGATCGCCGAAGCCGTGTTGCTGGTGGTGGCGATCATCTTCCTGTTCCTGCGCTCGCTGCGGGCGACGCTGATCCCGCTCGTCACCATCCCGGTTTCGCTGATCGGCGCGTTCGCGCTGATGGACCTGTTCGGCTTCTCGATCAACACGCTGACGCTGCTGGCGATGGTGCTGGCGATCGGCCTGGTCGTCGACGACGCCATCGTCATGCTGGAGAACATCTACCGCCACGTGGAAAACGGCGTGCCGCCGCGCGAAGCGGCGATCACGGGCGCGCGCGAGATCGGCTTCGCGGTGATCGCGATGACGGTGACGCTGGCGGCCGTCTACGCGCCGATCGGCTTCATGACCGGCAAAACCGGCCAGTTGTTCACCGAATTCGCCTGGGCGCTGGCCGGCGCGGTGCTGGTGTCGGGCTTCGTCGCCCTGACCGCGACGCCGATGATGTGCGCCCTGATGCTGAAGCCGCAGGCGCAGCACGGCCTGCTCTACCGGATCATCGAGCGCGGCCTGAACGCGCTGACCGGCCTGTACCGCCGCAGTCTGCGGGGCGCGCTGCGCGCCCGGCCGCTGGTCCTGCTGCTGGGCGCGGGCGTGGCCGCGAGCGCGTATTTCTTCTTCACCCAGATCAACTCCGAACTCGCCCCCTACGAGGACCAGGGCACGATCCTGGGCGTCTACCAGGCCCCGCAGGGCGCGACCATCGACTACACCGACAGCTGGGCCTATGCCCTGGAGGAGATCTACGCCAACAACCCCAACGTCGACCGCTACTTCGTCGTCTCCGGCTTTCCGATCGTGTCGCAGGGCATCTCGTTCGTGAAGCTGCCCGACTGGTCGGAGCGCGACCTGACGCAGCAGCAGGTCGCCGGCGAACTGATGCCGGAAATGACCGCCGTGCCCGGCATCATGGCGTTTCCGGTCAGCCCGCCGCCGCTCGGCCAGAGCACCCGCGACAAGCCGGTGCAGCTGGTGATCATGACCTCCCAGCCGTATGCCGAATTGAACGCCATGGCCGACCGGATCATGGCCGAGGCGGGCCGGAACCCGGGGCTGGTCAACCTGGAGTCCAGCCTGAAGCTGAACACGCCGCAGCTCAGGGTCGACGTCGACCGCGACAAGATCGCTGACCTGGGTCTCTCCGTCGGCGTGCTCGGACGCACCCTGGAATCGATGATGGGCGGACGGCAGGTCACCCGCTTCGAGCGCGCGGGTCAGCAGTACGACGTCGTGGTCCAACTCGACGAGGTCGACCGGGCCACGCCGGACGACCTGCGGCGGGTGTACGTCCGCGGCGGCGGCGGCGAGATGGTGCAGCTGTCCAACATCATCTCGATCAGCGAGACGGTCGCGCCGCAGCAGCTCGACCACTTCAACCAGCTCCGCTCCGCCCAAATCACCGCCAACCTGGCCGACGGCTACACGCTGGAACAGGCGCTGGCGTCCCTGGAGGCGGCGGCGCAGGCGAACCTGCCGGCGACCGCGCAGATCGACTACGCCGGGCCGTCGCGGGAATACAAGCAGTCCAGCGCGTCGATCTACATGACCTTCGTGCTGGCGCTGGCGTTCATCTATCTGGTGCTGGCCGCGCAGTTCGAGAGCTTCCGCACGCCGTTCATCATCATGCTGACGGTGCCGCTGTCGATCACCGGCGGCCTGCTGGCGCTCTGGCTCGACGGGTCGACGCTGAACATCTACAGCCAGGTCGGCCTGGTCACGTTGATCGGCCTGATCACCAAGCACGGCATCCTGATCGTCGAGTTCGCCAACCAGATGCGCGAGGACGGCCGGCCGGTGCGCGAGGCGGTCAGCGAGGCCGCCGTGCTGCGCCTGCGCCCGATCCTGATGACCACCGGGGCCATGGTGCTGGGCGCGGTTCCGCTCGCGATCGCGAGCGGTGCCGGCGCGCAGAGCCGCCAGGACATCGGCCTGGTGATCGTCGGCGGCCTGCTGGTCGGCACATTCTTCACGCTGTTCGTGATCCCGGTCGTCTACAGCTACCTGATGCCGGACGGTCGCCAGGAGCCGTCCGAGCGACCGGCCCAGCTGACGCAGGCGGCCCGGCCGGAAGCCGCGGAGTAATCGGCGGCGCCTCGTTTTTGCGAGCCCGCCGCCACGGCTCGGTTTGGGCCGCTCGGTTGGAGCGGGTCGGTCGGGGCGGGTCGGGGCTCTGCCCCGGAACTGGCGGACCCGGGATCGCATCGGTTCGACCGCTATGGGCGGCCCGGCGGCGTCGGCGTGACAACGCCTATGAATTAGTGTATGTTAATAATATTGCACGTCACTCCGGGATCACCCATGCGAACCGGCTTAGATGACGGCTACCGCGACCTACTGAGAGACATTCTTCGAGGACGCTCGCTCGCGCAAATCGCGCACCGCCGGGGCGTCTCTCCGAAGGTTCTTTTGGCGCGAATTCGCATCGTGCTTCAGCAGCTACCGTGCGCCCGATCCTTTCAAAGGAGGCCCGATATGGCCTGGTCGGTACCGACGCGGCGCCAGCGCGACGCGCTGCGCGCAATCGGCCGTGAAGAGCGCGGCCAAAGCAGTGTTCATGACGGCGCGGACGCCGATGCCTGTTGCCAGAAGGGATGGGCCGTGTGCGTGCCCGGTCGCCAGCAATACCGCCTGACCGAGGCGGGCCGGGAGATCCTGGTCCAGCCCACCAAGGCACGGCCCGACGCCGCGACCTGACACCGATCCTGCGGCGGCGCTGCGTCTCGCTAGCTCTCCGCGGCCGCCTAGCTCTCCGCGGCCGCGGGGACGATCAACGAGACGTGCGCCATCCGCACCAGCAGCGGTGCCCCCGCGTCGTCCCAGACCATCCAGACGTCGCCCTCGTTCATCGCGCGTTTCAGATCGTCGAGCCCGACGCTGCGCCCGAAATTGACCATCGAGGTCTCGCCGCCGGCCAGATGCAGTTCGGCCCGCCGGACCATCAAGCCCTTGTTGTCGACCATGCGGCCTACCCGGTTGTTCCGGCTTATGCGCAGGCACCCGGCGCTCCGGTATGCGCGCAGCCTCGGTCAAGTCGGATCGCGCCCCGCGACATCCGTCCGGGCACGACCGATCGCCCGATAGACTAACACCGGTTGCGCAACGAGGCACGGGACGAACGCCCCGGCGCGCGACCGCAACGCAGGTCGCGCGCCGGGGCTTGGGGACCGGCCGGCAGCCGTTACGGGAAGAACATCAGGCCGGCGCCCATGATCACGCCGGAGACCAGCAGGACCACCAGACAGTACCCCATGATGTCCTTGGCGTTCAGCCCGGCGATCGCGAGGGCGGGCAGCGCCCAGAACGGCTGGATCATGTTGGTCCAGGCGTCGCCCCACGCGACCGCCATGGCGGTCCGCGGCACGCTGACGCCCAGGCGCTCCGCGGCGTCCAGCATCACCGGCGCCTGCACGGCCCACTGACCGCCGCCGGAGGGAACGAAGATGTTGACCAGCCCCGCGCTCAGGAAGGTGAACAGCGGGAAGGTCACCTCGGTCGAGGCGGCGACGAACAGGCTGGACAGGCTTTCCGCCAGGCCGCTGTCGATCATCATCGCCATGATGCCGGCGTAGAACGGGAACTGGATGACGATCCCGCCGGCGCCCTTCACCGCTTCCTGGACGGTGTTGAGGAAGCTGCTCGGCCGGCCGTGCAGCACGATGCCGAGAAACAGGAAGGCGAAGTTGACGATGTTGAGGTTGAGCGAGCTTTGCCCGGCGATAAAGTAATACGCCAGGAACGCCAGCCCCATGAGGCCGACCGCCTGGGCCAGAATGATGCTGTTCTCCAGGCGATCCGCCGGCCGGTCGTTCTTCACCGGCGCCGGCGCCTCCTCGTTCGCCAGCTTCTGCGGATCCACCGTGACCGCCTGGTGGTCGGGCGGCATCATCATCCGGTTGACCACCGGGATCACGATCAGGATCGACAGCACGAGGAGCAGATTGAAGCTGGAGAAGATCGTTTCGGACGTCGGCACGATGCCGATCTGGTCCTGGGCGAAGTGGCCTTCGGTGGCGATCACCAGCCCGACCGAGCTCGCCAGGCCGCCGTGCCAGACCAGGAAACCGGTGTAAGCGCTGGCGATCAGCAAGCGGTAGTCGACGCGGGTCACAACCTGCGCCAGCTGGCGGGCGAACAGCGCGCCGATCACCAGGCCAAAGCCCCAGTTGATCCAGGCCGCCACCATGGAGACGACGGTGACCAGCAGGATCGCCTGCCCCGGCGTCGACGCCAGCCGGGCGAGCGCCTGCAGCAGCCGCTTGAACGGCGGGCTGGACGCCAGGACGTAGCCGGTAACCAGCACCAGCACCATCTGCATCCCGAAGGTCAGCAGGTTCCAGAAACCGTCGCCCCAGTACTGGATCATCTGCAGCGGCGACTGCTGCTCGACGCCCATTCCGGCAGCGAACACCACCAGGGTCAGGATCAGCACAAAGATGTAGGGATCCGGCAGGTACCGCTCGACCATGTAGACGGATCCCCGCGTGAGCGTGCGGAGCATGCGTGTCTCCTGTTCCAGGCCGCTCCCGCCCCGCGTTGCGGGCATGACGGCGCCCGTTCTGCGCCGGCCGGCCGACGCATCGGCAGGAGGGGGAGCGTGTTGACGGGGTCGGCCAGACGACGTGCGGCGCCAAGGCGCCCGATGGCCAACGTGGCTGTCTTCGGGCCTACTGAACGCGGCTGTGCGACGCAAGCGCGCACTTGTCCGGCGAACCGGCCGGCGGCCGGCCGTGCGCGCCGGGGGCTACAGCGACGCGCCCGTTTCCGCGGCGTCCGCCTCCGGCTCACTGACGTCCGCCGGGGCCTTCGACGCGGGTCCAAGATCGCGGTCGTCCGACCAGCCGCCGCCCATCGCCTTGTAGAGCGTGGCGACCGCCGTCAGCTCGTCGCGCCGCGCCTCGACCAGCGCCAGTTGGGCATCGAACAGGCCACGCTGCGCGTCGAGCACGTCGATGTAGCTGGTAAAGCCGGCCTCGTAGCGCTGCCGGGCGACCGAAAGGGTCTCCCGCAGCGCGTCGACCTGGCGCTGCCGGGCGGTCAACCGCTCGCGCGCCGCCTGCAGCGCCGACAGCGCCGTATCGACCTCCTGAAACGCGGTGCGCAGCGTCTGCCGATAGGTCACGCCGGCCAGCTCGCGCGCCGCTTCCGCGCTGTCGACGTTCGCCTGGATCCGGCCGAAATACACCAGCGGCTGCAACAGCGAGCCGCCGAGCTGCCAGCTCCGGGCGCTGGCCTGGAACAGGTCCTGCGCCTCGAGCGCTTCCACGCCGAGCATGCCGGCCAAATTCACGTCCGGGTACCACTGCGCCTTGGCGACGCCGAGATCCGCGTTCGCGGCGACCAGGGTTGCTTCGGCGGCGCGGACGTCGGGCCGGCGCTGCAGCAGTTCGGACGGCAGGCTGGCCGGCATCCCATCTGGCACCTGGACCTGGGTGAGCGGCGGGCCCGCGGTCTCCAGCTGGTCGACGATCTCGCGCGGGGTCGCGCCCACCAGAATGGCGAGCGCGGTGCGTTGCCGGCGGATCTGTTCCTTCAGCGGCGGGATCGTGGCGCGCGTCGTCGCCAGTTCGGCGCGCGCCTGCTGGACCGGCAGGGTCGCGATGTCGCCCGCCTCCAGGCGGGAGCGCTGGAACGCCAGCGTCTCCTCGCGCGCCCTCACGGTCTCGCGGGCGATCCGCAGCTGCCGCTCGGCGGCGCGCAGGTTGAAGTAGGTGGTGACGACGTCGCTGACGACGTTCAGTCGGACCGCCGCGCGCGTGAACCTGCTTTCGAACAGCCGCGCCCGCGCCGCCTGCTCGCGCCGGTCCGCCTCGCCCCAAAGGTCGAGCTCGTAGTTGAGCGAGCCCGCGAGCGAGAAGGTGTTGAAGGTCATCCCTGCCCCGCCGCCGGTCGAGGCGCCTTGCTCGCTGGTCCGCTGGCGGGCCAGGTTGGCCTGCGCGTCGAGCGTGGGATACTGCTCCGCCTCCCGCAGGCCCAGTTCGGCGCGCGCCTGGCGGACCCGGGCGGCCTGGGCGGCAATGTCCAGGTTATCCTGCCGGGCCCGTTCGACCAGCCGCGTCAGCGTGGGATCGTCGTAGCGTTGCCACCACTGCCCAAGCTCGCGGTCGGTCCCGGCGTCGGTCAGGATCTCCGAGCGCCAGCCGTCCGGCATGTCCGCGGTCGGCCGTTGGAAGTCCGGCCCGACCGTGCAGCCGGCCAGCAGCAGGACGCCCGCCAGGCATGGGAGCCAAGATCGGTTAAGCATTTTGCGGCTCCTCTTTCGCCGCGTGGCGGCGTCCGCGCAGGCGCAGCGAGAGCGTCTCGATCAGCATGAAGAACATCGGCACGAACATCGGTGCCAGGATGGTAGCCGCCAGCATGCCGCCGACGATGCCGGTGCCGATCGACTGCCGGGCGGCCGCCCCGGCGCCGGAACTGAACATCAGCGGCAGGGCGCCCATGATGAAGGCGAGCGCGGTCATCACGATCGGCCGGAAGCGCAGGCGTGCGGCGTTCAGCGCGGCCTCGTACGGCGCCCGGCCGGCCTTCCGCTCCAGCATCGCGAACTCCACGATCAAGATCGAGTTCTTGGCGGACAGCCCGATCAGCACCAGCAGGCCGATCTGGAAGTACAGATCGGTCTCCAGCCCCCGGATCAGCACGGCGAGCGCGGCCCCGAAGACCGCGAACGGCACGATCGTCAGCACCGCCAGCGGCATGCTCCAGCGCTCGTACTGCGCCGCCAGGATCAGGAACACCATCACGATGCCGGCGATGAACGCGAGCTGGGCGGCCTGGCTCGCCTGCTGCTGCTGAAACGCCTGGCCGATCCACGACAAGGTGTTGTCGTTGCCGAGCGTCTGCTGGGCGACCTCCTCCAGCGCCGCCAAGGCCTGGCTGGAGCTGTAGCCGGCCGCCGGTTCGCCCAGAATCTTGGCGCCCTGGAAGGCGTTGAACCGCTCGATGATGTCGGCGCCCAGCCGGCGCTCCACGTCGACGAGAGAGGTCAGCGGAACAAGCTCTCCGGACTGCGAGGCGACCGAGACCTTGCGCAGGTCCTCCGGCCGGTCCCGGAAGTCGGACTCCGACTGCAGGTTCACCTGGTAGTTCCGGCCGAACAGGGTGAAGTCGTTGACGTACAGCGCGCCGAAGGTGCTCTGCATGGTGTCGAACACCCGGTCGATCGGCACGCCCTGCGCCTTCGCCTTCTCGCGGTCCAGATCGGCGCGGAAGCGCGGGACGTTGGTGGTCAGGTTGCTGCGCACGCGGGTCAGCTCGGGGCGCTGGTTGGCCGCCGCGATGAACCGGTCGACCACCTGCTCGAGCCGGCCGATGCCGCCGCCGCCGCGGCTCTGCACATACGCCTCGAAGCCGCCGGTGGTGGAGATCCCCTGGATCGGCGGCGGGTTGAACGCGATCACCTGCGCTTCCTCAACGCTGGCACCAAGCCCGATGATCTTGTTGGCGACCGCGAACGAGCTCTGACCCGGCCCCGACCGCTTGCTCCAATCCGACAGCTGGACGAACGAGATTCCGGCGTTGGTCCGCTGGGCGCTGGCGATCAGGTCGAAACCGGCGAAACTGACCACCTCCTCGACTTCCGGCAGCGCCAGGATCTTGTCGTTGATCTCATTGCGCGCGGCTTCGGTCCGGTTCAGCGCCGCGGCCGGCGGCAGCGAGAAGCTGACGAAGACGTAGCCCTGGTCCTCCTGCGGCAGCAGCGCGCTCGGCAGCCGCTCGAACAGGTATACAGTGCCGCCGACCAGCACGCAGAACAGCGTGACGCCGACCACCGCGTGGCGCAGGAAAAACGACACCGTCCAACGGTAGCCGCGGGTCACCGCTGCGAAGCCGCGGTTGAACCATTGGAACGGCTTGAGCGGCGGCTTCTCGTTCTGCTTCAGCATCAGCGCGCACAGCGCCGGGCTCAGGGTCAGCGCCACCACGCCGGAGATGAACACCGAGATCGCGATCGTGACCGCGAACTGGCGGTAGAGTTGACCGGTCAGTCCGCCCAGGAAGGCGACCGGCAGGAACACCGCGATCAGGGCGAGCGTGATCGCCACGATCGGGCCGGCGACCTCCTGCATCGCCTTGACCGCGGCGTCGCGCGGCGACAGGCCCTCATCGTGCAGCACCCGCTCGACGTTCTCGATCACGATGATCGCGTCGTCGACGACGATGCCGATCGCCAGCACCATGCCGAACAGGGTCAACAGGTTGATCGAGAAGCCGAGCGCCAGCATGCCGGCGAAGGTGCCGATCAACGACACCGGGATCGCCACCAGCGGGATCACCGCGGCGCGCCACTTTTGCAGGAACAGGAAGATCACCACGACGACCAGGATCAGCGCCTCGATGAAGGTCTTCCCGACCTCCTTGATCGAGATCTCCACGAACTCCGTGGTGTCGAACGGGATGTTGTAGCTGAGCCCCTGCGGAAACCGGCTGGAGATCTCGCCCAGAGCGTCATCGATCCGCTGGCTCGTCGCCAGCGCGTTGGCACCGGGTTGCAGGTAGATCCCGATCGGTACCGTCGCATCGCCGTTGTAGGTCGCCGAGAAGCCGTAGTCCTGGGCGCCGAGTTCGACCCGCGCGACGTCGGACAGCCGCAGCATCGAGCCGTCGGAGCGCGCCCGCAGGATGATCTCGCCGAACTGCTGGGCCGTGGTCAGGCGGCCCTGCGTGGTCACGCGGTAGGTGAACGCGAGGTCCTCGTCGGTCGGCTCGGATCCGAAGCTGCCGGCGGCGAACTGCCGGTTCTGCTCCCGGATCGCTTCGGCCACCTGGCCCGGGGTCAGGTCGTACTGGCTCAGCTTGTCGGGCTGCAGCCAGACGCGCATGGCGTAGTCCTGCGCCCCGAACAGCCGGGCGTCGCCGACCCCCGGTACGCGCTTGAGCTCGTCGATGACGTTCAACAGCGCGTAGTTGCTGATGAAGACGGTGTCATAGTCGCCGTCCGGGGCGGTCAGGCTGACCACCTGCAGGATGTTGCTGGACCGCTTCTGCACCTGCACGCCCTGGCGCCGGACCGGCTCCGGCATGCTGGACAGGGCGGATTGCACACGGTTGTTGACGTCGATCGTCGCCTGGTCGGGATCGGTGCCGATCTCGAAGGTCACCGTGATCTCGGTGCTCCCGGCGTCGGTGCTGGTCGACGACATGTACAGCATGTTGTCGACGCCGTTGATCTCCTGCTCCAGCGGCGCGGCGACCGTCTGCGACAGGGTGTCGGCGCTCGCGCCCGGATAGGTCGCGTTCACCACGACCTGCGGCGGCACGATGCTGGGATACTGCTCGACCGGGAGCGCCCGCGTCGCCGCGAGGCCGGCCAGCACGATCACGATCGAGATGACGGTGGTGAAGACCGGCCGGTCGATGAAGAATTTGGACAGCATCAGGAGTCCCCGCCGACCGAACCGGATGCCGCGGTCTGCAACGGTTCAGCCTGCACGGCGGTGCCGTCGCGCACGCTGACGAGCCCGTCGACGACGATCCGCGCGCCCGCGGAGAGGCCGTCGCCGATCACCCGGCCCTGCGCCACCGACGGCCCGAGGCCGACCGAGCGGCGGTGCGCCGTGCCCTCGTCGTCGATCACGTAGACCGCCTCGCCGCGCTGGTCGGTCGCGATCGCGCGCTCCGGCACGACCAGGGCCTGCGGCAGGGTCTGCGTCTGAAGCCGGACCCGGACGAACTGGCCGGGCCGGATGCGCCGCTCGGGGTTCGGGAACACGGCGCGCGCCCGTACGGTTCCGGTTTGCGGATCGACGGAACTGTCGGTGAAGTCGACCTTACCGGCCTCGGCGTACAGGCCGCCGTCCGGCAGGATCAGACGGGCGGCATGGTTGCCGTTCGGGCTTTCCCCGCTGAGCGCGGCTTCCGCCCGCTGCCGGGCCAGCGCGTCGTCCTCGGGCAAGGCGAACCGGACGTGGATCGGGTGCAGCTGTATCACCGTGGTCAGCAGGTCGCCCGGACCAGGCTGCCCGCCGGCAGGGCCTCCAGTTCCGTGATCCCGGACACCGGCGCGGCGATTTTGGTGTAGCCAAGGTCGATCCGCGCCTGCGCCAGGCCGGCCTCGGCGAGTGCCACGTCGGCGCGGGCGAGTTCCAGTTCGGACAGGGCCTGATCGCGTTCGCGGGTGCTGACGGCGTCGCTCTCGTAAAGACGCTCGACGCGCGCCCACTGGCGTTGCGCCTGGCGCAAGCTTGCCTGCGCGCTCTCGACCTGCGCCTGGGCCCGCTCGACCGCCACCTGGAACGGCTCGGGATCCAGGCGGAACAGCGCTTCGCCCGCTTCGACGAACGCGCCTTCGGTGTAGCGGCGTTCCAGGATCGGGGCTTCCACGCGGGCGCGGACCTGAACCTCGCGGGCACCCTGGGCGCGTCCGGCGTACTCCTCGTACACCGTAACCGACTGCGGCTGGATCGTCGCGGCCGTGACCTGGGGCGCCGGCTGGCCGCGGCCCTGCCCCTGGGTCTGGCTGTCGCCGCACGCCGTCAGCGCGGCGCCAAGGCACAGCACCCCGGCCACGCGGGCGATCGAACGCATGCTTGTCATGCAGAACTCCGGTTCAAAAAAGCGAGCGCGTCCGGCGCGGACGCGCTCGATGACGGGTAAAACTGACGTTGAAAATATACATACACGCCGGTATGTAAAGACCCTGACCCAAAAACCGCGATGACAGTCCCGTTACGCCCGTGCTGGGACCCAAGCCGGAGACGCCATGGCCCGGAAAACCAAGGCCGACGCCCTCGCCACCCGCGCGGCGATCCTCGACGCGGCGGAGGCGGTGATCGAACGGGAAGGCATCCCGGCGACCACGCTCAATCAGATCGGGCGCGAAGCGGGGGTCACCCGCGGAGCGATCTACTGGCACTTCAAGGACAAGGAAGACCTGCTCGACGCCATGGTGGCGCGGGCGGCCTTCCCGCTGGATGACCTGCGCGCCGCCGACGCGCGCGCGGAGACGACCGACGCCCTGGACGAGCTGCGCCAGTTCGGCGAGCAGGCCCTGATCCGCCTGGCGGAAGACCCGCACTACCGCCGCGTCTGCCGGATCCTGCTGCACGGGTGCGTGCGCCTGGGCCGGCACCATCTTTTCATCGCCGAGGAAGAGGCGGTGAAGTCGAACATACACGACGCCCTGGTCCGCCTGTTCCAGAAGGCGCGCGATCAGGGCACGCTCGATCCCGCGATCAACCCGGAACTCGCCGCCTGGAGCTTCGGCAGCTACATGCGCGGGCTGTACAGCGACTGGCTATTGGCGCCCGACCGGATCGACCTCGCCCAGAGCGCCTCCGCGATCCTGGGGACTTATCTGAACGGCGTGCGCGCCCGCGACGACGGCAACGACGCTGCGAGATAGCCACGACCCGGCCCCGGCAGCCCGCGCCCCGTCCGGCCCGGCGTCGGGACCGCCCGAACGCAAGATGCCGGAAGGCGTCGCCACCTTCCGGCATCCGGCATGCGCCACAAGACGCCGGAGCAACCTCCGCCTTGGAGGTCGCTCCGGCCTCGATGGCTTGAGCCCTGGAGCAAAAATCGATGAAGGTCGGGTCGACCTGCATCGTGAATTTTGCTCCTAACTTATTCAAGAACGGGCACGATTCAGCTGAAAGATGGGTCCACCTTTCAGCATCTTTCCCTAGAATAGGGCGAGCGACTTCTCGATCGTGTTGAAGACCCCGTAGGCGAGCGGGATCAGCACGACCGCCCAGAGCACCACCAAACGGCCCTGGGCCGAGGTGACGTGCTCCTCGCCGGCGAGCGTGGACGCTTCGCGGTCCACCGCGTCCTGGCCGGCATAGGGGTCGTCGGTGTTGCGCGCCATGGCGTACCTCCCTTCGGATTGCTGTGGCTGGACAGCCTGGCGCCGGACCTTACTCGGTCACCAGCTGCCGCTCGTCCATCAGGTGGCGTTCCTGCATCCCGCGGATGGCGAGGTTGCACAGCAGGCCCACCGCCAGCAGACCGGCCATGATGTACATGGTCAGCGAGTACGCGTCGGCCGGCGCCACACCCTGGCTGATCTGGAAGTCACGCAGGTAGTTGATGATCACCGGGCCCAGCACGCCTGCGACCGACCAGGCGGTCAGCAGCCGGCCGTGGATGGCGCCCACGTGCGCGGTGCCGAACAGATCGCGCAGGTACGCCGGCACCGTGGCGAAACCGCCGCCGTACATGGTCAGGATGACCAGGTAGCTGAGCACGAACAGCCAGATCACGCCGGCCGATGCGATGCTGGGCACGGCCGCGTACAGCACGATGCCGAGCACGAAGAATGTCGAGTAGGTGGCCTTGCGTCCGATGTAGTCGGACAGGCTCGACCACAGGAACCGGCCCAGCATGTTCGCGATACTCATCAGGCCGACGAAGCCGGCGGCCGCTTCCGCCGAAATGCCGACCATCTCCTGGCTCATCACCGAGGCCTGGCCGAGCACGCCGATGCCGGCGGTCACGTTCAGGCAGAGCACCGCCCAGACCAGCCAGAACTGCGGCGTCTTGAGCGCCTGGTCGACGTGCACGTGGCCGCTGGTCTGCATTTTCTTGGTGCTGGCCTGCTCCGGCTGATAGCCGGCGGGCTGCCACTCTGGGTGCGGGACCCGGACGATCGCGGCGCCGAAGATCATTAGGATGAAGTACAGCACGCCCATGGTGGCGAACGTCGCCGCGACACCCGCGGAGTCCGGGCCGGAATAGAAGTCCATCAGGTTCACGGCCAGCGGCGAGCCGATCATCGCGCCGCCGCCGAAGCCCATGATCGCCATGCCGGTCGCCATCCCGGGGCGGTCCGGGAACCAGCGGATCAGCGTCTTGACCGGTGAGATATAGGCAAATCCAAGGCCGATCCCGCCGAACACGCCGTACCCCAGATAGAGCAGCCAGATCGAGTGGACCCAGACGCCGAGCGCGGACACCAGGAAGCCGCCGGCCCAGGCGATGGCGGCAATCACCATGCCCTTGCGCGGACCCACGCGCTCCAGCCAGCGACCGCCGAACGCCGCGGTAACGCCGAGCACGGCGATGGCGATGCTGAAGATCCACCCCAGCGTGGTGAGCTCCCAGTCCTGCGGCGCGGACTCGGTGACGCCGATGATCCGCGTCAGCGGCTCGTTGAACACGCTGAAGGCATAGACCTGCCCGATCGATAGGTGGATCGCCAGCGCCGCCGGTGGAATCAACCAGCGATTAAAATTCTTCGGCGCAACGATACGTTCTTTGTCAAGGATACCTGCCATAAGCGTTTTCCCTGTTCCATTTAGCTTGCTTTGTCCCCGGTTCACGCGAATGCGGGCGGCGCACATGTTGCGGCCTCGGCCAAACACGGGCTGTTTGACCGCAATATTCGGTGACCGGATGATTGATCTGGTTATTCTTGCACCCGCGTCCCGGAATGACCGGACGGGGCGGTAAATTAGCACCTCCAATACCGCGATAGGGCGTGCCTATCAAGGGCAGCCGGCCGTCGGCCCCGACACGGGTTGCCGCATGACGGCCGGCGGTTTGCGGACGGGGTCGGAGGTTCGTCAGCGCCCCAGGCGGTCGGTTTCCAGCCGGTCCGTTTCCAGGCCGTTCGGCTCGAGGTTGTTCGCCGCGCCCATCGCCGCGCCGCCGGCGCACGCGGTGACCCGCGAGACGCCGTGGGCGGGCGCCTCGCCCGCTGCCATGAACGGTCCAAATGCGGGAAAGGTCCGCCCGGAAATCAACGCGCGACAGGACACCGCCCGCCGGCCCGCGCAGGCCGCTCTAATTTCCTGAAGAAACGGCAAAATTTAGCTGAACGGCGCGTTCACCGTTCAGTATCTTGGCCTAACCCGCCGGCTTGCGGAGGGCGCGGGCGTCGCCTGCGCGCTTCCGCGAGAACATGCGCTGTCTGAGGTTTGTCCAGAGTTTCGACATGCCCAGCGGCTCGTAGATCAGGAACAGGATGATCAGCGCGCCGAACACGACCTGCTCGATCGCCGACATGATCGTGGCGTCGATCATGCCGTGGAAATAGGTGTTGCCCAAGCTGTTGAGCACGACCGGGAACAGCAGGATGAACGCCGCGCCGATGAACGCGCCGTTGATCGTGCCGAGCCCGCCCAGGATGACCATGAACAGGATCTCGAACGATAGCTTGATGTCGAAGGCGACCGGCTCCAGCGACTTCAAGTAGGTGAAGGCGAACAGCGCCCCCGCGACCCCGCAGTAGAACGCGCTGATCGCGAACGCCAGCAGCTTGGTGCGCAACAGCGAAATGCCCATGCTTTCCGCCGCGATGTCCATGTCGCGCACGGCCATCCAGCTGCGCCCGACGGCGCCGCGTGTGAGGTTGATCGCCGGGATGGTCAGGACGATCACCACGACCGCGACGACCAGATACATCTCGACCGGGGAGGTGAACGGCCGGCCGAAGATCTCGATGTCCTGCGCGGTGATGATGCCGGAGGTGTCGTAGTTCTTGAACCAGCCGAACTTGTCGATCATCCAGATGATGAAGAATTGCGAGGCGAGCGTCGCGACCATCAGGTAAATCCCGCGCACGCGCAGGCTCGGCAGGCCGAACAGCACGCCGAATGCGGCCGCGATTACCCCCGACAGCAGCAGCGACCCGGCGAACGGCAGGCCCGGCACCCGCAGCTCGAGGTTGAAGCAGGCGAACGCACCGGCGGCCATGAAGCCGGCCGCGCCCAGGGCGAGTTGCCCGGTATACCCCATCACGATCTGCTGGCCGATGGCGGCGAGCGCGAGGCAGAGCCAGGGGATCAGGATCGAGGTGTACCAGTAGTCGCTGCCAACCGTGAGGGGGATCACGGCGAACGCCACGATCATCAGCACGACGAAATTGGTGACGTCGCTTCGAGCGAATGTCATGAAGATCGGCTTGTCGGACATGAGGCTTATTCCGTTGTTAGAGCAAGATGCTGAAAGATTGGGTGATCCCGCAGCCAGCTCCCGCGCTTAGATTGCGCGCTAGACGCGCTAGACGCGTCTGATGATCTTCTCGCCGAACAGCCCCTCGGGCCGGTAGAGCAGGAAGAAGATGGCGAGCACGTACGGCGCCCAGCCTTCGATCCCGCCGCCGAAGTAGGGGCCGATATAGACCTCGAGGGTCTTTTCCGTCACACCGATGATCAGGCCGCCGACAATCGCGCCCGGGATCGACGAGAAGCCGCCGATGATCAGCACCGGCAGCGCCTTGAGCGCCAGGTCGACCAGCGCGAACTGCACCCCGGCGCGCGCGCCCCACAGCATGCCCGCGACCAGGGCGACGATGCCCGCCGCCGACCAGACCGCCAGCATGATGTTCTTCAGCGGGATGCCGATCGAGGCCGCCGCGCCGGGGTCGTCCGCCACCGCGCGCAGGCCGAGCCCCATCTTGGTGTACTTGAAGAGCAGCGCCAGCGTGCCGATCAGCGCCGCCGCGACCACGCCCGCGGTCACGTCGAGGGCGCTGACGAACAGGCCGAGGTTGTCCACCAGCCAGGGGATCGGGAAGTCGCCGATACCAAGATCGAGCCGGCGCACCTCGACCCCCCAGACCGCCTGCGCCAGCCCCTCCAGCACGAAGCCGAGCCCGATCGTGGCCATCAGCATCGTGTCGTGGCTCTGGTTCATCAGCGGCTCGAGCACCAAGCGTTCGGTGCAGTAGCCGACCGCGACCATCAACAGCGCGGTGGCGACGAACGCCACGCCGAACGGCAGCCCGAGTTCCATCAGCCCCACGAACGCGAGCACGGCGAAGAACACCATCGCGCCCTGGGCGAAGTTGAAGGTCGACGAGGCCTTGTAGATCAAGACGAAGCCAAGCGCGACCAGCGAGTACATCGTGCCCGCCAGCATTCCCGCAAGCACGACCTCGAAGAAGAACAGGAACTCAGTCAATGGCCACCCCGAGATAGGCGTCGATGACGGCTTGATTGGACCGGACTTCCGCGGGCGGGCCTTCGGCGATGACCTTGCCGTAATCCAGCACCACGACGTTGTCGGAGATGTCCATCACGACGCCCATGTCGTGCTCGATCAGGACCATGGTCGTGCCAATCTCATCGTTCACTTTCAGGATGAAACGGCACATCTCGCGCTTTTCCTCGACGTTCATTCCCGCCATCGGTTCGTCGAGCAGGAGCACGTCGGCTTCGGTCGCGAGCGCCCGACCGAGCTCGACCTTCTTCTGCAACCCGTAGGGCAGCTTGGCGACCGGGGTATGGCGGATATCGCCGATCTCCAGGAACTCGACGATCTCCTCGCAGCGCGCGCGGTTTTCGCGTTCCTCGCGCCGCGCCCTGGGCAGCTGACAGGCGACCTCCAGGAAATTGGCCGCCATGTGCAGCTGCCGGCCGACCAGAATGTTGTCGAGGACTGACATCCGCTTGAACAGCGCGAGGTTCTGGAAGGTACGCGAGATGCCCTTGCGCGCGACGATGTTCGGGCTGATCCTGTCGAGCACCTGGCCCTTGAAGGCGATGCTGCCTTCCTGCGGCTTGTAGACGCCGTTGATGCAGTTCAGCAGCGAGCTCTTGCCGGCGCCGTTCGGGCCGATGATCGCCCGGATCTCGTGCGCCAGCACCTTGAACGACGTATCGGTGATCGCCTTCACCCCGCCGAACCGCAACGAGATGTTGCTGACCTCGAGGATCGGATCGCCGAGCGGATAGTTGCGCGCTTGGGTCATGGTCGGATGTCTTGTTCTGCGCCAACGCTCAGCCGTGGTGGATGGCGGCGTGGGACTGGCTCTCCTCGCGGAGAACGTCGCGGAAATTCTTGCGGCCTTCCTTCGAGATACCGAGGTAGAGCTCCATCACCTTGTCGTCCTTCAGCAGGCTCTCGGCGGCGCCGTGCAGCATGACGTTGCCGGTCTCGATGATGTAGCCGTAATCCGCGTTGCGCAGCGCGACGTTGGTGTTCTGCTCGGCCAGCAGGATGCTCACGCCTTCGTTCTGGTTGAGCTCGCGCACGATGTTGAAGATCTCGGCGACCAGCTGCGGCGCCAGGCCCATCGAAGGCTCGTCGAGCAGCAGCATCTTGGGCTTGGCCATCATCGCGCGGGCGACCGCCACCATTTGCTGCTCGCCGCCGGAGGTGTAGCCGGCCTGGCTCTTGCGCCGGTCCTTCAGCCGTTTGAAGTAGGCGTAGATGCGCGCGAGCTCGGTCTGGATGTCCGCCTTGGAGAGCTTGCGCGAATAGGCGCCGGCGATGATGTTCTCCTCGACCGTCAGGTGGCCGAAACAGCGGCGTCCCTCGAGCACCTGCACCATGCCCAGGCGAACCATGTCGCTCGGCTTCTGATCGCCGACGACGACCCCGTCATAGGTGATCGTGCCGCGTGTGACCTTGCCGCGCTCGCCCTGGAGCATGGTCGAAACCGCCTTGAGGGTCGTGCTCTTGCCGGCGCCGTTGCCGCCGAGCAGGGCCACGATCTTCCCCCGCGGCACGGTGAGCGAGACGTCGTGCAGGGCGGAGATGACGTTGTCGTAGACCACCTCGATGGACTCGACCGTCAGGATATCGTCGGCTTTTGCGTTCATGAGACCGTTTCATTGTTGGGAACCGCCCGGCGCAGGTCTCTCCCGACGCGGGTCTCCCGGCACGCCGCGGAAGTGGTCGTGAGCGCCGCCGGGATCAGGCTCAAAGAGAGCCGCCGGTCGGGGACGGCCGGATCGGCCGGGGCCGGCGCCTCTTCGGCGCCGGCCCCGGTGACCCGTTAGCCCCAAGGGCTCAGCCTACGGGCAGGTCCGCGGGGTAAGGTTGTTTTCCGCCGCGTACTTGGCCGCCGACTCGGTGATCAGTTGCCGGATGTAGTCGGGATCCAACGGTTCCTGCCAATCCCCAACCCGGACGAACTTGTCGCCGTTCCACTGCATGACCGCGAATTTGCCGGCGCCGCCGTGCTCCTCGCAGGACATCTGGAAGGGCGCCACCATGCCGCCGATACCGATCTCCTGGAGCCGCGCTTCGGTCATGTTGAGCGCTTCGTAACCGTCGCGGAACTCCGCCCCGGTCACCGGTTGGCCGACCTTGCCGTGCATTTCCTGGGCGTTGCGCAGCGCCTCGACCCACATCACGGCCGCGCCCAGGCCGCGGTTCCAGTAGACCGACCCAATCCGGCTCTCGTCGGCCAGGTTGCCCTGCCCCGCGCCGTAGACCTGCTCCTGGATCGCCTTTACCAGCGGGTAGTCCCGACCCGGCAGGGCGTTCGCCATGGCGTAGGTGCCGACGGCGCTGTCGCCGGCCGGGTACATGTCCTCCTCGGCGGCGCCGAAGGTGACATAGATCAGCCGGTCGCGCGGGAAGCCGATGCGCGCGGCGTTGGTCATGCCGGTCGAGTTCATGCCCGATCCAGCGCCCCAGAAGGTCACCCAGTCGGGCCGTTCGCGGCGCACCTGCAGCCACTGCGACTGCTGCTCCAGCCCGGGCGGCGGCACCGCGATCTCGACGACTTCGACGCCCCATGCCTCGGCGATGCCGCGCATCGCGGGCAGCGGCTCGCGGCCGTACGCGCTGTCGATGTGCATGTGCACGATCTTCTTGCCGCGCATATTCTCGACGCCGCCTTCCTGCTCGGCCATGAACCGCATCTTGACCGCGATCTGCGACCAGTAGTGGCCGGCGGCGTTGAACACCCACGGCCAAACCGTGCCGTCGGCGGCATCCGTGCGGCCGTAGCCGTACTGCGCGAGCACGACCTGGTCGTCGCGCATCCGGTTGATGACCGCATAGGCGCCCGGCGTGCCCAGGGTGTCGAACACGACGATCTTCTGGCCGTCGCTTTGCAGCAGGCGCTGGTAGCACTCGACCGTCTTCACGGCGTTGTACTCGGTCTCGCACTCCTGCCAGGTCAGCATGACGCCGTTCACGCCACCGTTCATGTTGACGTAGTTCAGGTAATCGATCTGCGCGCCGTAGTAGCCGGTACCCATGGCGGAGTACGGGCCGACGCGGCTGCTCGCGATGGGGAAATACTGCGTTTCCTGGGCGACCACCGGTTCGGGCAGCGCCAACGCGGCCGCGATGGTGGAGGCCACCATCGCCCCGCGCAACGTCCGTTGCATGATCACGTTCTGTTCTCCTCCCGGTCAGCTTCAAGTTGCTTTCGATCGCCGCAACGCACGTCAGCGCGCGCTCAAGATCCAGCAATCTTCAATGATTAAGCCCGGCACGCCTTCCGTCGTTTCGACTTGTTCCGGCCTTGGGCACCAAGCGGGCGGCACACCTCTCGCGTTGACCCCGAATTATTCGCGTGGCTCTCCGACCAGACCCGTCCGATTGCGCCGCGCGAAGTTAATCAATCCCGATGACGACGAAAGCAAATGGGCTTTCCGCCCTCTTTGCACACCCGCCACGTTCTCCCAATCCCTTATTACTGGCCATTTCTTCGTATTTAATGGCCTTGTCGTCGCGTAGCGACGGCGATTCAGCGCAACTCCGCGAACATTTGTACATCGTGTCGCAAGCTGGCGTGCTTGGCAAGCGGAGACTTCGGACTCACCATTTGGCGGGTGGACACCGCGGGTCATCCGACGCACGAAGGATCGGCGCAGGCCCGATCCGGACGGGCCGGCTGGCTCACGGACCGACAGCCTCACGGAACCGCCACCGGCCCCATCGCGGCCTGCCAGCTGCCGTTGGTCGCCCGACCGGCCGGTGGGCCGCGGCTCAGCCCGCCGACCGACCGGTCCGGTAGATACCGGTCAACTCTCCGACATGCTGGCGGCCGGCAGCGATCCGCCGGGAGCGGCCTTATGGTCGCTGTCGACGCGCAGCGCCGGCGCGTGGCCTTGTTTGTCCTCGCCCCAATAAATGGTCCGGTGCGGGAACGGGATCTCGATGCCGCGCCGGTCGAACACCCGCTTGACGACCTCGTTGTAGGCGCGGCCGACCGCCCACTGCATGCCCGGCAGGGTCTTGATCCGGGCGCGCACGGTCACCGCGGAGTCCGCGAACTCGGTGACCCCCTGCATCTCGATGTCGTCCAGGATGTTGGCGCCGTGCTCCCCGGCGCGCAGGTCGTCGAACGCGTCCCGCATGGCCTGCTTCACCTCGTCGACATCCTCGCGGTAGGCCACGCCGATCGCGGCGACGTGGTAGGCGAAGCCGCGCATGAAGTTCGACACCGTGTCGACCGCGCTGAACGGCACGATGTGGTAGGTCCCGGACAGATCCCGAAGCCCGACCGAACGGACCGTCAGCTTCTCCACCACGCCCGTGGTTCCGGCGACCGTGACGACGTCGCCCTCGTTGATCGCGTTCTCGAACTGGATGAAGGCGCCGGTGATCACGTCCTGCACCATCTTCTGAGCGCCGAAACCGATCGCAAGGCCGAGCACGCCGGCACCGGCAAGCAGCGGGCCAATGTTCACGCCAATCTCGGACAGGGCCAGCATCAGCGCGATCGCGATCAGCAGCACCGTCATGGCGTTGCGCAGGAGCTGCAGCAGCGTGCGCTCGCGCGCCCCCGCGGCCCGACCGACGTTCGGGTTGAGGCGGTATTCCACCCAGGACGACATCCCCAGCCACAACAGCCAGGCGACGAACAGGATGGCCGCCGCCGACGCCAGCGCGGCGACGAACGTTTGACCGCCCTCGCTGGCGAGCCAGCCGCCCAGATCGGCGACGTCCCAGGCGTCCAGCACCGCGCCGACCACGAACAGAAAGACGATCAGCCGGACGGCGCGCAGGACGTTGGGCACGAACGCGTTCAGACGCCCTTCCAAGAGCGGCAGCCGTTCGCGCATCTCGTCAGGCACGTGCAGGCCGCCGGCGATCGCCCGCGAGATCGCCGAAACCACCAGGAAGCCGATCAGGACGGCGCCGATCGTCTTGCCGGTCGCCATCAGCATGTAGGTCATCGCATCGCCCGGGCGCGACACCCAGACCACGAATAGGGCGAGGACATAGGCGAGCGCGGCGATGTGCCAGACCCGTCCGATCTGGGCGGCGACGCGCGCGGTCATGTCGCCGCGTTCGGTCGCGTGACGCCTCAACCCGTCGCGCACCGGCCGGCGGTTCTGAAGGATCACCAGGATCGCCATCACCAGGCCGGTCAGCGCGATCAGGACCTGCAGGCTGCGGCCGGTGGTGAAGCCCAGGTTGGCGTTGACCACCGGCACGACGACGAGACTGCCGTAGCCGAGCAGGCTGACGATCCGCGACAGCCAGCTGTACCAGTAGGCCGCGTTGAGGTCGGAGAACGGCAGGATCCGCAGGTCGGCGTAGCGCGGCGCGAACACCGCGCGGAGAACCACCTTGATCAGCTCGATAATCAGGAAGGCGTTCAGGTACAGCGTCTGAACGATATCCATCCGGCCGGCCGTGCCCAGCACGCCAAGCGCGATGGCGTAGCCGACGCCCCAGGCGATCAGGATCATGACCGCGTCGAGCACGGTGCTGCCCGCGAGCAGCGCGAGCGAGCCGAGCAGGCCGGCGCGCCCGGCACTCCGCCCAAGGCGGGCGTAGACGACACGGGTGGCTGCGTTCAACAGCCGAAACACCGCGACGGTGACGGCGACCACGATCGCGAGCTGCAGGACCGTCTGGCCCAGGGCACCCCAGTCGATCTGCCGGCCGTCGCCGATCGCCGCAAGACCCCGCAGATCGGACAGCACGCGCACCGCGAACGCGGCCGCGCCCTCCCCGGCGTCGCGCGTGAACTCCGCGATCTGGCGCGGCAGCGAGCGCCGGGCCGGCTCCACCGCGGGGGCGGCCGGCTGTTCGGCGACCGCGGGGGCGCCAGCGGCTTGGCCGCCGGTCGGCTGGGCCGCGATCGCGTTCAGCTTCTCGACCAGCGCCTGGCGGCTCTCCGCGTTCTCCAGCAGGCGCGCCAGCGATTTGGCTTCCCCCGGCGTCAGCGTTTGAGCCGGTTCGCCCGTCGTGCCCGGCGACGGTGCCTGCGCCAGCACGGACCCGCCTCCCAGTGCGTGGAGGGCGGCCACCAGCAGCAGACAGGAAACCAGGCGAGCCAAGCAGCGAGGCATGAACGACAACTCCGTTGATCCCAAAGACGGCCGACCGACGCGCACAGTCCGCGGCGCGGGGCGCAACGGAAACCAGCATTGTGGCCGTGATTCCAGGTGCCGGGGCGTACGATTATTTCGACGCGATAGCAAGGCTTTGCCGACAGTGTTCCGACGTCTTCGCGCGGGGCTCGCCCGGAAGCGGTACGCCGGCCGCGACCGCACCCGATCGACGATCCGGTCGGTCTCGGTGCCATCGCCCCTGGCGTACGCGCGCCCGCGGCCAGCGGGCGCGTTCATCGCATCGGGGTTACCGCGTTCGACGCCCCGCTCCGCCTGCTCGCGTGTGCCATATCATCTCGCTCCACCGTTCTGAAGAAAGGCCGGAGACAGCTGATAAGGTGACCCCACCTTTCAGCATCTTGCCCGAGCCGCCGGTCATGGACCGGGTCCCCGACATGGACGACCAGACATTGTTTGTCCTGCTGGTCGGCTTCGCCGCGCAACTGATCGACGGCGCCGTCGGCGTGGCCTACGGCACCTTTTCGATAGCGGCGCTGCTGGCCATCGGGACGCCGGCGCCGCTGGGTGCCTGGATGGCCCACCGGATCCCCGCCCGCGTCATGATGCTCCTGGTCGGCCTGGCGATCTGCGCCCTGGGGCTCGCGGGTCTGGGGCAAATGCTGGCGTAACACGCGCGCGGCCCCAGAGCGCACGCACAGACGAGCCGAATGACGCCAACATCCCACGCGCCATCCGCGCGGGCGGGCGTTCAGAACAGCCCGAACCAGACGCCGATACCATGCACGGCGCCGATCGGCGGGATCACGATGCCGATCACCAGCAGCACGGCATAGCCCACCGTGGTGGCCAGATCGGTGCTGCTGGTCAGCACCTGGATGGCCACGATCAGGTGCGTGATCCAGCCGGCGACGGCGACGCCAAGACCGCCGATGACGGCCGCGGCAGCCCCCAGCGACAGACGCTTCAACCATTGCACGGGGTCGCGGCGCGCCCCGGACCCGGGGTCGTTGGCGGGTGGACGCTTTGACATCAGGACAGTCTCCGGTAGCCGTGCCGCGGATGATCGTAACACCAACCTATCGGCGCCGTGATGCGCGCGGAAGGATATCGGTGTCTCGGAGAGCTCGCCGCCGCGTACCGGCCAACCCGCGTCGGCCGGTCGATCCGTGCGCGGCCGCGGGGGTCGAGTGCTGGGACCTGGTCCGGTGCGGCCAGCCGCCGTCGCCAGCGTGACGGAATGTCAAACTCCCTGCACATTTGCATGTTCATCTACAAATGCCGGGGTAGGTCCGAACCGGACACGTGTCCCCCTAAGTCCGTCGTCCAGCAGCCCCGGCACTCACCTCTGCCCCCTCGGGGATCGATCGGGATCCCCAGCCCGGCCGGGACAACACCCCTTGCCCGGCCGGGCACGCTCCGAAGCCTCCCAGGCAAAACTGCCCCACCGGCGGCCGTCCACCGGTGGGGCCTTGTTTTCGCCTGAAGCCAGGGCCGGCGCCCAAGGCTCAGGCGCCGCGCGGGCAGATGCCGGGAGCGCCTGGGCAGTAACACGCTGTGTTTGGTGTCGCGGCGTCGCGTACGCATGATCGACCCTGCCGCCGGACTTCACTGGAGCGCCCCGATGCAACACGACCAAGGCGACGACCCGCTCGGCGCGCCGAGCTCCCCACCCTGTGCGGCGCACGAAGCCGACCCAGGGTACATGTGGGCCGGTCCCGACGTACGCCTCAAACGCGTCTACGACACGGCCGAGCCGGGCGACGGGAATCGTATCCTGGTCGACCGGGTCTGGCCGCGCGGCCTGCGCAAGGCCGACGCGGCGATCGACCTCTGGCTTAAGGACGCGGCCCCGAGTTCGGAGCTGCGCCGCTGGTTCGCCCACGATCCCGACAAATGGCCCGAGTTCCGCCGCCGCTACCGTGCCGAACTGGCCGGGCGCGCCGACGCCTTGGCGCCCCTGGAACAGGCGGCGCGGCAGGGCCGTGTGACGCTGCTGTTCGCCGCCCGGGACCGGGACCGCAACAACGCGGTGGTGCTGCGCGATTGGCTGCTGGAACGCCGGAAGCCGTAGTGTTGGCTGACGATGCGCGCTCAACGGCCTGGCCTGTACCCCTAACCTTCCAAAAGCCGAAAATCTTGGTGGGTTATAATGCGGAAGTTATCGGACACCTGTTCGCGGAATGCTTTCCGTTCTCTTGGAATGATTTCCCGGAAGAACGCCAGGATGGCGTCGGGGAATTGTTTCCGGGTGGGGTAATGACGATTGGGCGTCGCGCGCTCATGCAAGACCGCCCATGATCGCTCGATCGGGTTTAGGTACGTGCAATAGGGTGGGAACTGGATCAGGTGGACGCGACACTCGGGGCGCGCCAGGAATGCCCTGACATCCGGCCCTTTGTGGTAGGCCGCACGGCCGGGCCCCGGTCGCTTGTCGAGGTGACGGTTACCGGCATCTCCATGACCGCTGGTAGCAGCGCGTAGACCCGGCCCAAACGTTCCCGGCAAGTTCGGGGTCGTGGACCCGCTCCAGCCGCGCCGTTCAGACCCTCGCGAGCCGCGCTCCGACAGGGCCGGCCCGACGCGGCCGGGGCCGCGGGGACGGGCGTCATTCAGGCGGCATCAACGTCGAGCGTGATCTCGACGCCAGTCAGGGCGCGGGACACCGGACAGAAGTTCTTCGCATCCTCGGCGATCCGCTTGAATTCGCCGGCGTCCAAGCCCTCGACCTTGCCGCTGACCTTCAACGCGACCCGGGTAATCGTCGGCTTGCCGTCCACCTCGGCCAGGGTCACATCGGCCCGCGCGTCGAGCTGGCTGGGGTCATAGCCCTCCTCGCCGAGGACCGCCGAAAACGCCATCGCGTAGCACCCTGCGTGCGCCGCGGCGATAAGTTCCTCCGGGTTGGTCCCGGACGCGTCTTCGAACCGCGTCGGGAACGAATAGGCC
Organism: Rhodovibrio sodomensis; assembly: GCF_016583645.1. Taxonomy (GTDB): domain Bacteria; phylum Pseudomonadota; class Alphaproteobacteria; order Kiloniellales; family Rhodovibrionaceae; genus Rhodovibrio; species Rhodovibrio sodomensis. Next base: position 34,985 of record NZ_NRRL01000004.1, on the reverse strand, counting down.
GCGTCGAGAACACCGGATTGGGTCGCGACCGTCCCCTTCCCGTTCTTCAGGCTCCCGGACCACTGAGCTTTTGCGTTGCGTGTCGGCATGTCTGTGACCTCCCGATCTCCACTGGCTGCCGTGCGGCCGCAACGCTCGTTGCCGGAACGGCGTTCGCCTGCCCCTCCCGCGAACGCTGCGGCATCGTCCGCGGCATGCGCGACATCCACGTCATAAGATGCATTCGCTATACCACTTAAAAAGTGTGCGGCATGCGTCTCGACGGGTCAACCGCAAGCGGATCACGGCACAGTTCAAGGCGTTAACCGGGCTAGGTCACGCACTGCGCCGCGGACGCGAGGGCGATCGGGCGATCACCGCCGTCGGAGCCGAAGGGGCCTCAGTGGGCCGGACTGGCCCCGCTTGGCGGCAGCGCCGGAACCACGTCGACCAACCCGAAGGTCTCGGCCCCGATCCAGATCACAAACACGCCGTACACCACCAGCAACGCCACCGACTCGACCCGGCTCAGCACCATCTTGGTCCGTATGAGCAGGAACAGCATGATCGTGGCGGCGGTCAGCACGGCCATCATCGGCGCGGCGACGGCAAAGTCGATCGCCGCGGCACCGGCGATCAACACACCCGCCGGGATGCAGACCAGCAGATCGAAGACGTTGCTGCCCAGGACGTTGGCGATGCTGGTGATGCCGCGGCCGGCCCGCGCGGCGCGCACCGAGACGAACGCGTCCGGCACGGACGTGCCGGCGGCGACCACGGTGATCCCCCACAGAAAGCTCGGGGTGTTGAAGATGTCCCCGAAATTGATCGCGGCGCGCACAAGCGCCTCCACGCCCACCACGATCAACAGCAGCGAGGCCGCCAGCCGGAGCCACTCGCGCCGCGGCCGGATGTCGCGCGGGTCGACCTCCGCCGTGTGCTCCAGCGTGTCCTGGTATTGCACGAAGATGTAGAGGCCATACAGCACCACCGGAATGACGGCGAGCCCGCGGGTGATCTCGCCGCTCAGCGCGCGTCCGTCCCCCGGGACGGGGTTGTAGATCACCGCGAAGGCGAAGGTCAGGGTCAGCACCGCGACCGCGATCATGTAGAACTGGGCTTCCTTGTAGACCAGATCGCGGTTCGCCTGCAGCTGTTCCCGCCCGCTCAAGCCCGCCAGACCGGGGATCACGAGGATGTTGAACAGGGCCGAGCCGACGATCGCGGCGACCCCGAGTTCGAACTCGCCGTGGACGAGCGAGGAGATCACCGTGGTCGAGAGTTCCGGAAAGCTGGAGCCCACCGCCACCACGATCGCGCCCTGCACGATGTCCGGCAGCCGGTAGTACGCGGCGAGCCGCTCGCTCGCGGTTTCCAGCACGCCGCTACCGCGCCAGACCACGGCGGTTCCGGCAAGGGCGACCGCCGCCCAGAGAACAATCTCGCCCATCGCCTGCTCAGCCGTCCTTCACGTGATCGTGCACCGCGGGGTCCGCGGGCCCCCGCTCAGTCCACCGGCAGCGCCGCCGTGGCGCCGTCGCCCTCCAACTCCCACCACGCCCGCCACGCCCCGGCGCGGCGTTCCAGAACCAGGTAGTTGCGTTGCGGCGTATAGATCAACGGCTGACCGGGCAAGGGGTGGAGCCGGATCGGCTGATCCGGCACCGGGGACTCGCCGAGCATGGCGAGTGCGCTCAGGATTCGGGCGTAGGTCTTGGGTGGGGCGGATGCGCGATACCGGAGGCGACCAGTTGATGCAGCGGCCCGTTCGGCGTGGCCAGGGTGCCCCGGGTCGCCAGATGGATCTCGCCGGACAGGACGGTGACGCGGGAGTCGCGCGGTCCGTGCCGGTCCGCGAGCGCGCCCAGGAAGCGGCGCCATTCCGCCCGGTGCGCGCGGCTTTGCCATTGGTCGCGCAGATCGTCCTCGTACTTCTGGGCCCCGGGCGCCAGACGCATCGCGGCCTCGACCCACGACAGCCGCGGGCCGAGCGCCGGGACGCTCGACAACAGCAGGATGCGGCCATTCCCGCAGGTATCAAGCGCGTGCCGCAGCGCCGACCAGCCGCGGTCGCCCATCACCCGGTCGGGACGGCGTTCGGAGCGCAGGTCCGGGGCCACGATGTCGACCCCCGGCAGCCGGGCGTGCCAGGTCAGGCTTTCGCCCGTCGGATCCAGGCCGGTCGCGGGCGTGTCGCGCGGACCGGCCCCGAGCTGGAACAGCCGGAACTGCTCGCGAGCCGCGTCGAACACCGCGCGGCCGACGGGTGCGTCGAGTTTGGCCGCGCCGTGCGACCCCCAACCGTCGCAGATGTCGTGGTCGTCCCACATCGCGAGCGAGGGCACGCGGGCGAGCAGCCACGCGATCTCCGGCTGGGCGTAGAGTTCCAGATAGCGTGCGAACAGCCCCTGCGCGAGCGCGTCGCGCACGGCCACGGGATCGCGTTCCACCATCGGCGGGTGGCGGTTCGCCCGTGCCCAGGCCCGCACGTCGGGATCCTGCGCGACCAGCTCGTCCGCGTACAGCTGGTCACCGCCATGCAGCAGCAGGTGAAACGGCGCCTGGCGATGCTGGGTCGCCATGCGCGCCCACAACGCATCGCGCGCGGCCTGCGGGCGGTCGCGGTCGCCGTGTTCTTGCCCGTTGCACGAGACATAGGCGATCCGCAAATCTTCGCGGCCATCCGCCGCGACCGGATAGTCGGCGCCGTCGAACCGGTAGGCCGCGTCGGCGCGTGCTGGAAGATCGAAGTCGTAGAGCCAGGCGCGACAGCCCATCCGGTCGAGCGCGCACCGGGCCACCACGGGTCCCTCGGGCCCGCTCAGGGCCGGCGCGGACTGGGCTTCCGGACGGACCGCCAGGGCGGTCAGGCGCAAGCGCGCGCCGTCGTGACCGCGGTGGAAAAGGATCGGGCCGACGGTCTCGACGTCTGGGTTGGCGGATGACGCGATCAAACAGGCAGCGGCTCCATAACGGTCGGCCGGGCGGGGCTGAGGCCGCTCACATTTCCGGCGCGACCTTGGCCGCCTGCGGGACGCCGGAAGCAAGCGGGGAGCGTGTACCTTGCCGTTGTGCAGCTTGAAGGCCACACGACATCGACGTTTCCACCCATGTTCTTTTTCGAGACGCCCGGGTGCGCGCCGCAGCCATCGCATTCGCTCGCGGGCTCTCGGTCCACGTGGGGCCCTTCACAGCGGGATAAAACCATATGCGGCATCCGGTGACCCGCGAACTGTCTTGTTGGTGTCCTCCTCAGGGCCCAAGCGCGCCCCGGACACCCTCGACCAGGGTTGAAGAGGACCGCCGGACAGGCAGAGATCTGAGGAACGAAGAGCTTGACGCGCCGACAAAAGTTCGAGACCGAGGCGTAAACAATGGAGGGCAAATCGCCATGAGCCTCGCGCGCCAGCGCCTGGACCGCTACGATGCAGAGACGCAGACCTACACCCTCGCGATCGTGACCGACGAAGACCAGGACGCCCTGACGACCCTGGAAGACGGTCAGCAGGCCTGGCAGTCGCGGCTGCGCTACGATCGGGCGCACCGACGCGTCGACACAGATGGCAGCGTCTCCTACAGCTTCGAAGATTTGTCCTCTGAACCCGGTGGCGAAAACCAGCTGATCTCGACGATCGCCGAAGCCGGACGTGGCGCTGAGTTTTCCGAGCTGGTGATGTTCGGCAAGCGCCTGGTCGCGTTCGACGACCGTACGGGCTTGGTTTGCGAAGTGCGGGAAGGTTACGAACTGATCCCCCGCACCATTCTGATAACGGGCCCGGGCGACACGGTGTTCAAGGGCTTCAAGGCTGAATGGGCGACGCTTTACGGCGACGAGCTGATCGTGGGCTCCCACGGCAAAGTGGGCGCGCAGCCGGACGGCAGCCTCGCGACCGGTCACGAGGAGTGGGTCAAACGCATTCAGCCGAACAGCTACCAAGTCGTCAGTCAGGACTGGTCGCATGCCTATCGGGCGATGCGGGACGCGCTCGGTGTCGATCCCGCCCGCGGGTACGTGATCCATGAGGCCGCCGAGTGGCATCCTTCCTATCAGCGCTGGGTGTTCTTCCCGCGCAAGATCTCTTTTGAGCCGTTCGACGAAAAACGTGACGAGAGCACGTGTGGCGGCAACAAAATGCTCGTCGCGACCGCCGATTTCGATGACGTGCAGGTCGTCGACGTAGGTTCGCCGACCCCGGAACGTGGCGTGTCCTCGCTGAAGATCGTGCCGGGGCATCCCGACGAGTTCATCGCCACCAAATCCGTCGAAATCGGCGATCGGACGGAAACCTACCTGTTCGCCTTTGATTGGCGGGGCAACCTCCTCTCGCCGGAAACCAAGATCGGCGACTATAAATGTGAGGGCGTCGAAATCCTCTAACCGGGCGCCCCAGCGAGGGCCCGTGGCGCCCGCCGTCGCCGTCGAATCCAAGGCTCGTCTCTGGGCGCGTCGACAGGTGTCGTACCGCGACATTCATACCGACCGGCGGCCACACCGACCGGCGGCAACACCGACCGGCGGCCGGGCGCGCGAAGGCGTCGCGCGCTCCCTGGAGACGCGCGACAGACCGCTCCGCGCGGTGTCGAAGGTCGACGTCGAACCCGGCATTTACGGCAGGCCGCCGCGCATCGTGGCGCCCCGCTCAGGCGTCATCGGCGGGCTGCTCGCCGGCGAACCGGGCAGCAAGCTCGCCGCCCCGTGGACCGATCCACATGTCGTAGATCGCCGTGCGATCGTTCTGACAAGCCCCCACGCCAACCCGACGGTCCTGCCCGAATTGAAACTGGCACCGCAGCCTTCGCCCGTTTTCACGGATAAGCAGCGCGTTGCCACTGCCCGAAGGATCTTCTAGCCCGTGCGCCCCGAACACGTGCGGCCGCGCATCCCACCGGGCGATCAGGGCCGCCTTCTTGCCGGTCACGTAGTACCACGGTGTTCCGTCGGTGGGCCTGGATCCGGCCAACCGCACGACGCCTGGATCCGACAAGCTGCCTGTCATCTTCCCCGTCATGACCTGACCGGTCGCACGTCCTCGCAGCGCGATCGGCCGAGGCCCGGCGAAAGGGTTAACAGCACATCCGGCGACAGAGCCGGCCAACAGAACCGGCACGGCACGCAGCCAGATCGTGTTCCATCCCTTGCCAGCGAGCCGCCTGCCGAACACCACGCGAGACCTCCAAATCCTGTTGCCATTCCGTTAAGCCAGTACCGACGCCGGAGCCGCTTCGACGTTGCTCGTCGAACACCCTGGCCGCGCCCAGCCCTGGATCGGGTCACATGGCCCGGGATCGGGTCTCATGATCCGATGGTCAAGGCCGGCCGTGAAACTTCGATCGGCAATCGTGGAACCCGCCGATCGCCGGACGCGAACGGCGTGTCGCCATGGGGCCTGGCGGTCCAGCGATGGCCGGGTGTGGCGGCCGGATAACCGGGTCCCGTCAAATTCCTGTCGCAAAGCGGTGGTTCAAACCCCGGCCGGAGAACGGCATATGCCGCGGACGGACAGGTGCGCCCTGGTCCGGCTGACATCTTCACGACGCAGGAGCCTTCTATGACCCGGACGTGTCGAATGCCGCTCTTGATCGCGGCCCTGCTTGTCGCATGGACTTCGACCGGCCATGCCTTCAAGGCGGACGACGCGGCGAAACTTAAGAAAACCAACAGATGCGAAAACTGCGATCTGGCCGGCATCCTGATGCACGGGGCTGACCTCAGCGGAGCCGTCATGACGGGCTCGAACCTGACCGCGGCATCGTTCGATGAGGCCAATTTGACGAACGCGGACCTGCGTCAAGCCGATCTCGGCGGTGTGGACTTCGGCCAGGCCAACCTGACGAACGCGGAACTCCAGAACAGCAATCTATCCGGCGCGTTCCTGCGCCGCACGAATCTGACGGGAGCCAACCTGACTGGCGCCGACATGGACACCGCGATGGTGGCGGACGTGATCTTTTGCCACACGACGATGCCATCGGGCCGGATCCGGCGGCCGAACTGCGGCGGCAGCTAAACCTCATGTTCCGTCAAAGTCTGTGCACATTCACATCTTTCATTGCAGATGTCGGGTGGCCCCCAGCGGATGAACCGTCGCCAACCATCCGCCCTTCCCGGGGCACCGACACGTTTAGGCGGACGGAGCCGTTGGCGCGTTGCAGCAGACCCGGTGCCGGACGCCAAGCCGCATGGATTCGCCATGAGCCGGCGAGCCATCGGGCAACGCAAAGGTCTTTTCGGCCGATGCGTAAAAGCCTCCGTGTGAAACCTCCCCGCCGGCCGGCGCAACGCTGGACCGGCGGGGCTTTTTATCCGAACGCGACGACCTGGATACGCTGCGGCGCCGACGACCCGTGTAACCGGTGAAGACCAAGGGACGACGTGACGTGGCTACGCCGACCCAGGGTGACCAGACAGACGAGAATGAGAAGCAAGACGAGGCTCGGTTCCGCTGGGTCCTCGGCGTACCGTATTTCGTTCAAGGTACCAGCCATCTGACCGAAGTGCCCATCCTATACTTCATCAAGTTCTCGTTGGGCATGGGCGAGGCAGGCGGGCAACTGTTCGACTCGTTGCGCAACGTCGGTTGGTTCATCAAGCCGGTCTGGGGGTTGATCTCCGACCGCGTTCCGCTGTTCGGCTATCGCCGGAAGTCCTGGTTCGTCTTGATGGCGTTCCTGGCGATGGCGTTTTGGGCGGTGAGCGCGCTGCTGAGCGCTTTAGGCGTTCGAACGCCCGCCATCTTCCTGGTGAGCTTCAACCTGGCGTTCGCCACCTACGCCTTCGTCGACGTCGTGTGCGACGCCCTGATGGTCGAACGCGGGCGGCGCAGCGGCAAGGTCGGCACCTTCGTCAACTTCCAATGGGGGGCCCTGGCGGTCGCGAACGCCGGCTCCGTGATGCTCGGGAGTTATTTCCAGACACTGATCCAGGACGGTCAGCTACAGCCCTGGGTGGTCTTCGCCGCGACCGGCGTGCCGCCGTTGGCGACGGCCTATGTCGGCTTACGCAACATCAAGGAAGACCGCCAGCAGGCTGAGGCCGGCCCGCCGGTGACGCACCGTCTCGCAAACGCCGGTCACGCCTTGGTCGGCGGCGTCGCCCGGGTTGGGCGACGGCTCCCGGGATTTGTCGGCGCGTTTCGCCGATTCCGGCAACAGAACCGGCTGATCTGGTATCTTGTGCTGTTCCTCTTCTTCTGGAAGTTCAACCCGTCGGTCGGCTTCATCGAGCGCAGCTATCTGATCGACGAACGCGGCTTCTCCGCGACCAGCTTCGGTCTGGTGCTATCGCTCGGCGGGCTGAGCTTTCTGGCCTCCGTGCTCGCGTACGCCTGGATCACGCGGCGTTTCCCCAAGGTGCGCTGGGAACACTATCTTTACGCGATGGTGTTCCTGGGCGTTCTAAGCTTCCCGCTCAGCTTTTTCCTGTACCTTGAGCCCGGACATCCCTGGTGGGAGGCGATCTACTTCACCGTGCCGGACGCGTTGAACCCGTTACCGACCTGGAACCGCTACGAATGGTTCCGATTGCTCGTGCAGACCCTTCTCGGCTTCGCGACCATCCCGGCTTTCTTGGTGCCGCTGACCATCGCGGGGGAGACGGTCAGCCTGACCTACGCGGGCGTCAGCTACGCCTTCCTAATGTCGCTGACGAACGTGACGAACATGTTCGAAGGCGTCGTCGGAGCCGGCCTGTACGATCTCCTGACCCGGCCCTGGATGACGTGGCTGGTGTCAGGGTTCCAGCATTCCCTGTTCGATATCGCCGGCACAGGCGATACGCGAACTGCCATTCTGGAGATTTTCGTGTACATCTCGCTCGTGTTCTCGCTCCTGACGATTCCGTTCATCCTGCTCTTGAAGCGCGAACTGACCCGGCGCGGCATCGAAATCCATCTTGCCGGGCGGACGGAAGTTTGATTCGCCGCACCCCGGGCTAACCACGATCCGCAGGCCACCCAAGGCTAACTTTCCGACCCCGCATATCGGATGATCTGGGCCGGCAGCCGGTCCTGCCGCTCGGCGGCGCTTCTGGAGGACGGCTCTCGTGAATGAAAGCAAGACCGGGCGAACCCTTCTGATCCTGGCGCGGGCGAAGGCGGACCGGTTGGGCTCACGGATCGATCCCCTGGAAAAAGCCCTCGGCCCGCCCGGGACGGTCATCCGCGAACTGGTGGACGATCCCGACGAGATCGGCATGCGGATCGTGGAACAGTCGAGCGCGGTCGACCAGGTCGCCGTGGGCGGCGGCGATGGCACGCTGTCGAGCGTGGCGCCCGCGTTCATGCAGACCCAGCTTCCGATGGTGATCATTCCGCTCGGCACGGCGAACGATCTCGCGCGCACGCTGGGGATCCCGCTCGATCCCGTGGAAGCGGCCCAGCTCGCGCGTTCGGGACGGCTGGAGGATATCGACGTCGGCGACGTCAACGGCCACACCTTCTACAACGCCGCCAGCATCGGACTCAGCGTCGACGTCGCCGAGCGCCTGGAGCTCGGTCCGAAGCGCTATGGCGTGGTCAGCTACCTACTCGCCCTGCTCGACCTGACCCGCGCGTGCAGGAACTTCCGCGCCATCGTCGACGGTGACGGCGAACGGGTTACGCTGAACTCGATCCAGCTGACGGTCGGCAACGGCGTGCGTCACGGGGGCGGCGTGCGGGTGCATGCCGACGCCTCGATCGACGATGGGCAGCTCGACCTCTACAGCCTGGAGCCGCAGCCGCTGTGGCGCTTGCCGTTTCTGTTCCCGGCCTTCATGCGCGGCACGCATCATGGCTGGCGCAGCGTCACCAACCTGCGCGCCAAGCAGTTCCACATCGAGACCCCTGCAAAGCCCAAGCGTGTCAACGCCGACGGCGAAATCGTCAGCCGCACGCCAGCGACCTTCATACTGCACCGCAACGCGGTCTGGGTACGTCTGCCGCCATCCGCCAACCGGTGACCCGTCGGTGCGCCCCGCCGTCGCGGCCGGGCCGGACGCGATTTGATCGGATGTGCCTTCGAGCCTCGCGAGCTACTTGCCATAAGCTGTTGCGTTCGTTACGCGCGGATCATGGACCTCGTACGCATCATCCTCGCGATTGTTCTGCCGCCGCTCGGGGTGTTCTTTCAGGTCGGGCTCGGCGGCCATTTCTGGCTCAACATCCTGCTCACCCTGTTCGGTTACATCCCGGGCATTGTGCACGCCGTCTGGATCATCGCCCGGCGCTGAGCCGTCCGAAAACGATCCGTCGGCGCCCGTGGCCCTGCGAAGGCGTCAAAGTGCCCGCAAATATGCGTGTTGTCTCGCCGGTACCGAGGGTTTTCCTGACACCTTCCCCAGTGTGCCCGCCTCCCGCGCCCCGGCGACCCAAGCAGTCTGCCGGTTCCGCGACCGGCAGGCGCCCGCCCCGGCCGCCGCTTGCCCGTTGGCCGGCCGGGACGCCAGCCGTGCCTCCTGTGGGGTGCTGTGGGGATCCCCTGGGGCGTGGCCAGGCAGCAGTCCGTTGCTTGGCGACGCGACCCGGGAGACAGCGGCTCTAGAGCCAAATCGATGAAGGTCGAGTCGACCTTCATCGCGAATCTTGCTCTAACTGCTTGAAGAGAAAGAGCAAGATTCAGCTGAAACAGGTGGCTTCACCTTTCAGCTGACTCTTGCTCTAGCCGGTTTCTGTCCCGGCCTGCACGCGTGATCTGACGAGGGCGCAGCGGGCCACGCAGCCTGCCTGTCGTAGATGGGCCCCACCGGCGGTTCGCACCCGCCGGTGGGGCCGTCTTTTCAACCCGGAGATCCCGGGCAGCCAGCCCGACGGTTCAGGATTTGTCGCGCGCCGACGATCCGGTTCTGTCGGACTGGTCCGCCTTGGCGCTCGCGTCCTGGCTTTTCTGCGGCTTCTGAAGGCTGAACAGGCGATCGGCCATGCCTTCGGAAACGAGGTAGCGCACCGGCAAATCGGGTCGGGTGACGGCCACGTTGCCATCGTCCTCGGTGCCAAGGCGTGCAAATCGGTACGGCTGGTCCCGGCTTGCCGTGTAAACCCGGACATCGACCTGGAGGTCGCCGGTGTATTGTTTTCCCTCGACGTCAGAGGCGACGGCGCTTTCCCAGGCACGGCCCAGCGTCTTGCCAGCGTCCTTGGCGACCGATCCGGTTTTCTCGATGACCCGCCAGTTGGCTTCCGGGTCGCCGTCGCGCGCGACCTTGAAGCTATCGCTTTCGATTCGCGTGATCTGCGCGTCCGTCGGTACGAGATTGCGGGCGACGTAGCCGGTCGCCGGCTGGTCCACCCGCCGCATCAGCCCGGTATCGACGGTGTAGATCGTCTCGCCGACCTTGGCGTACATGGCGCGTTCGGTCGGCACCTTGTCCCCAAGCGCGATCGTGGTCCCGGCAACGTCGATTCGCAGCGACGGCTGCTTAAGCCCGAACGCGCCGAGATCGCGGTCGCCGATCGGGAAGTGATCCTTTACGCGCTGACGTAGCCCCTCGAGGAGCGTCTCGACCTGGCGGCTTTCCGCGGGCATGGCAAACGGTTCGGAAAGCGCCCAGGCGCCATCCTTGCGGACCAGAACCGTCTGCTTGGTCGACTCCCCGGATCGGGTGATGGTCACCCGCTCGACTTTCCCCGCCTCCAGATCGGCCAGCCGCGGTTGTTTCTTGGGGGGTTCCGCCCAAGGCTCGAAATACACCAGGGCGCCGCCGACCACGACCGCGACCAGGAGGACAAGGTTGGTGATCAGCCGGCGTCGCATGGTTCCTCCTTCACCTCAGATGCCGGTCGCGTCATAGCTTGCACGGCTCAGCGCCGACGTTGCCGGACCCAGGTAGCGCCTCCGGCTGCCAGCAAGCCGATCGGCAGCAGCCCCATGAACAGCGCCTGCAGGGCCCAGAGTGTCGAAACCGAGAGGTTCAGGTTCTGCCCGGGGGGCTGCGGCGTCGAGATGTTGAGAGACGCCGTGTCCCCGCTGAGCCACTTGACCGTGTTCATCGCCAGGTCGCGGTTGCCCCCGAAGCCGATGAAGGCATTCGACATGAAATCGGCGTCGCCGATCACCACGATCCGCTGCTGACCGGTCGGCTGGCTCTTGCCGTTCTGCGCTGAGCCGGGTGCTTGGGTCCCGGACTGGCCGCCGCTTGCGCTGGCCGCGGCCTTGACCACGCCTTGACCCGATCCGCTCGATGTCGCGGCCGTCTTGGCCGAGCTATCGCTTGGCTGCGGGGCTTGGCGCGTCAACGTCACGCCGAGCGTCACCGGACCTCTCCGGTCCTCGCCTTGATCGAAGCTTTGATCGAACGCACCCGTGTCCGCCCAGCTTCGCGCGCCGGTCTGCAGGAACGCACTGGTGGTCCAGCCAGCGGACGAGGCGATCTGCACGTTGCGCGCCTTCGGGAAGACGGTGGTTTTCGAGAAGTCACGGGTGATCTGCGTCCCGCTGTAGTCGGTGACCACGCCGAAAGCCCGGCTGCGGGCCCCGAACACCTGGACCGGTGAGGCGATCGTCGCGGCGCCGGCGTCAACCACCTGCGTTTTTCCACCCAACTGAGGCGGTGCCCGGCCGCCGACGTCGGCGAGCCAGAGCAGGTTGCCGCCGTTGGCGACGTAGTCCCTGATGCGCTCGCGTTCCTGGGGTAGAAGCTTCTGCCGCGGGTCGGCCACCACCAGGACCGACACGTCCTTGGGCACCTGCCTAACCTGCGCCAGGCTCAGCGACCGCGTCGCGTAGCCCTGGTTTTCCAGGGCCCGCTTGAACACGGTCAGGTCGCTGCGGGCCCGACCGTTGATCGCCCGTTCGCCGTGGCCGGTCAGGAACGCCAGCTTGGTCTCGCTGGCATCCGCCACACGCTTGATCGCGTTGGTCAGCTTGGCTTCCTCGTACTGCGAGACCTTGGCCGTGCGGCCCTGATACCGCACGACGATCGTGCCCTGGCGCTGGATCCCGAGGTCCCGCACCTTCTGAGGATTGGTCTTGGGATTGACGAAGGTCAGTTCGACCGTTTCGGAAGCCCGGGTGTAGCGCCGGGCAACGTTCCGGATCTGGTCGCGCAGTTGCTCGCTATCGCTGGCGAACGCCTGGAACGTCACCTTGCCGTCGAGCTGTTGCAGCAGCTCGCGGCTCGGCTGGGACAGGGTGTTGCGGTTGCCGTATGTCCAGTCGGCCTGGGCCGTGTATTTCGTGCTGGCCCAGGCGGCGACGGCGAGCACGGCAAGAAACAGAACCGTAAAGCTCGCCGACTGCAGGCGCAGGTATTGCCGTAGGCGCTTCGTCAGTTTCATCGCCGATGTCCTCTCACCGCTGGCCTCAGGTCTGCAGGCGATGGGCGTCCAGCCGCTGCACGCTCAGGGTCAGAAAGCCGAGCGTGACGAGCGCGAAGTAGATCGCATGCTCGGTGCCGATCGTGCCCTCCAGGAAGGCGTTGTAGTGATCCAGCATGGAGAGGTAGTCGATGGCCGGCTGGAGCGGGCCAAGATCCACGCCGCCGAAGTTGATCACCCAAAGGAACAGCAGCAGCCCGAAAGTCGCGACGCCGGCCACGATCGGCGAGCGGGTCAGGGTCGAGAAGAACAGGCCGGCACTGCCGAACGCCGCCAGGAGGAGGGTCAGGCCGATCAAGCCGGCGGCAAGCCGACCCAGGTCGAGCGACGTGCCGAGCAGCAGCGACAAGGGCATGACCGCGGTCAGCGCCACCACGATCAGCAGGAACCCGGCGAGACCGAAAAACTTTCCGAGCGCGATCTCCGACATCGAGACCGGCGCGGAATACATCAGCCGGATCGTCTCGGCCCGCCGCTCCTCGGCGATCAACCGCATGGCGAGGATGGGCACGATCATCAGCAGAACGATCGCGGCGGAATCCAGGGTCGGAATAACCGTTATGTCCGTGATCCCGGGCGGATCCGACATTCTGGACAGCTGCGGCTGGAGGCGTTCGAAGCGACCCACGCCGGAGAAGAAAAACCAGGCGACCAGCCCCTGCACGACCGCCAGCACGACCCAGGCCAGCGGCTGCGCGAACAGACTGCGCAGGTCGCGCATCGCGATGATCCCGATCATGCCGCCATCTCCTCGTTGGTGTCCTGCACTTCGCTCTCGGATGCGCCGGTGAGATCGACGAAGACCTGCTCGAGGCTCTTGCGTTCGGGGGTGAGTTCCCACAGGCCCCAGCCCTCCGACGCGGCCCGGGCGACGATCTGCTCCGCGGTGTCGCTCTGGGTGTCGTGGAAGACCCGCAGACGACCGTCATCCAGGCGCTCGACGCGTTCCACGCCCTGGATACCCTGGACGCTTTCCGGCGCCGGCAGCGCCCGGCCGCCGAGCAGCAAGCTGCTGTGCTGCATGCGTGCGCGCAGGGCCGAGACGTCCTCGGCGAGCACCAGCCGCCCCTCATGGATGATCTGCACGCGCGTGCAGATCGCCTCGACCTCCGGCAACACATGGCTGGACAGAATCACCGAGTGGCTCTTCCCCAATTCGCGGATCAACTGACGGATTTCCCGGACCTGAATCGGGTCGAGACCCTTGGTCGGCTCGTCCAGGATCAAGACTTCCGGGTCGTGCACGATCGCCTGCGCCAGACCCACACGCTGCTTGTAGCCGCGCGACAGGTTGGCGATGACGCGCTCAGCCACGTCCTCCAGGCCGCACCGCCGCATCGCGGTGGCGACCGCCTCGTCCAGGTCCGCCTTCGGAACCCGGTTCAAGCGCGCGCAGAAGCGCAGATAGGCGTCCACGGTCATCGTGGTGTAGAGCGGCAGGGTCTCGGGCAGATAGCCGACGGAGGCCTTGGCGGGCCGCGGATTATCGAGCAGGTCGCAGCCGTTCAGTTCGATCCGGCCACCGCTCGGCGCGAGATTGCCGGTGAGCATCTCCATCGTTGTCGTTTTCCCGGCGCCGTTGACGCCGAGAAACCCCAGGATTTCCCCCCGTTCCAGTTGAAAGCTGAAATCTTGAACGGCCTGTGTCGGGCCAAAGAAACGCTGCAGGCCATCGGCCTCGATCAGGGTGCTTCGCTCTTCCATCACGTCGCGTCCCTCTCGTTGACCGACTTTCGGCTAAGTCACGTGGGCCCTATCCGAGCGGTGTGCAAACAATGTGACTGGTTAACCCCTGCGCGATGCCGACGTTGCCAAGGAATCTGCGCATTTGCATGCGTTGACCGCTGAGATGGTGATGCGCACGTACCGGATGCCCGCAGGACCAGGCGCATCAAGCAGGCGTGCCCGGGCATATCCAGGTTTTCGACGGAGGCGCCGATGACCGACAAGAGCCGCAGGCTCACGGTCTGGATCTCGGCTGGCGTTCTCGCCGCCGGCGTCGCGTTGCCCGCCATGGCGGCGGACAACAGCACGAGCAAGGCCGGCGACACGGCGAAGCAGAGCCAGACGCGGGCCGCCGAAACACGGATCCCCGACGCCAAGATGAAATCCTTCGCCGAGGCTGCGGAAGACGTTCAGAGCATTGCCGCGGAATACCGCCCGAAGATCAAGGCGGCCAAGCAGGCCGGCAAGACAAGAAGCTGTCCAAGCGCATCCGCAGCGAGATGGACAGCGGCAAGAGCGGCAAGTCCGAGAGCTGATCGGACCGACATGACCATATCCATAGGAGTTCACGCATGACCCGAACGCTACGTTTTGGGGCGGCCGGCGCGATGATCCTCGGTGCCGTCGCATCGGCGGCGCCCGTCGCCGCCCAGGAGACGCCACCAAGCTTTGCCCCGGTCGTGAAGGATCTGTTGCCGGCGGTGGTCAACATCTCCACGCGCAAGACGGTCGACCGCGGCCCCCAGATGCCCTTCGAGCAGTTGCCGGAAGGCCACCCCCTACGCGAGTTCTTCGAGCGCTTCGGCGGCGGCCAACGTCAGGCCCCGCGCCAGATGCGCTCGCTCGGTTCCGGCTTCATCGTCGATGAGTCCGGTTACATCGTCACCAACCAGCACGTCGTGAAGAAGGCCGACCAGGTCACCGTCGTCCTGCGGGACAAGACCCGGCTGGACGCCGAGATCGTCGGCACCGACAAGGCGACCGACCTCGCCCTGCTCAAGGTCGAGACGAAGCGGGACCTGCCGGAGGTCGACTGGGGCAACTCGGCGAAAGCCGAGATCGGCGACTGGGCCCTGGCGATCGGGAACCCGTTCGGGCTCGGCGGGTCGGTGACCGCCGGCATTATCTCGGCACGCGGGCGCGAGATCAAAGCCGGTCCCTACAGCCGCTTCATCCAGACGGACACGGCGATCAACCAGGGCAACTCAGGCGGCCCGCTGTTCAATGCCGACGGCAAGGTGATCGGCGTCAACACGGCGATCCTGTCGCCCAGCGGGGGTAACGTCGGTGTCGGCTTTGCCCTGCCGTCCAAGGTCGCCAAGCCGATCATCGCCGAATTGAAGCAGGACGGCGAGGTCACCCGCGGCTGGCTCGGCGTGATGGTCCAGCCGATCACCCCGCAGCTGGCCAAGGGCCTTGAAATCCCTGCTGAAGATGGCGCCTTGATCGGCAACGTCGTCGCCGGCAGTCCAGCCGCGAAAGGCGGCCTGAAACAAGGCGACGTGATCACCAAGGTCGAGGGCCAAGCGATCGAGGATGCCGGGGAACTCGCCTGGCGAGTCTCGCAGCACGATCCGGGCGAGCAGGTCGAGTTGACGATCTGGCGGAACGGCGAAAAGACCACCGAGACCGTCACGCTCGGCAAACGCTCGGAAGACAAGATGGCTTCGGCTGAGCCGGCC
Source organism: Rhodovibrio sodomensis (assembly GCF_016583645.1). Classification (GTDB taxonomy): domain Bacteria; phylum Pseudomonadota; class Alphaproteobacteria; order Kiloniellales; family Rhodovibrionaceae; genus Rhodovibrio; species Rhodovibrio sodomensis. The sequence goes on along the minus strand of NZ_NRRL01000004.1, from coordinate 19,309 downwards.
ATTGACGGCGATGCCGCGGCGCAGCTGATGGGCGTCAAGCTCGCGGATGTCGGGCCGCGGACCCGCGAGCGCTTCGACCTCAGCCAGAGCGCCGACGAGGTCGTGGTAACCCGAGTCGCGCCGGGCAGTCCCGCCGCCAGCCAGGGCATTCAGCCGGGCGACGTCATCGCCCAGATCGGCCGTCAGGAGGTCGACACGCCACAGCAGGTCAACGAACTGCTGCGGAAAGCCGCCCAGGCCGGCTCCGATGGGGTCGTCGTCCTTCTGCGCCGGGACGGCAACAGTCAGTTCGTCCCCGTCCCCCTGGCCTCGCCCGAGCAAGGCTGAGGGCCTCAGCGGCCGAACACGGTAAGGCGCACGGCCAGGCCCACGGCTTGGCCGGCGCCTTGCCGCCCAGCCTCCAATGGTAGTGGCACAGCGGTATCCGCCCCCCGCTATTTGGCCGCAATATTGCACACATATCTGCGCCGTTTTACGGCCCTCTCGAGCATCCCACATGCGATGCTGAGAGGAGGGTTGGCGGAAGAGGTGGCCGCCGGCATGGACCGCGGCCACCTCCCCTCCATGGCCCTCTCCTCCCAATCGAAAAGGGGACGCACCGTCCGCGGTCGTGGTTCACCCGACCCGGGGCGCGTCAACCGATCTGACCGCCGCCCTTGGGCGTGATCGCCACGACCGACGGGCGGACCGGCATGTTCTCGTCGAAGTCCGGCCAGCGGGTCACCGGGTTTTCGAAGGTCGATCCCTCGGCGTCGGCCGGGTGCTGGACCGCGACGAACAGCGTGCCGTCGTCCGGCGTGAAGAACGGGCCGCACATCTCCGCCCCGACCGGGCAGCGGAAGAAGTGCCGGCTGGAGCCGCGCAACTCGCCATCCGTCTCGATCGCCCACATGCCGTCGGCCCGGCCGGAATCCTCCTGGCTGTTGCCGTCGGTGGAGATCCAGAGCCGGCCGCGGTTGTCCATCTTGGAATTGTCGGGATTGATGAACCAGCCGTGCTCGCTGGTCGCCTTGCCCCACTTGGCACCGACCTCGGGGTCGTCCGGGTCGCCCGCCAGGATCAGGATGTCCCAGCGGTCTCGCAGGCTGGTGAAGTCGCCGTCGGTGACCTGAATCTCCAGAACGTGCCCGGCGGAGTTGCCCGCGCGCGGGTTGGCCGGGTGCGTGGCGTCAGGCTTGCGTTTCTCGTTGGAGGTCAGCATCACGTAGATCCTGCCTGCCGCCGGGTCCGGGGTGACGTCCTCCGGCCGATCCATCGGCGTGGCGCCCAACAGGTCGGCCGCCCGGCGCGTCTCGATCAGCACGTCGGCCTGGCTCTCGAAGCCGTTCTCCGGGGTCAGCGGGCCGGTGCCGAAGACGATCGGCAGCCAGTCGACGGTGCCGTCCGCGTTGAACCGGGCGACGTAGAGCGTGCCGCTGTCCAGCAGGCCGAAGTTGTTGGACCGGTTGTTGTGGTCGACCCGGCCGTGGGAGACGAACTTGTAGACGTAGTCGAACCGCTGGTCGTCGCCCATCACCGCGACCACGCGGCCGTCGGCGTTCTCCAGCGTCTCCGCGCCCTCGTGCTTGAAGCGGCCCATCGCGGTGCGCTTCACCGGCGTCGAGGTCGGGTCGTAGGGGTCGTATTCGACCATCCAGCCGAACCGGTTGGGCTCGCGCGGCTCCTTCCCGACATCGAAGCGGTCGTGGTAGTCGGCCCAGTCGTACCAGCCGCCCGGCACGCCGTAGCGCTTGTGGTTCTCCGCCTCCGCCGGATCGGAATTCTCGCCCTTGAAGTAGCCGTGGAAGTTTTCCTCCGCGATCAGGACGGTGTTCCAGGGCGTGAGGCCGCCCGCGCAGTTGTTGACCGTGCCGATCACCCGCGTGCCCGAGGGGTCGTCACTGGTCTTCAGCCGGGCGTGTCCGGCCGCCGGGCCCGAAATCGTCATTTCCGTCGAGCGCAGGCTGATCCGGCGGTTGTACGGGCTGTCCGGCTTGTACGACCATTTGCCGTCGGCCCCGCGCGCGACCTCGATCACGGAGTGGCCGTGGGCGGCCATCTCGATGTTGGCGATCTCCTCGGTCGTGCCCTGGTAGTTCGGGAACATCAGCTCAGCGTTGGTGTACTCGTGGTTGACGCAGAGCAGCCCATGGTCGGCGTTGTCCGAGCCGGCGGGCAACGGCACGAAGCCGACGTAATCGTTGTTGTAGCCGAACTGCTTGTCCTGCGCCTCGGCGCTCTGGCTCATCGGCTGGAAGGTGGGCGCGCCCGGCTCGACGCCGTCGCCCCAGCGGATCAGCACGTCGGCGTCGTAGCCCTGGGCCACGTGGTGGGTCTCGTCGACCGCGGCTTCCAGCTCGGGGAAGTTGAAGCTCCAGGCCGAAGCGGGCACGCCCGCGCCCTCGGCGGCCTCGGCTGTGCCGCCGCCGCGCAACAGTCCGGCGGTGCCGGACAGGGTGGCCACCGCCGTCATCGCGAGCGCGCCACGCAGCACGTCGCGCCGGCCGTAGCGGGCGCCGATCACCTCGCCGATGGTCGGCCGGTCGAGCGGCGAACTTGGCGTATCCTCGGCGTACTCCATCCGGGTGGACTGGCTGTAGCCCTGCTCCGTCGGATCGCCGGCGGCGTCCGGGTGCAGGTCTTGTGTCGGTTCGTGATCGTTCATCGTGGTGATCTCCCTCATGTGCCGCGTTGCCCGCAGGTCGCTATCCTGCGCCTTCAGCGTTTGCAGCCTCATGACAACGGGCAAGAAAAGATTGGCAGCCCGATCACCCCCGTGTGGACTCGACCGACAGGTGGGCGCCGGCGTGCAGCGCGGCGGGCCTGGCGTGGACGCGCAAGGCGACGTGGCTCGAACAGGTCACTTCGGCACGGCCGCCTGCAACCGCAGGCTTGACACGGCACCGCTTCGGTCTCCGTGATCCGGCTTGCCGCCCCCGACCGCCTGGGTAGGACGCATGAGCGATATGGTGACAGCCCTGGCGTACGCCACGATCGCCGGCGTGGCGATCCCGCTGGGCGGCCTGGTGGCCAAGGTCGAGCACATTCAGCCGAGGTGGCTGGACGAGGAGTTCCGGCACAGCGTGATCGCCTTCGGCGGCGGCGTGCTGCTTGCGGCGGTGGCGCTGGTCCTGGTGCCAGCCGGGATGGCGGACCTGGCGCCGACCCCGGCCGTGCTATCGTTCGCCGCCGGCGGCATCGCCTTCTTCCTGATCGACCGCATGATCGAACGCCAGGGCGGCGCCGCGGCTCAGCTCATGGCCATGCTGCTCGACTTCGTCCCGGAGGCGATGGCGATGGGCGCGATGCTGGCCACCGAAGCCAGCACGGGCCTCCTGCTGGCGCTGCTGATCGCCCTTCAGAACCTGCCCGAGGGCTTCAACGCGTACCGGGAGATCCTGGCCACCGGCCGCATCGGCCGGGGCGCGCTGCTGGCCCTGCTCTGCCTGTTGGTGCCGCTGGGCCCCCTGGCGGCGTGGATCGGACAAGAGCAGATGGCGGACCTGCCGGGCCTGCTGGGCGCGATCATGCTGTTCGCCTCCGGCGGTATCCTCTACCTGACCTTCGAAGACATCGCCCCGCTAGCTCACCTGGAACGTCACTGGGCGCCGCCGTTGGGCGCGGTGTTCGGCTTCCTGCTGGGGCTGTGGGGCCACATGCTCGTGGCTTGAAGCCTACCTTCGCACGGTCCGACGGGGCCGTCTTTGCCCCCTGCCGATCCGGATGGCCAATGCCGCGGCCGCTGCCGAGGGGAGCTCCCGCCGACCCGCCACGATGTTCGACCGGCGGTCTCATAGGACGCCGGCGACGAACCCGGCGCCAATCAGGATCAGGATGGTGCCGGAGAGCTTGGGCAGGTGCGGTGCCCAGTGCGTCAGGCGATGGCGCCAGCGCTGATACCCGGCGATCGCCAACAGTGTCAGCGTGACGATCGCCAGCACGACCGACAGCGCGTAAGCCAGCATCAACTCCAGGCAGTGGGCCGATCCCGCGCACATTCCAATGATCTGAAACTCCTCCTCGTGCGCGAAGCCGAGCGCGAACGCCGCCGCTGCGATCCCCCAAAGACCCGTTGCGCCGGCCGACGCCTCCGCCCCGGCGTGCGTGTGGTCGTGCGCGGCCGCGTGCCGGTGTCCTTGATGTCCGCGTAGCTCCCACAGTCCAAGGGCGATCAGCACAGCGCCCGCCGCGAGGTTGATCCAGCCGAGCTCACCCAGGTCCAGCCACGCCTTGAGACCGAAGAACACCAGCACCACCGCGACGCTGCTGATCATGTGACCCGTTCCCAAGATGGCGCTGGCGGCGGCGCCGGCGGCATAGCGGTTGGTTCGGGCGATCGCGTAGCCGGCGGCCAGCGGCCAGCCGTGGCCGGGCTCGATCCCGTGCAGCAGGCCGAGGCCAATCGCCCCGGCGAACACCGCGAGCGTTCCGTCCATAACGTGCGCCTCCAGCGGCCCGGTGCCCTGCGGGCGGTCGAAGCCGGTCCCGCGCGAACGGTTGCGTTCATCGTCATGTCTGCTATATCCCCTCCAGGGGGATGGGATCAACCATGACCGATGCGACGCACCAGCACGCCACGCACCCGCAGGTCGCCAACCGCCTGAAGCGGGCCGACGGGCACCTGCGCAAGGTGATCCAGATGATCGAGGATGGCCGGCCGTGCCTGGAGCTCGTGCAGCAGCTCTACGCCGTCGAGAACGCGCTGGCGGGCGCGCGGACGACCCTGATCAAGGATCACCTGGACAACTGCCTCGACACCGTCGTCGGCCCGATGACGGCCGAACAGCGGCGCGAGATCGAGGAATTCAAGGCGATCGCGAAGTACCTGTAATTGGGGTCTCGCGCTTGGGCGCCGCGATCATCCCGCTGGCCCCGCACGGCCAGCGGTGACAGCGCTCAAGAGAGCGCCCGTCCGCAACGCCGGTCGCGTATTCGCAAGCCGGGTCAGGTGCGTTCGGCCGCGCCGAGACGGCGCACCACGGCGGCCCGACCGACCTCCGCGCAGCCCCCGGCCAGCAGGCCCCAGAACGGGTCGAGCCAGACGGTGACCGCCGCCGTCACCGCGATCACCGGCCAGCAGGACCGGCGGCAATCGATCAGCCGGCGCGAACAGCCGAGCTCGCCCGCCGCCAACAGCAGCAAGGCGCCGAGCGCGGCGGCCGGGATCGCCGACAGGACCGCGCCGCCGACCGCCGCCGGCATGACGGCGAGCGCGAGCAGGGCCAGCCCGAGCATCACCGGGGCCGCGCCGCTGCGCGCCCCGAAGCGATAATGCGCCGCCAATCCGCCCGCCCCGTGACACATCGGCAGGGCCCCGAACGGGGTCAGCACGAGGTTCGCCAGCCCACTGCTGACGGCAAGCCGCGCGGACGTCACGTGCGCGGCGCGCTCGCCGAAGTAATCCCCGGCGACCAGGGCGGTGAGCACGACCGCGTTCATGAAGGTCAGCGAAAGCTGCGGGACCACCAGCAGCGACGCCGCCCGCTCGACCTCCGCCCACTGCGGCAGCGGCGCAACCGCGAGCCAGCCGCCGTCCAGGGCGGCGATGTCCAGCTGCCGGGCGCCGAGCAGATCGGCCAACGGGATCGCCAGGGCCACGACGATCAGGATCGCCGGCGCGCGGGGGGCCAGCCACAGCAGGCCGAGCAAGGCGAGGAGTATCCCGGCCCCGAGGGCCAGATCCGGCGCCATCAGATCGAGCCCGACACCAGCCAGCGACAGGCCCAGCCCGAGCTGCAGGCCGGCCAGGACCGACTGCGGCACCAGCCGTCCGAGCCGGGCGATCCAGCCGGTCAGGCCCAGGACCAGCAGCACGATGCCCAGCAGCACGCCGCTGGTGGCGAGCGCGGCCGGCCCGGCCCCGGCCGTGAGCACCACGGCCGCGACCGCCTTCATCGGCTGCACCGGCACCGGGAGGCGGTAGTACAGCCCGGTCGCCAGGTAGACGACGGCGAACCCCAGAAGGATCGGGGTCGGCGCCAGACCGGCCACCGAGACCGCGCCCAGCACCAGGGGCAGCAGCGTGCCGAGGTCGCCGAGCGCGCCGTTCACCTCGCGCACGCCGACCACGAACGGGGCGCCGCGTCGCGCGCTCATGGCCGCGCCGGGCGCCCGACCCGTCCGGTCATGACCGGCCCTGCCCATCGGCGGACGGCGAGAGCGCCTCGACGATCCGACATTCGCGGATCCGGCCGCCGCGGCACTGCTGGCTCAGGTGGCGCAGTTCGTCGGCCAGGCGCTGCAGGCCGGCGATCTTTTGCTCGACAGCTTCGAGGTGGGCGGCGGTCAGGCGGTCGACCTCGGCGCAGTCGCGGTTGGGGTCGTCGGACACGGCAAGCAGGGTCTGCAGGTCGTCGAGGCTGAATCCGAGCTCACGCCCTTTGCGCAGAAAGACGAGCCGACGGACGTCCGAGCGCGCGTAACGACGGTAGTTGTTCGCCGCGCGCCGGGCCGGCGGAAGGATCCCGAGACGTTCGTAGTACCGCACCGTCTCGGGCGTGGTCCCGGCAGCCCTGGCGGCCTCGCGGATGGTAAGCTCGTCCGGCATCGCCCGCCCTTGACCTTGTAGCCGCTACAAGGCTCAGCTTGCGCGCCTATGGCACGGACGACAAGGGAACCATAGCGATGAGCGCGCATTGCTGCGGCCAGCACCAGCAGCCATCCGGTCCAAGCGACGGCCGCCAACGCCGCGTGCTCTGGATCGTCCTGGTCATCAACGCCGTGATGTTCGCCGTCGAGATCGTCGCCGGCCACACCGCCCGGTCCGCCGCCCTGCAGGCCGATGCGCTGGACTTCCTCGCCGACGCCGCCAACTACGGCATCAGTCTGGCCGTCGTGGGCACGGCCCTGACGTGGCGGGCGCGGGCCGCGCTCGTAAAGGGGCTGTCCATGGGCGTGCTCGGGCTGTGGGTTGTCGGCACGACCGCCTGGAACGCCATCGCCGGCACCGTGCCGGAGGCGCCGGTCATGGGCGTGGTGGGTCTGCTGGCCCTGCTGGCCAATGCCGTGGTGTTGGCGCTCCTGACCGGTTTCAGAGGCGGCGACGCCAACATGCGCTCGGTCTGGATCTGCTCGCGCAACGACGTGTTGGCCAACCTTGCCGTCCTAGGGGCCGCCCTCGGCGTGTTCGGAACCGGGACCGGCTGGCCCGACATCATCGTCGCGGGCATCATGGCGAGCCTCGCGCTCTACGGAGCCGGTCAGGTTGTCCGTCAGGCGCTTGGCGAGTTAAGGCCGAGCGCGACGGTTCAAGCGGCCGAATAACCGGCACAAACCCGGGAGCGACCGATCGCATGCCCATATCCGACGAGACGCCGCCGATCCTGCGGGCAAAAGACACCGCCGCGCCCTCCACGTTCTCCGCCGACGGCCTGCTGCGCGAGGCGCGCCGGCAGAAAGGCGTTCAGGATGGAACGATCCCGCGGGTCTGCCTGCTCGACCCGGACGGCGACGTCGTGCGGTGCCTGATCGCCGAAGGCCGCGGCGAACCGGAGCCCAACTGGGCGTGCTATCACAGCACCATGTACCGCTTCGCGGTCGCCGGAACGCCCTGCGGCATCGTCGGCTGCGCGGTCGGCGCGCCGTACGCTGTGCTGGTCGCCGAGCAGATGATCGCCTCGGGCGCCGAATTGATCGTCAGCGTCACCTCGGCCGGTCAGATCGACGCGGTCCAGCCGCCGCCCTACCACGTCCTGATCGATCGCGCGCTCCGGGACGAGGGCACCAGCTACCACTATCTGCCGGCCGGCGATTACAGCACGGCCGACCCGGCGCTGCTGGACCTTGCGGGTGCGGCCCTGACGGACATCGACCCGCCGGTGCTCCGCGGCGCGACCTGGACCACCGACGCGCCCTTCCGGGAGACCGAAACCGCGATCCAGGCCGCGCGCGAGCGGGACATCCTGGCGGTGGAGATGGAGGCCGCCGGCCTTTACGCCCTCGCCCGGGCGACCGGCGCCAAGGTTCTCTGCTTCGCGCACGTCACCAATCAGATGGCGCAGGTCGAGGGCGACTTCGAGAAGGGCGACGGCGACGGGTCGACCGCGACGCTCGCGCTTGTCGAGCGGGTTGTCCGCGCATGGTCGGACGCGGCCTGAGCGCTACAGACGCTGGAGTTGAGCCTTAGAGGCGCTGGAAGTGACACCAGGTGAAAGGCTGCACCCGTCCGCCCGGCGTCGCGTGATGCTCCCGCGTGCTCTCGACGAGGCGCCAAGCCGGGCCGAGAAGCGCGGCCAGATCGTCGGCGCCGTAACGCTGCACCGGGAGGCCGCTGCAGGTCGCCGGGCCGTCCGGCGCGAAGGTCGCCACGATGAAACGGCCGCCGGCGGCGACGCCCGCCGTCAACGCGTCCAGATACCCCTGTCGGCGTTCGGCGTCGGTCAGGAAGTGGAACACCGCCCGGTCGTGCCAGACACGGTAGCTCTGCGATGGGCGCCAAGTCGCCGCATCCTGGACCAGCCAGGTCACGTGCCCCGCGTCCGCGCCGAGGCGGGCGCGCGTGGTCGCGAGCGCTTGTTCGGAAATGTCGAGCACCGTGATGGCGCGGTGCCCGTCGGCCAGCAGGTGATCCACAAGGCGGGACGCCCCGCCGCCAACGTCGACGATCGGGGCGTCGTGGGGCAACGCCAGGTTCCGGACCCACGCGAGGGAGACCGTCGGCACGCGCTGGAACCAGCTCACTTCGTCCGCGCGTTTGCGGGCGTACACACCGTCCCAGTGCGTGCGGACGTCAAACGCCTCGTGCGCCTGTGCGGTCATGGAGCCTCCCGCCGGTCGCTGCCGAACTGCCGACATTTTCAACCGATTTGGGCCCGTCCCGCAACCACACCCGATGGCTTCGGCCCTCCTTTCGGCCGTGACGACGGCGGCCGCTTCGGGTCAACTCCCGCCGAGAGTGGACCCGGTTATGTCGGGCCTTGCTCAGGGCCTTGCCGGGCACGGCTTGCACCATCTGTCCGGGCGGCATCACGAGCCGGGTGACCCAGGCCGGCCCCGCCCGGCGCGCGGCTGCGGCTCACCCCGCCCGCAACGGGTCCAGCCGGTCCAGCAGCTTCGGCTTGCGCGCGTGGCGGGCGCGCAGGTCCTCCAGCCGGTGGGCATAGGCGTCTTGCGTGCCGTTCTCGGCGGCGATCGTCTTCAGGTCGGCGAGCAGCGTCGCCGCGCGGTCGTAGGCGGCGGCGTTGCGGCGCGCGATCTCGGCTTCGACGTCGCGCCAGGCATCGGCGCCGCGCTGACGCACCGCGTCCAGCCGGGCCCGGCGTGCGCGTTCGGCCGCCTCGGCTTGGCGGCGCTGTTCCGCCGCGCGCCGCTCGGCGGCCGCGCGGGCGCGTTCGTCCGCACGGGCCTGCGCGCGCCGGCGCAGCTCGCCGACCGTGCGCCGCGCCGCCGCGGCATCGTCGTCGCGCAGCCGGGCGCGGAGGGTGGACTCGACGTGCGGATCGCCCTCGACCAGGCGCACCAGCAGGTCGGTCTTCTCGGCCTCGGGCAAGGCCGCCACTTGCGCTCGCGCGGCGTCTCCCGAAGGCAGCCGGTCGACCGCTTCGCGCTCGGCCGCCACCGCCACCAGATCCGCGTCGATGCCGAAGAACTCCGCGAAGGCGTCGAGCGCGCCCGACAGCGGACCGATCCCGGGCAGCGGCTCGAGCGTCTCGTCCGGCAGCAGGCCCTGCGCCACCGCGCTCAGCCAGACCAGGTAAACCACCCGCAGGTCGCCGGACAGCAGGTCCCCGCGCAGCGGCGCCAGGGCGGCCAGCCAGCCGGTGCCGTCGTCCCAGTCCGCCTGCGGCGCCTCGTCGTCCTGCAGAAAGTCGAGCAGGACGTGCGCGCCGAACGTCTCGATGTCGACCCAGTCGGCCTCCCGCAGGAACGGCTCGAGGCGCGCAGGGTCCAGCAAGCGCGTCGGCAGCCGCATCATCAGCCGCCGCGTGCCCCAGTTGGCGAGGTAGAGGTGCAGGTCGAACCAGCGCTGCATCAGCGCCACCGGATCGCCCTTGAAGTCGCCCCACTCGTAATGGTTGGTGAAGCTCGTGCGCGTGACCCGCGCGCGCGACGACAGCGCCCGCAGCTCGGTCAGATCGGCCTCGTCGAGCGGACGGTCGATCGCCAGGAACTCGTAATACTGGTATTCGCTCATCGTGCCGGTCCCTGCTTGCCCGGGGCGCGTGAACCCGGGGCGCGTGAACGCCCGGGGCGCATCACGCCGCGCCGGGCGGAGTCGGGGCAAGCGGTGCGCGCCTACGCGGGCGGGCGCCCTTGGCACACCGATTGGCCACGTGACCCCGTGCAGGTAAACAGCGCGTACGCCGTCATCGTTCTATCCGGCCCTGCCGGCCTTAATCTGATCGGTATCGATCCCGATCGCGAGCATGCGCTCGCGCCAGCGGCGATTCGCCAGCTCCTGCATATCCGCCACCGTGTCCTGCTCATCGGTGATCTCGAGCCCGACCAGCGTCTCGACCGCGTCCTCCAGGGTGACCAGCCCCTGCAGCGTGCCGTATTCGTCGACGACCAGCGCGATATGGCGTTTCTCGCGGACCAGGCGGTCGTAGATGTCCGAGGCCGACTGGATGTCCGGCACGACGAGGATCTCTCGCTTGAACGCCTGCAACGGCTTGTCGAAGTCGTCGCGGGCCTGGGCGATCAGAAGGTCGGTCTTGAGAACGTAGCCGGTGATGTCTTCGGGATCGCGCCCGTAGACGGGGATGCGCGAGAAAGGCGTGTCGTGGTGGGTCTCGAAGAACGCCCCCACGGTCGTGGTCTCGTCCACCGAGAAGACGACCGCTCTCGGCGTCATGATGTTCCGCACGGAGAGCTGGCGCAGCTTCATCAGGTTGCCGACGATCTTGTACTCCTTGCTCTCTAGGACACCTTCCCGCGCGCCGATATCGGCCATCGCCCGGATCTCGTCGCGGCTGAAAGTGAAGGCGCTGGCCGAGCCGCGCGACAACAGCCGCGTCAGCTTTTCGGAAAGCCAGACGAACGGCGCGAGAAGGCGCGTCAGCCCGTGGATCAGAAGGCCGAAGACCACGGCAAGCTGCTTCCAGTAGGTGGCCCCCAGCGTCTTCGGAATGATTTCCGACAGGATCAGGATCAGCAGGGTCAGGACGGCGGACGTGAGCCCGACGTACTGGTCGCCGAACACCACGGCCGCCTGCGCGCCGACCCCCGCCGCGCCCACCGTGTGCGCGATCGTGTTCGCCGTAAGGATGGCCGCCAACGGCCGGTCGACGTTCTCGGTCAGCCGCCGCAGAACGGTCGCACCGCGCTTCCCCCGGTTCTCGACGACCGTGATGTAGGACGGACGCACCGACAGCAGGATCGCCTCCGCCATCGAGCAGAAGAAGGAGACGCCGATGGCGAGCAGGAGATAGAAAACGAGAAGCGTCATGGTTGCGTGTCAGCTGCCAATCCCAAGTTGCCCGAAGTGCGGAAGCCGGCCAGACGACACCACTGAAACTTGGCCCGCCGCGACAGCCGCTTCAATGCGCTCGGTGAATGCGCTCAAGCGGCGGCGCTGGACCGGCATTCTGGACCAGCATCCTGGACCGGCATCGGAGTGATGCTGGCCGCGGTAAAACACGCAATCGGTCACCCAACGGCGCCGGGCGCTGTCCGGCCGCCGGCGAAGCGATGGCCGTCGTCGCGGGGCGGCCGGGCGCGCGCCAACGATGCGCCCGCCACCGCCTATGCCGCCAAGTCGTCCAACTTCGTCGCCAGTTGACTTTCATAGGCGTGCAGCCCGAGCGCCATAGCCTCGGCACGCAGCGCCCGAAGCTGCTCTCGGCTTGTCACCGCGCTATCCCCGGTTTCAGCGAACGCCATGGCGCGCCCCCATCGGCAGAAGAAGCTGGACCACGCCAACGGCTCCGCGCGCGTGTACCCTTCCAACGCGCGGGCGTACCGCTCGACCTCCGGCAAGGCGCCCTGGCGAACGGCGCCCAAGATGGCGTCGCGGTAGAACTGCAGGACGTTGTGGCCCAGCGAACCGCGCGCCAGCAGCCCCTCTGCTTCCGACAGCGCGGCCGCGCGCTCGGCTGTGTCCTCGGTATGGAGGGCAAGCAGCCCCAGGTTGATCGGACCGAAGAACGCGATCCCGGACTCCCGCTGCAAAGCCAGTGCGTGGCGCAGCAAGTCGACGCAGGCCCCGCGGTTCCCCGCGGCCATCTGCAACTCGGCGTCCATGCACAGGACCTCCGCGAGGTAGCGGCTGGCACCGTGGTTCTCGACGAGGTAGCGGGCGCGTTCGTTGCATGCGCGCGCCTTATCGAAATCCCCGATCTCCCGGGCGACCCACATGGCCGACGCGTTCGCGTTCAACTCGGCGCGCCAGTGGCCGACCTGGGTCGCAAACGCAATGGCGTGTACGCAGCTCTCCGCCGCCGCCGGCAGCTCCAGCAGGTAGAGTTGGGCGTGAGCGATCATGCTGGCGTTCGCTACCTCGGTCGCCCCGAGCCCGAGCTGGCGGCACAGCGCGACACAGCCGACGAAGCTGTCGTGGGCGGTTTGCATCTGCCCGAGCGCATACGCCGCGTCGCCGAGCCCGCCGAGCGCCTTCGCTTCCCAGGCGCGCGAGCCGATCCGCCGCGCCAGTTCGAGGGCATGGCGATGCTCGGCTTCGCACTGAAGGTTGCGTCCGAGTGGAAAGTACAGGTTGCCGCGCAGATGATGGATCTCCGCGAGTGTCTCCAGCATGTCCTCGCGCTCGGCGGTCGCCTGGGCGTCGTCGAGCAGCGCAAGGGCACCGTCGATCTGCTCGGCGATCCGCATGCCGCGCACGCGGCCGACCAGCGCCAGCGCACGCGCGGCATCGCAGGGCGCCACATCGACGGCCGCATCGTAGCTGGCCAAGGCGCCGTCGACGCGCCCGAGGTGGGTCAGCAGATCGCCGCATTCCAGCGCCAGGGAGGATCGCTCGCTGGCCGTGCGGGCGATCGCCAGGCCCTGCTCAACCAGGCTCAAGGCGGCGTCGAAGCGATACTGACCGGCCTCCTGCCGGGCCGCCGTCAGGTAGGCCAACGCCGCCGTCGGGGCGTTGCCGAGACCGAGATGCCGCGCCCATAGCGGTGCGTCGCGGTCTTCGAACCAGGCCGCGGCGCGCAGATGCAAGGCGGTGCGTTCGCGCTTGGGCACCGACGCGTAAACTCCGTCGCGGATCAGGGCGTGGGCGAACCGGTAGCCGGACGCCTCGCGGCGCACCAAATACGCGTCGGCAAGCCCGTCGCAGGCGTAGCTCGGCGCGTCCAGCATGTCCCGCAGGGTGGCAAGGTTGAAGCTCTGCCCCAGCACGGAAGCCGCCCGGGCGGCGTGCCGGTCCGGCGGGTCGAGCGCATCGAGGCGCGCCTGGATCAGGCTCTGCAGGGAGCCCGGCAGATCGCGCGCCCCGTGCGTCTGGGCGCTCAGCACCAACTGTTCCAAAAACAACGGGTTGCCGCCCGCCCGCGCGAGGCTGCCCGCCATCACCGCCGCATCCCCCTGGCTGATCTCCGCGGCCAATTGACCGGCGTCGTGCGCGGCCAACGGCGCCAGTTCCGCTGTCGCGACGGATACGTCCCCGGTCTCGGCGGCCCAGGCCGGCCCAAGGGGATCGCCCTCGGCGCGGGTCGTCAGCATCAGCAGCATCGCGCCTTGGCCGGCGATCGCCGCCAGCCGCGCGAACTGGCGCAGCGCCAGGGCGTTCGCCCAGTGGACATCCTCCACGATCAGCATCAACGGCTGCGACGCCGAACGGCTGTGCACGATCCGGGCGACCAGTTCATGCCTGGTCTCGTGCCGCAGGTCCGGCGCCAGCGCCGCGTAGCTTGCCTTCGCACGCCCGTGCTGCGGCAGGTTCAACAGGTCGTTCAGGGCTGCAATCTGCGGCGGTGCCAGATCGAGCTCCAGCGCGAGCCGCGTCGCCGCACCTGCCCGCTGGGCCGGCGCGTCCGCCCCCGGATCGAGATCGATCAACTTACGCACCAGCGTTCGCACGACGTCCCGACCGATCTCCGCCCCGAAGTCCAGCACCTGACAGAGGTGGACCCGAAAGCCCGCGGCTTCGGCGCGCTGGCCGCATTCCGCGGCGAAGCGGGTTTTGCCGATCCCGGCTTCACCGCGCACGACGACGCACCCACCCTCGCCGTTGGCCGCGGCTTTCAGGAGATGGTCGACCTGGCACAGTTCGGACGTCCGGCCGACGAAACCGTAACGCACCGAGGTCGGTTGATCGGTGTGGACATCCGCCAGCCGCCAGAACGGCGCCGGCGCGTCGAAGCCACGGATCGCCCGCGTTTCTTGCTGCGCGGCGACCGACGCGCTGACGGCCCTGTAGACGTCATCGGACAGCAGGATGTCGCCCGGGCCGGCCAGCTCTTGCAGGCGGGCGGCCAGGTTCACGCTCTCGCCCGTGACCGTGTACTCGAGGTGGTGCCGGCTGCCGGTGCTGGAGGCCAACACCTCCCCCGCGGCGATACCCGCATGCATTTCCAACGCGGAAGAGCCGGCGGCGGCGAGCCCAAGCGTCGCCAGCCGCTTACGGACCTCCCACGCCGCCCGCACGGCGCGTTCCGGGTCGTTCGAATGCGCGACCGGCGCGCCGAACACGGCCATCACGGCGTCGCCGACGTGCTTGTCGGTGCGGCCGCCGAACTCCGCCATCGTGCTGTCGACGATATCGAAATAGCGGTTCAACAATGCATGCAGGTCTTCTGGATCGATCTGGTTCGCCAGCAGCGTGTAGCCGCACAGGTCGACGAAAACCACGGTGACCTGGCGCCGGCTCGGCTCCGCATTGTCGAGACCGCCTGCAACCACGCCAGGCTCGGCTCCCAGCTGGGCAATCGCGGCTAACAGCCGCTTGCGATGGCCGAGCGCGCCGACGCCGAGATCTTTCAAGTCCTGGGCGGTCAGGTCCGGCAGGAGGGCGCGGTCGATCGCCTGCTCTTCGAAAGTGTCCGCGTAAACCTCGAGACCGATGCCCTGCAGCCATGCTCGAACGTCCACGGCAACGCCCTCCGGACACGGTGAAAAACCCAGCATATCCGGGTCACATGCACCCGTCCCGGCCTATTTCGAGCGGCTGGAAAGCCTGGATTCACAAGCGATCGCCAGAGGCACGCTGAACCGCCCCGAGCTGGGATGATGACAACCCATTGTATTCTGCCGCTGGGCGCCAGGTCTGGGCCCTTTGGGTCAGGTCCATCGGCCGCTATAGGCCGGTCCCCGCTTAGTCGCCGCCGCCTTCGTCACCGACATGCAAGCTGCCGTCGGGATGAAAGGCTTTGTGGACGAATGCGAACGTCACATCGTAGACGGCGTCCTGGAGCCCGTCAGGCGTCTTCTTCTGTACGGTAACCGTCCCGACGTCCCGGCCTTCGGCAATCCGGCGCGCGTCGAGCGCCGAAGCCTGACCGGGGCTCCACGTCAGGACGTGCGTGTCGGTTTCGATCCGGCCTGTCTCGCGCAGCAATTCCAGAGCCCATGCATCTTCGCCAATGACGACCACGCGGGCCATGGCCGGCAGCTTCTCGGGCATCGGGCCCCGGTATAGGAACGGCGACCGAGCGCTGTCGTATCCGGCATACGGGTTTTTCCCGTAGGGCCGGGCATTGGGGTCGGTCGGGATCAGCACCCGGGCATCGGGATGCCGCTCGACGAACGCGCCCCAGCTTTCCAGGCGCGCCGGAACGAACTCCAGTTTTTCGCCGGTGTGCTCACCGACGATGCCGCGTCCGGTGAACTGCTGCCACCAGGTGCCGGTCTGGCGGTCGTACATCACGAGGTCGGAGTGGCGTAGCTTACCGGTCGTTCCGAATGTGAGCCGCCGGCCGTCAAGCTTGGCTTCGAACACGATCGCCGTGTTGCAAAGCGGACAATAGGTGACCGCCACCGGCACCCCGCCGACGGTATCGTTGACGATCTCGTGCCAGGTCAGAACCCGAAGCGGGTAGGCTCGGGCGTCGCCGTTGATTTCCAGACCGATGACAGGCTCCCGGTCGGCCAGCCAGTCGCGTCTCTCAGCGACCGGGGCGAACTCAGGCTCATCGATCGAGGGAATGCCGTCTTTGGGCACCCCGCCGGACATGATCTCGTCGAACGGGACCGCGTGGCGGGAGAAGTCCGTTTCGGGAAACGCGGACCGCCAGCTTTGTGGGACCTGCGCATTGACAGGTTCCGCGGCCGCCAGCGCCAGGGCGATGGCGAGGACCGCGACGAACATGTGGATGTGGCGGATCGTCGACATCATAGCCTGAGGATGGGACGAGCACCACGCTCATGGCCAGTCACACCTGCTCAAATGCGCGTGCGCTTATTACGGTTATAGGCGAACGGCGTCGGCCCTCGGTTTCCGAGGGACCAATCCGATCGCCGCGTCGATCCACGTCAAGACGCTTCGCCGACCGGCAGTCGGTCCGCAGCCGTGAGCCGGGAGCCGTACGCGATAACTACGGACTCGATGGTGTAGAATAATATTTTTCACGATTGATTCACGGAGATTTGAGGCGCGCACCGGTTACGCGGCGAACCGGACTGCCCATGTGTCGGACAGCGGCGCGGCCGACCGGCCGCGCCCGACCTGTAACGACGATCTCGTCCACCCAACGTCGAAAGGGCAGTCAAGCATGACCACGACCAACCGGAACGGCTTCCCAATCCACGACAAGCAGAGCGCGCCCGCCGGCAGCCAGGAGACGCTGGACAAGATCGCACAGGGTTTCGGCTTTGTGCCGAACGTCCTGGGCGTGATGGCGGAAAGCCCGGCGGCGCTGCAGGGTTACGCGACCCTGAACGGGCTGCTGGAGCAGCAGTCGGCGTTCACTTCCGAAGAACTGCAGGTGCTGTTGCTCGCGATCAGCGCGTACAACAAGTGCGGATACTGCGTCGCCGCGCACACGGGCAACGCCGAGCGCGCCGGGGCGCGTAGCGAGGCGGTCCAGGCCCTGCGCGACGGCGGCACGCCGCGGGACCCGAAGCTGGCCGCGCTGGTCACGTTTTCCCGCACGCTGATCGAGAAGCAGGGGTGGGCGTCGGAATCGGACGTGCAGGCATTCCTGGACGCCGGCTTCACCCGGCAGCACGTGCTGGACACCGTGACGGCGCTGGCGATGAAGACGCTGTCCAACTTCACCAACCACCTGGCCGACACGCCGCTCGACGGCCCGCTGCAGGCCAAGGCCTGGGAAAAGGCGGCGTAGGCTTGCTTTGCGAGCCGTCTTCGGGCCTTTGAAAGCAATCAAGTCGCGGAGGCGGCCGGGGACGTCCGAACGGAAGACCCCGGCCGCCCCGTCCCGCGGATATCTGGACAAGCTGCCGGCTCTCCGGGGTGTGGCGAGCCAAGCGGCAATCATCCGGGCCTTGGTCGTGCGGCCACAGCGCGGTCTCGGTCCCGGTGCGGCCCGCACCTGTGCGGACGTTGTGGCGTCGCCCGGCCGCAAGAGCGCGCGGACACGGCCGTCAGCCGTGACCCGCGTTCAGCTCTATCGCCCGTTTTCCCCGTACGGCAAAAGGCCGGAAAGCTCTGGAACGGGGCCCTTCACCGGCTGTGTTCAGCAAACCGTTTCCGCTCGTCTTGCACGTAAGCCGCGAGCGCCGCGAGGCTCTCGCTCTGCCACGGCAACGGGTCGGTCTGCATCGGCACGACCATGCACAGCTGCACCATCTCCGCGGCGTTGACCTTGTCGAGGCCGGCTTTCGCGTTGGCCATGTTGACGAAGTGCGGATACGGCTTCTTGAAGGTCTCTTTGTACTGCCCGAAGTCTTGATGGCAGGTGGCGCAGGAAAGACCGCTTTCGCCAATGCTGGGGTCGTTGAACAACGCCTCGCCCTTGGCCACGAGCTCGGATTGAGGCGCTTGATGCAGCTGGGCTTCCTCGGGCTGCACCACCTTCCCAGGTTCAAGACTCTGTGCCGCGGCACTCACTGCCAGGGACGCCGCCAGACCCGTTCCGATGAGCCAAATGCTTGTCCTCATTTGCAAACCCCTGTTGTCTTTTCGGGTATGAGTCGGCCGCACACCGTCTCAACGGAATTTCGCGGCCATCTTGCGCTTAGAGTTTGCTTGATAAGCAGGGCCAGCACATAAACAACAGAGGCTTACAATCGCGTGTAGTCACTGAACCTACGCGTCTTGCGTTTGCCCAGGTAATCGGGCGAGCGAACGCCCGGCAACCGAGCTCTCGGCTCCGGGCGTCCTTTTTTTCACCGTGGCCCGTTCAGGCGGCCGCGCCATGCTGGGCGGGCCGAACTTCGCCCGTGATCGCGGTTGCGTTGAGGATGGTGTCGAACATGGGCGACGACGCTTCGGCTGCCTTGCGGATCTACCCGAGCGTCTCGGCATCCGCGTCGGTGTCCAGTTCGACCGTGTAGCTGACCTGCGTGAACCCCGGCCGGACGTCGCCATCGATCCCTAGAGCAAGATGCTGCAAGGTGAAGCCAGCTTTCAGCTGAATCTTGCTCTCTCTTCCAGCAGTTAGAGCAAAATTCACGATGAAGGTCGCTCGACCTTCATCGATTTTGCTCTAGGTAACCACGTAGAGCGAACGGTGCATGCACCCGGATCTTCAGGTCGCGATAGTCCAAGCCGCGGACATTGGCCTGGTTGACCCACCCGATCGTCAGGCAAGTGCCGAGGGAAGCCAGCAACAACGCCATCGGGTCGATGTGCCGATCCCGTCCACCCGGACGGGGCCGGTTCATCGGTCTGGATTCATGCAAGCCGCGTCCACGCAGGTGTGACGCGGGGATCGGCGGGCGAAAAAAGCGCCTATCGGCCCGACTGGCGACGGCTACTTCGTCACCACCAGCGTCCCCGTCATGCCGGCGGGCGCGTGACCGGGGACACTGCAGCGGATTTCGTAGCGGCCGGGTTCTTCGGGCGCCACTGTGATCTTCGCCGTGTTGCCGGCCTGGATCGTCCCACTGGCGGCCTCCAGGGCCGGGATCGTCAGGTTGTGGCTGAGCCGGCCGCTGTTCTCGAAGGTGATCGTCGTCGTCTCGCCGGCCGGGACCTCGATCGTCGACGGCTGGAAGGAAAACTCCTTGCCCGTGACCGTCGGCGGGTCCGCGGCGGCCGACCCCGCGGTGGCGATCACCAGCGCAGTCGCTGCAAGATGGCGGAACCGGAAAAACATGGCATGTACCTCACAAGAGGGCGGTTGCTGCGTGAGCGAGGGCGAGCCGGGCCCGCGCGGACGGCGCGGGCCCGGTGCGAGCCGGTTTGTCCGTCGGCCAGTTCAACTGGTCTGCCGGACCACCGTGTCCTGCTCGAACATGATGTGCATGAACGGCTGGTTCTTGCCGTTGGGCAGCTCGAAAGCCGTGGGGACCGGGCTGAACACGGGCCCTTTCTTGGTGCCCT